>CAVPPP010000024.1:0-102396 GCA_963707005.1 uncultured Actinomycetota bacterium
AGGACAGCATCGGCGAACCGAGTCCTCGCGACGATGCCCGCCAGGTGTTCCACGTGTTCGGGGTGCGCAGCCAGCGACGACGTGTCGCCGATCAGGGTCCTTGCCCAACCGGCCCACGAACGCCCATCGATGGTGACCGCTGACCACCTCGAAGCAACGCTTCGAGAAGCGTGGGCTCTCCGGTTGAGGTGCGACCGCTGCCTCCCCATGCGTCAGCTGAATGCGACGGCTGCGAAACCCCTGCGACTCTGCAACAGGAGATCTGGCGTGCCGACGGGGTCCGTGTCCTCCGTCCTCACGGACAAGTCACCGAAGCGCAAGCTCTGGTGCTGCCCGTCCGGCACGTCATCAGCGTCGGTGACGTCACCGCCGACGAGCGGGGTGTCCATCGCCAGCCGGTCAGCCGAACTCCAGACCTACTTCGCCAGACGGAGCGGCTCCAGCCGACTGAGCTGCTTCACCAACGACGGCGCGACCGCACGCCAAGAGACACCGCACGTCCACATCCACGTCTTTTGGCGAGCCCATAGCGAGCCAGCCAACCCGTTCCAGGTTCTTACTGGACGGCTGGGCGCCCCGTCGACCGTCCCAAACAGCGCTCGCTGATTTGACGGCTTGCGGGCGCCCCTCGTCTTGAGCACGAGCGGACTCAGGGGGCCAAACTGGACGGAAGCATGGTCGGTGGCGAGCCTTCGAGGCAGAGTGACGTCATGGATGTCGACACGCCGGTCTTGCTCACCGGCAACGCTTGGGAGCCTAGATGATTCAGGTCGACCTGCCGGACGGCCCAGCCCTCCCACTGGTCCGGGGCCTGGCGGCATGTCTGTCGTCGGTCACCGAGGTGGCCCTTGCTGCGCTCCCCGACTTCGACAACTTGACGGTGCCGCACGCTCTCGCCGCATGGAAGAGCTGGCTCGCCGGCCGTGATTTCGGCATGGTCCCGATCGCTGAGCCCAGGTCCTTCCAGTGGGCCGGCTGGTGGATCGCCATCGTGAACGACACCGACAGCCGGCTCGCCGGGGGATCCGAAAGCCAGGTTGCCGTGTTGGCGTTCGGGACCCCACCCGGGGTCGTCCTCAGCCCGCAAGACCCGACACTGCTCGGACATGCCACCGCCGACCTCGACATCAGCAGCGCCTACGCGGTGGCGTCTCTCGACCCCGTGCTGTCACCACCGCAACGAGGGGCCGAGTTGGCTGGTGTGGTGGAGCTGCTCGCCGTCGCACCCCGGGTCGAAGCGCCGATGCAGCTGATCACGAAGGCCCGAGCCCTAGCCGGCCGTGGCCTTGAGGGTGACCGCTACGCCGACGGCACCGGCACCTTCAGTCCCCGCGGCACGCACCGGCCCGGCTATGAGCTCACCTTGATCGCAGCGGAAGTGGTGGAAGACCTCACCGCCCGCGACGCCCGTCTCGACTTCGCCAGTACCCGACGCAACGTCTTGACCCGCGGCATCGACGTCAATGCCCTGGTCGGCCGCGACTTCTTCATCGGCGACGTCCACTGCCGTGGGCTGCGCCTGGCCGAGCCGTGCGCGCACCTCGAGCGGCTCCAAGGTCCGGGTCTGCTCCGGCCCCTCATCCACCGCGGTGGCCTGCGCGTCGACATCCTCACCGACGGCGACATCACATGGGCAGCTTGATCAGCACCACACCTCCCCGCTAACCCGCGTCCCCGTTCTTCCACTCCGAGCACCTCGCGGGACTGTGACATCGTGCCCCAGATGATCGAGTTCGACGTACCGGTGGTCCAGGCCCCGATGGCCGGAGGGCCGTCGACGCCCGCCCTTGCCGCTGCCGTGTCCAACGCCGGCGGACTCGGATTCCTGGCTGCCGGGTACAAGACGCCGGAAGCGGTGCGCGCGGAGATCGCCGCCACTCGCGAACTCACCCAGCAGCCGTTCGGCGTCAACGTGTTCGCCCCGCCGAACGGCCCAGCCGATCCCGCCATCGTGCAGCGTTTCGCCGACCGCCTCCGCGACCAGGCGGCGGGTCTCGGCGTCCAGCTCGGTGACCCGCGGTTCGACGACGACCACTACCAGCAGAAAGTGGACCTGCTGACCCAGGAGAGGGTGCCGGTGGTCTCGTTCACCTTCGGCTGCCCACCCCAGTGGTGGTCCAGCAGCTGCAAACGGTCGGGACGTCGGTGTGGGTGACCGTCACCGACCCACAGGAGGCCCTCCTCGAGCCGCCGACGCCGGCGTGGACGCACTCATCGTCCAAGGGATCGAGGCAGGCGGGCACCGCGGCTCCTTCGACGATGCCGACACTCACGAGAACTACGGCCTACTCGCCTGCTCAGCCTGATCGACGCCCAGGTCGACCTTCCCCTGATCGCTGCCGGCGGCATCGCCACCGGCCCCGCCCTCGCCGGTGTCCTCGTCGCAGGCGCCTCAGCCGAGGCGCTCGGCACCGCCTTCCTCCGCTGCCCCGAAGCAGGCACCAACGGCGCCCACCGCGACGCAGTCACCCAGCCGCGACACACCGGCCTGACACGCGCCTTCTCCGGCCGCCTCGCCCGCGGACTGGTCAACACCTTCCAAGCCGACCACACCGCCGCCGCGCCGATCGCCTACCCCGAGCTGCACCACCTCACCACCCCGCTACGCGCCCACGCCCGCACCCACGGCGACGCCGAACAGATCAACCTCTGGGCCGGCCAAGCCCACGAGCTGGCCAGGGCTGTACCAGCCGAACAACTGGTGAACGACCTGATGCGCGATGCCACCACGGCACTGGAACGACTCACAAAGCGGCTTCTCGCCGCTACCGTTACTCGGTGATCAGCTCGCCAGTGACAGAAGGGCCGGTGCGTGAGGTGAGTCAGTGGTAGCGCTGCAGCTGCTCGGCTGGGCCGGCTCGGCCCTCCTGGTCTTCTCAGTGCTGCAGACCCGCATCTTGCGTTTGCGCATCTTCGGCGGAGTCGCGTCGGCGGTACTGGTGATCTTCAACGCGGCGATCGCGGTCTGGCCGATGGTGGCAATGAACGTCGTGCTGACCGCGATCAACGTCTTCTACATCGTCCGGCTCCTGCGCACACGCCACGATCCTGAAACCTTCGACGTCGTCGAGATCTCTCCGCAAGAAAAATACGTGAGATACCTGCTGAACCAGTTCGCCGCCGACATCCAGCGTTTCAATCCCGGCTTCTCCGCCGACAACGCCGCACGAGCCGACCATGGATTCCTCGTCCTTCGACGAGCGGAGACAGTTGGTCTGGTCCTGGCCCGAGATGACGGCGACGCCACCGCCCACATCGATCTGGACTACGTGGTGCCGCGGTATCAAGGTTTCACTCTCGGGGAGTTCGTCTACCGCTCCGACGGTCCCCTGGCCACGCTTGGATACCACCGAGCCGTCGCACCCCAGGGGATGAAGAACGCAGGTGACTACCTGACCGATGTCGGCTTCCGCCACGAAGGTGACGACATGGTTCGCGACCTGGTCTAGAACGAGCGAGCAGCCGACCCGAATCTGACCTGATCGACCACCTCGATCGCGCAGTTGCTCGACATCACCGGTGGAGGGTCGGCATGCGAACACGAGTGCAAACCACGGGCGCTCGCCTGCGGATGTGATGCTGGCCTGGTGCAACTGGACCAGGACGTGGCGACGGTCCTGCGGACGTTCTGGGGCATGCAGCAACCGGCCGCAGCCTCCAGGCACCAGACCAGCCGCAGCAGGACGGTGTGGCGGATCTCCATCGAGACCGGTGACCTGTCGGTCAAGGTCGACCATCATCCGCATGCCTCCGTCGTCGGCGGCGTCAGCGTCCAGGAACACGTGGCGACGCATAGACCCGGGCTTGCGCCGCAACCTGTACCTACCGTCAACGGCGACCTAGCCGCCATTGTGCGTGGTCGCCGGTTCACGGTCAGCGAATGGATCAGCGGGAGACAGCCGATCGCTGAGCCGAGGACCTGGGCGTGGATCGGTGCAGCCGCTGCCGCACTGCATGGGCTGCCCGCGGCGGCCCGGGACTTCGCCGTGCCGCTGCATCTGGTGGGTGAGGAATTGCAGCGTCAACCAGGGTGGCCAGCAGGTCTGGTACGCGAGGTCGTCGACCGTCTCCGCCTTGGCGGTGCTCCGAGTGCAGTGGTCCATGGTCAGCTGAACCTCGCGAATGTGATCCAGCGGCTTGACGGAGGGGTTGCGGTGCTGGACTGGGACGAGGCGGGCACCGGGCTGTCTGCGATCGACTTGGGCTACCCGCTGATCTGTGAGTTCCTCACTGAGGACCTGATCTGGCACGGCGAACTGGCAGAAAGCTTCTTCCGTGGCTATCAAGAGGCCGCTACGACGCCGCTTCCCGTTACGGATGGCGTCGTAGCGATAGGGCTCTTGTTCAGTCTGCGATCAGCCATGTTCGCCAACCAAGACGCGCGCTGGAAGCGGGTCCGACACGCCATCGAGCACGAGGCGGAGATCCGGCAAGCCATCGGCTGGTGACCCAGGCCGACATGCGTAGCCTCGTCTCCGCAGGAGGGTCCCCTTGTGCGGCGCCCAAGCACACCAGGGCTCAACACCGAGCGATGCGGGCCGCCGGTGCGCTCAGCCGACTGTGAGTGCGCGGAACACGTCCCGGAGCCACCGTGCGTCGGCGAGGGCGTGATGGCCCTCGCCAGAATGCGCGGGAAGGCGCGTATCGACCGACTCGAGCGGTATGCCGGCGAGCTCGACCAAGAGAGCGACGTCGTACGCGGTGTAGCGCCAACCGTCCGGTACTCGCTCTTCCACGGGGAACAACTGAGCCATCGCCAGCCAGTCGTACGGTGCACCACCCCACGCCCAGAACCGCGGCACAGCTGATCCGACGAAGTTCACCAACGCGTCCTTCATCTCCGCCCTGGACATCCAGGCGGGATGGTCTCGCCGCTCCAACAGGGGCAGGACAGTGGACCGAACGAAGTCGTTGGCGCCTGAGTCATCGAACTCGGTCGAGATGGCGTAGAACTCTCGACCGTCCGCCGCGACCAAGCCCAAGCTGATCAGCTCGATCGCCCGATCCAGCTCGATGAATTTCCGTATCGAGGAAGAAGTCGACCTGCTCGCCCCCATCCATCCACCGCACCCGACGATCCTGCCCGAAATGTGTCCCCGCGGCATCGTTGGTCAGCGGCGTACGGGAAAACGTCAGCTTCGCGTAGAACGGTCCGCCTGCGGTGAGTCAGGTGGTCGTGTTGCCATCGAGCACGTGCAGCGCCTGGCGGACTGCGGCGACGTTACTGGCGGCACCGTTTGGGTCATCAATGCCCAACGTGATGGGCGATGTGTCCGATGAGCTGAACGGCGAGCGTGGTCGCCAGCTGCCGCTGCAGGTCGTTGCCGTCGCTGGCCGGGCTGTAGCCATAGCCCTGCAGGACGGGTTGCAGATCTTCCCAGCCGAATGCGGTCGCCACGTACGCAAGCTCGCCGATGCGTGAGCCGGCGTGCCACATTCCCCAGTCGATCAGCCAGGTTCCTGACCAACGCAACATTGAGGCGGGTACGAGGGGCACCCGTCAGGCTTCTGGGCCGGGTGGTCGCCTCCCTTCAGGTCAGCGCCACTGGTCCCCGCGGGCACGCACGTAGGTGCGCCACACGTATCGCCAGGGGATGACGGCCAGGATGACCAGGACCAGGGAGCAGTTGTACACGTTCGTGGTCGTCACGGCGTCCAGGGAGCCGGTGATCGCCTTCGGCAGGGCGACGAGCGACAGCCACAGCAGCTTCCAGATTGCCTCGAAGAGCAGGATCGGGAGCAGCTTGATCGGGTAGCGCAACCCCAGGAAGGCCAACAGGGACATGGCCGTGAGGAGGCAGAGTGTTGCCCCGTCGTAGAACGGCAGAGAGGCCGCATGCGGAAGGAGTGGCCATTTCACGAGGGCCAGTCCGACCCCCATCAGGAGGAACCCGACTCGCATCAGGTTCAGCCGGGCTGGGGACAGGCCGGGGTCCGCGGCGGTTGGTGCCGCTGACGGGACGGTGGGTGTGACGGTGGACATGGACGTCTCCTCTTGGGATGTGGGACTGTGCAGTGGTCGTGTCGGGGCGTCGCCGGGTGGCGACAGGCTGGCTCCCGTTCTTGAGGGTCCTGATGGCGATGGCGAGTGCCGCACTCTGATGGGTGTGGCCGGTGCTTCGCCGGTGGGTGATCTAGACGGTGCTGTGCTCACGCACCGGGGGTGGAGTGGTGGCCAAGGTCCTGTGGCGGCATCGAGATCTGACGCACGCACCCGGCGAAGGACACCGCGGCCGGCTGAGACCCGCCGCCCCCGCGTGGTTCTGTCGACACAGGTGGGACTGCGTCGATCAACGATCTTGGCGAGGCCGCTGATCTGTTGCTTAAGGTGAAGTCGGCCTCGGTAGTCATAGCTCCACGATGACTGCGGCGGGTGATGTCGCGCTTCGGCCGAGCAGCCATTGTTCTGCGCCATCGGAAGGGTCGTCATCGGCAGGTCCACCACCTTTCGGCGGTGCGTGCCTAGACCTTCGTTGGTGTTGCCGCACCCTCGCCCGCTCTAGGCTGACGTCATGTCCCGCCCTACCGGTTGTGGGCCGAACTCGTGAGGGCGGCGGCGCTCCTGGATTCGGAAGATCTCGCCCCGGGTTCGACCGCGCCATCTCGACGCGACCGCGCGGTCGACGCCGCCGGATGTGTCGTGGCAGTAGTTCTCGGCGCCCTGTTCATCAGCCCGACGCTGCGCAGCGGCGCCGAGCTGGCGAGCGCGCAGCTCGCGGTCGACGTGACTTGCGGGGTGCTGGCCGTTGTCTCGCTGTGGTGGCGACGCCGCCGGCCGGTCGGCGTCGCGCTCAGCTGTCTGCTGCTAGGAACCCTGTCGATTTCGGCCACTCCCGCAGGGCTGCTTGCGCAGTTCTCCCTCGCCGTGCACGCCCCGGCCCGGCGGGCCTTGCTGGTCGCTGGACTGTGGGTGCCGTCGATCCTGCTATTCGCCCTCTACAGCCCGACCACCGACCCGCTGGCCGTCCTTGTCCGGGTCGTGCCGATCGTGCTCGCCGTCACCGCGTGGGGGATGTTCATCCGAGCTCGCCGGCAGCTTCTGCACAGCCTCCGCGACCGCACGCAACGGGCGGAAGCCGACCAGCGCCAGCACGAGGACCGCGCACGGATGGCTGAGCGAACCCGGATCGCCCGGGAGATGCACGACGTGCTCGGGCACCGGATCTCGCTGCTGGCGTTACACGCTGGGGCCTTGGAGGTCCGACCTGACCTGCCCGCGGCGGAAGTGAGGGCGACTGCCGAGCTGATGCGTCTGACCGCGCGTCAGGCGCTCGAGGAGCTGCGGACGGTGATCGGGGTGCTGCGAGAGGTCTCAGGTGGAGCAGAGGTGACGCCGCCGGTGCCGCAGCCGACCCTGGCAGACATTCCCCGGTTGGTGGACGACACCCGTCAAACGGGTGCGCAGATCAGCCTGGACATGCGGGTGGAGCGGGCCGACGACGTTCCCGGAGCACTCGCCCGCGACACGTACCGGATCGTGCAGGAGGCACTGACCAACATCGGCAAACACGCCAGCGGCTCGGACGCGCACGTCCTTGTCACCGGCGCCCCCGACCACGGTCTCCACATCACCGTGCGCAACACCCACCCGACGCGGGACCAATCAGAGCAAACGCTGCCAGGGTCGGGCGCCGGTCTTCTCGGCCTCCAAGAACGCGTCGACCTCGCTGGCGGCACCCTCGTGCACGGTCCCGACGGATCAGGCGACTTCGTGGTGCAGGCCGACCTGCCATGGTGACCGTAAGAGTCCTGCTGGTCGACGACGACGCCCTCGTCCGAGCAGGCCTGAGGATCATCCTGTCCTCGGCCGAGGACATCGAGGTGGTCGGAGAGACCGACGACGGAACCCGCGCGGTCGCCGCCGTCCGCCAACACCGTCCTGACGTCGTGTTGATGGACATCAGGATGGCTGAGATGGACGGCATCACCGCCACCGCCGCACTGCGACAGCTCGACCGACCGCCCCACGTCATCGTCCTCACAACCTTCCAGGCCGACGACATGGTGATGAATGCCCTGAGAGCCGGTGCCAGCGGTTTCCTGGTCAAGGACACGCCACCCGCTGAGATCATCAACGCCGTCCGCGTCGTCGCCACCGGCGACGCGATCATCTCCCCATCGGTCACCCGCACCTTGCTGTCCCACTTCGGCAACACCGAAGCCTCAGAACGACGGAAAGCCGCGGCCGACCGCCTTGCCGCCCTCACCGACCGCGAACGTGAGGTCGCCACCGCAGTTGCATCAGGAGCCTCCAACGCCGAAGTGGCCGCGGCGCTGTTCCTGAGCGAGGCAACCGTTAAAGCCCACGTGTCACGGCTTCTCAACAAACTCGACGTCGCCAACCGCGTACAGATCGCGATCTTGGTCCACGACGCCAGCCAGTCCTAACTCGAACAGCAGCGAAGATCCCGCAGGACTTCTGACCACGGGGTCCGGCAAGTCGAGTTCCTGACCAACGAGGTCCGCGCGGTCGATGTGATGATGATTGCCACCGATCAAAGCGGGTGTGAACCACGATGGCAAGGTCACGGCACGATGCGCGTCAACTCTCGTCGCGTCTGTCCGGGCGCCGACGGCCCCCGGACCACGACCATTTGGAGAAGCTGCTCGATGGCTACGCCCTCGGTCTCCTCCCCGCAGCATCGATCGTCTTCCCCACAGCGTTTGGTGATGACGGCGATTCAGTCAGTCGTGGCGTGTCATCTCGGCGTTCTCGGCGACGCCAAAGTCGACGCTTCGAACGCCTGGTCGGATGGTCGATTCGTCGCGGGCGCGCCGTGCTTCGTCGTTACTGGTAGCCAGCGACTGACGCAACCGAGGGCGCGACGCCGGGGAGGTCTGGGCCAGGGCACCGCGACCTGTCTGCGGATGTCGCGTTCCGACCTCTCGCCCATGACCACTCCTCGAAGTCACTCGTGCGTTGCCCGGTAGGCCGCCCTGACAGCACCTGTCGTGCACCCCCGGGTCACTCCCCCACCGCACCCACCAGCCCGCAGGATCACTACCAGCGCCTTCGCAAGACGCCCCTGACTGAGAATCGTGCCCGGGCAGGTGGTACGAAGATCAGGCTCAACCTCTGGATGACCGGCGCTGTCTACCGTTCGATCTCGCGCTGACCGGACGCTCAGCGGACGTCCTGCGGCCAAGCGCGGTGCTTGTGGATCTCAGCACCAACGAGGTCTGCCGAGGGGCGGGGTTGAGGGACAGCTCACCTCTGGCGGCGGGCAGTCTGGGGGGTCGTGCAACTTGCCGGGTCGGTGCGGGCCAGGTCGAACAGGTGCTCACGTTCTCTTTCACTGAGTTGCAGGGCTTTGGCCACAGCGTTGAGTACGTGCTCGGAGGTGCCGCGGATGTATCCGCGTTCCAGCCGCGAGTAGTCGTTGAGAGTGAGCCCGGCCAGTTCCGCGACGTCTCGACGCCGTAGGCCCGGTCTGTGTCGGTCCTCGTCGTAGCCAATCAACCCGGTCTGCTCGGGGGTGACGTTCGCTCGTCGCGAGATCAGGAACGCGCGCACTTCGCTCTTGGTACTCATCGGCGTCTTGGAAACGGTGACTCGGGCACGGACTGAACCAGATCACGGCGACACCGAGCCGCTTCAGGTTGCCTGGGTGTCGCGTGACGCCGCGAAGATCGCCGATCCTGTCGCCGCCGACTTCGGTGAAACTCTGCGGGTAGATCTCGTAGATCACAGCAGGTGCTGCTGCAGATCATCGACGGCGGACGCGTCGCCGAGCGGATGCGACTCGGCGAGCGAACTGCTCGCGTTGTCGTGCCATCCTCGTGGCCGCACGTTGTCGCATCTTCCGGGCGACCAGCCGACTTCGCTCCTTCTTCGCCGGCGCGCCGACTGTGGAGGCGGCGTCGGTGGCGCTGACCAGCTCCGCGGCCAGGGTTTCGACCCGTTCCTCCAAGTTGCCGACGCTGAGGTCCCAGTCCTCGTAGTGACGGCCGGGGACCCGGGCCACGTCCAGCGAGGTATCCAAGACGATCACTCGATCCGAGGTGGAGAGCGCGCGAACACTGAGCCGTTCCTCATGGGCGGGATTCAGTCCCATCATCACCAACATCTGGTCTTCACGGCCGCCGGGGTTGGGCGGCTGGGCCCCAGCGGTATGGATCTCCACGCGGTCACCCACGAGTCGCCGCAAGAGGCTTTCGGCGATCTGGGTCGAACTCGCGTCATCGCCGACGAACAGAACGATCGGGGGCGACGTCATCGCCGCCGCCGCTGATGACACGAGCCCGTTCCCAGCACCCACGCTTCCGCTAATCGGCGGCCACACATCGGGGTGGGCGGCAGCCGCGTACCGGTGACGGCAGTCGTCATGTCGTCTTGCTCGCCCCGGTGGAATCGCGGTGACAGTGGTGGGGTGATTCGGCCATGGACGACGCATCCAGCGGTCACGTTGACGGCCTGATGGGTGCGGATAACTCGGTGGGGTGCGGGTGATGTTGCAAGGCGCTCGCTGCGTTCGCGGTGCGTTGCCGTGACGCTGCCCCAGTCGCCAAGGCAGTATCGGACGCCACCACCCTCAGGTCCGCTCCTGTAGGTCTCCCTGAGCGGCGCCGGCGCTGGAGGCTTTGCCGTTCCTGCTCGGTGAGTCCACCCCAGATGCCATGATCGGCGCCGACATCGATCGCCCATTCCAGGCACGCGAGCCGTACCGGGCAGCTGCGGCAGATCTGTCGTGCCCGCTCCTGTTGGGCCAGGGCCGGTCCGGCGGTGCCGATCGGGAAGAACAGCTCCGGGTGGTGGGAGGTACAGGCAGCGTCGCGCCGCCAGTCGTACTCTGCTGCATTCATGCCGTTGTCCTGTGCTGGTGGGGAGGTCGCTGCACTGGAGAGGGACCAACTCTTCGGCCGGCGGAGCGCAGAAGCCGTACGTCACGATCCACGGTGCCGTGGCGGCCCATGGTGATAACGCTGCGTACTCCGAGGGACCTCGCGATCACGGACGGCGTTTCTGTCCAGATCCAGTGCGCGGCGAGGGGGAGCTAGGTGTCGCCCGCGCACCAGCCGCTCCCCGGTGTGGGGGCGGTGGTGCGCAAGCGACAACTACCGGGCGTCAGAAGACGCTGTTGGGGTCGTAGTACTCGTCGATGTTGTCGCAGCCGATGCCGACGGCTTCGGTGAAGGACTCCTTCGGGTAGTCGGCCGGTTTGGTCTTGCCGGTGGCCACGTCGACGGAGATCTTCAGCGCTTCCTCGGCGGCCAGGGACGGGGAGTTGAGGCCGGTGGAGATGTAGCGTCCCTCGCAGCCGCCCTTCTTGATCAAAGCCAGGGCCTCTTTCTGCCCGTCGGCGGAAGCGGCGACGTAGACGTTCTTGTACTGGTCCTTGCCGTTGATGACGTTGTAGGCGCCCAACGCCATCGAGTCGTTCAGGCCGAGGATCAGATCGATGTCGGGATTGGCGGCGAGCATGTTCTCCGCCGCGACCTGGCCCTTGTCCTGCTGGTAGTCCCCGGCCTGCTCGCCCTTGATCTCATACGGCAGCCCGCCCTCCTTGAGCCCGTCGAGGAACCCTTGGCGCCGGTTCGGGCCGACGAACTCGTCGGTCGCGGGACCGGTGAGGATGACCATGGTGATGGACTTCTTGCCGGCGTCGAGGAACCGTTTCGCGGTCAGCTTCCCGGACTCGCGGCCGATGGTCAGGTTGTCGGACTGGACGCTGGTCATCCCAGTGCCGGGCACCGAGGTGTCGATGTAGGTGACCGGGATCTGGGAGGCGATCTGGGTCATCATCTGCTTCTGACCCTTGACGCTGGTCGCGTTCACGACCAGCACGTCAGCGCCCTGGGCGATCATGGCCTGCATCTGGTTCATCTGGATGACCGGGTCCTTGTTCGCTGCCTGGAACAACAGCTTGAACCCCTGCTTGTCGGCGATCTCCTTCGACTGGACCTCCATGGCCGCGAAGTACGGCGCCTGCAGCTGCTGCTGAGCGAAGCCAACCACGACCTCGTTCACGTTGGCTTTGACACCGTTCGCCGGTCCCTCAGCGGGGGTGGACGACGGGTAGATGTCGCCGCAGGCGCTGAGGGCGAGCGCGGTCAGGGCGGCGGCCACGGCCAGCGGCAGCCGGCGGCGGCGTCTGCTCGCCGGGGCGAGTCTGGTGCGGTGTGTATTCACTGTTCTCTCCGTCGAGTTCGTGTCGTCACTTGGTCGTCTCGGTCGTGGTGTCGGTCGTGGTCGTGGTGTCGGTCGTGGTCGTGGTGTCGGTCGTGGTCGTGGTGTCGCTCTTGGACCTGGCGCGGCTCCGGGTGAAGGTCACCGTGGCCAAGGTGACGGCGACCAGGATCAGGGCGCCGCGGAACGCGTCTTGGAGGAAGGTGGAGACGTTCAGCAGCGACAGCAGGTTCGCGATGACGGCGAAGATGACGGTGCCCATCACCGCGCCGAACACCTTGCCCTTGCCACCGGACAGGGCCGCACCACCGATCACGACCGCAGCGATCGCTTCCAGCTCCATCAAGTTGCCGGCGGTGGAGGTGCCGGAGGCGAACCGGGCCAGGAACATCCAACCACCCAGGCCGACGAGCAGCCCGGCCAGGATGTAGACCGACCACAGGGTCGTCTTGACCGGAATGCCGGAGGCCCGGGCGGCGTCGATGTTGGAACCGATCGCATACACCCGGCGACCCCACACGGTGCGGTACAGCAGGAACGCGATCAGGGCGACCATGGCCAACCAGATGATGGCCAGCACCGGGATGCCGAGGAAGGTGGACTGGCCGAACTCGGCGAACGCCGGGGCCGCGGCCGGGGTGATCGGGATGCCGTTGCCGTAGGCGTAGACCAGACCGCGGGCCAGCGCGAGCATGCCCAGGGTGACGATGAACGGCTCCAGGCCGCGGAAGGCGACCAGCCAGCCGTTGACGGCGCCGACCGCACCGCCGATGACGACCGCCACGAGCAGGGCGAGGAACACCGATGGTCCGCCGAACAGGCCGGCGGCGATCACGGCGGCCAGGCCGAGGGCGGAGCCGACGGAGATGTCGATGCCGCCGGTGAGGACGACGATCAGCTCGGCCAGGACGACGACGCCGATGATCGACATCTGCAGCAGCAGGTTGGTCAGGTTGGTGCCGCCCCAGAACACGGCTCCCTTGGTGATGGTGGCCACGATCAGCAGGGCGACCAGGATGTAGAGGGCGTACTGCTGCTTCAGCCAGCCGATGAACTGGCCACCTCGGGAGGTGTCTTCCTCATAATGGTGGACCGCCGGGGGCGGTGCAGTGGTGCTGGTGGACATGGCAAGCTCCTTCGCTTGGGGGGTTGGGGTGTCAGTGGGTTGCGGGGTCACTGGCATGCGGGGTCAGTCTTGGTGGGTGAGGGCGGTGCGGATGAGGTCGTCGGTGTCGGCGTGGTCGGGGTCGAACTCGGCGACGATCTGGCCGTTGCGCATCACCAGGATGCGGTGGCACAGCGACAGCAGCTCCTCGGCTTCGCTGGACACGACCAGGACGCCTTTGCCGCGGGCCGCGACGGAGTGGATGATCTCGTAGATGTTCGCGCGGGCGCCGACATCGATGCCCTTGGTCGGCTCGTCGAGGACGACGAAGTCGGGGTCGGTCTCCATCCACTTGGCCACGACGACCTTCTGCTGGTTGCCGCCGGACAAGGTGCTGGTGTAGGTCTTGGTGCCGCCCTTGACCTGGTACTCCCCGATCAGCTCACCGATGCGCTTCTTCTCCGCGCCGGCGTCGACGACACCTGCCTTGGCCAGCTTGGGCAGCACGACCAGGCTCATGTTCTGACCGTTGTCGAAGTCCTTGACGAAGCCCTCCAGTCGTCGGTCCTCGGTCAGGTAGGCGATCTTCTTCGCCACCGCCGCCGTCGGGGTCGGCAGGTTGACCTCCTGCCCGTGGAGCTTGATGGTTCCGGACACCGCCGGTCGCTGACCGGTGATGGTGCGGGCCACCGAGGAGCGACCGGAGCCGACCAGCCCGTAGAGTCCGACGATCTCGCCGGGGTTGACGTCCAACGACACGCCCTTGGCGCCGCCACCGTAAAGGTCTCGCACCGACATCACAGGCTGGTGATCCGGTGCCACCTGGACAGGAGCCGGCCGGGCCAGCGCCTTCAGCGCCTGACCGATCATCAGCGAGGTGATCTCGTCAGGGTTCGACTCGGCCGCATTCAGCGTCTTGATCAGTTTGCCGCCCCGCAGCACCGCGATCCGGTCGCACATGGCGAAGACCTCGTTGAGCCGGTGGGAGACGAAGATGATCGAGGTGCCGGCGTTCTTCTCGCGTTCGACCAGGTCGAGGATGTCGTTGAAGTGCTCCTCACTGGTCGAAGCAGTCGTCTCGTCCAAGATCATGATCTTGTGCGTGGTCACCGCCGCCCGGGACAGGGACAGCATCTGCCGTTGCCCGGGTCCCAGGTCGCGGGCCAGCTGCCGGGTCGAGAGATGGCCGAGACCGACTCCGGCGAGGACCTTGCGGGTCTCGGCGTTGTTGGTGTCGATCTTCTGCGCCCAGGGGCGGATGTCCTTGCCTTCACGGAGCTTGTAGAGCCACACGTTCTCTCCGACGGTGAAGTCGTCGATGATCAGCGGTTCCTGGTGCATCATCAACACCCCGGCCTGCTCAGCCTCGGCGGCGTTGCGGACCGGGTGGGGATGTCCGGCGATGGTGATCTCGCCGTCGGTCAGGGTGTCGACCCCGGCGAGCAGCTTCGCGAAGGTCGACTTCCCGGCGCCGTTGGCGCCGCAGACGCCGAGCACGCTGCCGGCGTAGCCCTCCAGGTCGACGCCGTCGAGCGCCTTGACCCCGGGGTAGTGCTTCTTGACTCCGACGGCCTTGAACGCCAGCTCTCCGACGGGGAGTGGACTGGCCTCCTCTTCGTGTGCCGCAACTGCCATGGTGCGCCTCCTGATTGAACGTGGTGAATTGGTCGGGCTGTGAATGAAGGTAGACCTTGACGTTGGGTGCCGGATAGCGCCCGCGATGCCACACACTGATACTTTGTTGCCTGCGTCGTCGACGGCGCGCAGGAGGTCACCCATGCCGGAGTCGGAGCGGACTGCCCAGCGACTGGCCACCATCCGGGCCGCGCGCGAGGTGGTGCCGAGTGACCCCGACCATTCCGCCCGGTGGCATCGCCATGGCGTGCCGGGCCCGTTCTCGCGGTGGAACTACCACCCGGAGTACGAGGTCCATCTCATCACCGCGGGCACCGGCTGGTACGTGGTTGGGGACCGTATCGACGTCTTCGCCGCTGGACAGGTTGTGTTGGTGGGCTCCAACGTCCCCCACCACTGGATCAGTGACCTATTCCCCGGGGAACGTCTACCGGACCGAGACATCGTGTTCCAGTTCCATCCGCAATGGATCGACCGCTGCACCGAGCTGTTGCCCGAGCTTGCACGGGTACGTGCGCTGCTGGACGCGTCTCGACGGGGTATCGAGTTTCTCGGCTCCACCCGGGATGCGGCAACCGATCATCTGCACGCCATCGGCGCCGCCGAGGGCCCCGCCCGCCTGGCTCACATCTTCGGGCTGCTGGCCGCCATGGCGGACTCGCCCACCGACCAGCGCCAGTACCTGGCCGCGGAATGGTCCACTCTGCACAGCGACCATGCCGACGGCGCCGCCGACCGCATTGACCGTGCCTTCGGCTACATCTTCACCCACCTCGAAGACCCGGGGCTGCGGCTGGCCGGAACCGCCCGCCACGTAGGGATGTCGGAGTCCGCGTTCTCCCGCTACTTCGCCCGCGTCACCGGTGTGACCTTCGCCGACACCGTCCGCCGGCTCCGTCTCGCTCAGGCCGGCAAGCTCCTGCGCGGCACCACCTTGCCGGTGGCCACCGTCGCTCATCGTGTCGGCTACGCCAACCTGTCCAACTTCAACCGGCAGTTCCTCTCCCATCACGGCCACACCCCCCGCCAACACCGCGGCTAGCTGTACTGCGGTGGCTCTGGTTTTTGCGTTGACCGATGCCACCCTTGCCCGCTGAAGAGGGGCCGGAAAGTATCAGCGGTCGACATCGCCTGGTCTAGTCCCTGGTTCGTCATCGGTCTAGATTCACTCCTGGCTCAGCCCGGAGCCCCTGTCCCCAGGAGCGCGATTGTGACCAACCGCAGTGCCGTCCTTCATTCGCCCCGCGACGTGACCATCGAGGACCGGCCCATGCCCGAACCGGGCCCGGGTGAGGTTCTTGTTCGGGTCGTCGCCGTCGGGATCTGCGGATCGGACGTGCACTACTACGAGCACGGCCGAATCGGCCCCTACGTCGTGGACGCCCCGATGGTCATCGGTCACGAGGCCTCAGGTGAGATCACTGCGGTCGGTGACGGCGTCCCTCAGGATCGGATCGGTGAGCATGTGGCGCTGGAACCAGGCGTTCCCTGCCGCAACTGCGCGACGTGTCTGTCCGGGCATTACAACCTGTGTCCCGACGTGGTGTTCTTCGCGACCCCGCCCGTGGATGGTGCGATCTGTGAGTACGTGACGCTGGCAGCAGCTTTCGCGCACCCGGCACCGGAGGGGTTGGACCATGATCATGCGGCGATGGCTGAGCCGGTGTCGGTGGGTGTCTGGGCCTGCCGCCGCGCCGGCGTCCAGGCAGGTGACCGGGTACTCGTCACCGGCGCCGGGCCGATCGGCCTGCTCACCGCCCAGGTCGCTCGTGCGTTCGGCGCCCAATCAGTAACCGTCACCGACATGAACCCCAACCGGGTCACAACCGCCACTCAGCTGCGGCTCGACGGCCGACTCGCCTCCGCACCCCTCGAGGCGGAGTACGACGTCCTCCTGGAATGCTCCGGCGCACCAGCTGCGCTCAACGCCGGCATGAACGCGATGGCCAGGACAGGCCGTGTCGTCCTGGTCGGCATGGGAGCCGACAACGTCAGCATCAACGTCCCCCTCGTGCAGGGCCGCGAGCTCACCATCACCGGCACCTTCCGCTACGCCAACACCTACCCACTCGCACTGGAACTCATCGCCGGCGGCGCCGTAGACGTCGCCACCGTGATCACCCACCACTTCGACATCGACCACACCGTGGACGCCTTGACCCTCGCCGCACGAGAACCCGACTCACTGAAAGCCATCGTCCGAATCTGAGTGCCGTCGACAGTTGACATTGATGCACGGATCACGACTCCAAGGTCTCCCCTTGACAAGCCGGCCGGCTTTGCCAACGACTTGGGAGCTAGCCGCCCCCTGAGGCTGCGCTGTCAGTGGCTTTGAACAAGCTAGTCCGCAACCACGGACTGCAACCCGACGTCATCGAGACCTGAGGTGCTGGCGGTCAAGCCGTCCCATGAGGCCGCTAACGTCATGCCATGGCCATCACTTCCCTCCTCGACATCCAACTCCGCCCCGATCCCCCGGCCGATGTCGAGACGCGCATCACCTCGATCCTGTCCGATACCCGGGCCCGCCCGGGGCTTGTTTCTGCCGAAGTCGTGCGTGATCTCGACGACCCGCGGCACCTCGTCGTGATTGAGGTCTGGGAATCGTTGGAGGCCGACGATGCCTATCGCGCCTGGCGGGCAACCCCCGAGGGGGCGAATGAACTGCACGAGCTGACGGCAGGTCAGCTCGCGCTGACCCGCCACGAGCCCACCACCATCTGAACGCTTTTGGGTCACGAACTCTGAGTGGCCGCCCTCGAGGAGCCGGTGGCTGGTGAGGTCGGCCAGTTGGTCGAGGAATCGTTCCTGGAACGAGGCGCCCTGGGCGGCCGCCGCGACCGCGGGGGAACGCGGGCTCCAACACTGCCGCCGACCATCTGGTCGTGCTCGATCAGGCGTTGGCGGCGTTGTCCGAACCGGCCCGGGCCCGACCCGGAGATCCGACGGGGCCGCGGCTGCTGGCGCGGTCGAACTCCGCCGGTGCCACCCATGCGTTCGCGGCTGGATGTGTGGCCCGCGGCGTGGAGTTCTCCTTCGGATTCCCTGTCGACTGGCGCATCCAGACCGTTGTCGACGTCATCCCGGAGGCGTGTTGGCATCCTGCGATCCAAACCGACGACGACCTGCGTGAGGGGGCCTGGGTGGCTGAGGCGACCGGCCTGGTCGACCTGTCCGGCTGGCCGGAAGGGTCGCGGCTGATCCTGCGGAAGGAACATCCCTACCCGGGTGCGCAGCTGACCTTCGCCGATGTCGACGGGATGGGATCACCGCGTTCTTGACCAACACCCCACCCGGCCGGATCCCCGGCCAGGCCGCCGGACTGGAGCTGCGGCATCGTCAACACGCCCGGGTCGAAGACCGGATCCGCGAAGCCAAAGCCAGCGGGTTGGGTAACCTGCCCTGCCGCGGCTGGGACGAGAACGCGGCCTGGCTCGAAGTCGTGCTCACCGCCATCGATCTGGTCACCTGCTCGTACGAGAGCTCGACAGCATCCACGGCGACAGCCGCCTTTGAGTCTCTACCGGATGGCATGGCAGTTGATGGAGTGGTGCCCGACGGCATGGCAGTAGAGCGACTCTTTTCGAGGTCGGATGCCTGAGTGGTCGGGCTAAGCTCCTCCATACTCGCTCCTGGCTGCTGGTAGACCGCTGCCACCGCAAGCACTGCGCTGGTGTCGCTCAAGGGCGAGCCGTGCCCACGCCGTTTCATACGGGTCTCGCAAATTGGCGTCGAGGGGCTTATCGTGGCAGTCGCACCGGACCCACCGGAGAACGATAAGGTCCCTACCGAGGAGCTGCGCGTGACAAGATCAATCCGTTCATTGGTGGCTCTCGGGGCCGCGGTTCTGCTCGCGCTGGCAGGTTTGAGTACTGCCGTAACGGGTACCGCCACAGCCAGTCCGATAACTGCGGCACACTATCGCCTCGTTCCGAACCCTGCCCAGGCCGCCCTGGCACGGGCTGTGGCGCCCAGCGAGTGCGAAGGCACTTTGCTCGACGCCTACATCGACCAGCTCTTTGCCGAGCATGACCGAGGAGCAGTTCGACTTCCTGGTCGCCCATCAGGACACCTTGTTCAACGTGCCGACCTATGACGCGCTGTTCTTCGGCACTTCCAACGACCCCGACTACGCTCTCGAGTCCCACGCTCAGCAGATCAAGAACACCTTCCGCGACCTGCGCCGGTTCTGGAACATCGAGTCCGCCGACATCCAGTTGATGGCCATGCACGGTGACGTGCTGCTCGACGCCAATCGCATCGCGAAGACCCTCACCGCCATGGTCGCGACCGGTGAGCTCGACCCGATGACCCCGGCCGAGATCCAGGCGGAAGCCGCCACCGTGGCCGACTTCATGCAGACCCACGGCGACTTCTACGACAACCCGCTCTGGACGCTCAACGCGTTCGCCTTCACCGGCGAAGGGGAGGCTGACCCCTTCATCGCGGCGCTCCCGGACAAGCTCATCATGGGCGACGGCATCATCGACGCCTACGACGCCATTGGCCTTGGTGACGTGGGAATCCGCGTGATCATGGCCCACGAGTTCGGGCATCATGTCCAGTTCGAGATCGGCGTCTTCGACAGCGGACCGACGGACCCCGCCGAGGCCACCCGCCGTACCGAGCTCATGGCCGACGCCATGGCCGCCTACTACGGCACCCACAAGAAGGGCCTGGCGCTCAACAAGAAGCGGGTCGCCGACGCGCTGCTGAGCTTCTACACCGTCGGCGACTGCCAGTTCGACAGCCCCGGCCACCACGGAACGCCGCTCCAGCGCGAGCGTGCTGCCGACTGGGGCGCCGACCTAGCCGCCGCCGCCAAGCCGCGGAGCTACATCCTCCCCCCGGCGACTTTCGTGGAGCTCTTCGACGAAGCGCTGCCGCACATCATCTCCGGGACCTGAGCCTCACGCTGAACTACGGGCCTCGACCGAGTCCGCGGCGATCGACCGTGCCGCAGTCACCTTCAGGGGTTGGGCGCTCGCCGCGGTCGCCCACGCGTCAACGACCTCTGGCTACGTCGTCGGCTACCGCGACGAGGCTGCCACGGTCGATCGCCTCTCGCAGCGCTTCGGCGTCCCTGCCGTTGCGAGCTGCGCCGCCGCTGTGGCGGCGCTGCGGATCCACGGGGTTGAGCGGCTCCAGCTGGTGCACCCGCCCTGGTTCGACGACGAGTTCGACCTCCTCGGCGACGCGTACTTCCGCAGCCAAGGGTTCGACGCCGTGGTCACGAAGGCAAGGAGTCTCCCCAACGACCCGGCCCAGGTTGAACCACACCACGTCATCGACTGGGTGGAAGACCACCTCGAGGAACGGACCGAGGCAGTCTTCCTTGCCGGCAACGGACTCCGTGCCGCCGGAGCAATAGAGGCGCTGGAAGTGCGCACAAGTCGACTCGTCGTCGAAGCCAACCAGGCGCTGCTGTGGGCAATCCTGGCCGCGACGGGCACGCGATCGGACATCACCGGCTACGGGCGCCTGCTCCGGGCAGACACCTCAACGACGTCGATCTGACACGTACCCACCCCCAGTCAGCGCTCGACTGCCCGCCGAAGCCCACTGCGTGCGTCCCGCACGAGTGTCCGCTTGCGAGATCGCACACAGATCACGGTCGGCCGGTCGGTTGTCTGCCAGCCCAGGCTGAGCCCGGTGACGAGTCGATACGCGAGTCCCAGGCGAGCGTCTCGCAGTCGGCCGCAGCGGACTGATCTGCGCAGATTGTGCCGCCTGAGGTCAGCGGGCTCTGCGCCTCTCGCTGAGCTCTCCGCCCGCTACGACACATGGTAGGGACACACTGGAGGGCCCTCGGTGAGAGGCCGTCTTATACAAGCCGGGAGTCCATGCTCGCCTCATCGGACCAGTCGGCAAGATGGCAGCCGTGGATTCCGGCTTCCGTCCTGCACCCTTGCGACCCGGTGACGAGGTGCGCGTTGTGGCACCGGCTCGGAGCCGCACGCTCGTCCTCGAACCCGACCGGACAGCCCTCATCGAACAGCGGTTCGCTGATTTCGGCCTCAAGCTCACCTACGGCAACCACGTCGACGAGATCGACGACTTCACCTCATCCCCGATCGCCTCCCGGGTGGCCGACCTCCACGATGCCTTCGCCGACCCGGCCGTGCGCGGGATCTTGACCGTGATCGGTGGCTTCAACAGCAACGAGCTGCTGCCCCATCTGGACTGGGACCTCATCGCCAGAAACCCGAAGATGCTCTGCGGGTACTCCGACATCACCGCCCTGCAGAACGCGATCCTGACCCGCACCGGACTCATCACCTACACCGGTCCGCACTGGTCGACCTTCGGGATGCGCGATCACTTCGAGCAGACCCTCACCTGGTTCCGGCACGCCATCCTCGGCTCCGACCCCTATGAGATCGAACCAGCCAGCTTCTGGACCGACGACCTGTGGTTCCTGGACCAGGACGACCGCACCCCCGAGCCGACCACCGGATGGTGGCCGCTACAGCCCGGCACCGCCCAAGGCCGCCTGGTCGGCGGCAACTTGTGCACCTTCAACCTCCTCCAAGGCGGCCCCTACCGACCCTCGCTAACCGGCGCGGTGGTCCTGGTCGAAGACGACGAGCTGACCAACCCGGTCCAGTTCGCCCGCGACCTGACCTCGCTCCTGCAACTGCCCGACGCATCGCAGATGACCGCCTTGATCATCGGCCGATTCCAACGAGCCAGCGCCGTCGACCGACCGATCCTGCAGCAGATCATCGAACGCCAACCAGCGCTGACCGGACTGCCCGTTCTCGCCAACATCGACATCGGCCACACCAACCCGCTGGCCACCCTCCCCATCGGCGGCCACATCGAAGTCGACAGCGGAACGAAGCCGCGGCTGCGAGTCTTCCGGTAGGGAGGTGCAGTAGGCGGTCCTCTTATGGCGCACCGGCTGACCGTGTTCACGGCGAACCATGGTGGCCTCCGCGCGTTAACCTCAGGCCATGCCTACCGCCCTGCTGCTGACGGGAACCGTGGGTGCCGGGAAGACTACGACCGCTGACGCCGTGGGTCTACATCTGGAGGCTGCCTCGGTTCCGCATGCGATCATCGACCTCGACGAGATCCGCCGGATGTGGCCACGGCCCGCCTCGGATCCCTTCGGGAGCGAGATCGAGCTCCGCAACGTCGAGTCGCTGGCGGCGAACTACGCGGAGGCCGGTGCGGACCGGCTGGTGCTGGCCGGCGTCTGCGAGAGCTGGGCTGACCGGCGACGCTACGAGGCGGCCGTTGCCATGCCACTGGCGATGTGCCGTCTGCACGCGCCTCCGGCCGTCCTCGCCAGCCGGCTCCGCGATCGGCACCTCGACGAGCCTGCCGAGCTGGCCTGGCACCTGGATCGAGCCCCCGAGCTCGACGCGATCCTCGACGCCGCACGCGTCGCGGACGCCGACGTCGCCACCGACTCGCGCACACCCATGGACGTTGCCGCCGAGGTCCTCCGGCTCATCGGCTGGGACATCTGACGCCCCCGCTGAACCGTCCCGTTGCGGCGACGCCTGCTCCTGGCAGGATCGACCGCGACTGGCAACGACCTTCCTGCGCCGAACAAGCGGCTCCAGCTGCAGCCAGTTCAAGCCGTGGTGAAGTACTCCTGGACTCGGTCCAGCCACTCGTCGGCGAGGGCAGCCAGCAGCGAAGGCTGCTCGGCGAAGAGGAAATGCCCTGTCCGGTCGAGGATGGCGCAGGTTCCACGCGGATACGAGTCGAGCCAGTGCCACAGGTGTGAGCACCCGGCTGGCTCCTGCCGTCCGCTCAAGATCAGGACCGGACCGGAGAACCGGCGGTCGGGCTGCGCCAGGTAACTGAAGTCGGGTCCAGCAGCAACGCGCGTCAGAAACTCATGATCTGCTGCAATCACGTCGGGCATCGCCTGCCCTCGCACCGTATCCAGGACATTCAGGCTGTGGACGCGGAACAAGCCGGCGAACTTCCGTTCCTGCTCCGTCAACGCGTCCAGGAACTCCTGGGATTCGGAGAACACAGTCGGTGGTCCTGCCTCCTCAGGCGGATCTTCGGACCCTCCTGGTGACAAGAGGAAAGCTGCCCCGACGCGGCTACCGTCCTGAGCCATCAGACCGCGGGCCAGCGCGGCACCGTAGGAATGCCCGGCCAGGACGACTCTTTGGTCGCCAACCACGGCACCGATGAAGTCCGACACCGTTTCGAGCATCTGATCGTGGCTGACCAACCAATCCGGGCCGGGACTGAGACCCATCCCCGGCAGGTCGACATAGATCCGACGCCAACCCGGGCGACTCGCGAACAGCGGTTCCATCATCGCCAGCATCTGGCCGTGCTCGGCGGGCCACCCGTGCAGATTCACGATCGGAAGGCCGGCGCCATGCTCCGTGAAGTGGAGGGTGCTGGGTCTGTCTGCCTGCCGCATGGGCCCTCCTTCGAGCTACCGGATCACAGGTGCTCGTGGTCGAGACCGGTTCTCGAGGCCCCACCGGCACCTACGTCAGGCTGGTCGGTGAAGTCGTGATGACCGCCGCAATCGTTCGTTGCTGGTTGACAACCTTTGAGTCGGCTGAGACGTGAATAGTGGTAGATGGCGTCATCCAGCACCTCCCGAGAGGCGGTCTTGCCGTGGAGGACTCCGCGAAGGACTTCGAGGATGCGTACGACTCGATGCTGCGTCTGGCGTATCGGGCCGCCTACCGCCTGTTGGGGGAACGAGCCGCGGCCGAAGACGTTGCCGGGGAGTCGCTCGCCCGGGCGTACTCGCGGTGGTCGTCGGTGTCAGGTCACGCCGAGGCCTGGGTGGTCACGGTGGCGACGAATCTGGCGCTGGACGCGGGCCGCGGGCGGGCGAGAGCGGCGGCTCGGCAGGTCGAGCTGATCGAGGAGGGGACAGTGGACGACGTGGATCTCCGGTTGGATCTGCAGGCCGCCGTGCGCGCACTGCCGCGTCGGCAGCGTCAAGTGGTCGCCCTGCGGTTCTTGGCCGACTTTTCCGAGGCAGCGACAGCGGCTGCACTCGCCATCGACATCGGAACGGTGAAGTCCCACGCATCTCGTGGGTTGTCCCGGTTGCGGACCACGGTAGAAAGGGCGTGACCACGATGTTCCAGCATCTTGACGACCCGAAGCCGTTGCCTGCATCAACACCTGAGCAACGTCAAGCCACCATCCACCGGGGCCGGGTCTTACGTCGGCGTCGGCGCATCAGGGCGATCGCCCTCCCGATCGCCGCCGTGGCTGTGGTCGCCGCCCTCGTCGGAGGGTTCTTCCTGTCGCCCGGCGTCTGGCACGACACCACGGTGTCCCCCGCCGGGCCGGTCGCGACGCCCACCTCGATCCCCCCAACCGTCGCCGTCGGGCCCGGAACGGGCAGTAGCGTCTTTGCCGGTTCGTCCCCGTACGTGCCCGTCACCTACACCATGCCATCCGACGGCTGGCAAGCCGACAACGTGTTCGTCGTCAAGTGGCAAACGTTCCAGGTGCTCGTGGCCTTCGTCGACGTTGCCAACATCTACACCGACGGGTGTCAATGGAAGCGCGTCGACCCACAGCCCGGACCGAGCGTCGACGACCTCGTCGACGCGTATGTCAACGAGGTCGAGGGCGTGACCGTGGTGGGTGATGTCACTGTGGACGGGTTCAAAGGCAAACAGATCCGGTACGCGGTTCCCGACTTCCGCAAGGGCACCGACTCCCGTAAGGGCGAATGCCAAGGCGACCAGTTCGGACTGGTCCAGGAAGACAATCGTTCCGATACTGGTAACGCCCCATTTCTGTGGGCGCAGACCCCCAAGCAGCAGAACGAAGTCTGGATCCTTGATGTCGACGGCACCCGGCTCGTAATCCTCGTGGGGTATCCGCCAAACATCTCAGAGAAGGACAGAGCCGACCTCGACACGATCCTCAACTCCATCAACATCGGCTGATCTGACCCTGAGGAGTTCCTCTTCACAAGCACTGTCGGAAGGAATCCGTCGGATCCTTGGAGATCTGGCGTTGACGCCGATCCTGCTGACCCCCTTGGAGGTGGGATATGTCTACCAATGACGCGCAGCGGCACCGGCTGTTCGACCCCTTGGAGGTTTCGATACCGGCGGCGGTGTGGCCCAGGTGATCACCAAGTCGCGGGCAGCGCTGCCGGCGGGGTGACCCGGTCGGGGGTGGGGCTCGACGACCCCTACCTCAGGGCTGACGGGCTGGCCCGGCTCGCCGAAGCGCTGGCCAGCGCGGGGCGTACCAGCGCTCACATGGCTGCCACCGCCGCCCGCGCCGCCGCCGACACCATCGACGAGCCTGGCCGCCGGGCTAAAGCGCTGGCCCAGGCCGCCGAAGCGCTGGCTGGCGCCGGAGACACCGCCGCCGCCCGCACGGCCGCCAGTGCCGTCAGCGCGGGCGTCGACACCATCGACAGCCAGTACACGCGGGCCGACGCGCTGATCCGGGTTACCGAGGCGTTGGCCCGGGTCGCCTCTCGACGGCCGTAGGGCCCACCCAAGGGCTGCACCGGCCCGTGGCTGTGCGCTCCTCCAAGCCGATCTCATCGAAGCGGGCGACGTGGTCGGATCGGGTCAAACTCAAGCGGTGGCGTATCCAACCTGCACGGCAGCGACGCCCCAACCCACTACACCCCGCTTTGCGAAGAGCCGTCAAACGCGGCGTCCGAGAAACCCGCCGCTCGCAGCGGGGTGCTCGCATGCCGGTCGGCTAACGGTGCGGTAGATCCGCGGATTCCGCTGCGTCGGGTCAGCTCAGGAACTGCACGTTGTCCTCGCCCTTGTAGGCCAGCTGTTCGATGACTCTGCCGTCCACATCGAAGGTCACGACCTCAATGATGTCGATGGTCAACGTG
This sequence comes from uncultured Actinomycetota bacterium, assembly GCA_963707005.1. Lineage (GTDB taxonomy): Bacteria > Actinomycetota > Actinomycetes > Propionibacteriales > Propionibacteriaceae > Microlunatus. The sequence continues at coordinate 25,696 of CAVPPP010000024.1, forward strand.
CGACCGTCGGCTTGCGGGACGGCGGCAAGTGATCTCTTCGACGCCTCCTCATTGGGTGACGGACTGCAGGATCATCCGCGCGAGCCAGTCTTCGTAGCGCTGTGGAGACCAGGCGTAGTCGCCCATCAGCATGTTCGCGACCTGAGGGCTGCAGAGCACGTAGAGAGTGGCGGCGGCCTCTTCGGGATCGACGCGGAGGCCGTCGGGGCCGGGCAGGATGGCCGCTGAGGCGATCATCTCGTGTTGTCGGGCCGCCTTCATTGCCTCCATCATGGCGGCCAGGTCAGGGTCGGAGGCCGCCGCCTCTTCCGCGACCCGCACGACCGGGGCCACGCGCTCGACGATCGACCGAGTCAACGCCGCGCCCAGTTCGACCCTTCGACGAAGGTCAGGTTCGGCGGCGACCGACTGTGCCTCGGGCCGCTCCACGGTCGGGAGGGACTCGTCTCCGCCGGCGATCCTGGTCTCGATCAGTTCCCGCAGAAGGTCGCGCTTGGTGCCGAAGACGGCGTACACGGTCTGGACGGCGACGCCGGCTTGCTCGGCGATCCTCTGGATGGAGGTGGCGGAGTAGCCGCTGGCCACGAAGAGCTCGAGGGCCGCGTCGAGGATCGACCGCCGGGTGTCGCGGGCCTGGGCCTGACGCTTGGTGGATGAGTACGACCTCTTGACAGACACAAGGCATAGTAGCAATCTATTCAATAGAGTAATGCACTAACGGAAAGGGCTAGGATCCACGCACCGCACACATCGCGCGGGGCGACGACGAGGTACTACCCCGCGGAGACTGACCCGACTCGGTGGGGCTGATGCAAAGGGGGAGACAGTGGCGATTGCGGTTCACATCGTGAACACACCCAAGAAGGATGCTCGCCCGGCGTACGAAGCCGCCTGGGTTCAGCTGGATCAACAAGACCTCACGCATCCGCCGGGCCGACGCAACCACACCGCGTGGATGGTCGGCGACGTGTTCCACGTCCTCGACGTATGGGAGTCACCGGAGGACTTCGACGCCTTCATGACGCGGCTCGGCCCAATCCTCGGCGGCAGCGGGATGGAGCTGACCGGCCCTCCAGAGATTGGCGACCTGGTGAACGTCCTTGCTGCTGGCGACGACCGCACAGCCAGGATGTAGTCAGCCAGGCCCGACGCCGTTGAGGGCCGCCGGCTGACGACACGACGCAAGACTCACGTAGGTAGTGGAGAGGAACGAAATGATCACCAGCAGCACACCGGTAGAAGTACCTGCGACCGGAACTTATGCGATCGACCCCGCAAGGTCGAAGGTCGAGTACTCGGGTCGGCACATGTTCGGGCTCGGCGTCGTGCACGCAGTCTTCTCGATCGTGTCCGGCAAACTGATAGTTACCGACCCGCCAGCCGGGTCCCGCGTTGAGGTCCTGCTGGATGCCAGCAGCTTCACCTCCAACAACGCCAAGCGTGACAAGGATGTGCGCTCCGCACCGTTGCTCGACGTGGCCACCTACCCTGACATCACCTTCGAGTCCGACGATCTGCGCGAAGAGGGCGACCAATGGAAACTGAGCGGCACGGTCACAGCCCACGGGAGCGCTGTCCCGGTCGAGATAACAATCAATCAGTTGACTGTGGAAGGCGGTGGTCTGCGGGTCCACGCGCGAGCCGCCCACCTAGACCGGCATCGCTTCGGCATCACCGGGTCGAAGGGTTTCGTCGGCCGGTACCTGGACCTGAACCTCGACGCCTACGCCGTACCTGCCTGACAACGATCACAAGCACAGACGGGCCACCAGGTGTTACCAGTCCTGGGTCGGCTACCGAACGTGCTCCGCACGTGGGTCGCTATCTGACGTGTGACCATCGACCGCCTGGGCGGGTCGGCACGTCGCGGCTGCTCGCCACCCGCACTCCGTTGGTCTTTCAGCGCGTCTCTCAGGGTCGACCCTGGAGGAGGCGGTAGAGCATGCGGAACGGCAGGAGCCGGACCATCGCGGCCATGATCTTGGCGTCGCGTCCGACGACCTGCCGGGGTGGCGGGTTGCGGTCGGTCAATGCTGCTCGGATGACCTCGGCGACCGCCGCCGGTGGCAACCCTTTCTCGGTGCCGTTGCGGGCCATGTCGCGGGCCGCCCGCAACATCGGGGCATACCGTTCGCGTACGTCTGCTGGTGCCACCAGCTCGTCGCCGGCCGCGATGCCCCGGCTCCAGATGGGCGTCGCGATTGCCCCGGGCTCGATCAGGAGCACCTTGACCCCCGCCGGCGCCAGCTCCGCACGCAGACTTCCTGTCATACCAACGAGGCCGTGCTTAGCAGCGGCGTACGCACCCAGCACCGGCCCAGCGACACGACCGCCGATCGACCCGATCATGACAATACGTGCCTCGCCACGCTGTCGCACCCCGGCGAACAACGCGGGCAGCATCACTTGGGTGACCAGCAGCTGCCCCACCAGATTGATCTCCAGCTGCCGACGGAACACCTCAATCGGCAGATACTCCAGCGGGCCGGGCAGGGCCGCTCCGGCGTTGTTCACCAGCCCCATCAACGGACCGGCGGCGGCCACGGCCGCTCCCGCCGCTCGAACCGAGTCAACGTCCTCCAGATCCATCAGCAAGGGACGAACAGCTTCACCATGCTCAGCCGTCAGTCGGTCGGCGTCTCCTTGCCGGCGCACCGTCGCCCACACCACCATGCCGTCGCGGACCAGCGCAGCCACAGCTGCCGCACCTATCCCCGTTGACGCCCCGGTCACCACGACCGATCGAGTTTCCGCCATCTCCGCCACCTCCGCACTGTCGTGCTGGGTAGTCTCGCATCGCCGCCGACACCAAGCTGGGCGAGAGCCTGAGTACCCGCTCGTCGATTCGCGCCGGGGGCGCTGACCGAGGTCTCGCAGAAACGGTCCCTGTGAGCAGGCCGCTACGGAGGGCTTCGACAGTGCCACGAAGCAGTCACGGAATGCCGCCACACACCGATGCGGTTCACACCGAGCCGCGGCGACGACGGCTCACCGGAAACGACCGTTTGCGGTGAGCTGAGTTGACTAGGGTGAAATGGTGCACAGGTGGCAGGCACCGGGGGCGGCCCGCTGGTGATCGTGATCGGTGAGGTCCTGCTCGTCGTCTGCAGCCTGAGCTACCTCGTCTGGTGGACGATCACGTTCAGACCGTCGGTGCAGACTCCACCCGGCGGCGGCCTCTTCCTCGCCGGAGCGGTCCTCGGCGGCCTCGCCGGCCTGGTTCTGCTGGCCGTCGGCATCGCGGCCCTTCTCCCGAAGGCGTCACCGGCGGCGCTGGCGGCGACGATCGTCAGCGGAGTGTTCGTCGGTGCACTGTTGCTGTACGTCACCGCTGGCGTCGCCCACCGGCCCGTCACCACCGAGCTCCCGCTGATCGTTGTCTGGGCCACCGTGCAACTCGCTGCCGGCATCACGTTGCGGACGGCCGGAGTGCTGGAGGTGCCGGCGGCGTCCGCCTGGATCGTCGCGACAGCGATCGCGACGCTCGTCGGGCTGGCCTGCTACCTGATCTTCTATCGGCTCGATCCGATCCCCGCGTACTGGATCGGCATGGTGCCTCTCGCCGTCGACGGCGTGGTGGCGGCGATCTTGGCTGCAATCGTGACGCTGACGCGAGTCCCGTGAGTGAGCGACTGTAGGTCCGCTTGTAGCGAGACTGACCGCCGCAGACCCCACCGCTCCACCTCGGCATCACTGAAACGGATCGGCTCAGTCGTCGCGGAGGTACCCCGTTGCTGGATCGATCTCAGCGAGGAACGCGCGGATCTGCGCACGGTGGTCCCGATCATTCTGTTCGATCGGGCCAGAAGAACTGAAACCGTAGCCAGCGTTGGGGCCGGTCAGCCAGTCATAGTCGTACTCGGAGCTTCGACCGCGGCGCCGACGCAGACGCACCCGAAACCGCTCCTGATCGACAGTCAGGATTCGCTCGATTTCGAACTGTTCAGCGCGAGATGGAGACAGGTCTGGCTGAGCCGACTCGGACGGTTGGATGACCTCGTCCGGCGTTGAATCCACTAACCCAGTTCGCCATCTACTTGGCATCAGCGGCCTGTAGCGGCGGTCGGCGGCGCAGTGCCGACGGTGACACGTGACCGGTGACCGGTCGTTCTCCGTTCAGGTGGGCTTCTGGGCGATGTAGCAGGTGTTGAACGGGTCGTTGTCGACCCCGGTGAGCTGGACATCGTTGAAGCCTGCGGCGTGCAGGAGGTCGGTGGCGAGTTGTTCACCCCAGGCTGTCCCGAGCCCCTCGCCGCCTAGTCCGAGTGAGACGCTCATGCAGTGCATGGTTGAGGCGGCGTACAGGAACGACGCCCAGGGCAGCTCGATGTTGTCCTCGAGGACACTGGAGGCTTTGACGTCGCGCATCAGGAAGGTCCCGTTGGGACGGAGTGCCTGGTAGACGTTGGCCAGGACGGCACGCGGGTGGGCCTGGTCGTGGATGGAGTCGAACGCGAGGATCAGGTCGAACGTCTCCATGCGGTCGAGCGTGGCCACATCGCGCACGTGGAAGTCCACGTTGGTCAGTCCGAGCGTGCTCGCCTCGTCGCGTGCGACCGTGATCGCTTCGGGTGAGAAGTCGAAGCCCGTGAGGCGGCTGGCCGGGAACGCGCCGGCCAGGACGTTGATCGCATGTCCTTGGCCGCAGCCGATGTCGGCCACGGCGATGCCGCTGGCCAGGCGCTCGGTGATGCCATCGACGAGCGGCAGGATCTGGTCCAGCAGGGCTGAGTCGACGACCGCTGCGCTGTCGCTGGCCATGATCTCGTGGAAGCGGGAGTAGGCGCTGTAGGGGAGGCCGCCGCCGGCCTTGAAGCAGCCGATGATCTGTTGTTCGACCTCGCCGAACATGCCGAGCATCTGGGTTGTGCTGGCGATGTTGTTCGGTCCGGCGGCGCGGGTCAGGAATGCCGCGTGCTCGGGCGGGAGCCAGAATGTCTGGCCTTCTGGGTCGTAGCTGACGACGTGGGCTACGGCCAGACCGCTCAGCCACTCGCGGACGTAGCGCTCGTTCAGCTCTGCGGCGGCGGCGATCTGGTCGCTGCGCGATGGCAGCAGCCCGGCCATGGTGTCGAAGAGTCCGGTCTGGTGGCCGATGCTGAGCAGCGTCGCAACGCTGCCGGCGTTCAGGTAGCCGATCGCCCTGCCTGCGAACTCGGCCGCGGCGGCATCATCGAAGACGTGGACGATCTGTTTCGGCTCAACGGTGGCGGCCATGGTTGACTCCTCTGGATCGTTCGAGCACTTGCTGTCGGGAGATTTCGGATAGGGCACTGCCTTGTTCCCATAGCGGTCAGCGACCGCGACCGCGACCGCTTAGCCGCTCCGTTGATGCCTGAACGATCCGTCACAGGTGGTTCGCGGTGGCGGGCTGGCGTTGCGGATCTGTTCGATCGTCTGGCAGCGTGCGGTCCAGGAAGTCCTCGACCATGGCCCAGAACAGCGGCCGCTCAAGGGCGCCGTGGGGTGATCCTGGCACGATGCCAAGTTCCGCGCCCGGAATGGTCCGATAGAGGCGCCCTTGTTGGTCGAGGCTGGCCATCTCGTCCCGATCGCCCGCGATGACGAGCACCGGATCCGCAATGGTCCGGAGTTGATCCTCGGTGTAGTCGGGGGGATTCAGCCAGAGGGACGAGATTTGCTTCAGAAGACGGTCTCGATCGTTCGGGCCACCGTCCCCATGAATGTGGCCGAGGGTCTCGTAGTAGTCGCCGAGGGCCGCCTGGAAGGCGACGGCGTCGTATTCACCTGGCGTGGAGAAGCCCCATTGCTGGACTGTCTGCAGGAGCGCGGGTGTCGACTGGCTCAAAGTGCCGCAGAGCACGAAGGCTCGAGCGAGGCCCTGGTGGTGCAGAGCGACCTCTAGCGCCGTCTGGCCGCCGTCGGAGAAGCCAACGATCACGGGCTGCTGAAGTCGCAGCGCGTCAATCAGGGCGACGACGTCGTTCGCCATCTGGTCATAGGTGAGGTCGTCCGCCGGGTTAGTCGTTCTGCCGTGCGCCCGGGTGTCGGGGGCGATGAGTCGCCAGCGGTCAGACATCGTTGTGAAAGTGACACCCCACGAAATGTCGGCGGTCATGGTGCCTCCATGGAGAAGCAGCACCGGAATCCCGCTGCCTTGTTCGAGATAATGGACGCTTAGGTCCCCCGCGGTTACGACTCGCGACTGAGGTTCAGACATTGGCTCTCCTAGCTCGCGGGCGTGCGTGTGGGCCCAAGTGCCGGACCCGGACCCGGACGCCGACCGGTCCCGTCCGAACCGTACCGCTGCACGGTCACCTTGCGACGCTCTATGTTCTGCTGGACGGGTGGCTAGCGAGGCTTCGAGGGCACAAGGGCGGCTGGGAAAACTGGGCTGGCGTATCGCTTGGCTGATCATGGTCAGGTGGCGTTTGTCATCGCTCGGCGTGGGGACCGTGTGGCCGTCGACATCAAGCAAGGAACTGGCTTCGCTGACCGGAAGCAGCAGCGTGACGTGCGGGTCCTGGAGCGTCTTGGCCAGCCCAGCCTGGAGGTTGCGGGTGGCGATCTGAGCTAGACGAAGAACTCAGCCACGCACACCGCTGAACGAGCGGGTCATCAGCTGACAGCTGTGAGATCTGTCGACCACCCGAGAGGCGGTGGGGCTCGGGATGCGTTGGTTGACCCGCTGCAGAATCAGACCGGCCATTCCCCGGGAAGCATCTCCGCCGAGACCGCGGGTGCCGTGGACCACCTTGTGATCGCGTCATGCGTCCACGTTCCGTTCCGCCGCCGTGGCTCGCCATATGCGCTTGTGCATATGTCCAGAACGGTGCTCGGTCCTTAGCGTCGATCTCGCCTCGGGTTTCGGCAGAGATCCGCAGAGACGAAGGGAATCTTGCATGACCACACGGATGATCATCACCTCGGCGGCGGCAGTCGCCGCGCTCGGACTCGTGTGCGCCGGCGGCGCATCGGGCGCGTCGGCGCAACCCAGCGCTGGTGAGGTGAGCAGTACTGGGCTCACGGTGCCGGTCGAGGGTCGGCAGATCCCGATCGACGACACGGGTCTCAACTACCGGATGACCGGCGGACTCGTGGGCACCTGGAGGATTCAGCCGGTGCAGACGCTGCACGACGCGCCGACGCTGTACTCCGAGGCGGGACTGGAGACGTTCGATGGCTGCCTCGATCTGAATCGCAACGGCCGATGCGGTCTGCGCGAACCGCAGGGTCGGCTGCGCACCGTCTACCTCTACTGGGTCTCCTTCGACGCAGACCGGAACCTGGTCCGCGGCCAGTGCATACACCCGATCACCGGCGGCGACGACGACTTCGCGGGCGCGCGGGGCGTGATCGAGATGGTCGATCGTCCCCTGGGTGATCAGGTGCGCACGACCTATCGGGGCACCGTCATCCTGGGAGCCGAGCCGACCGAGATTGGTCAACGCGTCACCGCTCAGGCGGCGCCGGGCACCGGCGAGGCGGCCGTCTCGAACAGCTCACGCGTGGGTTGCTGAGCCGGACTCCCACCGGCAACCCGTTGCCGCGATCGGCAGGGCACCGTTCGCATCGGAGTGAGTTACACCGATGAGCGGACCGCCGTGCCCGAACAGTCGAGTGGCCGCCTCGGTTCGCGAACCGACGCCCAGTCGGGCGTAGATGTTGTTCAGGTGGATACGGACCGTGCCCTCCGACACGTCCATCCGCCGGGCGATCTGGTGATTGGTCAGGCCGTCGCGAACGAACGACATCAAGGACGCCTGCCGCCCGGTGAGTCTTGCTCGAACCCGCTGTCGCTGACCGCGTCGGTAAGCGCCCTCAAGATGCGGCATCAGCAGCTGCACGTCGAACCGCTCCCGCTCGGTGAACGCCCGACCCGAGCGCCGGAACAAGAGCAGTCGCAGCTGCCGACGCTCCCCGTCCGCCACGCTGCCGATCAGCTCGTGCGTCGTGGTCGGTCCGTCCCGGAACCCGTCGACATAGACCGGCAGCGACCGCCACTGGCGTACGGACATGAAGTCGAGCGGTGTCACCACCGACGCAGACTCGTCCTTCGGGATCCACGGGTCCACGAGCGACGAGGACCGTACGAGTGTCCAGAACTCGTCCTTCTCTCCCGGCTGGCCATCGCCTCGGAAGCTCTCACCACCGGGATCGCACGACTGGCAGAAGTAGCTGTAGCCAGATCCGTAGTCCACACCTTCGAAGAGCGCGAAGTCACAGTCGAGCATCGACCGCAACTGCTCCAGTACCGAGAACGGGAGCGCAGCGGTCGGATCATCGACCGTCGTAGCCACGACGATGTCCCTGAGCGCGCGGAAATGCCGATCGCGGAGCGCATATCCGGCCATGGTGACCTCCGTGAGCACCATATCGGAATGGAGTTGGGACAAGCTCCCCCCGGTGGGCGCTCCTAGACTGGCCACGCCCGGGGCGCGCCACCCGCGTCGACCGCCACCCTGAGATCTGCCATCTGCGGCAGATAGCCCGCCACCAACTTCTCGTACCGGTCGACGTCCTCAGACGTCAGAAACCTGTGAGTCGCCTCGACCAGCCGCACGCCAAATCCGGAGGAGCGTTGTCAGGTCCTCGTCTCGGACGCTGCTCACTTGACGTCCCTCCTGGGCGCTGGCCTGACTTCCGTACCACGCAAGCCGAATAGCAGCGTCCTGAACCTGAGGTCACCGGACAATCGACATCTCCCCACCTGCACGCAGGATGGTGGCCCGCGATGACGAACCGCCCTGGGCCACTAGGATCCTCACAACGTCCACACCGGGGGGTGATCGGCATGTCTGTCGAGCAGACGCAGCAGACCCTAGATCGCTACTTCGGTTTGATGGGTAAAGACGAGGACTTCGCCGAGTGCCTCACCGCAGACGTCACCTGGCTTATCGCCGATACCGAGGACGTGATTCAAGGGCCAGACGCCGTACGTGACTACATCATCGCCTGCACACGAGAATGGTGGACATCCAGAGTCGCAAATCCGTTGTTGGCGACGGTTTCGTCTACCTCGAGGGGGATTGTGCTGCCACAGCTCGGAGCACGGGCCGCAGTGTCAACTACTGCATCGCGTACGAGATGAGGGATGACCTCATGGCCGCGATGCGCTGTTACGGCCTCGGCACTGCCTAGCCCGTCCGACCTCGCCCCGGAGCCGTCGCAAACCGAGCCGTGGAGGTGGCCTGAAGAGACCGACCCTGTTCTCGCTCGACGGTCCTAGACGGGCTTCTTGTCAGGTGGGCAGCGATACGCTCTTCGGAGAAATCTAAGCGTCGGGGGTCAATGTCATGGATGAACTGCAGCGCGCGGATTGGGCAGAGTATCTTCGACGGCTGATTGGTCGGGATCGAGAGTTTGGACAGGCCGTCCTTGTCGTGGCACAGCTCGGCATCGCCGATCTGGTCAAGGACGGCCCTCGGCATATAGCAGAGCTGGCCGAGCTCACGAGGACGCACGAGCAGTCGCTGTACCGCGTACTCCGCTACGTGGCGAGCCAGGGCCTCTTCGCCGAGGACTCTGACGGTCGATTTTCGATCACAGCCGGTGCGCAGCCGTTACAAGCCGACTCGGCCGACAGCATCATGGCGGATGTCCGGTGGAACGGCAGTGAGGTCATCCGGCGTAGTTGGGACAATCTCAGCCAAAGCGTGCGAACCGGACAAACCGCGTTCGACTACACGTTCGGCAGACCTTTCTTCGACCATCTCGCCGACGACCCGGAGTTCGCACAGATCTTCAACGACGCCATGACGACCGGCAGTGTCGATGAGGGTCCCGACATCGTCGCTGCTCACGACTTCTCGCGCTATGACACCGTGGTCGACGTGGGAGGCGGTCATGGCGCTCTTCTGGCGTTGATTTTGGACCGTTACCCGGGCGTCAAAGGGGTGCTTTTCGACGCCCCCGATGTTGTGGCAGGCGCCAGTGGAGCCATCGACCGGCAGGTCGCGGTGGGTCGGGCGACCCGAGTCGGCGGGAGCTTCTTCGAGGCCGTACCGTCCGGCGGCGATGCGTATCTGCTCAAGTACATCGTGCACGATTGGGACGACGAGCAAGCGCTGTCGATCTTGACCAACTGTCGGACGGCGATGGCGCCGAACGGGAGAGTTCTTCTCGTCGAGATGGTGGTACCCGCCGGAAACGCGGAGGCCGAGGTCAAGCATTTGGACGTCACCATGCTGGTCTTCACCGGCGGACGCGAACGTACCGAGCGCGAGTACGGTGATTTGCTGGCTAGGGCTGGACTACGTCTGCTCAGGATCGCGCCGACTGAGTCGGCATTCAGCATTCTCGAAGCCGCGGCTGACCACGACGGGTAGGCGTCTTCGGGTCGAGGAAAGCTGCTCCGTCTGCCCGGTCCGCCGGTCGGTCCATCTTGATCCGGCCCGGAGTTTCGGCCCGATGCATCCTCACAGGCGCCCCTGATCCTTGTGATGGGACACCTGACCCTCGGCGACATGATCGCTGAGGATGACCGTGTCGCCGGGCGCCGGACATGTGCGAAGAGTTGCTCCACGAGTTCGGCCGGCCCTCCCGTTGCTGGACCGCGAAGAGGGATGGGAGCTGTACCCGCAGGAGCCGGGCGCGACCCCCGTCAACTGCCTTCTGTGAGCGGTTCGTGTTTCAGTTCATGACTGCGCTCGGGCGCACCAAGACCGCTGGCACGACCCTCCGGTCCGGGGTCCGCGGCCGCCGCGACCCACTGTGATCCCGCGTCTCGGCGCGGGCCGGATGGACAGGGTCCACTGATCGACGGGGTGCCGCACACCCAGTTGGTGAAGGCCGGATGCAGCAGGTGAGGCCGGCGACCAGCCCGAGCGGCCAGCGGCCGGCGTGTGGCACCCCGTTGGCTGCTCGGATTCCAAGGACCGGTACCTCTGCGGCATCAAACTCTCGTGTGCCGGCAGGCACGCTCAGTGGCGTTCAGCGGGGTCGGTGATGCCGAAGTCGGTGGCAAGGATGTCGCGGGCCAGCTCGTGGGTCTGCTCGATGAGCAGGGTGGCGCGGAGCTGGCCGATCCGCAGTTCCCGGGCCACGTCGAAGGGGCGGGGCAGCGGCCCGGGGCAGTCGGTGGTCTGCGGGCCGAAGACGATGCCCGCGACCTTGCCGAGGGTCTCATCGATCGCCGTGCCGCGGTCGATCACCGACCGGGCCAGCCGTTTGCGGTCGACCGGCGCCAGCGGGCCGGGGCCTGCGTCGACGTCGTCGACCCGGGCCAGCTGATCGCCGCCTTCCACGTCGGTGGACAGCATCGGCGCGCCGGCGGTCAGGTCAGCGGCGGTGAACACCATTCCCGAACGGGCCGGGTCGGCATGCGTCTTGGCCTGCTCAGCGTTCGCCCACGCCAGGAACTGCGAGTCGCTGACCGGCTCCGTGCCGATCTGCTGCAGGTAGGCGGCGCGGAGGTTGTGGAGCCGCACCAGGCGGCGTTGGACGTTGTCCCGCTCCTTGCGTCCGTCCAGGCCGCCGGTGGAGTCGAGGAACTTGTCCCAGCGCCGGGTGATGGACAGCCGCAGGAACCCGAGCAGGTTCTGGACGACGCGGTCTTCGGCCACCAGCCGTGGGACCCGGTCGGCGACCTCGTGCATCACCACCGAAAGTGCTTCGTCGGCCCAGGTGTGGGGATCGAGTCCGCGCATGTGGACCAGGGTGAACGCCTGCCGGACCAGCGCAGGCCGCCAGGCCAGCAGGAACAGGTCCATGACCTCGTCGAGACGGCCTTGCTCCGCAGCGGACTTCAGTAGTGTGCAGATCTGCGGGAACGGGGTCTGGGGTCCCAGGTCCTCCACGGACAGCCGCACCGGGTCCGGCTCGCTGGCCGGCTGCGTCATCGCAGAGTCCCCTGCCGGTTCCTGGGTGCCAGCAAGGGAGGCTGTCCGGGGCCGTCGGTGCTGAACTCGTCGGGGATCGGCGCATACGGGAAGCCGGGCCAGGGTGTGGTCCGGGGACGGAACGCGTCGAGCCAGGCCAGCACCCGACGGCCGGCGGAGCGTCGGTCGGCCAGCCAGGCTAGGTCGGCGTCGTGTACCTCGGACACGGGCTGGCCCAGCAGCTCGGCGATGTGTCCGACGGCGGCGTTGGTGCGCCGGGCCTCCCAGCGCGGCGTGGTGGCCAGCAGCTGCACGAGCCGGACCCGCAGCAGCGGGCGTTCGCCGCTGTCGCAGGCCACCCACGGTGCGTCGACGGCCTTCAACTGGTTGTGCAGGACCGCGATCAGGAACCGGCTGCGCGTGGTCGCAGCCGTTTTGCGGGCCTGGTTGAGGGCGTGGATGTCGGGGGCGAGGGCGGTGTTGGCGGAGGCACGGCCGACGTCGACCAGGCGGGGATGCCGGTTGCTGGTCATCGATGCCAGCCGGGATCGTCGGGGTCGAGTCGGATGCTGCCGGCCAGGGCGGGGTCGGGGAACACGACGTCGGTGCGGGTCATGGCGCGCAGGTCCTTGAACCGTTTGGACCGGCGGCCGTACAGCCGGCCGGCCAGCTCGGAGACCGCGGTGTCCAGCTCGGCGGTCAGCTCGTCGGGTGTCTGCTGGTCGGGCCCGGCACCGTCGAGGTATTGGACCTGGACACCGATCAGCCGCAGCTGGTGCTCGAGGAGGGTGGCCCCGAACAGGCCGATGCGGTCGGGGTGGACGGCGAGGAGGGTGCGGGCGTCGGCGTGCACGATCGCATCGAGCGCGGATCGCAGACCGGGACGGGTGTCGGACAGCCCGGACGCGATGTCGCTGAAGGAGGCGACAAGATCGTCCGGGTCGGCGGACTGCTTCAGCCGTTCCTGTTGCACGGCAAGGCGCTGGTCGGCGTCGGGCCCGGGGGTGGCGCGGGCGTAGGTGACGATGCCGTGGCGGCGGCGCTCCGCCCCGGACAGGGTGGTGCGAAGGGATTCGAGGTCCTCGACCCGGAAGACGCGTTTGCCGTGGGACCGGACGTCAGGCAGCAGACCTTCCTCGGTGTAGCGGCGCAGTGTCCGGGTGGTGCGTCCCAGCAGTCGTGCCGCTTCCGTCGATGACACCCATCGTTCCTGCATGACCCGGACAATACACCCAGACGACCGTTCAATGTCCAACAATGTCCAACACTTTTGCTGGATCATTCGACACTCAGCCAGGAGGCCATCGGGTCGGCCCCGACCCACAGCGCCTGGACGGCGCGGTCGGCGGCGAGATGGTCGCCCGGCCAGCGACGCCGATACTCCTGCACGACCGTGTCGACGTCGGTCGTGCCGAGCTCCCGGGCGACCGCACGGACCTTGCGACCGACATGGGGGTCACCGATCGCCCGGCGTATCGCCGTGGCCGCGTCCCGGCGGATAGCGGTCCTCACATACCTGAGCGGGTCCACCCGCACGAAGGTGGCCGGCTCCGCGCACAGGACCAGCAGCCGGTCGACAGCCGAAGGCGTCGTGCCGCAACCGAAGAGCATCTCGCCGGCCAGCTGCTCCAGCTTCACCTGGTCCACCAGCGGCGCCGATGGTCTCCCGGCGCCGCCCATCTCCGCCCGGACCGCACTGTGCGCCTTCACCAAGGCCGACGCCACCATCGGCTGCAGCCACATGACGAACCCCCAGCGGGCCAGCCGGCCAGCCTCCACCAGCCCAGCCAACGACGTCTGGAGGTCACCGGGGACGCGGCGCAGCACCGGATGCGGTGTCACCCCTGCCTCGGCGTGGCTGGACTGGTGCGGCTCGGTGGCGACGGCGCTGTCCCCCGCCAGTGCCCAGCCCATGCCCCGCGCGGCCCAGTCCCGGCGGGCCGGTGCCAGCGACCCGGACGAGCTGACCTGCAGGTGGCCGCCGGCCCAGGTGACCCGGATCGGCAGCTGGTAGACCTGTCCCCCGGTCGCTCGGCATTTGCGTCCGACGTCGATCAGCGGCGGACCCCAGGCCCACACGTCGCCGAGCGTGAGCCCCACGTCCACACCCCCGCCGGACGCGGTGGATCGGTCGAGCAGAGTTGACGCCTCCTGCCCGACGATGATGTCGGCCAACCAGCCGGTCACCTGCGCCAGGAGCGGATGCTTCGCCGGGACGCCTCCAGCGGCGCCCAGCTCCACCGCCTGCTCACTCATGCCGCCTTCCTCCCCCACCGGAAGAGCCGGCCGCGGCGCCGCAGTCCGGGTGGTGCGGTGAGGACCGCCAGGTCGCAGGTCCGGGCGAGCACCTGCTCGATGTGGTGGGCCAGCACGTGCACCCCGTCGAGCTGGACCCCGGCGTTGCACCGGCCGGAGACCTCCTCATCGTCGGCAACGACAGCCCCGATGAAATGGGAGGAACGACCGAGCCGGGCACCCAGCCGGTCCAAGTCGATCGCCGCCGACGCCGGCATCCGGTTGACCATCGTCATCAGCCGATCCGGGCTCCCCCCGTGCTGGATGAGGTAGCCCAGCACCCGTTCCAGGTGGTGCAGCCCCGGGATCGAGGAGTCGGTCAGGCCCAGACCCCACGCACCACCCCGCAGCAACGGCAGGATCAGGTCGGTGGCCAGGTCCGACGGTCTGCCCACCGAGATGGGGTGGGTGTCGACCACCACCAGGTCAGCCCGGCTGGCCGCGAAGCCGATGACGCTGCGGTAGACCGCCGGGGTGGTCGCCGCCACCGCGCCGGGAATGCTGTCCGGCGGCGCGGCGGCGAGGGCGAACCTGACCCGGTCACGTCGCGCCCCGCGCAGCTCGTTGAGCAGGTCCGGGGCGGCGATCGCATCGGCGGGCTGCCCGGAGCAGGCCGCGTCGAAGACCGACGGAAACGACCGGGCCGGGTCGAGCCGCAACAGCAGGTGCTGGTCACCCTGCTCGACGTTGGCGTCGACCAACACCACCCGCAGCCCGCGGTCAGCCGCCGTGGCGGCCAAGGCGGCCGCCACGGTGGTCTTGCCGAGCCCGCCGCGGCCACCGACGACCACGATCACCTCAGCCAACGCCTGCCCCCGCCGCCTGGTCGGCCCTACGTCGAACACGTCCGCCACCGGTCCCAGAACGCCGGGTGCGTCTCCCCCGCTCGTGTCTGGCCAGGCCAACTCCTCCGGCCCGTCGGGGACACCGCCGTCGACGGGGCACGCGCCGGCCGTCGGCGCACGGAGCGGCACCGTACTCAGCGTCGACGGCACCATCGCCGGGGTGGCTCCACAGGCCCTCAGCGCATCGGCCAACGATGCGTCCAGGGCGACCTGCGGAACCCTGGTCGAAGCGACGCGTGGCGGTAGATCGCCGAGAACCACCACGCGTCGATCCGCGTCCAGTAGCGTTTCGAGCCAGTCGACCCACGTGGGGTCGCCGTGGTCTGGCGCTACGAGGACGGGTGTTCTCGGGCCCTGCCTCAGCAGAGTCTCAATCTGGGTGGTGACGTGGTGATCGAGTGGCCCGCCGTACGGGGTGAACCCGGACGCCTCCAACGGGCGGCGCAGGTGGTCGAGGTCCCCGACCAGGCCGATGCGGTATCTGCTGCTCACGTCTACCTCTATGTCGCGGCCCTGCGTTTTGCGGCCGCGGCCCCGACACACCGGGGTGTGAACCTTCGATGATGCGTCCCTTGCTGGCCTACGTCACCACGCTGTGTGACCCGTTGACGGGATTGACCCGTCGGGTGCAGGTGGAACGGAACCTGGCTGAGGCACTGGTCGCCGACCCGGTCCGCAGCAGTATCTACCTGGCGGGGCTGCTGCGTCCGCTGGTGCTGGCGCTGCCGGCGGACGACCCGTGGCGTCAGGTGGCAGTCCGGTTGGGCGACGGGCGCGTGTCCCCCGCCGACGATCCCGAAGCGGCACCGGACACCCCAGGTGCCGTGGCTGCGGGGTCGACGTTCGGCCGCGTCGAGGACTACCTGGATCTGCAGCCGCGTGGTGCTCTGGACCTCAGCGACGACCTGGCTCTGGCCGGGTTGGCTGAGCCGGTGCCCCTGACCTCCTCCTACCTGGTGGCCGTCGCGTCCCACGGCACACTCGCCGAGCTCGCCGCTGCCGTCCTGGACACCATCCAGTCGCCGTCATCCCTGGCTGACGAGCTCCCCGACGGGTGGGCGGAGCTGGTACCCGGTGAGGGTTCCGCGGCTGCCCATGTCGTGGGCACGGCGCTGCGTCGGGTCCTGGCCCGCTACCGCGCCTACGTCGGCGACGGCGGCGTCAGCGGGGAGACCCCGCAGCTGGCGTACGAGCTGGACTTCTGGGTGGCGGACCTGACGGTGCCTGACGGCCCGGGCACTGCCGTAGCGGTGGACGCCGCCCTCTCGAGCAGCACCACCCCGCCGCCGGAGCTGACCGCGGGCCCTGTGCCCGGTGACTCCTACGCGAAGTTCCGTCTGCCCTGACATCCCTGGCGATAGCAGGTCTGGGCCGGCCGGGCCGATCGAGCCGACGCCGGATCCGACCAGCGCGAGCTGAGCGAGGGGCAGCCCCGCGCCCCGTTGGCCCCTGAATCTCCGTCGGCGACTCCGCCGGATGTGATGTGGTTCAGCCGCCGGTTCGAAGAACACCCCCGGCCCGCCCCGTCTGGTCCTGAGTTCACCGCGCGTGCGACTGCGCGCTTTCCGTCAATATCGGTGTGTCGTCGCGGAAATGATGCCGGGTGCTTGACACGGTGTTTAGACTCAGGGCCATTCAGGGCGTCGAGCGCCAGCGAGAACGGAGCGCCCCGGCAAAGCCGTGGCCCTGAACGTTCCGGACTTTCGTCCGACCCGCTGCTCCGCACCTCACACTGACCTGGTCCTGGGTGGGTGAACCACGCGCCTGTCCAGGTCGCAAATGAGCGTCTTCCCTTGTCAGCCGGTGTTTGTCCAGGAAACCGGTCTGGCCAGGCCCCGGTCAAACACCTTATAGAGGGAAAGGGGTATGTATATGTGTAGTGAAGCTCAGAAAGAACACATACAAGAGCACTACGCATAGATGCCTATATACATATCTCCCTGGACAGCTGGACAGAGAGATAGATAGTAGGGCGTGAACGTTCACACACGCTCAGTGAATCCGACGCCACTGTCCAGGCAGCCGTCCAGGCTGGTCAGAAGGCGGTGGACACCGTGGACAGCACCCCAATCGCGTCGGGTAGCCCCCGCGCCGCAGCCGCCGGGAAGCAACCACCCCGAGGCAGGTGATGGGGACCCCGGCCGCGACCCCGGACGCCTGTCCCCCGTCATCGCCGCATGGGGACGGGTGTGACCACGACCGACACCGAGCACGGGCCCCTCGACCCCGACCTGGGCGACCCCGACCTGGGAGCCCCTCCGCACGACCTGCGGACCGATGGGTCCGACGGAGTGGCCGGCGCCGACGATCACCCGCTGGGTTCCGCACCCGCCACCTCTGCCGGACGCCGCCCCGTCGCACGCCGACGCCCGGCCGCAGACCTGGACCGGGCCACGGTCCGCCGCGTCCTCACCCGGTACGCCGAGGTCGTGTCGTTGACCGCCGCAGACCTTCGGCTGACCGCGAACCTGCTCGGCTGCGACACCGAGCCTGACGCCATCGCCGAGGCGTCGCTCACCGGTGCCGGCGCCAGTGCGACCAGCGCCCTGCGCGACCTCGCCCAGATCACCTCCTCCGAAACCGACATGGATGCCCTGATCGTCACCATCGAGCTCGGCGCTGACCGGGTCCGATCCGTCAACGCCCTCCTCGCCGCCGTGCAGGACCGTCCGCCGCGGCGGCTGCAGACCTCCGAGGCCAAGGCCGCCAGGCAACTGGTGGTGGCAGCCCGTCTGCTGCCGCCCGAGTCGCTGCACCGGGCCACCCAGCTCGCGGCGCTGCTCGCCTGAGTGGCCGGCCCAGACCAGGAGGGACTCGATGACGAAGCTGAAGCGCCGGCACAGGCCCGGCCGTGGCGTCCACGACTGGCTGGTCGAGACCGCACCCGACATCCCCCGCAGCGACCTGCCCACACCGTTTCTCGGCGGCAGGGTGCGGCTGCGGTGGGTGCGTTGGGCGGTCGGGTCGACGCTGTTCCTGGTCCCGCTCCTGGCCCTCGCCCTGGTCGTCAACCTGGCCGGCTCCCCCGACGCCGACCAGACGGCGCCTGCCCGCCACTCGGCCACCGAGCCGACCGCTGCCGCCGCGGTCGTGACCTGGCTGGAACGGGTTCCCACCCCGATCCCCGGCGGCGGCCAGATCCTGACCTGGGATGGCGAGACGGCGATGGTGTCGGCGACGACCGAACCGGGCCAGGCCCCGCCGCCCGACCTGTCCAGCCACACGTTCACGGTGCTCGCCGGCTCCGGCCAGATGTTCTCGGTGGGCGTGGTCACCGCCACCTCCCCCACGCTCGGCACCGTCACCGTCGGCGACCCGTCCCTGATCGCCCTGCCGCCCGCCGAGACCTCGGTCGCCGGTCGACGTCTGGCCGCACCTGGAGCCGACCAGCCCGACCGGCAGCATCCGCACCGCCATCACCATCTGGGCGAAGGCGTACACCTCCGGCGACCCGGGCGTCCTGCTCCAGTCGACCGGCGACCCCGACACCAGCCACGCCTACATGCCGCTGACCGGAGCCGCCTTCACCGAGCTCTCGACCACCGAGGCGGGGGCGAGGTGGGGCGACGCGGACCGCAGCACCGCCGACGGGCCGCCGGCCATGGTGGTTCGGGTCGACGCCCGCCTCTACTGGCTGCGCTCCGGGGAGACCCAGCCGCCGAGCGGTCTGCCGGCCGACCAGACCGCACCGGTCGCTTTCGACGTGCTGGTGCAACGGGCCGACACCGCCAGCCCCGTCGTCGTCGCCTGGGGCGCGGCCGGGTCCGGTGAGCGGCTGGTCGCCTTCACCAACGCGATCGTCGGCCGCAACCTGGTCGCCTCCACCACGGAGCCGTCGGCCGCTGTGAGCACTGCGCCCTCGAGCGCAGCCACGCCCACCGGCTACGCGTCCAGCGGAAGCGGCGGCCAATGATGTCGACCCGCAGGAAGGTCATCCCGCCGGGGTGGCATGAGGCCATGCGGGACGTGCCGAACTGGCCGACGACCATGCGCTCCAACCTCGGCGACGGGCGACTGATCGGGGTCAGCCCGAACTCCCGGGACGGCATCGGCAGTGTCTGGCTCTACAAGAAGGTCCCGCTCGGACCGATGCTCGACGCCCGCGACGACGCCGAGCTGGAACGGTCCGCCGCCCCGCTGGCGGCAGCGTTCGAAGCCCTCGGCCGCGCCGCCACCACCGTCGGCGGACGCCGCCTCGCCGAAGCCTCCTACCGCGAGTTCCATCTGCTGACGATCAACGTGCCGAAACACTTCCGCCCGCCGGCCGACCATCCACTGCACGAGATCTTGTTGGAGTCGTTCGGTGAGAGAACCGTGGAGCAGCGGCTGGTGCTGCTCGGTGTCCGGCTCGTGCCCGCCGTTGACATGTCCTCCGGCATCGCGGCCGCCGTGCAGGGCTTCCTGGAGTCGCTGACCTCGGCCGGGGTCCCGCTGGTCGAGTTCACCAAAGACTTCCACCGGTTGGACGCCGAGCTGGGCCGGGCTGGTCTGGTGACGGCACGGGACAGCGACATCCGCCTGGCCAACTGTTGGTGGAACCTGGGGCGCTACCCGGACACGCCGATGATGGCGCACCACAACCACCTGCACCTGTTCGGCACCGTGGATGCGGCGGTGCGGGCGACCCGCAGCGCGCCGGAGAACTGCGCCGACTGGGGTGTGGACACGGTGCCCGACGAGTGGGCGGTGACGATGGCCTCGGTCACCGACTTCGAGGTCGAGGGACTGTCCACCCTGGACCGGGGTGCACGGTGGGCGTCCCGGCTGCTCGACATCGGCGCGTTGACGGTGTCGATGCGAGGCAAGGTCGAACCGGCGAAGGTGACCCGGGGCGTCATCCGCCGCAACAAGGAGCTGTACGAGCGCGACATCCACGAACGCTTCGCGGCCGGCAAGTCGGGACGCGGCGAGCAGGAGAGCCGGCTGGCGGAGCTGTCAGGGGTGGAGGACCTGTACGCGACCGGCGGCGCCCCACCCACCGTCAAAGACCTGTCCACCATCGTCGGCTTCGACGGCAGCGTGCCCGATCTGCGCGACATCGCCCCGGCCGACCTGCCGCTGGTGCTGGCCCCCATGTCTGACCTGCAGACGGTCGCCTTGGCCGAGACCCAGCTGTGCTCCCCCGCCCGCGGCAATCCGACCTTGCACGATGTCCCCGCGCACCTGCTCACCTACTCCGGCGTCACCTCGTTGTCGGTCGTCGGTGACGCCCCCCGCAACTCGGTGCTGCTGGGGTTCACCGAAACGGACCGGCAACCGGTGTGGATGAACATGTCCGCCGCCGCGAACGAGGACACCTACCCGACCTGCATCTGCCCCGGAGCGTCCGGGTCCGGGAAAACCTTGCTGGCCCAGTGGCTGGCCTATCAGACCGCGCGGACCCGCAACGCGTCGGGCGAGCTGACCCCCGTGGTCCTCATCAACCCGAAGCCCGGCCAGTCGCTGCGGACCCTGGTCGACGCGGCCGGCGGCAACCACTTCCGCCTCGACGAGCTGACCTCAGCCGACGGAGCCGTCGACCCACTCCGTTTCGCCAAGACCCCCGACGTGGGCCTGGACCTGGCGGCCAGCGTGCTGCTGTCGATCAACCCGTGGGGGCCTCACAAGGCTGCCTTCGAGATTCCCCTGTTCCGGGCGTTGAAGTACGGCATCTCCGCCGGCGCCAACGCCACCGGGCAGGCTCTGCGGCTCGCCCGCGCCGACCTCGGGGACCCGGTGATCACCCAGCTGGTGGACGCGGTCGACACGTTGCTGGAGGCGGTGCCGCAGGCTCGGGCGCTGATCGGTGTCACACCCCACGGTGACGGCCTGCGCGTGTCCGAGGGTCTCACCCTGATCGAGGTCGGCGACTCCCACCTGAACCTGCCGCAGCCGGGCGCCGACGCGGACGTGACCCAACGCATCGCCTTGTCGATCGTCCGGATGCTGGTGTTCGGCACCATGTCGGCTCTCACCGGTCGCCAGGGGGTGGTGTTCCTCGACGAAGGCTGGGTGTTCACCTCCGCCGGCATGCAGGAGATGGACCGGTTGGGTCGTCTGGCCCGGTCGTTGGAGGTGTTCCCGATCCTGCTGACCCAGAAGGTGTCGGACGCGCTCGCCGCCGGCCTGGCCGGCTACATCTCCCGTGGCCTGATCATGCACATCTCCGACGTGGCCGAAGCGCGGGCGTCGTTCCAGCTGTTCAAGCTGGACCCGACCCCGGAGCGGATGACCCGGGTGACAGCGAAACCGAAGCTGGGCGGCGACACCGACGACGACACCAGGATCACGGTGCCGCGGCGTTCGACTGGCGGTCGTTGAAGGCGCTCACCGACGGTGCCCGCCGAGTCCACCGCGGAGCCGTCGGGTACCACATCGACCTGGCCGGACGCTGCGTGCCGACCGAGATCTCGATCCCGGACTGGTTCATCCGCATCGCCTCCACCAACGGCCTCGACATCAGGGCCCGTGACCAGGCCAGGGCAGCCGCGCCGGTCCTCCCACTGGAGCTGCCGCGGCACCCCTGATCCTCACCTGGTGCGGCCGTGCCGGCGAACCGGAGGGCGCCGCACACCTGGCCGCCATGAGCGTCGCTGCCTCCACTGACTCGGCCTGCTCGGCTCTTGGTCCGCCGACCGCACCGTCCGCGGCCAGGAGGCTCTGCCTGGCATCCCAGGTGGTCGGCGTGGACCCACCCGCCGACCGGCGGGTGGCGGACCTGGACCTGACCGCCGAACCCCACCTGGCCGCGTGGCGGCGCGGCGAGCTGGGTGTCGACCAGCTGCGACGCATCCTGGCCTCGCTGATCGCCGACTCCGACGTGCCGGAGCTGGTGGCCCGCCGCGCCGCCGCCGGACGACCCGGTGATCTTCGTCTGGGCGATGACCTGGCCGAGCAGCTGCGCACCCTGCTGGTCGACAAGATGCTTCCGCCGTCGACGACGTTCGACCCTGAGCTGGCCGGATCGGTCCGCGGCTGGGCCTGGAACTTCGCCTCCACCGCCGCCGGCTTCCAGCACCGCGACCTGACCCGGTTCTACCAACGGTTCCGGCTGCTCGCCACCGGCGAATGGACCGGCCTGGACGAGGCGTCCCGTCCACTCCCGGCTGTTCTCACCCAGCCGCCGGTCCTGCCCGCCACCACGTCCACCCCTGCCCTGGCCGACCCGGATCACTGCGACGACGTCGCCGACGCCGTCCGTGCCCTTCGCCGCGGCGAACGGGACGATCCGCACCTGCAGGCCGAGGCGCTGCTGACTGGGCTCGCACTGCCGGCGCCGACCCGGCTGCCGCTACTCATCGACCGGGACAGGGTGCGACGCCAACTCGGCGACGATGCGACCTTGGGCCGACGATCGTTGGTGGCGTACCTGCGCAGCCACCACACCGACGAGCCCGTGCCGGCCGACATCGACCCCCTGCTGATGACGGTGTGGGCCCCGCTCACAGTTGAGCAGGCGTCGCTGCTCGCCGGCTGCAGCTCCGACCGGGCCCGCCGGCACCTGCCCGCCCACACCGTCGCCTTGTCTGCGTGCTCACCGCTGCCAAGGCCTTCTTCGAAACGGATCCGCTCCTTTGTCACCACCGTCACCCACCGGGCCGGGGTGGTCGACGACTCGGTCCGCGACGCGGCGGCCGCGTTCGTGGAGGCCGAATGTGAGCCGGTCGCCCGTCACGCCACCACCCACCACGACCTCGAGGGTGTCCTGCGACGGCATCAGCATCTCCGCCGCCGCTTCGACACCTTGATCCACGACGTCGCCGCGTTGGAGTCCGTTCTCGGTGACGATCCGGACCAGGTCCGCCGTTCCCTCACCGAGATCGCGCACGACGGCCTGCTGTTCGGCTCCCGGCTCCGCAGCACGCTGGCCGCGGTCTACGACCGCACCCAGCCACCCAATGCGCGGCGTCCCGGCTCACCCACCCCGGTACGGTCCCTCCCGTGTTGACGTCAGCCCGGGCCGGCTTGGCGATGATGAGGCGGCAGCATCAGCTGCGGCTGGTCGCGGCGGCGTTGCGGAGCATCTGCGCCGACCTCGACCTCTCCGTGCGGGCTTCGACGGCGCCGGGGACGCAGGTGGAAGCGTCCGACCTGGCCGAGGCGGTCAGCGATGCGCAGCAGGGTTTGCGGTTGGCTGAGCAGGCCCTCACGGTCCTCGACTGACCGGCCAGCCCACCGGACCGGGTGGCCGAAGCTCCGACTACTCGTCGACATCGCTGCCGGCTTCGACACTGCTGGCTCCGACTCTGCCGCGGCACAGGTCGGCCACCACCAGGTACAGGTAGCCGGCGGCAGTCACGATCCCCAGGTACGACACCGGTTCCAGCAGAGCCGCCGCCACCACCATCCCGATCAGCATCGGCGCCAGGCACAGCGGCCACAGCTGCCAGGTCCGCTGCCGCAACGCGACCACGTCGGCGACCACTGACACGGTGAACGCCACCAGCAGCACCCAAGCGCCGACACCATGCACACCGCTGATCAGACCGAGACCGGCGATCAGCAAGGAGGCGACGGCGTGGTGATGGGCCATGAGCTCGTCGGCGACCCGCCACAGTGTGACCTTCGCACCTGTGGCGGGGCGGAGGGCGAGCCGACCGACCAGCACCCGCAGACAGTCCCGGCAGTACACCTCGGGAATCCCGTCGCCCGGATGGTCCATGTCGACAGCGAGGCCGGTTCCGCGGCGATGGCAGCCCTTGGACTGGCACCGGACGGCAGCCAAGGAAGCGAACGGGTCGATGTTCATGGGGGTCCAGGTGTGCGGTCCCCGGGGACGCTTTGGCAGCGATAACCAAGCAACGTGGTCGCCGCCCGGCTGTCTGGACGTATTAGAGGGTTTCGTCTCAGCGCAACATGCGAGGCGAGCTCGACAGGAGGGCTGGTCAGAGCAGCCGCGCTCGCGTGGCCTACCGAGACGATCGACGGCCGCATGTTGGCTCTGCGCCGGTTCCACAGCCCCACCAGCGTCAGACGGCCGACTCAACCACCGACCTCGGCGGTCCGAGGCGGAGCCGCGCTAGGTAGATGCCCCGACGGTTGCCCTAATGACCATTGCCGTCGCAAGCCGTTATCGAGTTCACTGGATAGCTGTGAGGGATAGGCATCGCCACGACTCGCGCCGAGACGATGGCGTCGCGGAGAACAGCTTGTCCTTCAAGCAAGCCGTTCGGCCGGGCCAGGTGCAGGGCCTGGTTGCTGGTCAGAAAGCACCACCCCCGCAGGTGATGCTCGCGTTGCAGGCCGCGGTCGGTAACGCGGCTGTGACACGGGCTCTGGGCAAGGATGGTGCGTCACAGCCCTCCGTGCAACGGAGGCTGATCGCGGCCGGCACTGCGGCTGACTTCGACAGCTTCCGGGCGCATGCCGAGCCGGCAAGCGGTGTGCTCCTCGGCCGCGATCCCGCAACCAACCAGGTGACAGCAATCGGCAGCCTTGCCATACCCGCAACATCCCCGGCATTCGCGAACCTGCTCACGACGATCATGGACGACCCGGCCCAAGACGCCGAGGTGAACTTCGGCACAGGCCAGGCAGGTGTGGTGATTGGAGCGTTCCCAACCCCAAACGACCTCACCGGCAGTCGAGTGCAGAACATCGACATGGATGACATTGACGCGATTGAGACCGGCGCTCCCGGCCACGGTGTCGCGTTCCTGGCCCATGAGCTGAACGAGAACTTCGTCGCGCACGCTGCTGTGCCGGCGGCTGGTGTGAACCAGTTTCCCGCGGCGCATGAGCAGGGGAACATCGCCCAGAGCGCGGTGATCTCAGACCTCGCCGGAACTGGGCCGCGTATCGCCGAGCGCGTGTCGCCGGGTGGCGCCGGTGTGCTCAATGCCACCGTCGACTTTGAGACCGATTTCTTGGTCCTCGAAATTACGCAGTCCCCGGGCACGGCCGACTTCCAGATCACCAACTCCCGTCAAGCCGGGCGCGTGAATGTCTCCGACCAGGTGATCGACTCATACGCGACCGGCTCGGACGCGCCGCCCGCCGCTGGCGCCGCAACGATCGCGACTGCCGCCGCAGACCTGATCGCACACCCCCAAGCAACGGCGATCATCGAGGGCTTCTGCGACAACGTCGGCACGGCGGCGGTCAACAACACGCTGTCGCGGACTCGGGCAGACCAGGTGCGCACCCAGATCATCGCCGCGGCCCCCGGTCTCACGAACGACAACTTCCATTCCGTCGGCCGAGGGTCAACCAGCTTCGTCGCACCGAACGTGACCAACGCCGACCGTGCCCGTAATCGCCGGGTACGGATCCGCATCGAGGAGCCAGCACCGTGAGCCTCGTCCTTGAGGCCGAGCTCGAGAACCCCGGGCGCCAGGCCCCCCGACCCGGAGCGCTCTACATCATCGGCGTCATGCGGTATCGGGTGCTGAAAGTGATCATCGGCACTTACTCGCATGAGCACGTGTACGTCGGTCACCACTGGGCCGACCTGCAACAGCCGGAGTTCCAACCCGAAACTCGGCACAGGCTGACGCTGACCCTCGACTTTCCACAAGGGGCCACTCTGCTCAACGAATTCGAAGTTCAAACCGAAGGCGTCTACTACTGCACGTCGTACGAGACGATCTGACTCCTCTCGAGGACTCCTGGTCGCAACGCCCATGGACTGGACTGACAGTCTCACCACTTGAGTCACCCGGGAGGTCTTTCGGTGACCAGTCGTCGCAAGGGCCTTCGGTGGATCTCGGGCGGCGCTTCCTCCCGACGATCAGAAGGATTGGACGGGGCCGAACAGAAGCTCTGGCTGGTAGGTAGTTCAAGCGAGTCCGCGCACGAGGGACAGTGCTCCTACCCGGACCGGCACGTACCCAGCCAGCGCCCCAATCGCCTCGCCGAGACCATTCCGCGGAGCGCCCGGTTCGAGCCAGTAGGCGAGCGACAAACCCCGCCAGACGTCGACGGAGACCGGCTCAGAGCCAGGCGGCCCGAACCCAGGCGGCCTGGTCGCCGGCTTCAGCGAGCAGCA
The DNA here is from genome assembly GCA_963707005.1 of uncultured Actinomycetota bacterium. Taxonomy (GTDB): domain Bacteria; phylum Actinomycetota; class Actinomycetes; order Propionibacteriales; family Propionibacteriaceae; genus Microlunatus. Next base: position 51,582 of record CAVPPP010000024.1, read on the forward strand.
CCGCGGTGCGCCGGGCCAGGTCGTCTGCTGCGTCGTCGAGCCGGTCCAGCAGCGCCTCCAGGTCACCGTCCACGTCGACCCCAGCTCCGGCGGTGTCCGCCGGATCACGATCGGTTTCAGGCAGGCCGTCCTGTTGGGGTGTTGCGGCGTGTGCGAGCCGCACGGCCGTGATGGCGGTGACCGCCCTCGGGCTCAGCGGCACCTGCGGGTCGGCCCAACCGTGACGGTCGACCGCGAACAACAGCGGACCATCAGCCGGCTCGGCGTGGTGCGCGTTCCCGCCCAGGACGACGTCCTGGGCGGCGGCTCGGCTACCCGACTGCAGCGCGGGCAGCACCGCCGCCCAGTCGCCGACCACCGATGCTGGGCACGACAGCGGGTGATCACTGGTCTGTGGTGCGCTGCTGAGGTGTCCGAGCGCGCCGCCGCCTCGCAGGTCCGCGGTGGTGAGGCTGACGATGCCGCGGCGTGACCGCCCCAGCCAGCGGGCCACCAGCACCACGGCGTCCCGCCGGCCTGTGATCAGCTGAGTCCAACGGAGGGCTCCGCCGGCGTTGGCGGCGCATCGGGCGGCGGCGACCAGCCAGGCCGGGTGCCCTGGCGGAGGAACCGGGTGCGGCGTCGAGGACGGTGTCGGTGCCGACCCGACCAGGTCCAGCCGGTGGCCGCGGCGGGCCTGCTCGGCCAGCACCACCCGCATCCACCCGGTCCGGGGTGGGTGGCCGGTGTCGCGGGCGTAGCCGGCCACCTGCTGCGGGGTGAGCGGGAACGGGCTGCGGTCACGGGCGGTGCACCAGTCGAGGTAGAGCCGCACCCGCCCGTCGACCCGGGCGGGTGCGAGGTAGCCGGTTCTCACAGCCCGAGCTGGGTGACGGCGTTGCCGCGGAGCGGGTCGTTCTCCCGGGCGTAGACCTGCACCATCGTCGGTGACGTGTGCCCCGTCTGGCGCATGATGGCGGCGAAGTCGGCCCCGCCGCGCAACGCCTGAGTGACGAACCCGGCGCGCAGCGAGTGCGCACCGAACCGGGTCGGGTCCAACCCTGCGTCGCCGGTCCGGCGCCGCACGACCGCATGGATGGCGGCCCCGGACATCGGCCGGTCCGGTGAGATCGCCCCGTCGGACCGGCAGGTCCGCAGCAACGGCAGCTGCTCCCCCGGCGGACCCTGTTCGCCGGGCTGCTCTTGGGGAGTCGTGCACAGGTGCCCGGTGGTGGGTCGCTCCAGCACCAGCCGCATCGCGTCGGGCCGCGTCTTCGCCCGGCACAGAGCCCGCCAGGTCGCCCAGGCGCAGCAGACGCAGTCGCCGGGGTTGCGCGCGACGGGTACGGGGCGGATGGCGCCGTGGCCTTCCTGGTCGGTTTTGGATCGGCGCAGCCGCACCACCAGCCCGTCCGGTTCGTTGACGGTGACGTCGCCGACGGTCAGTCCGGCCAGCTCGGAGCGACGCATGGCGGTGGTGAACCCGAGCAGCAGCACCAGCCGGTCCCGGTGGCCGGTGACCGCGGCCGGCCAGGTCGCGACGTCGATCGCGGCGAGAACCTGCCGCAGCAGGTCGAGGGTGAGCGCAGCACTGCGACGCACCGGTCTGGAAGCCTCCCGCCGAATTCCTGCCAACGTGGCCGCCACCACCGGTGCCGATCCGGGTGCGGTCAGTCCGGCGGCCAGGTGGAAGTAGTTGATGCCGGCCACCCAGCGCGACAGGGTCGATGGTGCGTAGACGGGTCGCCCGTCCGCATCCGCCACCTGGGAGGCGTCGGCCAGATAGGCCGCCAGCAGATCCGGCTCCGCCGGCCGCGGCTGCTGACCGGCCAGCTCACACCAGCGGGTCCACGCCGTCCAGTCGGACAGGTAAGCCCGCCGGGTGGCCGCCGACCGGGACTCCTGCAGCAGATGCTGCACCCGCGTTCTGGTGGCCTCCGGCAGCACGGGCCGCGACGGCTGATCGTCGCGGCGGGCTGGGGTGGGCATGGCGACACCGTAACCGCGGCCGCCGACCCTCCCCGTCGAGCCGGCGCCGAGCGAAGGCAGGTTCGCCGCACACCTGGTGGACATGACCGCACCACCGCTTCCGCAGCCCTGCCGCCAGCCCGCCGGGTCCACGGTGGGTGGCCGGTTCGCCGAGCACCCACGAATCGAGTCCGAGCTCGCCCTGGCTCCGCCGCCGGAGTGGGAGCCGTCCGATACCGACTTCGCTGACGCGAGCATCCCGTTGCCGAGGTCGTACCGGCAGTTCGGCGAAGACGACGAGAACGACGACGCCGAGCCCGACGACGAGTACGTGGGCCGCGCCGAGCACGACTTCTGGGCCACCCACGGCGAGCAGCGATGGTTCGGCACAACCTTGGCCGGCGGTATCTGACATCCATCGTTGGACTCGGATCTGGAACGGTCTGCCCGTCGCCGCACACCAGGCGTCCATGAGCATGATCACGCAGCCGCGCGTACCCGCCGGCTCCCCCACCGGTGGACGGTTCTGCCCCAACCTGCAGCCTGAGTCCGACCTCGAACTGGGCCAGGACGCTGAGGCTCCACACCCGGTCGCTGCCCTGCCCCCGGGAACCGCGTCGGCCACCGACCTGCTGTCCGTGGTCCGTTGCAGTCTGCCCGAGGAAGGCATGCGTCCGCGGCTGACTAGGGCGGCGACGCACCGGGTCCTCGTCTCGCAGCTCCCGGGGCTGAGCCGTCCGACGATCGACCTCCACCTGTCCCGCATCGACTGGACCGCTGACCGGCTCGCCGCCGCCGAAGCGCTCGACCCGGACGACCCGGACCTGCAGTCCCTGGACACCGAGACGGCCACCGCCGGGGTGTCGTTGCAGCGGCTCCGGGACAGCTTCACCACCGAGGCCGATGCCTGCCGGGAGTACCGGCGCGACCTGGTCGACTACTGGGCCGACGAGCTGCACTGCACCGTCCGCGAAGCCTGGGTCGCCTCCGTCCAGGCCCGCACCCCTACGACGGGCGGGTCGCTGCGATGACGCACCCCACTCCCACCCAGCTGTGGGCAGAGGCCACGCCGGCGCAGCGCGACACCGTCATGCAGGTCGCCGCCGGCTGCTCCGACGGACTGATCAGTGAAGGTCTGGCCGCGATGCAGCGTGCCGGGCTGGACCTCACCGTCGACCCGGCCCTGCCCGCCGTGGTCGCCTACGCGGACGTCGCCCTGCGGCACCGGAACCGGATCGGCAGAATCCCCGGTTTCGACCCGGCCGTCTACGCCGAGATGGTGGCCCCCCTGCGGTCGGTGTTCGGCGAGCTGCATGCCGACGACCACCGTGACCTCGCCGCGCACGACATGTGGCGGTCCAGGACCGGTGGACCGGTGAGCTGATCCCCACCGCCACCGAAACCGAACGCGCACGTGGCGAGCAGGCCATGGTGCTGCTGCGGTCCTCGGCGCTGGAATCGCTGCGGTGACGACCAATCCAGCGATGTCACCGGCGCAGCATCCGCCGCACACCTGGGCCCCATGACCGTCGCGCAGGGCCCCACGACCGTCGCGCAGGGAAAGGGCTTCGTCCACCTGCACACCCACACCGAGTACAGCCTGCTCGACGGAATGGGGCGAATCGGCGACATCGTGCAGGCCGCTAAAGCCGACGGGCAGCCGGCGGCGGCGATCACCGACCACGGCACCCTCGCCGGCGCCTGGAAGTTCGCCCACGCGTGCCGCGCAGCCGGGATCAAACCCATCCTGGGCCAGGAGGTCTACCTGTCCATCGGCTCCCGGTTCGACCCGCAGGTGATCTTGGTCCCCCGCGACGGTGACAGCGAAGGCTCCGATACCGACACCGGCACGAAGCGGAAGGCCAACGAGCACCTGACGGTCCTGGCCGCCACCCCGACCGGCTGGCTGAACCTGGTCAAGATCAGCAACACCGCGCAGGAAACCTTGTTCGGCAAGCCTCTCGCCGACATCGAGCTGTTGAAGCAGCACAGCGAAGGGTTGATCGTGCTGACCGGCTGCCTCGGCGGCCCGGTCGCCAGCTACGCCGCCCGCGGTGATCTTGCGACGGCGGAGCAGAACCTGCTGGCCCTGGTCGGCGCGGTCGGGCCGCAGAACGTCTACGTCGAGATCATGGACCACGACATCGAGCCGGAATCGGCAGCCTCCAGGTCACTGGCCGCCCTGGCCGACACACACGGGCTGACGATGGTCGCCACCAACGACGCCCACATCGTCCACGCCGACGACCGCGGCACCCACGACGTGTGGCTGGCGTCGCAGTCGAAGACGGTGCTGTCGTCACCGAAGCGGTTCCGGTTCACCGGGTCCGGCTACCACCTGCGGACCGAGGCGGAGATGCGGGCGCTGCGGCCGGGATCGGCCCGCTGGCAGGACGCCTGCACCGCGACAGTCGCGGTGGCCGAGCGAGTGCAGGACTGGGTCCTGCCGGAGGTCCGCTACCGGATGCCCCGGTTCGCGCTGCCCGACGGCTTCGACACCGACGACACCTACCTCCATCACCTGGTTCTCCACGGTGCAAAGGAACGGTACGGTTTCCCGCTGCCGCCGGAGGTGAAGACCCGGCTGCGGCGCGAGGAGAACGTGATCACCTCACTCGGCTTCGCGTCCTACTTCCTGATCTTGGCCGAGCTCACCGGCTGGGCCCGCGCCCAGGGCATCCTGGTCGGCCCGGGCCGCGGAAGCGCCTGCGGGTCGGCGCTGGCCTACTGCCTGAAGATCACCGACGTCGAACCCCTGGGCGCCGACCTTCTTTTCGAACGGTTCCTCGAGGAGGGCAGGACCGACATGCCCGACATCGATGTCGACTTCGAGCAGCGGCGGATCCCGGAGATCCACGCGCATCTGCGGGCGCTGTACGGCACCGACTGTGTCGCCCGGCTCGGCACGTTCGCGATGGCCCGGTCCCGGCGTGCGGTGAAAGATGTCGCCCGGGTGCTGGAACGCAACGACCTGGGTGCCCGGATGGCGTCGATGATCCCGATGGACGGCGGCAGACCGCTGGGATTGCAGCAGGTGCTGGATCCGGTGTTCGAGCCGGGCCGGCCGTTGCGGGACCTGGTCGCCGCCGACCCGGTGGCGGCGACCATCCTCGACCACGCGCTGACCGTGGAGAACGCCGTCCTCGGGGCCGGCATCCACGCCTGCGGTGTGGTCGTCTCCGGTGAGCCGCTGCCCGGGCTGATCCCACTGCGCAAAGACCGCAGCGGCGGTTTCAAGGATCTCCCGGCGGCCGAGCAGCCGTGGGTGACCGACTGGGACGGCAAAGACACCGAGGCGTTGGGTCTGTTGAAGCTGGACGCGTTGTTCCTGCGGTCGCTCGACGTGCTCGCCGAAACGTCCCGGATCATCGCCGAAACCACCGGCGAGGTCGTCGACTTCGCCACCATGCCCGACACCACAGACCTGTCCGACGCCCGGGTCCGTGCCACCTGGGAGCTGCTGCGGCAAGGCCGCACATCGGCGATCTTCCAGATGGAGTCAGCGGGCATGCGGGAGCTGCTGGTCGGCTCCCATCCCAGCTCACTGGACGACCTGTCCGCCATCTCCGCGCTGTACCGGCCCGGGCCCATGTCGGCGGGGATGGGCGAGCGGTACGTGGAACGCAAGTCCGGCCGGGAGCCCGTCGACTACGGCGTCTTCACCGACGACCCGGTCGAACAGAAGTGGCTGGACTCCGTCCTCGGCTCCACCGTTGGCCTGTGCATTGCCCAAGGCGAGTTGGTCCACTCGGTGACCCGCGGACGCCAGGTACCGATCGAGGACATCGTCGTCGGCGAACTCGTGCAGTCGGTCGACGATGAGCTGCGCACCCAGCACGGTCGGGTCCTGCGGGTCATGGACAACGGCATGAGGGCCGTCGTCCGCCTTACGCTTCACAACGGCGACACGATCCGTCTGACGCCTGACCACCGGGTGCTCACCCAGGATGGCTGGAAGGCCGCGGGGGCCCTGACCGGGGCCGATTCTGTGGCCGCACCATGGAATCTCGAGTCACTGGATGTGCCATGCTGCGTCACCATCGGAGCTCCACGAGGCGCGAATCCTGGGGTACCTACTTGCCGACGGCGGGCTCACCCACGTCACGTCGGCGTTCTTCACCAAGGGCCGCGACGAGCTGCACGAAGCACTCGACGAGTCCCTGCGAGCGAGGTTCATCAACGCGCGGCTCGTCGACGCGGGACGCGGCGAGGGACAGACCAGAGCATCCAAGCTTGCCCCGATCACCGACATCCGAGGTGGCATCGGCGGCACCACCGCGCCCGAGCACCTGCGCTGGATGCGCAGCTGCGGGCTCAAGGCGCCCAAAGGCGCCGCCGTTCAGGCTGGGCCAGCCAGTCACCAGAAGCGGATACCCGCCGCCTGGACGGGGCGGTCGGACACCGCGTTGGCCGCGCTGCTGGCAGCCCTGTGGGACTGCGACGGTCACGTCGGGCTTTGCGGCAAGACGCTGGACGCTCGCTACTCGACGGTCAGTCCTGGACTTGCCTACGACGTTCGCCATTGCCTTCTCAGACTGGGCATCGCCACCACGGTCACCCGCACGTCGTACCGCACCGGCCGCGGGGCAGACCGGGTTCAGCAGACGGTGCAGGTCATCGATGTGGACAGATTCGCAGCGATCGTAGGCTCCCCACCTCAGGCATGCACAGAAGCGCGACGGGCTCGTGACATCCGTCTCGCCGGACAAGAAATCGAAGTTCGCGCTACCCCCGCAAGGCCCTCGGACCGTTCATCGAGCGTCATCGGCCGTGGAAGACGTCAGTCAAGCGCTGGGGAATCCCGAATCCTTGCGCGAGCCAGAATGTGACCGTCGGACATCGAGTTCTGAGCACGCTCGCCGAGGTGAGCGGTGACGCCGAGATGGAGTCACTGACGCGTGTCCGCTGGCTTCAGGTGAAGTCAGTCGTCGAAGACGGGATCTCGGCAGTCTTTGATCTTGAAGTCGAGGAGCACCACAACTTCGTGGCGCAGGGTCTGGTTGTCCACAACTGTGTCTTCCAAGAGCAATCAATGTTGCTGGGCACGGTGGTGGCGGGCTTCGATGCGGCAGGGCGGGCGAAGCTTCGCCGGGCCATCGGTAAGAAGAAGGCCGACCTGATGGCCGAGGTGGGCGAAGCGTTCCTCGACGGCGCCGGCCGGGAGTTCCGCGACACCGACGGCGGCATCATCTCCCCGGTGTTCAGTCGCAGGACCGCACAGCGGCTGTGGGAGAGCCTGAAGCGCAACGCCGATTACCAGTTCAACAGGTCCCACAGCCAGGCGTACGGCCAGGTGACGTTCCTGACCGCCTACGCCAAGGCCAACTGGCCGAGCCAGGCCGCGGCGGCGGTGCTGGCCTGCACCGATGACGACGACAAGCGTCGACGGGTGCTGGCCGATCTGCGCTCCGACGGCATCGTGGTCGCACCGCCCGACATCAACCTGGGCCGGGCCACCACCTCGGTCGGCGCCGATGGTCGGCTGCGGTTGGGACTGTCGGAGATCCGCGACGTCGGCCGCGCCGCCGGGCTGATTCTGGCCGAGCGGGAGACGCGTGGAGTCTTCGTGTCGCTGACGGACCTGATGCAGCGGCTCGAGGGGCAGCAGGTCACCGTCCGGGTCGTGGAGGCGCTGGTCGAGGCGGGTGCCCTGGACGCGTTCGGTCCGCGGATGGGTCTGATGATGTCGCTGCGCGCCGACCTCGACACGCCGATCGACGCCGAGTGGGGTGGCCTGGAACGGTCGGAACGGCAACGCATGCGGTTGGGTCTGCGGGTCGGTGAGCATCCGTTGACCCCGCATCGGGAGGCTCTGCGGGCCTACCGTTCGACCGACGGGGCACATGAGGAGTCGGGGGCGACAATGGGTCGCCCGGCCCGGGGGGTCTCTTCCTTGTTGGCGATGGATCTGGCCGGTCGGGGTCGGTCAGCGCTTGTCGCCGGTGTGCTGACCCGGTGGGACCGCAGCTCGACCAAGGCCGGCACGGTCGCCCGCTTCGACCTGGAAGGCTCCGACGGTGCCTGGGTGGAGGGCACGATGTGGAACGACGACCTGATCGCCCAGGAGCGGCTCGGCGTGCCGCCGGTCGGGTCGGTGGTGGCCGTCGACGGTTGGGCGAAGCGCCGCACCATCGAGGTCCGGGTCAGCGACGACGACAGCGGCGGGGCCGGCATCGATGCCGGTGACGGCACCGACCGTGAGGAGACCACCAGGGTCGAGGTGACGAACCTGCGCGCCGACACCCTGGCCGCGATCGAGCTGGAAGACCACCACCACGTCAGCTTGCCGCCTGGACGTCGGTTCGACCTGCGGTCTGCGCTGCACCGATCCCGCGTGATCGTCGCCGCCGACAAGGCCGCCCGCCGCCGGAAACCGGCCCGACCCCGGAAGGCCACCGTTCCCACTCCGGCCGGGACCACTCGGTGCACTGACGGCCGGCGCCGCTCCGGTCCCGTCGCCCCAGGTTGCTGCCCCACCGGCACCGCAGCCGGATACTCGTCTGCTGGCGCCCACTCGCAGGTCAGGTCCGGTGATCACCCCGGCCCCGGGTGCCCTCCGGGTGGCTGAGCCGCCGGTCAGGCGATCGCCCGGTCGCAGCGGGCCACTCGATCTGCCGGATGGGGTTCGTCGCTGTCTGGTGGTGGAGGCGTTCGGGTTGGCTGGTCAGGTGCTGGTGTCCTCCCGGGACGGGGTCCTCAGCTCCGATGAGTCCACCCACTACGCCTTCGACGCGTCGTACCGGCAGGCGGTGCTCGCCGCCTTCGCCGAACCCGGTCATGTCGTCACCCAACCCGATCCGGACGGTGGTGTCCTGCATGTGGTGGCGACCCGGCTGGCTGACCTGCCGCCGCGGTGGCACCTGACCGTGTTCGAGGTCGTGGATGACCTGGCGATGCGCCCGGCAGGTCCGTACCTGCAGGTGTCGGACCAACCGCTGACCATGTCCGATCTGGGTCGGCCCACGACCTCGTGCCGCGCCTGTGGGTGCGGTCGCCTGAGCCGGGGATCGGATGTCGAAGAACGTCCCGGCACCGCACACCACTGCAGTGAGGCCAACCCCGGTCCCACCACCCGGTCAGAGACATCTGGTCGGGGGAACCCAAGCCCACCAGTGGCAGAGAACAAAGGAGTTCCATCGTGAACACCTCCACTTTCGTCGGCAATCTCGCCGGCGACCCGAAGCTCATCACGAGCCGGTCCGGTTCGGAGCGTGCTGTGTTCAGCATCGCGCTCGACGAGTTCAGCAAGGACGACGACGCACCCCCGGTGTACGTCGACGTCACCGTCTTCTCCGGCAGGAAGGACTCCTTCGCCCGCAACGTCGCCGAGTCCCTCACCAAGGGCAAGCGGGTTGTGGTCGTCGCCCGCGCCAGCACCTACAAGGTGGAGGCCGAGGTCGACGGCGAGGCCAAGAACATCACCAAGACGTCGTTCGTCGCCACCTCGGTCGCCCCCGACCTGCGCTGGCAGTCGGCCAAGATCACCAAGGTCGTCGCCGACCGTGACGAGGATGCCGCCGAGGATCGTCCCGGCCGGTCCGGCCGTCGCGTCGACGCCGACGAGGACAAGACCGAGGATCCGCCGGCCCGCACCACCCGTCGCAAGGCCGCTCCCCCGGCCGACGACGACTTCTGAGGTCGCGACCCGGAGGGGCACGTGCGACGGCACGATCCCTGGGATCGGTCCACGCAAGGAACAGTCCCGGTTCGTCCCGGACTGGGAGGTTTCCCGACCTGCGGCGGCGTCCGCCCGGGTAGGCCCCATCTGGCTCGGCTTCCCCCGCACACCAGTTTGTCGACCCCGGTCCTGTCAACGGCCAGGCGACAACGGGTGAGGAGGAGCAGCGGGTGGTGAAGACGACGGCTGACGTCGCAGCGGGGGCGGTGGCCGGACTGGTCGCGGCCTGTCTGATCATCTGGGCCGCGCTCAGTCTGCACCTCCTGACCCCGCCCGTGACCGAACCGGCACGCCACCTAGCTGATCTGGGCGGGCGAGGCCTACCGGTCGCATCCCCGGATGGTCGCCGCGGCCGCAGCCCTGCCGCTGCTGACCGTGCTGGGGCGCCTGCTGCGCGGCCGGACCCGGGGGCCCACAGACCCCCGACGCACGTTCACCCCGGACGAGCGACGCGTCGGGTTCACCCGGGCCGGGCACCGCTGCGAGTTCGACACCTGGGTCGGTCTGCGTCGCTGCTCCCGGGCCGCCGAGCACGCCGACCACTGGTGGCCGCACGTGCGGGGCGGCGCGTCCACCCTCACCAACCTCGTCGCCGCCTGCGGCTGGCACAACACCTCCAAGGGGGCCAGGCTGCCGACCCCCGCGCAGACCCGACGGCTGACCCGCCGCCGGCGCCGGTACTTCCCGCTCGGCGACCACACGGTCCCCGGCCAGCGCTACCGGGCGGCCCGATGAACGACCAGCAGAGCAGCTCATACACCCCGCTGCAGCCGCCCAGCGGCACCAGGGCAGGTTCGGACCCTGACGGTTTCGTCGACCCTGCTGCCCAGTTCCTGCCGACATCCCCGACGGCAGAAGCCCAGCGTTCGCCGAACCCGGTCGGCACCAACGATGCACCACCGACCCCCGAGCAGAGCACGCCGGCTGCGACAGCAGAGAAAGGCGGGGTCACCCAAGCCTTGTCCGGTGCGGCGGGTGCGGTCCGAGATGTGAAGCAGGGCGCGGCCGTCGGTGCCAGGCTCGGCGGCGCGCACGGTGCTGTGATCGGGGCCATCGCCGGGGCAGCCACGACGATCACCACGTCCCGGCACAAAGGCAAGATCGGGGCCGCCCTGCTCTGCCTGCTGCTGCCTGGCTTTCTGCTGCTGGTGATGCTGGGGGCGAGCGCTGCGGCGTTGGGTTCGACGTTCGCCGACCAGATGTCGACGACGGCGATGAGCCGCAACCGAGCATCCGGTGCGATCACCGGGGAGCAGGCCGGCGACTACGCCGAGGCTGCGACCCGCAGCGGCGTGCACTGGGCGGTCCTGGCCGCGTTGGAAACCGAGGTCGACTCCCCCGCCGGCGAGGTGGCCGCCGACGCCGACTCAGGTGTGCCGACGCCCAACCCGAATCCGGGCGCACCGCTGAACGTGAAGATCGCCAGCTGGAACACGTTGAAGAGCAACAGCACCAACCGGGTCATCGACTCGATCACCAAGATCGGCGACGCTGGCGCCGACGTCATCGGTCTCCAGGAGGTCACACCTGACAGCAAACGGAACATGATCCGGGCCCGGCTCGGCACCCAGTGGGGCATGTCGAAAGTCGACAACGCCGTCCTCATCGTGTGGCGACGGGACCGGGTCGACTTGGTCGCGCAGCACTCCCAGAGAGTGTTCGAACATGTCTCGGTCGAATCCGGCGGTGTCGGCGGCGGGTCGTTCGGGCCCAAGTCGTTGCAGTGGGCCGAGTTCAGGACGAAGACCGGGGCCCACTTCGCCGTCATCAACAACCATCTGCTGCCGAGCATCGAGACTCGCGGCAAGCCGAACCCGCGCCACCCGAAACGCGTCGCCGCCGCCGAGCGCCAGATGGACGCCGCCCTCGCCACCAGCGACAAGCTGCAGGCCGCCGGGTTGGCGACGTTCATCACCGGCGACCACAACATCGCCGCCGCCGCCGACGCCCGCGTGCAGGACTCCCGCTTCCCCCACGTCAGGTACGCCTCGCACGGTCAGTACTCGAACTGGCGCACCCTCGGCTACCCGAAGCGAGGAACCCAGGCCGGCGGCCGACTCATCGACTACGTGTTCGCGTCCAACACCCTCGCCGCCCCGATCAGCCAGACGATCCTTCCCCGCTACGGGTCGGACCACAACGCGATCCTGGTGGAGGCCTCCAACGACCCGAACGCCCGGCCCAAGGGCGCGGCAGACGCCTCCGCCAAGACGGGCAGCGGTGGCACCCCGTCGCTGCCGAGCCTCACCACCGGTGTCGGCCCCTTCCACCTCGACGTCGCCACGTTCAACGAGCTGGCGACAACGTGGGACATCGACCCGCTCACCAACGAGTCCGCCGCCCGACGCGACGACGCCGGGACCGCGGTAGGCCGGCTCCTCGACAGGCTGCTGTCTCAGGCCGACCCGGTGATCACCATGCGGTCCCTGACCGCGGGCGCGACCAGCACCGAAACCACTCGCGGGCAGATGCTGCAGCTCGGCACCGGACCCGACGACGTCGCCGCCCAGGACCGGACCCGGGCCGCGTTCACCAAGGCCCTTGCGCAGCTGCCGATCGAGAACGCCGACCAGCGGGCGCAGCCGTGGTTCCAGATCGCGCTGATGTTCGCCCTCGGCAACCCACCGGACACCTGCACCACCGAAGCGACAACCACCCCACCCTCCGACCTGTCCCCCACCGGGACCCCGCCCACACTCCCGTCGACTTCCACGAACCTCGACCCCCGCCGCCGGCGGCACGTCCACACCGGACGGCGCGACCCCAGCACCGTCGGATGAGGGATCCGGCGACCCCACCGAGACCGATCTGACCGACGCGAACGGCAACGTCCCCACCGGCCGGCTCCCAACCACGCTCACGGCGACCACCAGCACCGGCGACCCCATCACCCTCGACGCGACCCAGATCCAGCACGCCGCCGAGATCATCGGCTACGGCAGGAAACTGGGCCTGGGACCGAAGTACCTCCAGGTGGCGTTGATGACAGCCCTGCAGGAGTCGAAACTGCGGGTCTACGCCAACGCCAACGTGCCCGAGTCGCTCGACTTCCCGCATGAGGCGGTCGGCCGTGACCACGACTCGGTGAACCTGTTCCAGCAGCGTCCCGGCGCCTGGGGCAGCGTCCAGCAGCTGATGGATGGCGTCGCGTACACGATCGGCATGTTCTACGGTGGCCGGTCGAAACCGAAAGCTGACGGGCCTCCCGGTCTGCTGGACATCCGCGGCTACCAGACGATGGCGAAAGGCGAGCTCGCCCAGAAGGTGCAGGTGTCGGCGTTCCCGTCCGCCTACGACCCTTGGGAGCCGGTCGCCGCCCTCCTGCTGGACCGGGTGGCCGGCATCGACGGTCCCGGCGCCGCCGGCGGTGCCGGGTGCGGCACGAGTGCGGCCGCGTTCCTCGGCGAATGCCCCCCGACCAGGATGCCGGCTGAGACTCAGGGCGTCACCCCGGACGCACTGCTGGTGACCCGGTGCGTCAAGGCCGCATTCCCCGCCGTCCAGACGATCAGCACCTACGACGGCCACCAGCCGACGAAGGCGCAGGCCGTCGACATCATGATCCCCGGCTGGGAGACACCGGAAGGCCAGAAGCTTGGGTCCGACATCTCCCGCTGGGTCCAGACCCATCAGGCAGAACTGGGGGTCCAGTACGTCATCTGGTGGGGGGAGATCTGGAACGTCGAACGGGACTCCGGCTGGCGGACCTACTTCGACGCCGACTCCACAGACCCCGGTCGCGCTCACCACAACCACATCCATGTCTCCGTCTACGGTCACCAGGGCACCGGACCCACCGCCGCCGCAGGCACTGCACTGCCTGTCGCCGGCGGACAGTGGGCCGATCCGGTCGGCGGCGCCGTCAAGGTCGGCTGCGGCTGGGGCTGCTACACCGGCCACAGCGGCGTCGACTATCCGGCCCCCGACGGCACCCCCGTGTACGCCGCGTTCACCGGCACCGTGATCACGTCGGAGTCCCTGCCGGCCAGCGGCGGATCCTGCACGGCCCTGCCGGTCTGCGGCGGCTCAGCGCATCGGTCCTACGGCAACTACATGGTCGTGAAGTCGGCAACCCACCCGAAGTTGGTCGCCTACTACGCGCACCTGCAGGGCCGTCTCGTGCCGGCCGGTGCGCAGGTGACGGCGGGCCAGCAGATCGGCAGTGTCGGACACGAAGGCAATGTGCGGCCGGCCGGTCCAGGCGGAGCGCACCTGCACTTCGAGATCCGTGACGGCGGCAGCCCTGTCGATCCGGTGCCGCTGCTCAACTCGCACGGGGTGCGGTGATGCGGACAACAGGGCTGCCGCAGACACCCGGCTCGACGGTCCCGCACAACGACAGTAACCCGTTCATGAGCTCTGCTCGCCGCGCCGCCACCTGCGCCTGCCTTGTGTTGGTGGTTCTGCTCGCGTCAGCCGCCTGCAGCACGGGCGACCCCGGCACGCCGCCGACCCCGGTGCCGACGTCAACGGTCCAGGCGCCCAGCCAACCGCCGACGACCCCGTCCGCCGCTCCCACCAACGGCACAGAACCGACATCCAATCCAGGCGCCCAGGGACACGGCCCGGTCAACCCGGAGGCGACCAACGAACCCACTGATGCGGCGTACACGTCAGCGAAGCAGGTCGCCGCGGACTTCACTGCGGCGTACCTCGACTTCGGCTTCCCCGACGGCTACGCCACCGACCACCTCCAACGGGCCCGACCACACATGAGCGACCGGTACTTCTTCGAGCAGCTATCGGTCATCGAAGACGCCGGCGCGAACGCCGACCCGCACTGGCAGCAGCTGACCGTCAACCACCGCCGCAGCATCGTCGAGGTCCACAAGATCATCCCCGGCCACCTGAGCAGCAGGAAAGCGGTTGTCCGCATCCGGTACCGCAACGGCGTCGTCACCGTCGACAGCACCCACCAACACGAGGGAATCCCGACAGCCGCCGCGCAACAGATCGCGGTCCTCACCTTGGTGAAGCAGGGCGCGGCTTGGAAAGTCGACCGCTTCGAGCGCGTCGACGCCGCTGGCTGACCGGAACGACTGATCCCAGCGAGCTCCCAGTAGCCGACCGGTCCCCAGGCCGCACGCATTGTCGACCAGGCGAGCACCGGGAGCCGCCGGCACCAGTGGGCTCAACCTCGGTGCTCAGCTTCGCGGCGACGTCTTCCACCGTAAGCCGGCTTCGGTCCCGTAGCCATGGCCGTGCACCGCACGCAGCGGCTCGTAGGGACGCTGTCCAAGCCTGAGATCATCCGATGCTTGAAACTGTACGTGGCCCGCTAGTCCGATCGCAGTGCTCTTCGTGCTGAAGTTTGTCGTCGTTCGACTTCTGACCAGGAGTCGTCCCCGGAGCTCGGTGGCGATCCACCGACCCGTGACGGGGACGGTCAGCGGCGGGGAGCGTGAGACAGCTGCCGAGCCCAGGGTGGCGTCGAGTCTGCAGCACGAGCCCGAGACTGAGCAGGGTCCAGTCCTGCTGGTTTCTCGGGCGTGTACAGCCAGGTTCGGAAGAATGCGTCGAGGTCCTGACCGGAGATCCGTTCGGCCAGAGCCTGGAACTCGACAGTATCGACGTTGCCGCCGGATTGGGTGGCTGTCCACCGCTTCAGGAGACGGAAGAAGCTGGCGTCACCGATCCTGGTGCGGAGGGCGTGGAGGGTCATCGCGCCGCGGTCGTAGACGGGTCCGTCGAAGATGTGGTCGGGCCCAGGATCACCGATGCGCAGGGTCCAGAACCCGTCGTCGGCGGGCGTCTGGGCGTAGAAGTCGAAGATCTCTTGGGCGGTGGCGTTTTCCTGGTCCTCTGACCACAGCCACTCCATGTAGCTGGCGAATCCCTCGTTGAGCCAGATGTCGCGCCACCGGTCAAGGGCCAGGCTGTCGCCCGTCCACTGGTGGGCAAGCTCGTGCGCCACCACGGAGGTGTTGTCGCCTGGGCTGGAGAACCAACCCTGCGCGTAGATGGGGCGGGTCTGGTTCTCGAGGGCGAAGCCGATGCCCGGGTCGTCGTCGACGATCCCGCCGGCCTGGCCGAACGGGTAGGGCCCGAGGTACCCGGACAGGAAGCGGATGATCTCCGGCTCGCGGGACAACGCCGCCGCAGCGTTGTCGCCGGTCGACGGTCCGGCAGCCTCGGTGGCCACCCGCCAATCGGACGCGTTGCCCGGGCTGCCGGCCGGCGGGCCGGAGACCGTCCAGCCGTCCAAAGGTGCGGCGTCGGCCTCGAACGACGTCGACCCTTGACCGTTGGGTCCCACCACATCGTCGACGAACACCCCGCTGGCCGACACCACGTCGTCGCTGATCACCGCCAGCGCGATCTCCACGGACTGGCCGGCGTAGGCGGACAGATCGATGCTCCACTGCTCGTAGCCGTCGCTGGCGCCAGTGGCCGCATACCACCCGCCGGTGCTGCCGGTCGCGAGGCAGCTGTCGGCTCCGTCATCACTCTGATAGTGACCGAGGAACGGATGGATGGTCAGCCAGAAGGGACAGCTAGAGCCGGTCGACTGGGTGGTGTGCCCGTTGGCGTCGGGCAGTGTCGTCCAGCTGTCGGTGCCGGCCGCATGTGCTTCGACGGCGAAGAAGTCCCAGTCGGGCTCGGTGTCTCGGTTCACCCAGAACGACAGCTGACCTCCTCCGGCAGGGACAGCGAACGTCTGGCTGAGCCGTTTGTAGGCGGAATCGTCGCCGCCAGAGATGGCGTACTGCTCGCCGGTCCGTGGCTCGGCCTGTTCGAACAGGACGGGGTCGATCGCATCCCAGTAACGGATCCCGTCGACCCGGCGCGACGTCAGGTCAAACTGGCCGATGGTCGCGGTGGCGAGATAGGAGGCCATCGGATCGGGAGCGACCCAGGTCCAGGTGGTGGTGGACCGGTGGTGGTTGACGTCGGCCAGGTAGCCGTTGGCGACTACCTCAAGCCCGCGGGGAACTGTCACCTCGAACCGGTAGCTGGCTTTGTCGGACGGGTGGTCGTTGACCGGGAACCAGGTGTCGGCGACATGCGGTTGTCCGATGATCAAAGCGCCGTCGTCGGTGGGGAAGACGCCGGCTTGACCGAGGGCCGGTTCGTCCAGGACCTTCGGTATCCCCGCGTAGCTGATCTCGGCGGTGAACCAGGATCCTTTGCCCAGGGCCCGTTTCGGGGTGATGGTCAGCTCGTCGGCGCGATGCCGCCATGTCGCGGGGCGCCCGTCGACCCGGACGGTGTCGACCTGCAGGCCGTTGAGGTCGAGGTTGAACGATGAGAGAGCCTGGGTTGCCCGGGCCTTAATGGTGGCGCGGCCGCGGAGCCTGTCGGTGTCTGGGAAGTAGCGCAGCTCCAGGTCGTAGTGGGCTACGTCGTAGCCGCCGTTGCCGTCGCCGGGAAAGTACGGGTCGCCGATGCCCGGCGCTCCGGCTCTTGGTCGATCACCGGGGCCCGCAGCGGCCGGCGCAGCCGAGCCCGCGAAGACGAGGACGAGAGCAACCAGAACCGCAGAAACCGTGGTGCGCATGCGGGAACCCCTTTGGCTATCTCGCGAATGTCCCACCGATCGACCAGATGGTCAACAAGCTTGGGCAGTTGGTGGCGGTCGCCGAGCAGGACGGCGCCGCACACCTGAACTGGGTGAGAACGCCGACTCGGACCCGTCCCCGCGAGCCGGTCAGCGATGTCGAGCTTGCGCGTCACGCCACCCGGTTGGCCGCGGTGGTCTCCGGCGTCGACACCAGCGACCCCGACTTGTGCTTGCGGATTCTGGACCGTGCCGTCACCAATCTCGTGGGGCCTGAGGCGCCGCGGCGTCCTGGGCAGGTTGCGCTCGCCCGTGACATCGCTGCCACGTTGCGCGGCAATCCGGACGCGGCGCCTGGGGTGCCGGGTGGGCGGCTGGTGGCGAACGCTCCGACCGGTGTGGGCAAGAGCGCTGCGCAGCTGGCGCCGGCCTGCGCGGCCGCCCTCGCCGGTCAGCGGACCGTCATCTCCACCGAGTCGTTGTCGTTGCAGGCCCAGATCCTTGACAAGGATGGTCCCGCGATGCTCGACGCCTGCGTGCAGGTCACCGGTGTCCGCCCCACGATTGCGGTCCACAAGGGGTGGAGCAACTTCGTGTGCACCAAGTCCGCGGTCGATGCGGCGTACGAGCTGACCGACCAGACCCCGCCCGACACCACCTTCAAGACGAAGCCCGGACAAGATCATCGCGTCTCTGCGGACCCAGCTGACCCCGCTGCTGGCGGCGCCGCCCACCGGCGAGACGAAGACACCGGTCGGATTCGGCGGCCCCAGCAGCGGCAAGCCGTCCCCGGGGACCTCGGCCGGGGAGGCGGCACTCGTCGACTGGGCTCTCGCCGAGGCGATGTCGTCGAGTCCTGGCAGGACTGGCGGCGGCGACATCAACACCTACCCTCGCGAGCTGCCCAGAGGTGGCTGGGCGAAGGTTTCGGTCTCTTCCACCGACTGCTTGGGGCCGGAGTCGTGCCCGTTCGCTGAACTGTGTCTGCCACGGCGGGCCCGTGACGCGGTGGCAGCCGCGGACATCGTCGTCACCAACCACACCCTTCTCGGCATCCAGGCCACAAGGTCCGTGCCGGTCGTCACCGGCTCCCGGACTTTGGGCACGTTCCACCACCTGATGGTCGACGAGTGTCACGCCCTACCTGGCACGGTCCGCAACCAGGGCGCCTCCGAGGTGTCGGGACGCTCTGTCGAGTCGCTGCGCACCGGGCTGGCGCGCACGTTGGCCGGATTGGACGGCAGCGGCGAGTTCGACCTGCTGCTCAAGACTGGCAGGACGGTCGCCGACGAGGTCGGCAGGGCTGTCGACGCTCTCGTCCCCAGGCCCGGTTCCGGCCGCAGCACTGGTGATCCGAAGCGGCTGGGTCCCGACGATGAGCCGCTGTCCGACGTCGCCCAGCTGCTGATCGGCTGGCTGACGCAGGTGTCGCGGCTGGTGAAGGTGAACCTGGCGGTGCAGCCGCCGCATTCGACCCAGACGTTGCGGCTGAAACGGCTTCTGTCCCGGGTGGAGAACCTGCTCGACGCGGTCCACGCCGTGCAGGTGCATGAGGTCGGGGTGGCCCGGTGGGCGGAAACGGACCTCGCGCCACGGGAATGTGCTGCGGTCCTCCCCCGTCGACGTCGGACCCATCCTGGCCGGTGCGGTGTGGCAGGCACCCGACCTGGTCGGACGGGACGAGGACCAGGACACCGGTCCGACCGACGGCGAAGCCGACGATCTGGGAGTCGCCTCGATTGCTTCGGAAGCGGGCCGGTCGCGTACCTGCTACGCCCTGAACGTGGTGTGCCTGTCCGCCACCGTTCCGGCCGGGTTCGGCTCCCAGGTCGGTCTGTCGGCTCAGACCCGGACATATGAGTCGCCGTTCGAGGCCGTCTACACCGACCGGACAGCGTTGTACGTGCCGAAACTGACCGAAACCGACCTGGACCGGGTTACCAAGCCCACCGGCCGGACCCGCCGGCGGTTCGACACCGCCGGCCACGCGCTGTGGGCGGCGGAGCAGATGGCCGCGCTGATCGAAGCCAACCAAGGCTCGGCGCTGATCTTGTCCTCCACCACGAAAGCCGGGCAGGAGTATGCGCGGGCATTGCGGAACGCTGCCGCCGGCCGCTGGCAGGTGCTGTCCCAGTGGGACGGCCGCCCGCCCCGACGCATCGTCGCCGACTGGCGTGCTGATGCGACGTCGGTGATGGTCGGCACCCGCTCCCTGATGACCGGTGTCGACGCACCCGGCCAGACCTGCACCCTCGTCATCGTGGACCGCGTCCCACGTGCGGCTGGCAACGCCGTCGACGATGCCCGCGTCGAAGCCCTCGCCGAACGTCTCCAACTGGACCGCTGGTCAGCCGACCGGCTCGTCTACTACGCCGACGCCCGCACCCTGCTCGCGCAGGCGGCCGGCCGTCTTGTCCGCGGCCTGGGCGACGGGGGAATGGTCGCCGTCCTCGACCCGCGACTGCTGAAGTCCAGCTACATCACCTACCCGGAGAGGACCCGCGACTTCCTGA
This sequence comes from uncultured Actinomycetota bacterium, assembly GCA_963707005.1. Classification (GTDB taxonomy): domain Bacteria; phylum Actinomycetota; class Actinomycetes; order Propionibacteriales; family Propionibacteriaceae; genus Microlunatus. The sequence continues at coordinate 71,218 of CAVPPP010000024.1, forward strand.
TGCGTAGTCTGCGGCACTTCGGCACCAAGATCTCCGACCCGGAGCACGCGAAACGCTGGCTCACCGACCGGCGGGACAGGGACCGTGCCGAGATGGTCGCCTGACACCGGAAGGACGCCAAACCCGATGTTCGACCGGGTTCACGGCAGCCCGGGTCACAGCCACGATCAGCCCCGATAGCTGCCCCATCGGGCATGGAAGCTGGCGGCACACTGCCCCAGAATGTGTAGGTCGACTCGATGGAGGCTCTGTGACCGAGCGCCAAATCCGCAACCGAGAAACGACCGCCAGCGAGCAAGTCAGCCGTGTGGCTGCGCAGCCGTACAGCAAGCCATCCCCTCCGCATCTCCTTGGCCTACAGCAAACGGTCGGGAACCAAGCGGTGACCGCCATGATCGCCCAGCGCTCGGTGGTTCAGCGCTCGGTCGTACAAAGAGACGGCGACGAGACCGCGGCAGCAAAGGCTCTGCGCACCAAATCGGTGTCGGACGCGCAAGACGCCAGCAAGCAGCTCACCGGCGTATCCGAAGGTGACAAGTTCGCGCTGATCGACATCCTGCGTAAGCAAGGGTGGGTGGGGCCACTCGACGAGTACGCGCTGGAGCGGATCTGGGGATCGTTCGGCGAGGCCTTGCCGACCGTTGCCGAGTCGCACCTGGCAGAGTGGAAGGACTGCGTCAACAAGGGCGCGGAACTGCAGAAGCTGCCCGGCGCCCGCGCATTCATCACCGCCTTCGAACTGGACGCTAAGGCACGGGCCGCGACAAACCTGCGAGCAAACGAAGCGCTCACCAAAGCAGAGTTCGAGCATCTCGGCATGGAACCCGACCTCAAAGTCCCCGATCAGGCCTTCATAGCTCCTCCCCCCGACCAGCTCAGACGCCTACAGGAGACGCAAGGGCTGGCGAAGTCCGCAGCAGCAACGATCACCCACCTGCTGTGGATGAAAGAAAACATCAACTACGCGGGCGAGCGCTTCAACCCGCACAAAAAACCGGCGCTCGACTTCGCCCTCGGGGACGGCAGGAGCCTCTGGTCGATGGCCTGCGACGAATGGGCCAAAGGCGAAGCCCTTCTCGCCATGATCGCGAACAGCAGCCCCGCACTCTTCGTCGCCATGGGGGCAGCGACCCCCACCTACGAACGGGAATCGGTCCCCGGCTCCCTTTCGCTTCTCGCCGAGACAGATCCCGTCAAGAATCCCCAGGCCGCGAAGCAAGGGATTCATACGATTCTGAAGACGGTGATGAAGAACATCGGTCTTGCTCGCGACAACCTCCCGTCCACCGACCCTCGAGTGCTTCAACCCGTACACACACAAATGAAGAAGGGCGTAGGGCCGAGTGGAACCGACTGGAGCCGACCCTTCGCCCGTTGGGTCATCGACCAGGAAGCTGCCGACTACCAGAGCGAGCAGATGTGGAAGAAGCTGGCGCTGGAGGGTGCTGCATTCGCCGCGCTCGTCGCCGCCGAGATCGCCACCTTCGGCGGGGCGACCTTCTTCGTAGCCACCGGTATCGGCCTGGCCGCGTCGGCGGCGGATGCGGTGAATTCGCAGCAGGAGAGCTCGGAGATGCAGGCTCTGGGCGGTAGCGCCGCGCACACTGATTCGCTGATGGTGCACCAGGGCCAGGTGACGGCCGCGGAGGCCGCAGCCGAGGCGGCTGCGCTTGCCTTGGTGATCAACACGCTTGCCGTTGGGGTGGGTGGCGCCATGAGAGCAGCTGACGCGGCGCTGCAGGCAGAGAATGCCCGACGGCTCGCTGTTCTCCAGCAGCGATACGCAGATCGCATCGCCTCAGACGTCCAGCTGCAGAAGCAGATCGACGCGCTCGAGAAGCTACTGGCCACACCAATGTCACCGACGAAGGCGACCGAGGAACTGCGAACCGTGGAGGCCGTCCTCGGCACACCGCCGCCCGAGTCGGCTGCTGCGTTGCCCACCGGTCCCCCTCAGCTCACCGGGGGCGGCAATGCGGTCTTCGACCCGGCGGTGGGTGTCGGCAAACGCGGGATGGCCATCGAGGGGGCGATGGCGAAGGTGTATCGCCGAATGACGGGTGGGATCCGGCGACTGCCGGCGAACTTCAAAGGCATCGACTTCGTGTCCGGTGGTTCGACGACGGTGACGGTCGCGGCCGACGGGGCCCGGTCGGAGGCCATCGTGGGGGCCAGCGGCATCAGCGAGAAGAGCCTCGACCTGCTGACGCTGGCCACTCGGGAACCGAAGTCCCCGGCCTCGGTCACCGACACCTTGCGCAAGCACATCCGTGACCTGTTCCAATTCGAGCACTACCAGCTGCAAGGCATCGAAGTGAGCGAGCTGTCCAGTCGCGTGCTCAACGTGTACGTCGGACCCGGAGCGCCGTCGGCGGCACAGGCCGAGGCGATCCAGGCCACCGGGTCGTACGCCGCCCAGCACGGAGTGATCATGAACATCATCGTCTTCTGACACCGGTTGTCTGCCTCCGCTGGCACCAGCGGGTTACCTGAGCCCGAGGCCTCGACCGTCCACGAAGACGTGCGGCAGGATCCCCTGCTGCCGCACACCTGGGTCGTGTGAACGCGTCCGGGGTGAGCGCACAGCTGGTGGGGACCTACCACCGGCCGCGGCTACGCATCACGCTGACTCGCAACGCCACCGTCAACGGCGGCAAACCGGCCCTCGACTGGGTGAAAGGCATTGCCCGGACCGCACGTGGGATCCGGAGCTGTTGTGCTGGTGGGTCACTGGGCTCGGACCCAGCCCAAGGCACGTACTGAGGCAAGCCGGAGTGGAGCCGGACACTGCCGAGGCACCGGTCCGCGACGCCGATCCCGACGATCTGGATGCGGTGCTGGCCGAGCTCGACCGATCCGGTGGTCCGCGCCGATCCGGCGAACCCGAATGGGGTCCTGATCCGACCTAGGCTGGTTGGCCCGACCCACGTGTCGACCGTGCTGATTCCCATGGCGGAGAACGACTCTGAGACCGGTCGGATGACCGCCGACCTCCTCGACCTCGTCGATCCGTCGACCGGTGATCTCCGGTCCGGCCTGGCTGTCGATGATGTGCTGGCCCGTGCTGCCCGCAAGGCATGGAAACGTCGGGTGCTGGATGTGCGTGCCCGCCGCGACCGCGCCTTGTGCCGTGCCGCGGAGATCGCGGCCCTCTCCCCCTCGTTCACCCAGTCCGGTGTGCCCGGTGTCGAACCCGACCAGATCGCGCTTGGAGCCGGGTCGGTGCTCCAGCGAATCGTCCGCAGCACCGGCGGCATCCCGACCTGGTTCGGGCCTGACCTGTACGAGTACCAGCAGCTCGGCGCACTTGCCGCCGTGGCCGGCCGGACGCTGGTGGCGGACCAGCCAGGCGCAGGCAAGACCTACCAGGCACTCGCCGCCGCCGCGGCCGTCACCGAGCGCGAACGCCGTCAGCCGCACCACGGGTCACGGCGCCTCGGCACCGACTGGCCGCATCCTGATTGTGGTTCCGCCCGTGGTGTTGACGCACTGGGCGCGCTCGATCGTCGACAGTCACCTGGCCGCACCTGACCCGACCTCCAAGGCCACTTGGTGGCCGCACGTGACACCCGAACCCGGTTCCCCTGCCGCAGAAAGAGATCCGGCGATCTGTGTCGTGGTCCAGCCGGCCCGCAAGCCGCCGGTGCTCCCGCTGCGAGGTGCCGTGGTGGTGGCCGATTCACTGCTGGGGTCGCGACCCAGCCTGGTCGATGACCTGGTCGCCTGGTCGCCGAGTGTGATCATCTACGACGAGGCACACAGGGCCCGTACCTGGACCTCGGAGCGCTCGCAGACGATCCGGACCATGATCACCCGCGTGCGAGCGATCCGCTCGGATGCACTGGGAGCGTCGTGGGGCGGTGACCAGCGAAGCCGACTGGCTGGCCTTCCGCCGGTGCTGGTGATGCCGCTGACCGGGACGCCGATGTTCAGCGGGTCACCGGCCGAGCTGATCCCGCTGCTGGCGATGACCGGTCACCTGGACTGGGTGTTCGGTGGTCGGGCCGCGTTCGCTGAGCGGTTCTGCCGTCGCGACCACTTCGGCCGCTGGGTTGGCCGGCGCACGACGATGGAGGAGATCCGCCGACTCCTCGACAGGCATGTGTGGGTGCGCCGCCACAAGGCTGACATCCTGCCGTGGCTGCCTGAGAAGCGGTGGGTGACCGAGTACGTCGACGTGCCGATGACCGCCTACCGGGCCGCCCACGCCGAGGTCGAGGCGAAGATCACCGACTGGCTGGACGAGCTCTCATCCGTACCGTCCGGGGAGCAGATCCACCAGTGGTGCCGCGACCAGATCGGGCTGTTGTCACCGCTGCGACGCGCGACCGGTCTGTCGAAGGTGCCGGTGGCGACCGAGTGGATCGAGACCTGGCTGGCCGAGTCCCCGCCGGAGCTCGGCCCGGACGGTCGCTGGCGCTTCGACGACCCCCTGGTGGTGTGGGCCCACCACAAAGAGGTCATCTCCGCCCTGCACGATCATGCAGCGGACCTGCTGGCCTCACGTCTCGGCACCGCTGTGCCACCGGTCGGGGTGATCGACGGCTCCACGAGTCTGAACCGGCGCACCGAACTGGTCGACGCCCTGCAGGAGCATCGGCTCGGGGTGCTGATCGGCCAGATCACCGCCGCCGGGGTCGGGCTCACTTTGACCGCGGCCGCCAGCCCGCTGTTCGTCGAGTCGGACTGGACCGCGCAGCTGATGTCGCAGGCCGAAGACCGGCACCACCGCCCTGGTCAGAACCGCGGCGTCACCTTGACCGCGCTGTGCGCCACCGGGACCCTCGACGAGCACCTGTTCAAAGTCCGGTTCACCAAGGAGGACACCGCGGCCCTGGTGGTCGGCGACCGCGAACAGCGAGCCACCCGTGACGGCCACCATGACATCTCCGACGCTGTGACACCGTCGCAGGTGCTGGAGAAGATGGTGGGCGTGCTGTTGGCGAAGCGCCGCCGCGGCACCCGTCGCACGGCTGCCTGAGCCTCAGTCGACGCGGTCACAGGCCACGCGACATCCGCTTGCCACCAGATGGGTGTTTGCCGCACACCTGGACCGCTATGCGCACCCCCGCCGCGGGCGCCGCGGAAGCCGACCTGGTGCTGGCGGAGCCGAAGTCGGTCATCGACGTGCCGGACGTGCCCGGCGTTCTGATTGCCGCGGGGATCACGGCGTTCCTGTTGCGCGCCACCCGCACCAACACCTGGGCGGAGTTGTGCGATGCCGTCGACGGGGGTGACCTGGGTGTGGCCTCGAGGCTTGCCGATTTCCATCTCGACGACAAGCAGCTGTCCGTGCTGGACGACTGGGTCGATGTGATCGACCTCGTCTGTATCGAGCCGCCCCGCACGGTCGCGGTCTGCGAGGTGTGCGGGCTGTGGATGCTCGTCGGCCGCAGAGACGTTCCCTCGGGTTGCCGGCTGACCATTGGTTGCACGGGCAAGATGATCAAGACCCCACGTGGTCGCAAGGGCCCATTCGTATTGGCTCCTGGTCAACGCGATCCCGTTGCCCAGCCGTGCCCCGCACCGGTGGCCGACAAGGACCTTGCTCCACTTGCCCCGGCCGCCCCGACCGGTGGCCAGGCGAGTGGCGCCGCTGTGGTGGTCGAGGAGATGTTTGGTTTGGTCGGCGACCCTGCCCCAGCACGGTTCGGCATCCACGCATCCTGCGATCCGAGTACAGCGCCCATTCCTGACCGGAGCAGCGTGCCGAAACCGTCCGACGGCGAAACGCAGGTGGACACCGGCAACGACGAGACGATGGACGGCGACTTCCCCTTGTAACCCGGGCGCCAACGCCCACCGGTGAGGCAGACTGGGTGGAACGATTCCAGTTTGCGTGCGCGGGGGTGGTCGACATGCAGGCATGGATGCCTCTGAGGCGTCTGGCCCGTGTCCTCGGTGTGTCCCGTACTGCGCTGCTGGAGGCACTCGCCACTGAACGCATGGCCGACGAGACCGGCCATCCGACCTCACGAGCCATCAACTGGGGCTACGCCCGCACCACCCATCTCTCCCCCGTTCGTTCCGGGGCACCGGTCGCACGCTGGCACACCCGACGCTGCATGCGGCTGGTCGGCCAGGCGATGCCCACCGGCCGCGACTGGGATCTGCTGCTGATGGCTGAGGAGGTCGAGGACGTACTGGCCGCGTGTAACCGGCTCGAGTCGAGCAGCGACACCCGAGCCGTCTACCGGGTGCTCGCCACCCTCGACGAAGCACTCTGCGCCGAGGTCGGTTCGCGGCTTGCCGAACGCGAGTCCGTCGTCGTGGAGATGCCACGACGCGCGGCCAACGGCTGACTCGAAGTTCCGGACCGACTGGGACCCCCTGAGTAGGGGTGTCTCGCTGTCCGGGTGTCCAAGGCCTCTTGCGCCGCCGGTCGCTTGACCGGCATCCGCCGCACACCTCAGCGAAGTGAGCAGTTCGAACGACGCCCTCGTGCGCCCACACGTCCCCGCAAGTTCGAAGACAGGGCAAACCACCGGCCCGGAGGGTGCGTCTGGCACCACTCCCGTCACCCCTGCCGCCCAGGTCGGGATCGGGAGGCACTGGTCGGAGCACGGACTACGCCCCGTTCGTCACCGGCGGTGGAGCCGCGAAGCTGTCGAGCTCGGCGGTGGCGCCGCTGGTCGCGGTGTCCCGCGGCCATGAGTCGCTGACCTACACCGACACGGCCGGCACCGCGGCGATCTGCAAACGGCTCGGCATCGACAAGCGCCGCCAGCAGGGCCGCCGGTTCGCCGAAGAGCTCTACAGCGGCGACATCATGGTGATGCCGTGGTTCCTGCCGGACCTGGTGGCACGCAGCCAGTCAGCCGACGGGCACCTGGCAGTCACCTCCATGCAGTACCGCCCCACCCGGCCCGCAGTCGACGAAGAGGGCAGGGAGCGCAAGTACGAGTTCGTGTCCGGTGACGAGACGATCCTCGGCGCGCATCCGGCCACACCGGGCGCCTGGTTCGCCGATCCCGACGTCCCCCTGCTGATCGCCGAAGGGCAGCTCAAAGCCGACTCCGCCATGACCGGATCCCTGCTGGACGCCGGCGTGCCTCCCGACGCCCTGCGGCTGATTGACGGTGAGACCGTCGAGTCGGCCCGGGAACGGCTGCTCAACCTGGTGTCCGGCGATGCCGCAGGGCAAACGACTGTGCACCATCGCCATCGCCGGGGTCTGGAACTTCCGGAAGAACCCGGAGTGGACGATGCTGGCGCTGCCAGACCGTGACGTCTGGGTGGCCGTCGACGGAGATGTGGCGTCCAAGTGGCAGGTCTGGGAGGCGACCAGCCAGCTGTTCGGCCTGCTGGAGCGTCGCAAGGCACGCACCCGGCTGCTGGCCCCGTCGGTCGCTGTCAGGGACGGCGCCGGCAAGGTCGGGGTCGACGACTTCCTGGCCGACTACGGCACCTGGGCCGACCTGATCACCCAACTGGTGCCCACTTTGCCGAAGCAGCCGAGCCGGCAGGACGCCGACAAGGTCGGTGAGGTCCGGGTCAGCGACGACGGCACCCGGGTCGTGAAGTGTCGTGGCGTGACCGACGCCGAGACCGGCAAGACGATTGGCGGCGAGTGGGTGCCGCACTTCCCGATGGGCGGCCGGGTCCTCGCCTTGACCACCCGCCGGGACCCGTCGGACGAGGAGACCCGCACCGGAGTGTTCGGCGCCGGGGCCGACCTGTCGAAGATGGTCGCGCAGGAGACCACGGAGATCGAGGTGTCCTGGCTCGACGAGTCCGGCAACCCCACCAGCTGCCGTCATCGAAGGACCGACCACCATCCTCGCTCAGCCGCCCGATCGGTGGGAGCGGACCGCCGGGGTCAGGATTCCTGCGGAGGTGCTGCACCATCCCGACTGGCCGCCGGAGGGTCCGATCGGCCGCGACTGGCGCAAGGCGGTCAAAGCGCACCGGCGCACCGAGACGGCCACCCGCACCATGTGGACCCGCATGGGTTGGGTGCCGGTCCTGCACGACATTCCCGTGTTCAGCGTCGGCAACCAGGTCATCGGCGAGACCGTCGAGGGCACCACCCAGACCGCGGTGAACGCCCTCATCTCCAACTGCGCCCGGTTCGGTGTCGGCGATGACGACGGCTCGGAGTGGGATGACCCCGACTACCGCGCGCAGTTGACCGAGGACCTGCACGTCACCATCGACACCTACCTCGCCGCCTTCAGCGACCCGGCTGCGGCTGCGGTCACCCTGGCGGCGGGGGTGCGTCCCTCGTTGCCGGTGCGCCCGAAGACGACGGTCTACCTGGTCGGCCCACCCGCCTCCGGCAAGTCGTTCACCGCCGGCGCGATCTGCGGGTTCTGGTCCCGCCAGCCCGGCGACTGGGACGGCAACGCCCTACCCGGGTCGGCGAAAGACTCGGTGGCCCGGACCGAGCAGAACCTGGCCGCCACCCACATCTGGGTGGTCGACGACCTGGCTCCCTCCACTGATGCGCGCAAGGCCGCCCGCGACCAGGACGCCATCGACGAACTGGTCCGGTCCGTCCACAACGGCTCCGGCCGCGGCCGGATGAACATGGACGGCAGCCCCCGCGAGGCCCGTGACCCGAAGGCGCTGCTGGTGGCGACGGCGGAAAACGAGTCCCCGGTCGCCTCGATCCGGCAGCGCTCGGTCACGCTGAGGTTCAAGAAGGGCTCCCTGCCCGCCTCCCGGAACCCCACCAACGCTCTCAACGACCTGTACCAGGGGGACGGTGCCCCGGCCCGGGTGACGCAGGGACTCATCAAGCTGATTCGGCACCGGGCCCTGCACGCCCACCACGGCAGCTGGTCGAAGCAGGTGTCCGAGGTCGAGTTCGCCCTCAGCCGCTCCGAGAACCTGGTCGCCGAGCTGATGAAGGATGCCGGCTTCGCCAACGGCGACACCAAGCGCGCCACCATCCTCGGCGGGGACCTGGTGCTGGCCTTGTCCTACCTGGGTCAGATGGCCGACGAGCTCAACCTCGACCCCAGCTACCAGCAGCTGCTGAGCGGGTTCGACGGTCTGCCGAGAGACCTGATCCGGCTGATCGTGGTCGGCTGGGAGGAGCATTCCCGCACCACCCCGGGACGCAGCATTCTGACCGCGGTGTCGTCGCTGCTGCGCTCCGGGCGGGCCCACATCACCTGCGCGGCCAACCCGACCGCACCACCGGGCGACGGGGACTCCCAGGTCGCGGCCTCCCTCGGCTGGGTGTTGCGCGGCAACGACCTGCAACCCGGCGGCCCCGCCATCGGCGTGTTCGGAACGTTGCAGGAGTCCGGCACGCCTGTGGTGTTGCTGGACCGGACCAACGCGTTCGACCAGGCCCACCGCAGCTACCCGGATCTGGTGCCGCCGGGTTCCCGGCAGGCCACCACCTGGCAGTCGGCCCGCGACGAAGGTCTGCTGATGGACGACCTGTTCGGCGCCGACGCAGGCTCGACGGTGCGTCGGCGGCTCGACGGGGTACGCCGCTTCTCCGGGGTGCCGGTGGAGCTGCGGCTGCTCGTCAACGGCGGCGACCGGGTCCAGCCCGCCGACGACGACGGAGATGACGAGTGAAGGTCACGGACCGCCTCCCCGCCGCACACCAGAGCAGGAAGGTGGCTCCACTCTGCGCGGCCGCCCGGACGGGAGCAACGCAGGTGACCGAGGACCATGAGCCGGCAGATGCCGGCGGCACGTCCACCGACACGGACATTGCAGCCGAGGCGCCACCACCAGCACCGTCAACGCGGCCGGGCTGGTGATGACCGGGACCGGTCCCGAGCCGGGGAGGATGTCCTGGTCCCGCTGCGGGACCGGCTCGCGGCCGTGTCCGCTCAGTTCGGCTGGGACCAGGCCGGCCTCGCCGTGACCGATCCCGAGGTGTTGAGCCGACTCACCCACCGCGTCATGTCGGCGTCCACGATGGCGTCGATGAACGGCTGCCCGAGCCGGTGGGCGTTCGAGAAGATGTGGCCGGGTGACCCGGACCCGTTCACCCCGGCCCTGATCGGCAACGGCGCGCACACCGTGCTGGAACGGCTGTATGAGCGGCCGCCGGTCAGCCGCACGATGGACACGGCCATGATCATCGCCCGAAACGTGTCGGTCGAGCAGTTCCCCGGTGAGGACCCGCTCAGTCTGGCGGTGCGGGACCGTTGGTTGGCTGAGCTCTACGCCGCGTTCAAGGGCATCTTCGACATCGAGGACCCGACCCGTGTCGTGGTGGAAGGCCGCGAGCTGAAGGTGGAGACCACGATCGCCGGGGTCGGTTTCGTCGGGTTCATCGACCGGCTGGAACGCAACGGTGATGGAGGGCCTCGTGGTGGTGGACTACAAAAGTTCTCGGGCGCTGCCCAAGGACATCACCAGGTTCGGCGACGAGCACGGTGACCAGCAGCGGCTGTACGAGCTGGCGTTGCAGCAGGTTCGCGGTGAGCTTCCGGACGAGGCGTGGCTGTACTACACCAGGTTGGGGAAGTCGAAGAAGGTGGCGCAGTCGAAGGCGCGGCTGGCTGAGACGCGGGACCGGTTCGTGCTGGCCGCCGAGCGACTGGCGCTGATCGGTGAGACAGGTGTGCTGCCGGTGTCGGTGACCCCGTTGTGCGGCTGGTGCCCGCTCGTCAACGTGTGCCCCGCAGCCGCGAAGGAGGGCAAGGGTGACCGCACCGGCAACGCGGTCGAGGCGACCTGGCTCCCGATCCCCACGATCGGTCGCCCAGCGCATGCGCCGTGGCCGGCGGGACTGCCGGTGCCTGACGCTGGAGACCCTGGCGTTGGAGACAGCCTTGGAGGGTTGGGATCCCTATCGCGCCCGCACCCCTGCTGACGATGCCGTCGTCGACGCCGCTGTGGGACCGTGCGTCGCCGCACACAACGGGAGCATCGGTGATCCGTCCGAGCGCAGTCTCAACGTCGTAGGAGTGATCGTGACCCGTTTGAAGGAAGGCCAGCCGTACGTCGAGCAGGCTGACGGGGACCTGAACCCCAACAGCTACGCCGCCACGGCAGTCAGCGACGTCGTCGAAACCGCCGTCTACACCCTCGACCGTGCCGGGATCCCGCTCACCAGGTCAGGAGTCACGGCCCTGTCGGCGATGCTGGCCTCGGTGATCCTCGACGTCCAACGATCCGTGACCGGCACCAGCAGCTGGCAGGACGGGATGAACGCCCGCGCCCGGTTCCTGGTGAAGCGCATCATGCGGTCCATCCCCGCCCCCGTTCACGGTGACGCCGACGCCTGGGACGAGTGGGCCGGGAAGGTCGCCAAGCGCGCCGGGCTGATGTGGGCCGTCGCCTACGGCCTGTGGAGCGACGGTCCCGACGGCGACCCGGCCGACCTGGCCGATGACGTCGCCACCACCGTCACCGAGGCGAAGTCTCGCCAAGGCGTCCGACCCAAGACAGCGACCGTGCCGGCACGGTCCGTCGAGCTGGGCGAGCCCGCCGAACCGAAACGCGCGGCAAGACACGACCAGGCATCCCGGACCCTCGACCGGTCTGCCCCGGCCGACGCCGATAGCACCGACTGCTTCGACGAAAACGGTGGCTTCGATGACTTCGCCGACTGAACTGCCTGACAGCCCGGCCGCGGTGGTTGCACCCAAGGCTCACTTCCGGCTGCGGCATCCAGACGGCACCGTCGAATCGGACACGCTGACCGCCCTGGTGGCTGCACTGGTCGGCAACGGGTATGCCGACCTGCCACCCAGCAGCAACGGTGACGAACAGGCACTGCTGGCGCGCTGGCAGCAGTCGGTCACCACCGCCAACCAGGTGCAAGCCGTCCTGACCGGATCCGCCGTCCAGGCCGGCACCCTCGACGTCGCCAAGGCCGGCGAGGAGGTGCTCACATCACTGTTCGCCGACAGACTTCACCCGGTCGAACTGGACGAGTGGACAGTCCCCGTGCCGCTGGTGCTCATCTGCACCGACTACGCCCCGTTCACCGACCACACACCGCCGACCGGCAACATCTGTTGGATCAACCCGCACACGGAGCGGACCTATCTCGACACTCTCGCCAGCCTCGGCGTGGTGGAGTTCGAGATGGACGAAGATCCGGCTACCTGAACAGGCTCCGGACGCTGCACCGCCATGTCCACGATCGCGACTCCTGCCACCTGTGGAGCTGATAGACAGCGACTGCCGGGGCTGGACGATCACTGGGCCGCTTCACGCGGCTAGCCGCCGCATGGATCCAGGTGTGAGCACGGAGCGTGTCGGCACCCTCCCCGACGTGGACGGTCCCGAGGTGTCGCCGGGACGCCGTGAGGAGGTCCGCATTCCGCTGCCGGACGGGTTCGACCCGGCCAAGCACCAGACCTGGCTGCTGCAGAAGCTGGCCGAGCGGCGCGGGTCCGGCTGGAAGATCGACCTGGTCGACATGAAGCAGCAGGTGGCACTCGCCTCCCGAACCCTGACCCTCACCCAGGTGTCCGACCTGACCAAGTCGACCAAGATCGTCACGCTTGCAGACCGACGTGAAACCCTCCGACGGCGACCGCCTCACCGCGCAGTTCGCCGAGCAGTTCCCCGGCTTCCACATGACCTCGTTCGAGCCCCATCTGGGCAGGGCCCGGCTCAGCGAGATGTCGCCCGCCGAGGTGCACGCCCGCGGAGCGTTGGCCGTGGCGATGCGAGTGAAGCCGTGGCAGATTCAGGTGACCGCTCGCGTCGGCGGCGGCTTCGACATCGAGCTCCCGCCCTCGTACCTGCCGTCGAAACACGACGGCTTGATGGACGAGGTCGCCAGCACCGTCATCGGCGAACCCGGCTGGTATGCGAAGTTCGACGGCAAGACCCGCAAGGGCGCCATCGTGCCCGGCGTGCTGCCGACGTTCCCGGCGACCATCCCGCACCCACTGGGACGGGCGATCAAGCCGACGGTGCGAAACCTGTTCGACGCCTCCACCGGCGACTGGGGACGCATCCCGATCGGAGTGCTGCTGGCCAAGCCGGGCGAGCCGGACAACCGACTGCTGCGCACCGACTTCGAGGCCAACCCGGCGCTACAGATCAGTGGCATCGCAGGTGCTGGCAAAGGCGTTCTGCTCAACGCGCTGCTGACTGGAGCGCTTGCCCATGGCGTCGATGTCGGCCTGATCGATGCCGTGAAGGCCTGCGTCGACTACGTCGACTTCAAGCCGTTCCTCAAAGCTGGGTTCTGTGCCGAGGATCTGGAACAGGCGGTCTGCGTGCTGCAGATGGCCTACGCCGAAGGACAACGGCGCAAGAAGATGATCAAGACCCACCAGGTGCAGAAGTTCTCCCAGCTCCCGCCGACCATGGACGTCCGACCGCTCATGGTGATCGTCGACGAGGCCACCTCCCTGCTGCAGCCCGAGCCGGTACCGAAAGGTGTGCCGAAAGACTCACCGCTGCTGGCCGAGATCGGCGGACGGAACATGCTGAAGGCGACCGCGCTCAACCTGATGAGCAAGATCCCCCGCGAGCTCCGCTTCGCCGGCGTCAGTCTGGTGCTGGCCTCCCAGGTCGCCTCCTCCACCGTCGGCATCCCCACCGAGCTGCGCGCCAACCTGCCGGCCAAGGTGCTGCTCGGTCCGAAGCCGACAGAGAACAACCGCCGACTCGCCCTCGCCAACCACGACCTCGTCCCCGTGGTGCCCGGATACATTGCCGACGACCCCGCCGGCGCAGCCCGCGGCGTCGGCGTCTACGAGTTCCAGGGCCGCGAACCCGGTGTCTTCAAGGCGTTCTTCAGCCCGCCGCCGGACCTGGCCGCCTGGCTCGGCTCCCTCGGACTGCCCACCTGCGAGGACCCAACCCCGACCGCCGCGCAGCTGGCGCGCCACGTGCCCACCCGTCGCCCCGGACGGTGCCGGCGACCAGCCATGCAGTGACAGGGCTGGCCGAGGCGAACGCGCCCCGTCAGGCCGGTCGGCCGCCGCGGTCCGAGCCGAGATGGGCGACGACTGGGACATCGACCCGGAGACCGGTAGGAAGCTGAACGGCTACGCGAAGGCGAACCGGGCCCGGCACTGTCGGCGCGGGTCGCCCGCGAGCTAGTCCAACGGGACTATCGATCAACTCAGCTCTCGTGTGCGGTCAAAGACTGCGCGTCCGGTCACAGAGGTTCTGTTCGGGCATCCTGCGACTCTCATCTCAGCGGAAACGGCTATTCGTGAGAAGGAGATCAGCAGTGGTTGGCAGGCATGATGAAGATGGCATTGGTGAGCTCGGACGGCTTCTTGCTGACTGGAATGGGGCGACCGGACCGGCAGTAGATCCGTCCCTGATGTCTGAGCTGACCGATCCACCTCGCCTCGTGTGGTGGGCGGGACCGCCGCAATGGCGCCTATCTGATGCCTTGTGGACCCCGCCTCCTGGATGGGAGCCCCCGCCCGGGTCTGTGTTGCATCCCGATGACTGGGAGTTCTGGCGTACTGATCCCGAGATAACCGCCGAAGATCACGGACTGCCCACACTCCTTCAGCTCGAGACCTTGGTCGAGCCACGCGACACTGATGAGGACATCCCCTATGTCTGGGTCGCTCCGACTGGATGGCCAACACCGCCGACCGGGTGGAGCCCGCCAGCCAACTGGCGTCATGATCCGGCGTGGCCACCGGTGCCGCCTGCATGGCAGTTCTGGCAACGCGATCCCGAACTGGTTGCGCGACGGCAACTTGACAGCCAACGCTTCCAGGCTGATCACGTGTTGTCCTACGCGTCGTCGCGATGGGGAATTCTCACGACGCTAAACAGTCGGGAAAGGTCGCTACGAGACCTGACTTTCCTTCGCCGGCGCGCCCTGTCGCCGGGTGGCCAACAGATCCAACTTGGTGCCGTTCTCCCCTCTGACCATCCCTCCAGAATCGCCGTCGAGCACTCGTTTCGACCGGCACACGAGCACCTTCAGAATTCGATCCAGATCTGGCACGAGCTTCTCTTGCAGCCTGAACCGGCCACTGCAGCTCAGCGCGACCTACTAGCAAGTGTCGAAGCTGGTGTCCGTTCTGCTGCCAAGGTCTGGGTCCGCGCCCTCAACGAACTATTCGAGCAAGAGAGCAAGTTGTTCCTGAGCCGTTATAAGCTCTTCCTCGAACACCTCTCGTCAACAGGTCGATACTCGGAGTCCTTGGCTGACGCCGTCACAGACACGTACTTTGCAGAACAGCAGACACGGTTCAAGTTGCGCTCGTCTGACGATTAACGGAACGGGGTCACCTTGCGGGATTGTTGGGAGGGCAGACTGTTCGAGGGTGACCTGAAAGTCGGCATAGCCTGAGTTGGCAGGTCCAGACCTCCACCGAGACAACCCAAGGACAGTTCCCCCCAAGGACCGCGTCGATCCCCGAACTGGAACGGACAGCGCGTCGTCACGCGCATCGCGCCCCAGGAACGGCCACGACTGCCGACGGCATGGATGCCACGTCTGGGATGGCAAACCTTGCCGCCGCCCCGGAGGGTGACGGTTCCGGATCGACGAAGCTGAAGCCAGCTCCGTTGGGGTCACTCTGTCCTCCCGAAGGCGGCGGCCGAGCTGGCAGCTGTCTTTCGTGGGCGAGACCTTCGCGTTGTTCGTACTGATTGGGTTCGTCGCCGATGCCGCTCAGTGCGTGTGGTGGGCGGTGTCGCCCTGCTGCCGCCGGGGCATTCGCCCTGATCCGGCGTCGATACCATCCGTCCTCAACGGACATGGGACTTCCGGAAACCATTCGATTCCGCCGCCGGCGGAAGGCGTGGATAAATGGAAGCGCGACGGCGCCACCAGACCGGTTCATACGTCGTCCAAGCGATGAGTCGTGCAGCGAGGATGCCGGCGGCGGCCGGGGGGCACTGGCTGCCTTGGAGCTTGGCCAGCTGGGCCGTGACGAAACCGGATTCGGTTCTTCCGGGTGCGCCGTCGTGGTCGCTTCCACCCCTCTCCGAGGAACCGACGATAAGTGCCGTTATCGCAGCAGCGACGAGGAGTTCACCGGTCCGAATCTCTTCGTTACGTCAACCGAGTTCGAGCCTGTCTCACTCACTTCGGACCCCCACGGCGGCGGCGGCGGGCTCCTCAGCGCCCGCAATTCGGCGCCGGACCCATCCTCGTCGAGATCACCTGGATCACCGGCGAACCAACGATTCACAACCTCAGTCGCCGACGCCAGGCCGCAACTCCCCCACCAACGCCCTCAGGGATGAGGATGCGGGTGTCGGCGACACATTCGACTTCAAAGAGCTGTTCACCGAGACGCTAGAACCTGGTGAACGTATCCCCGAAGGAGTCACCACCGAGCTGGCACGCGACGTTCCCAGCGCAGACCCATTGGCAGCCTGATCGGTCTACCCACTCGGTGACATCGGGGCATGCAAGCCATAGCAGACTCCAGACCAGACTCGGTGGTCACTGACACGCACTTGGGCGACCTTCGTGAAACCAGGGTCACTTCCAGTAGGTGTCGGTGGACTGGTAGGTGAGCTTGATGGCTAACTCTGCGTTCTCGGTCGGCAACAGCTCCCAGCGTCCGGTGCGGCCGCGGCGGATCCCTTCGTTGGTGCGCAGGTGCGGGGGGCAGTCAAGGAAGTCGATCGAGCCGCGCTCGCGGAAGGTCACTATCGACGGGAGCTTCGGATCGGGACGGATCTCCACTCGCCCGGTCCCCGGTTGCACGAACCAGCTCATCAGCCCCTGCGAAGCGATCGCCCAGTACACGGTCTCGATGTCCCAGCCGTCGTCGTCGTGAAACCAGTCACGAACGAGCCGGAAGCACCAGCTCGCACCGGTCACCCGGCTCGCTGTCGTGATGTAGTCGTCAAGGTCGGTCGGGAACTCGATCGTCAGGCCCGTCACCTCGACCCGAATAGTCATTTGATCGTCGCTGACTTGGTCGAGCATCACCCCGCCGTCGAAGTCTTCGTGCAGGCGTTGCTCATAGGCGCTGACCCGTGGCCGGGGATCGTTGAGCTGCTGGGAGATCGCGTTCAGTACGTGCGGAAATTCCTGCTCAGACCCCTCGTCAGGGCTGATCCCCAAGGTTTGCAGGAGACCTTCACCGCTGAGGGTCGGCTCGGCCACAGCGCGATGTACCGCTGCCAGCAAGCCGTCGGCTGGCATCACGCGCACCCAGTCGCCGTCACGAATACCCCTGCCGAGACACAGGTCGCGGTCGGCCAGGTCCCGGTGAATGGCCGCGATCGCTGCCTTCGACCATCGCGATCGGCCGGAGAGAGCCAGCAGGTGCCGCGACGCGCAGACGACACTCTCGCGTTCCTGCAGATGGTCGGCGAGGTCGTCCCACGTCTCAAACTCTTCAGCAACCTCGTCGAAGCCGGCCGAACCACGCCTACTCATCAGACGTCACCAAAGGGCATGCGCAGAGTGTGCCAGGTGACGCTCACTTCCCTGAGCTCGGGCGGACCTGTGGCCCAGCCGGTGTCTTCGGGGTCGATGCCCGAAGGGTTTTCATCCCCAAGGTGTGGAGAGTCGATCCCGGTGACTCTCGGGTCTGACGGTTCTGCTCGCTCCAGATCGCGGAGACCTGACAACCACGGTTGTCACGCATGCCGGGTCCCATACATTGAGCAGATGGCTACACGGACCGCACTCCCCCGAACGCTCGCAATTGGTCGTGTCATCGACAACCAGCTGTCCAAGGAGTCCTACCGGCTGACGGAGCGGCTGGGTGAAGGCGGTTTCGGGACTGCGTACGCCGCCGAGCGGATGAGCGACGGTCAGACCCGCGACCACGTATGCGTCAAGGTCACCACCCACGCAGCCGGTTGGCACGGTGAGGCGTATCTCGGCGACTTCCTGCGCGGCGAGTCCCGGGCCGTGCAGATCTTGGACGCGTTCCCCTTCGTGTGGACGACAGGCCGACAACGGATCCACCGTCGGATGCTGTTCGCGATCACGTCAGAACTCATGACCGAGGGCACCGTGGCCGATTGGTGTGAGAAGGCTGGCTCGCCCTGGCCGGAGAGCCGGGTGCGCCGAGAGATCCGCCTGCTGCTCAGAACGCTCGATCGGCTCCATGTCAACGGCGTCAGTCATCGAGACATCACACCCGGCAATGTCTTCATTGGTCCGCGATCGACCCTGAAGCTCGGCGACTTCGGCATTGCGGCCATGGCAAAGCTGTACCGGGGAGTGCGTGCAGACGCCTACAACCCGGCGTTCAAGCCACCAAACGTCAACGCGTTCTGGACACAGGCCGACGACGTGTACCAAGTGGGCATCCTGGCGACGACGCTACTCAAGCGCGAGATGGTCTTGGCAGGGATGAAGAAGCCAGCAGTCAATCCGTTGACGCCGACCGACCGCAACTTGCGAGACGTAATCAAACGCGCGATCTCATCGAACCGCGCAGAACGATTTCAATCCGCCTTCGACATGGCTCAAGCACTCAACTAGTCAATCGCTGCCGCCGACCCATTCAGGGTTCAGGGCGGTAACGACATGGGGGTGTTGACGGCAGGGTTTGACTGGCGCTCACCTTCCAGGGCCACGTCGACTACCGGCACCGTCGTCTCCCTCGGTCGGTACCCGTACCGCTTCAGACTCAAGTCAGCCGATTCCAACCCCGGTTCAGCGAGCGGCGTGGCCGTTGGAGCTGGCCCCCGCTGCCGCCGAGCGCTGAGCACACCTGGTCGAGACCTGCTCGGACTCTGCTTCGCGCCTACTCATCGGACCGGGGTGTCACCGAGTTCGGCGTGCCACCACTTGCCCGCGACTTTGCCGTTCTTGATCCACTGTTCCGCCCAACCAAAGTTCCCTCGGTGGTCAGTACGACGTAGTCGTACGGAAGGCAGCCCGCTACGGTGCCAAACCCGATCTCGTGGTGCAGGGAGAGCAGCCAGTCCTGCAGGAGACGGTCCCGCATCCTGGTGAACCTGTCGGTGACCACCAGGATGTGCAGGGTGTCGTATCCGTCAGTGGCTTGGTCTGCTGGGTCCCCAGCACTTCCAGGACCCGCTCACGTACACGTTCTGCCCAAGGTTCCGGAGAATGATCTCCTTCTCGACGTTGGGGTTGTTGTATCCCCGGAACGCTGGGCAGCTCGTGTCGTGGGTGCGTTCGGCGAACGCCGAAGTGCACGGACACCAGTGGTGTAACCAACGAACCTCCTTGATCGGAACGGGTGTGCGACCTGCACACCAGAAAGCCCCCGTGCCGAAGCACGGGGGCCAACTGTCCTGCAGGTCGGGCTACTTGCCCCAGCGGCGCTTGCGCCACAGGTCGTGCGCCTTCTGGCGCTCGACTTCCGGTGTGCCTCCGAGGTAGCCCTTGCTCGGCTCCTCGGTGCCCTTGTTGACCACGAACGCGGTCAGGTCGGGCTCACCATCGGTAACACAGCGTTCGTGCACCTTCAGCAACATCCCGGCCAGATGCCTGCGATGTGCGGGGGTGCCCTGGAAGTGACGCAAGGTCACGGCCAGGGTGCCGTAGGTGAGTGGCACGGTACCTTCCGAGGCGAGCTCGGCGAGGTAGTCGAACACAGAGATCCATCTGGCAGCGGATGCAGCCATTGGACTCTCCCTTCTGCCCTCCTCCCGGATGGGGCTGACTTCGGTACCCTCCGAAGCCGTGGTTGTACAGACGTACACCCCGGAAGGCCCTCCTCCCCTTCCCCCGAAGTAGGGGAGGGGAGCCAACCGGATCTGTGCGTCAGTGCTTGGCGATCCATTTCCGGGCAGACCGCTCCAACTCGTCACGGTCGACGAAGTCGTCGTTGGGCCGCAGGTACAGCCGCTGCGCCGTCGCAGACCATGTCGTCGTGCCAGTCGTTGTTCATGGTCGGGTCGTACTCGCACCGGTCCTCGAAGTCGTCGCCGCCGTGCTGTCGCCGTACCCCGCTGCTCGTCGAAGCCGGGTCTGCTCGATGTGGCTGCTTGTGCTCTCCGCCTCCTGCGGTGCAGCTCGGCTCCCCGTCCTGCTCGTCTTCGTAGCCGTCCGGGCAGGGCACTCGTCCCAGTGGAGTGCTCGACTTCGCTGGCCCTTGACCAGCTTCATGCCGAGAAGTGCGCAGTCAGGGTCAGTCGTGAGGATCTTGTCGAGCGTGGCTCGGTCGTCGTACCAGGTGCGGTACACCGCCTTGCGGCAGAGCCTCTGGTGCTCTCGCCAGCCACCTCCTCGATGACTGCTCCGACGTCGCTGCATCCCGACAGGACGAGGACGGCGGCGGCCAGCAGCCCAGCGAAGACTGCCGGAATGGTCCTGCGGGTCATGCGTTGCGCCCCCGTTCTCGACACCGGTGGTGGCCCACTGGACCCAGTCCGAGGCGCAGCGACCGGCGAACTGGGCGACGTCTGACGACGTCGTCAACGCCCTTGTCCACGGTCTCCTTGTACGCCTCGTTGTTCTTGTAGAGGTGGGTGTGGACGTTCTTGCCGACACCGACGACGGTGAGGAACTTGCCGAACATCTGGACTCCTTGGTCCTAGTAGTGGTGGTGTACAGACCTGCACACCAGACGGCCCCCAACGAGACGGGGGGCAACTGAAGAACAGGTCAGCGGTCCTTCAGGGCCATACGCCCCAGCTTGATGAGACCCAGACCCGGGTGCCAGTAGTCCCATGGCCTCAGCTCCGTCTCGCGGTAGACGTCCTTGACCATGTCGAAGAGGCCGCCAGGCTCCTCCGCCCCGATGTCGAGGCCGGACTCCCACTCCAGGCGCTCCTGAGTACGGCGACGGCGGCCCTGCTCGGCCTTCTTCCAACGACGGTGCCTGTGCTCCGCCTGAACGAGCGAGCACGGAGTCTTGGTGGTCGTTGATCCACTGCTGGATCTGGTCCGAATTGCGTTTCATGACCACTTCCACGCCTTCGTTGGAGATCTCCTGGATCTTCCGCCCGCATGCCTTGGCGAGCTCCTCGATGATGGCCGCAACGAGCACCTCACCACCCTCCTTGACGATGGGGTTCATCGCTTCGTCACGTTCAGCCAGTCGGCACAACGGTCCTTGCCGAAGATGACGTACAGGTCGCCCACCCGGCTGCCCTTGGCACCCAGGTAGTACATCTCCCAGCCGCTGTCCTCCTCGGACAGGTCGCCGTTGCCGTGGACGATCTTGGCGACCTCCTTCGGCGTCAGGCATGACTGCTTGAACACTCTCCTTCTGGACCTTGGCGGCCTCAGCCACCGTGGCGGTGCCGACGTTGGAGGTTGCGTCGGCTTGCACACCCACGGTCAGCAGCCCTGCACCCAGGGCAACGGCAGCCGCGATGGCGACAATCCGGGTCTTGATGGTGGACATGGGTTGTTCCAATCTCGGGTGGTTGATTGGTGGAATCGGCTAGACCGGGCGATGCCTCGTCCCTCCCTCAGAGGCGGGGCACCAGGCACATCGGCCCGTTCAGGCTGTGCGGAGGTCACCAGTACTTCGCGTAGACCTTGCCGTTGTCGAAGTAGACGTAGTGACCGTTGAACTCGCGGGTGGTGTACTCGTGCTTGCCGTAGGAGTACCGGTCGATGACCCTGCCGCCCCCCCCGACGATGGACTTGACCTTGGAGACCGTGGCCTTGTTCTTGACCTTCTTGTATTCGTAGTAGGTCATGTAGCCGGAGTTCGAGACCGTGACCGTCTGGGCCTTGGTGACGGTCTTGTAGGCCCCGTAGGTCCGCTTGGTGCCAGTCCACTCGTCGCAGGTGTACCAGCCATACACCGGCTCGCAGACGTACTCGGTCCAGGTGTCGTAAGTGGCCTCGTGGATGACCTGGAGGCGCCGGGGACGATCAACCCGGAGACGTGAAGTCGGCGATACCCTCGACCTTCAAGATGTGCGTCTCAGGCTTGCCGTCAAAGAAGGCCGGTTTCAATTCGAACGTCTTGCCCTTGGTGAGGGTAGCCTTCACCATGTCGAGTTGTGCGAGCTCCTTGTTAACCAGGATGGGCAGGGTCTTGTTCCCGGAGCCCATCATTCGTGGTGCAGTCGACCCAGCTGAAGTACTCAGTAGGCGTACCGGTCGAACTCACCCTTGCTATCGGTGAAGTCCTGGTTCGCGACCTTGCAGGTGCTGACGTCGGCGAACGACCACTCGCGCTCTTCGGACCACTCAGCGGCGGTCTCTTCCTTGTGCTCGACCGCTACCTGGTTGTAATGCAGGACCTCGCACATCTGTTCGTGCGGTACTGCTCGGTGTCGGTGAAGTTCCGGTACTTTACCGTCGACTTCACCTTGTAGGTTCCGACGCCCAGCTTGTAGGCCTTGTTCGGCGACGAGGTCTTGGCGACGGCCTTCTTGCCCTTGGTGATCACGAAGGACCGGCTGACCACCGCGGTGTTGCCGGGGGTCTTGACGATCGGCGTCCGGACGATGCCCTTGGACTTGATGTCGGTGGCATTGGTCTTAGCGACGTTGGCGATGCTGACGGACGCCGCAGCCTCGGCGGGCTGCGGGGTGACTCCGACCGCAAGAGCTGCGGCGACGGACACAGCGGCGACAACTGCCGCGATGCGCTTGACGTACACGGATCTTCCTTGCTTTCCAGGGGACCTGACGTTAGTCCCGTTGTTCCATCGACATCGTTGACCAACCGCTCCGACGTGAAGAAGGGGCTGTAAGGGCATCGTCCCGGAAGGGGCGAACACATCTCTGGATCCATGCGCAGACCTGTCGTCATACAGTGTCCTGGCTGACGCCGAACGGGGGCCAGGAGCTCCTCTGAGACATTGGGGGGTACAGCGGGGGCCCCTTGGCCGTAGGCATCGCTAGGGGCTACAGCGACCGCGCACGCCTTCTAAGCGAGCCCAGGTGCCAGCTGGCCGCCTGCCTGCATCGCCGAGGCGAACCACACGCCGCACCCGCCGCACGGGGCGAGGAACTTGCCCCAGCCCCATGTCGACTTCACTGGCGTTCCCAGGTCCCGCACCGGTTGGTGGTGAAGTCCTGATCCTCCTTCAGCGTGACGGTAGGTCGGCCGCCCTGCACGATGTCGCTGCCGACGATGTCGCTCGGGTGACCGTGGCGGGTGATCTTCCAGTAGCAGAAGCCGCTATCGATGGGCTCGACCACCTTGTAGGTGCCAGCCTGGACGTCCTCCCCCACCTCCCACTGACCTTCGTCGATGGTCGTGGCCTTTCCGGCAGGTTCCGGCTCGGCAGCCTGCGTCGGCTCCTCGGCCGCTTCCGGCTCCGCAGTGACGGTCACCGTGGGTGCGGGCTCGGGCTGAGCGGTCTCGGTGACTTGGGGAGCAACGCTGGCCGCGTGCACCGAATTGGCTACCGCACCCGCCATCACCACGATGACCAGCATGGAGACGGCACCCGTGAATGCGGCGATCACGGCCACCAGCGGCCTGGGCATACCCGGCTCACGCTGCGGTTGCCACTGGGTCTGCTGCGGTGGGTAGTAGTTGGTCACCATTGCTTCGCGTACACCTTTCCGTTCTCGAAGTAGATGTAGTGCCCGTTGAACTCCCGGGTCACGTAGTCGTCCTCGTCGCAGGAGTAGCGGTCCACGACCTTGCCGGTACCACCAACAGTCGACTTGACCTTGCTGAGCGTCGCTTTGTTCTTAATTTGCTTGTACTCATAGAGCGTCATCGTGCCCGAGTTGCTGATCTTGACCGTCTGAGTCTTCGTAATCGTCTTGTACCCGGAGTACTTCTTCACGGTCTTGTACGCGGTCACTGTCACCTTGCGCTCGTTGGCGTAGAAGTACCAGCCGCCGTCCCAGGAGTCGCTGAGCCAGCCGCGCCACTGGCGGTTCTTGGTATCGGTGCAGATGGCGTTGCCATCTGCGTCGTAGTCGCAGTTCTCCCGCTCGATGACGCTCCCGTCCGAGGCGTTCGTCGCGTAGTAGTTATCGGGCTCACCAGTGTTGGACGTGTCCCAATTGGTGTCGCTGACGTAGTTCCAGGCATCACGCCACTCGGTGCGCGTTCCGTTGGAGACCTTGCTGGTGGTGTAGGTCCGGTACTTCGCCGTGCTCTTCACCTTGTAGGTGCCGACGCCCAGCTTGTAGGTCTTTCCCTGGGTCGAGGTCTTGGCAACCGACTTCTTGCCCTTGGTGATCACGTAGGACCGCGAAGAAACTGATACGTTGCCGGAGATGCGGACGGTCGGCGTCTTGACGGTACCTTTCGACTTGATGTCGGGGGCGTTCGTCTTGCTCACACCAGCGATGCTGAGCGAGTTGCTTGCGGCCTGCGCGTGCTGAGGGGCGAGTCCCACCGCAAGCGCTGCGGAGACGACTACAGCGGCGGCAGCTGCCGCGATGCGGTTGATGTACATGACTTTCCTTGCGTGACTGGAACCAGGTTGAAGGCCGTGGTTCGTTGACCAAACGGCTCCACCGTCTAGGTGAGTGAGTAAGTGAGCGAAGTCTGCTGTGAGGGCCGAACACAACCTGGCGAGCGTCAGCTGTGTACCTTGGTCAGGTTTTTGTGGACGGAGATCCCGACGTCCTCATGGGTGTCGCACGTGGTGACAGCGGACGCAGTTGTCCTGCTAGAACTGTCACCGGCCTGCGCGTCATCATCGCGCTGAGACAGACCCTTCATCGTGAACTCATCCCCCGATTGCGCTCACATGCCAGCGGCTGGACCTCAGCCGGACGAAACGAAACGGTACCGGAAGCAACTCTGCTCCGTTGCCATCACGCCAAATCAAGTGTCGAAAGTCCCGATCTCCAGGGCCGAAGGTCCTTCCAATGCCGCACCCCCAAAGTGGCGGTCTGCCACCGATCAGAAGGCGTGTCCGCCGTGGCTTTCGGACCATGATCGGACCGGATCCGATCCACCGCCACCCCGGGATTGCGCCCCACATGGAACCCCTGGACGTCGACGGCTGCAGAGCCCGGACCCCACGACAGCAGTGAGCGGCGTCAGATCCGCTCTCGACGGGTGCCCGCGCCCCAGGTACCGGTGTGTGTCCTGCTTCGACCGGGTTCTGTTCGACCCTCCTGGTCTGCTGTAGCCAGCACCGCCACCCAGGAGCACACAGACCACCATGAGCATGAGCAAGATCACGATCACCGAGTCCGGCTTGATCGACCGGTACCGCATCAGGTACCGCATCGCCGACCTGGTGCCCGTCGATCCCGGCTGGCGACTCGTTCAACCCGGAGAACCTGGTGCTCGGGCCATCTCCAACCAGGAGGTCTACGAGCTGTTGTCGGAGGTCGCTGCTGCCGACTTCCCGAAGGCGAAGTCATGAGCGGCCTGCTGGAGGACAGGAGTCTGACGAGCGACTGGGACGATCGTGGACCTGTTCTACAAGGCGTGGTGGTGGCTCGACGCAAGGTCGGTCACGGTCAGTGGGCTGGCTGGTACGAGGTGTACGACCTGAACCACGAGCCACCACGGATCATCAGGTGTGAGGGTCTGAAGCGGTGTTGGCCGGTGGAGCGCGAGATCCTCAGCGGACTATCTGGCGAACCTGGCACCGAAGCCGGTGTCGAACCGGAAGTCCCGCTACCCCTGGACCATGGGCGGCGGGCTTCCCGAGACGAACAGGAGCAAGTTCTGATGTCCGTCTCGTTCAAGGAGGCCGTCCTCGCCTCCCTGGAGGAAAACCAAGGCGTATCACCTAAAGTGCAGTGCGACAGCGATCTATAGCACTCAAAGTGACGGTATGTATCTGCTGAGTAGAGGTCCTGACTTGTGCCATTTAGTGGCTCTCCTGACTGATCCGTGGGTCAAGTTCGTCCGGGGAGGGTTGGTGGGTGGCCGCCGAGGCTGAGCATGGCGAGGGCGATCAAGGGTTCGGGGGTGGCGAACCCGAACGCGATCCGGGTGATGAGTCTGATCTTGGTGTTGACCGATTCGATCCGGCCGTTCGAGAGGCCGTGCTCGATCGCGGCCAGGATCGAGTCCTTGTGTTTCACGATTCGGCGTTGCAGGACGACGAAGGCGTCGATGCGGCAGCGGCGGGCCCAGCCGACCCACTTGGCCAAGGCCGCGGGCGCTTCGGCCGGGTCGAGGCTGAAGATCAGCCGGAGTCCTTCTTTGAGGAGGTAGGCCCGGTGCAGTCGCGGGTCGGTCTTGGCGATCCAGGCGAGCTTGGCCTGCTGCTTCTCGGTCAGGTTCTCCGGGTTCTTCCACAACGCGTACCGGGCATGCTTCAACGCCTTTGCCTGGCCGGTGGCGCGGCCGGCGCGCCGCCGACCGACGGCGCCGCGGGCGGTGTTCCAGGCCTGCCGACGGACCTCGTCCAACGCTTCGGTGGCCCACTTCACGACATGGAACGGGTCGGCGCAGCGGACCGCGTTCGGGCACCGGCTCTCGACCACGGCGGCGATCCAGTCCGCCCCGTCAGCGCTGACATGGCTGATCTGCTGGCACCGCCCTGCCCCGGAGGCCTCCAGGGCGTCGAAGAAGCTATCCAGGGTGGCCTTGTCCCGGCCCGGCGCGGCCCACACCAACGCGCCGGTGTCGTGGTCGACCACCACGGTCAGGTACTTGTGGCCACGCTTGTAGGAGATCTCATCGATCCCGACCCGACGTAGCCCGGCGAACCGGTCGTGCAGCTGCTCGACCTCGTCCCAGACCCGGGTGATGATCGCCCCCACGGTGCGCCACGCGATCCGCATCAGCTCGGTGACCGCCGACTTCGAGCACTGGGTCGCCAGCCAGGCAACCTGCTCATCGAAGACGTAAGTGTGCCCAGCACCGTGTCTGGCCCACGGCACCGCCGCCACCACCACCCCGTGCCTGGGGCAGTCCACCCGCGGCGCGTCGGCCTCCAGCCAGACCGGGATCGTGCCCAGATCCAGCCCTCGCCACCGGCGTCGGCCATCGCCCTGGTCATAGCCCCGACACCGCCGCCTGCACCGACCACACCGTCTCGCCGCGTGCTGCCTCGGCCGGACGTGGGCGACCAGGATCTGCTCGGCCTCGTCGAACCCGACCTGCTCCACGACCGTCTTCTCGACCCCCAACACCGCACGCCATAAGGTGGCGTTCTGCACGCCGTTCTCCGTTCGTTGGTTCCTGTTCTTCGACAGCTCAGAAACCTAGACAGGGAACGGCGTGCTCACGTCTCAGACGCGCAGACCACCCACGGATACGTCACAAGAGCCCATTTAGTTTAGTGCGCACTGTCGGCGCGGAGCCGGGTGAGCGCTTGGAGTGCTTCGTCGGGGATGGGGTCGGCGGCGGTGACGGTCTGGTCGCCGGCTTGGATGGTGATGGTGCGGCACGGCCGTAGCGTCTTCACGAACCGGGCGATGCTCCAGTCGGTGCTCTGCTCGACCAGCCGTGCGACCGCGAGGGCGGCCATCACGATCGTCAGGTGGGCCTCGATCGATTCGCGTTTGTGGTGGAAGATCGGCCGCGCCCGCAGGTCGGACTTGGACATCCGGAAGCTCTTCTCGACCTGCCACAACTGGTGGTAGGCGCCGAGCACGTACTCGGGGGTCGGTGCGTCGAGGTTGGTGACGTAGCCCTTCAGCCCGGCCAGGGCACGGGTCTTGGCCTCCAGGTCCCGGTTGATCGTCTTCCTCGCCCCGGTCAGCTGCACATAGCGATTCCGCTTGACCGCGGTCTGACCCTTGATCGCCTTCTCCGCTTTCGCGATCTGTTCATCGATCCCCTTCAGGGTCCGTTTCGCCCGATCGGCACGGTACTGGTAGATGATCGTGCGGGTGCGCTGATCATTCTTGGGGCCCATCACGGTGGGCTGGATGAAGATCTGCCTGTCCGGGATCGGCTCATCCGGATGACTTTGCCGCCACTTCTTCACCTGGTAGGGAATGTCGGGGATCCGCGCACCCACGATGAACTTCAGCCCGGCGTCCTCGAGGTCCTTCAGGTTGGCCTCCGACATCATCCCCGCATCAGCGACCACGGTGACCTCCGGCAGCCCATGCGCGGCAGCGAACGCCTGGATGACCGGCACGATGGTCTTGGTCTCAGCGGTGTTGCCGTCGAAGGCGTGGACCTGCAGCGGGAACCCGCGGACATCGGTGAGCAGGCCGACGGTGATCTGCGGTTCCAGCCGACGCTCCTTGGAGAACCCGGGCTCACGGAACCCGTCGCCCTGGTCGGTCTCGAAGTACAACGTCGTCACGTCGTAGAGCACGAGTGTCGCCGGTCCGAGACCGACATGATCCGCGCACGCGCCCGCCAGCGCCTGCCGCCATGCATCGGTAGCGTAGGCGGGAAGCCGCCGGAAGATCGTGCGATACCCCGGCGGGACGATCCCCAGCTCGGCCAGGACCCGGATCGCGTCGAGCTTGCTGGTCGGCTCCACCAGCCGGGCCAGCACCAGCTGCCGGAACACCCCATCACCGCCGGTCGCGGTGTCGAAACCGAGACGGTCGTAGGCCCAGCACAACGCGTCCCACAGGTGCTTGGACTGCGTCGAAGTGATCGCCAACGCCTCACCAGCGGGTCGCCCGTCGCCGAAGTCCAGCGTGTCCTGGCCGGCGTGCAGTCGTTGCCGGGCAGCCGCCTTCAACGTCTCCACCTCCGCCGGTGTGTGCGCGGAGCCGATGTGCTCGATGTCGCGTGACCCACCCCGGTTGGAGTGCACGATCTGGACCGCGACCGCACCACTGGCGGTCTTCACCGTCCGCACGTACGCCACGCGGACAGGCTAAAGGCCCCCGGATTAGTGCACAACCCGCAGACCAAAACCCCTAGCCAGCGACAACTTCACCACCCGAACCGGCGAAAGTGGCACAAGTCAGGTATCACCTAAAGTGCAGTGCGACAGTGATCTATAGCACTCAAAGTGACGGTATGTATCTGCTGAGTAGAGGTCCCGTCCAACGAGACCCCGCATGTCAACGGCCAGTTCGTGGTCCCCGGTTGTGGCCAGGAGAAGTACCCGCTCCTGGTTCGGCGTTTCCTAGGGTTTGTTGATCTTGGTTCCTCCTCGTTGTCGGGCTTGTCGCATGCGGTAGGACTCGCCGTCGGTGACGACGGTGTGGCAGTGGTGGAGGAGTCGGTCGAGCATGCTGACTGCGGTGGTGTGTTCAGGCAGGAACCGTCCCCAGGCCTCGAAGGGCCAGTGGGATCCGATGCCAAGGCTGCGGCGTTCGTAGGCAGCTGCGATGAACCGGAACAGCAGCTGGGCGGCGGTGTCGTCCAGCGGTGCGAACCCGAGTTCGTCGCAGATGATCAGGTCGTTGCGGAGGAGGGTGTCGATGACTTTGCCGACGGAGTTGTCGGCCAGCCCCCGGTAGAGGGTGTCGACGAGGTCGGCGGCGGTCAGGTAGCGGACTCGGTAGCCGGCGTCGACCGCCGCCGATCCGAGCGCGAGCAGCAGATGAGACTTCCCGGTCCCGGCGGGGCCGATCAGACACGCGTTCTCCGCCGCACGGATCCATTCCAGCGAGGCGAGATAGTCGAACGTGGCCTGGGGCACCGACGAGACGGTCAGGTCGTAGTCATCGAGGGTCTTGGTGACCGGGAACCCGGCCTGGCGGCGGCGGGTGGCGGTGTTGGAGGCGTCCCTGCTGGCGATCTCGGCCTCGACCAGGGTCCGGAGGAACTCCTCGGGGCTCCACCGTTGCGTCTTCGCGGTGATCAGCAGCTCGGGTGCGAGTCGGCGCATCGCAGCCATCTTCAGCCGTTTCAGTCCGTCGTTGAGGTCCGCGGCCAGCACCGGCGGGCTGGCGCTCACCATGGCTGATCGTCCTCGCCCTCATCCTCGCCGGTGCCGGTGCCGGTGCCGGTGTTGATCTTGTAGGCGTCCAGGGACCGGGTCGGCACCGACGGCAGGGTCAACACCTCAGCCAACGACTCCCCGGCCGGCCGTGGCGTGGGGGCTGCGCCGGCGGTGGCGAGGATGGAGCGGATGTCACCGGCCCGCCACCGTCGGTAGGTCACGGCCCGTTCCAATGCGACCACCAGCGCGTCGCGGCCGTGGGCGGCGGCGAGGGCGTTGATGTCGGCGAGCTCGCTGCCGAGCTTGGACACCCCGGCGGCGGCCGCGCCGACCAGGAACGCCTCCGCGACCGGACCCAACGCGCAGAAGTCGTGCTCCACTTGGGTTCTGGGTCGGGGTGCCCGGCGCGGCTTGTCCGGACGCGGCCGGTCGTAGTGCTCATCGTCGATGCTGACCTCACCCGGACCGACCAGGGTGTGTTCGGCCAACACCTCACCTGTCAACGGGGCGATCACACTCAACACTGACCCGGTGGTGGTGATGGTGACCTGGTGGCCGATCAGCCGGCACGGCACCGAGTAGCGGGCCGAGCCGAACCGGATGCAGGACAGCTTGTCGACCTTCCGCGACACCACCTTCACCCCGATCTCGGGCCGCAGCGACGGCAGCGGCCGCAACAGTTCCCGCTCCCTGGCCAGGCGCTGCAAGGGCACCGCGACGATCTCCGAATGGATGGCGGCGTTGACCTCGGCGCACCAGGCCTCGGCGGCGTCGTTGGCGGTCCACAGGTCGTAGAACGGCAGCTGCGGCACCATCAGATCGGTCTTGGCATAGCCGACCAGGTTCTCCACCATCCCCTTCGACTGCGGATCCGCACCGTTGCAGAAATCCGGCCGGAACCCGTAGTGGGTGGCGAAGCGGACATAGTCAGCGGTCGGCACCACCACGTTGGCGACCACACCGGCCTTCAAACAGCCCATCCGGTCCGCGAGCACGACCTGCGGGACCCCGCCGAGCACTTCGAAACACTCCGCCAGCAGCTGCAAGGTCGTGGCCGCGCGTTCGTTGTCGGCGAACCGGATGAACCGGACCCTCGACCAGCCCAGCACCGCGCAGAACACGTGCA
Source organism: uncultured Actinomycetota bacterium (assembly GCA_963707005.1). GTDB lineage: Bacteria > Actinomycetota > Actinomycetes > Propionibacteriales > Propionibacteriaceae > Microlunatus. The sequence goes on from CAVPPP010000024.1 coordinate 101,809, forward strand.
GCCCGGCCAGCATCCCCCAGTCGATCAGCAACGTCTCACCCGGCAGCCACACCCCCGGCCGACGGCCCCGGTGATGATCACGCCGCCACTGCTGCTTCGCCTCAGCCACCAACCGGCGGAAGTTCCGCGGCGACCCCTCATAGCCGGCTGCTCGGGCCGCCGGCAGCAACCGCTTCGCCGAGATCCGCCCCTGCGTCTTCGTGACCTTCTCCGCGACCAGGTCGGCGACCGTGTCGTAGTTGTGGCCCCGTCCCTTCCGCTCAGGCAGTTCCTCGCCGCTCTGCTCGGCCCGATGGGCCTCCACGATCCGTTTCACTGTCCGGTGGGTGGTGCCGCAGATCTCAGCAGCACCTCGATACGTGCCCACCGTCTCGTAGGCAGCAATCACATCCATACGTTCCCTCGCAGTCTTCGACAATGGAGAGACCCCTTCCGCGGTCCGGTGACTGGGTAGACACCGCCACCGTCGACCGCGGAAGGGCCTCAACGATCACGACACGACGAACAAGGAACGGGGACCATCAACTGGCCACCCGTGGGGACCTCAACTGGCCACCAGTGGGTACTTTTCCATGGCCACGGACAGCT
>CAVPPP010000025.1:0-64261 GCA_963707005.1 uncultured Actinomycetota bacterium
TTCGTGCCCCGGGTGCGGACCGAGTTCTTGGCGGAACGGGCGCTCGCCCTGCTTGACGACGGAGACGTGGTGGTCGAGCTCTGCTGCGGCGTGGCCGCCGTGGCCGCAGTGCTGCAGTCCGACGGACGCCTCGGTGAGCTGTACGCCGCCGACATCGACCCGGTAGCGGTGGGTTACGCCCGCCGCAACGTCGCCGAGCCCGGTGTGGTGCTGGTCGGTGATCTCTACGATCCGTTGTCGAGTGGACTCCGCGGTCGGGTCGACCTGCTGGTCGCGAATGCGCCGTACGTGCCCACCGACGCCATCGCCCTGATGCCGCGAGAGGCTCGTGATCATGAGCCCCAGGTGGCCCTGGACGGCGGCAGCGACGGGGTGGACATCCAGCGGCGGATCATCGCCGGGGCACCTGGGTGGCTGCGGGCCGGAGGCTCGGTGCTGATCGAGACGGGACGCGAGCAGTCGGTGATCACGGCGGGGGAGATGCGCGCCGTGGGGCTGAGGGTCGAGGTGGTGGTCGACGACGAACGGGATGCGACCGTGGTGGTCGGCACGTCCGCCGATCTCTTGTGAATTGGCGCCAACGGCGCCACAATGGCGCCATGACCAGCGTGCAGATCAAGGATGTGCCTGACGAGACGCACCGCGTCCTGCGTCGGCGGGCCGCTGAGGCGCATCAGTCACTCCAGGAGTATCTGCGGTCCCGGTTGATCGAGGAGGCGAGCCGTCCGACCGTGTCGGAGGTGCTCCAACGAGCGGGGGAGCGCGGTGGCGGCACACTCGGCTTCGACACCGCCGCGCAGGCTGTGCGGGCCGACCGTGATCGTCGTTGACGCCAGTGTGCTCGCCCCCGCCCTGGTCGACGACGGCCCATCGGGTGTGCGGGCTCGGGGCCGACTGATCGGTGAGAGCCTGGCAGCTCCCGAGCTCATCGACCTCGAACTGACGTCCGTGTTCCGGGGTCTCACCCGTGCCAAGAAGCTGACCGTTCGGCGGGCTCAGGACGCCTTGGTCGACCTGGCGGCCCTGCCGCTGGAGCGTGCCGCTCATCGACATCTGATCCAGCGCTGCTGGGAGCTCCGAGAGAAGCTCACCCCGTACGATGCGGCCTACGTGACCCTGGCCGAGCTGCTGGCCGTTCCGCTGATCACCGCCGACACCCGGCTGGCGCAGGCACCACGGATATTTTGTCAGGTGGAGGTGCTGGCGCCCTGAACGGTACGGAGGAACAGCGTCTGCGCGACCTCGCCCTGCTGCGTCGGGTTCGGGACCGGATCGACCGCGAGTACGCCCAGCCACTGGACGTCGAGGCGCTCGCCCGTGGCGTGCACCTGTCGGCCGGTCACCTCAGCCGGCAGTTCAAGGCCGCGTACGGCGAACCGCCGTACAGCTATCTGATGACGCGGCGGATCGAGCGCGCGATGGCGCTGCTGCGCCGCGGTGACCTGAGCGTCACCGAGGTGTGTTTCACGGTGGGATGTTCGTCCCTGGGCACCTTCACCACCCGCTTCACCGAGCTGGTCGGGGTGTCCCCGGGCACCTACCGGCAGCAACAGGTGGACGCGGCCGCGGGAATACCGTCCTGCGTGGAGAAGCAGGTGACCAGGCCGATCAGGAATCGAGAAGGACGGACCGGGTAGCCGGCGATAGCGTGACAGCCATGGACATCAGCATTCACTCCAGCTTCCTGCCACACGACGACCCCGAGGCCGCGCTGGTCTTCTATCGCGACACCCTCGGCTTCGAGGTGCGTCTCGACGTCGGGTACGAGGGGATGCGCTGGATCACCGTCGGTCCGGTCGGTCAGCCCAGCACCGCCATCGTCCTGCACCCGCCGGCTGTCGACCCGGGCATCACCGACGAGGAGCGCCGCACGATCGTGGAGATGATGGCGAAGGGCACCTACGGCGGTCTCAACCTCGCGACGGCCGACCTCGACGACACCTTCGAGCGGCTCCAGGCCAGCGGCGTCGAGGTCGTCCAGGAGCCGATCGACCAGCCGTACGGGGTGCGTGACTGCGCCGTCCGTGACCCTGCCGGCAACCTGATCCGCATCCAGCAGCTCGTACCGCAGGGGGAGTGACGGAGTGACGATGGGCAGGACGACGAAGGCCTCAACAGTGGGGCGCCGCGCTGCGCGCGATCACGACGTGATCCGGGTGGTCGGGGCCAGAGTCAACAACCTCAAGGACATCAGCGTCGAGATCCCGAAGCGGGAGCTGACCGTGTTCACCGGGGTGTCCGGCTCGGGCAAGAGCTCACTGGTCTTCGGCACCATCGCGGCCGAGTCGCAGCGGCTGATCAACGAGACCTACAGCGCGTTCGTCCAGGGCTTCATGCCAACCCAGGCCCGGCCCGACGTGGATGTGCTGGAAGGGCTCACGACGGCGATCATCGTCGACCAGGAGCGGATGGGCGCCGACCCGCGGTCCACGGTCGGCACGGCGACGGACACCAACGCGATGCTGCGGATCCTGTTCAGCCGGCTCGGCACCCCGCACATCGGCTCGCCCCAGGCCTTCTCCTTCAACGTGGCTTCGATCAGCGGCGCGGGCGCGGTCACCACCAAGCGGGCCGGACAGACGATCAAGGAACGACGCAGCTTCAGCATCACCGGCGGCATGTGTCCCCGCTGCGAGGGCCGGGGCTCGGTGACCGACATCGACCTGACCGCGCTGTACGACGACAGCCTGTCGCTGAACGAGGGTGCGTTGACGATCCCCGGCTACAGCATGGAGGGCTGGTACGGCCGCATCTTCCGCGGCTGTGGCTTCTTCGACCCGGACAAGCCGATTCGTCAGTACAGCAAGCGAGAGCTGCAGGCCCTGCTGTACAAGGAACCGACCAAGATCAAGGTCGAGGGGATCAACCTGACGTACACGGGTCTGATTCCGACGATCCAGAAGTCCTTCCTGGCCAAGGACGTGGACGCGATGCAGCCCCACATCCGAGCCTTCGTGGAGCGCGCCGTGACCTTCGCGCTGTGTCCCGAGTGTGGCGGTACCCGGCTGAGCGCCGAGGCCCGGTCATCGAAGATCGGCAAGATCAACATCGCGGATGCCTGTGCCATGCAGATCAGTGATCTTGCCGTGTGGGTGGGGAGTCTGGACGAGCCGTCGGTGACGCCGCTGCTCAACGCCCTGAGTCACACGCTCGACTCCTTCGTGGAGATCGGCCTGGGCTACCTGAGTCTGGAGCGCCCGGCGGGCACGCTGTCCGGCGGCGAGGCTCAGCGCACCAAGATGATCCGTCATCTCGGCTCGAGCCTCACCGACGTCACGTACGTCTTCGACGAGCCGACGATCGGCCTGCACCCGCACGACATCCAGCGGATGAACGAGCTGCTGCTGCAGCTGCGGGACAAGGGGAACACGGTGCTCGTGGTGGAGCACAAGCCGGAGACGATCGTCATCGGTGATCGTGTGGTCGACCTCGGCCCGGGGGCCGGTGCCGCTGGTGGCGAGGTGGTGTTCGAAGGCACCGTCGAAGGGCTGCGGGCCAGCGACACCCTGACCGGACGCCACCTCGACGATCGGGCGACCGTCAAGCCGTCTGTCCGCACGTCGTCCGGCGCACTGGAGATCAGGGGAGCCGGCACCCACAACCTCCGAGACGTCGACGTCGACATTCCGCTCGGGGTGTTGACCGTGATCACCGGTGTCGCCGGGTCGGGCAAGAGTTCACTGATCACCGGCTCCGTGTCGGGTCGGGACGGGGTGATCTCGGTCGACCAGGGATCGATCAGGGGGTCGCGGCGCAGCAACCCGGCGACGTACACCGGTCTGCTGGATCCCATCCGCAAGGCGTTCGCCAAGGCCAACGGCGTCAAGCCGGCGCTGTTCAGCGCCAACTCCGAGGGTGCCTGCCCGAACTGCAACGGCGCCGGGGTGATCTACACCGACTTGGGGATGATGGCCGGGGTCGCCACCACCTGCGAGGTCTGCGACGGGAAGCGGTTCGACGCCATCGTGCTCGAGTACGCCTTCGGCGGCAAGGACATCAGCGAGGTCCTGGCGATGTCGGTGGCCGAGGCGCGGGACTTCTTCGCGGACGGCGAGGCGCGTACGCCGGCCGCCCACAAGATCCTCGAGCGACTGGCCGACGTCGGCCTCGGGTACCTCACCATCGGCCAGCCGTTGACCACGCTGTCCGGTGGCGAACGGCAACGACTCAAGCTGGCCACGCACATGGGCGGCAAGGGAGACGTGTACGTCCTCGACGAGCCGACCTCCGGGCTCCACCTCGCCGACGTCGAGCAGCTGCTCGGTCTGCTGGACCGCCTCGTCGACTCCGGGACGACGGTGATCGTGATCGAACACCACCAGGCGGTGATGGCTCACGCCGACTGGATCATCGATCTCGGCCCGGGCGCCGGCCACGACGGCGGCACGATCGTCTTCGAAGGGACACCGGCCGAGCTGGTGGCGTCGAGGTCGACGCTGACAGGCGAGCACCTTGCTGCGTACGTGGGTGGCTGAGGAGGGCTGAGGTAGCTCGGCCAGCTCGAGATCGACAGATGCTGTCGATCGGCGTGCGATGAGTGTCGATTTCGCCCCGTGCGCGACGTAGTGGGTGTGACGCCACTCATCGTCGGTCCGCCAGGGATCGACCAGACCAAGGAGGACACGATGGCGAAGTTCTTGTTCCTGTACGCAGGCGGCCAGTCCGTTGAGACCCCGGAAGACCAGGAGGCGGTGATGCAGGCCTGGGGCGGCTGGTTCGGCGGGCTGGGCGAGTCCGTGATCGACATCGGCAACCCTTTGGGCGGTGCAAGCACCGTCGGAGCCGATGGCACCTCGGAGAGCACCAGCTCACGGCTGGGCGGTTACTCGATCATCAACGCCGACTCGCTCGCCGAGGCCACCACGAAGACGGCGGGCTGCCCGGTTCTGACCTCGGGCGGCAGCGTGGAGGTGTACGAAGCGCTGCCCATGTAGCTCGGCCAGCGAAGATCGCGGCGAGGTTGGTTCTGGACCCGTTCGGTGCATCACCGGAGGACTCGATCGATGCGCCGAGCGGGGTTCTCGCCGCCTCCACTGATCTCCTCCAGTTGTCCGATAAGCAACATTATGTCAAGTAGCGCGGAAAGGGCCCCTCCCCTCGCTGTAACGGCGAGGACCGCCTAGCCACTCGCCGAAGAACGCCTTCTGCATCGCCCGACCGTGCGCGAAGTCTCGAGGAAAGAGACGCCGAAGCTGTTCATCGGCCTCGAGGCCGGTATAGAGGTGGTCGACCAACTGGTCAACTACGGGCTGGCCGCCGATCCGGCCGTACAGGTCCGAACCGCGAAACGGCCGGAAGCCCGGCGGATACTGAAAAAACCTCCGATGCTCGAGAGACGGCGGACACGGCGCAGTCACGGCAGAAAGGTGCGATTCAGCTCCCAGATCGGCGCCACGTGCGAGCTGACGGCAAAGTGGGATCGTGTACTTCTCACCTGTGCGCGCGACAGACCGTGCGTTCTTCGCCGCGGCGGTTCGCTTCTTCGGCATGGCTTCGTCCGTCTCCAGCAAGACCCTACGCCCCCCGCCGAATGAAGGCATACCTGTCGGAAGGCAATGTCACGGGCCCCTGGAGACCTTGACCGGCCGTGCCACCAAGCGGCGTAGGCGCCGGAGACTGCGGCGGACGGCGTACGGCGCGTGCCGTGAACCGGAAGGCTAGCAACGCGGCCGAGGCTCCGGCAACCCACGGCAAGGGCAGCGCCGGGAAGGCACACCCGGACCAGGGTGGTGTTCTCCGTCGACCCCTCGACCACCGCCAGGGGATGCTTCACCCCGTCGAGTCCGATACCCAAAGCGACCACGCACAGATGGTCGGCGAAATGGACGGAATGAACCTTGTGCCCGCTTCCCCTCACCCGCTATACCGGCGAGGGTTCGTCGCGTTCTGCCAGGCCGATCTCGACCAGGTCGAGGGGATGCACCCAGGCGTCACTGACCGGAACACCGCCCGCCCGCGCTATGGCGTCACGAAGGGGAACAGCCCAGACGTGTTCGATCAAGGCAAGGGCGGCGGCGCTACCGGGTTCGATCGTGTCGGCAACGTCCCACAGCTCCGCCTCATCGATGAGGTGACCGTCGGCTCCAGCCTGGGCACCGACGAGCGCACCGGCCTCCATCCCTTCCTCACCGGAGATCCCGAGTCCGATGAGCGCGCCGATGACCGCACCGAGGCCTTCCGCCTCGTCGATCGATAGATCACTCCACTGCACGGCGGTGAGATCCCCGTCGAGGCTTTTCTGTACAGCGAGTGCATCGATGAGGCGGATGACGTTGCTCTCCCGAAGACGGGTCAACTCTTCGATGACCTCGCCGGTGAAGTTCGGCTCATCGAACCTGACGACGAGTAATTGCACGGGACCGATGGGCATTCTGGACTCCTGAATGGTGGGGCTGCGCGGGACAAGGTGATGTGGGGCAAAGGGATCCTGTGCTGGTCAGGAGCTGAGGATCTTCTGCTTCTGGGAGTCGAACTCCGCTTGCGTCAGTACGCCGGCGTCCAGGAGCTCCTTCAGCTTCATCAGCTCCTCATAGCTGTCCGCGGAAGAGGGTGTGACGGCCGCCTCAGGGGTCGGTGGAGCTGCGGTCGGTGCGGGGGCAGCGGATGGCGCGACTTCGGCCTCCTGTTGCGCCGCTGCCTCGGCCTTGGCTTGGCCGTGTTTGGAGGCGACGTGAGCTGTCGCTCCTAGGACCGCTGCGCGTCTCAACATTCTTCTCGGCATGGTGCTCCTTTGAGGCTGCGTGAGTGACCCCTGCTGGGATGCGGATCGCTGCACGGTCATCGACAGAAACCAGCCTAGATCGCTGGAGCGACGGGCACGTCCCCTCATTCGGGTGAGATAGGCCTGCAAGATCTCCCTCGATGATCGCCGGCGCGCGTGGGTCGACTGCACTATCGACAGTGTCGGCCTGGGTCCGTCTTGTTCACCTTACGCGACGACGGGCTCAGCTGCTGAGCACCGTTGCTGGCCACGCGCCGCCCGCCCTGGAGCGGACAAGCTCGGGGCAGCGAAGGGCGGGGATCTCACAGACCCTCGCACACCGTGGGGACTGAATGGGAGCATGTGCCAAGGACCCATCTGGGTCTGCTCGGCCCGTACGGAAGAGGACATCATGACCATCTCCAGCAATCGACCAGCGCTCGACGTCAACGGCAAGCTCCTGGCGACGGGAGCGGTGCTGCTCGGCGTCGGCGGCGCAGTGCTGATGACCGGCGCCGCCTTGGCCTCCGTCGCGCTGGCTCAAGCGGCCAAGAAGTGGCTCGACCAACTGGAGGAGTCCCCGGCGGTGATGGCCCAGCGGCACCTGCAGCACCTCAAGGTCGCAGCGGAAGCCGGATCGCGGGCCTGGCGGGAGCACAGCTCCTGACGACGAAGCCGATCGGGCGGGGCTCGCAGCGGCTCGGCACCCTCACCTGCTCTACCCGCCAAGGAGGCAAACGAGGATGAGCTGGCTCGAACGACGGACCCGGAACGGACTGGGCAAGGAGGCCGCGGAGCGGGTCAGCGCCGGCTGCTACGGGGCGATCGTGGCAGCCTCGACGCTGGCCGGCAGCGCCGACCTGCCGGCCGGGCGACTGATCCTGCTCGTCGTCGCCACCAACCTGGTGTACTACGGCACCCACGTCTTCGCCTACACCATCGGTGACGCCAACCCCAAGCACAAGCAGCTGCACCAGGTCGCCGGCCACCACGCGCGGGTGAGTGCCGCCATGATCAGCTCCGCGTTCCTTCCCCTCGTCGTCGCTCTCCTGTTGGAATTCGTGGGTGTCGACCACGACCGCGCGACCAACATCGGCGTCATCACCGCCGCCGGACTCCTGGTCACGGTAGCCATCCCCGGGGCGTACCTACACGGAGTCCGCGGCTGGGGACTAGCGTTGGTCACCGGCATGGTCCTCATGATGACCGGCGTCCTGGTCTTCGCGAAGGTCTGGCTGACCCATTGACCGCCCCAACAATCGAGGATCACTGCGCCGGCGGCCGCCACCACCTGCGGCTAGTGTGTAGCGCCTGTGATCGGTCGGATAAATCGTCGGACTAATCGCAGGATCTGGTCAGCGGTCTGCTGCCAGACGGTGGCAACCGACGACCACCGGCTGCCTCAGGGTCCCTTCCGTGAACCGGAGAGGCCCACGTGAACCCGGACCGCGGCATTCGGCCGGGCCGTCATGCAGGCGCAAGTGGCGTGCTCCAGTGAATCGGAGGCACATCGGGTGACGTTCCCCTATTCTCGGCCGCGACAGCTCGAGCGGTGATCTTGGTGTGGCCGTGCAGTCGAAGTTCCCGGGCGTCGAGAGCCCTCGAGCGAACTCCTGCTGGCGATCACCTCAATGAGCCAGTCCGATATGTCATATGACAGCACTCGCCTCGCACGTCCAGATCACGCCGAGGATGACCGACGACGCACGGATCGGCTGGCCCTCGGTCGACCAGCGCACGTTCGTGCTCGCGTCGGCGAACGCCGAGGCTCCGCACACGTACGGCGCCTCCGCTCCCCCACTACATCCACCGACCCGAATGCATCCGCTACCCAGGTCTTCGCATGACGCCCCCCCTGACTGGGAATTGTTCAAGGGCAGGTCCTACGAAGATCAGACTCCGCCCGAAGCCGACCGGCACTGTCCGACGTTCGATCTGACGCCTGCCGGACGATGCTCCTATGCACTGGCAAGTGCTGAGAGGTTCGGCTTTTCAGCGGCAGATCGAAGACGGACGAGGACGTTGTAGATCTCGCGGGCGACGTAGCGTTTCATGCAGCGGATGATCTCGGGCTTGGACAGTCCCTCTTGAGTGCGGCGTTCGGCGTAGGCGCGGCTTCGTGGGTCGTAGCGGAGTCGGTTGATCACGACGACGTAGAGGGCTTTGTTGGCGTGGCGGTCCCCACCTCTGTTGAGCCGATGTCGATGAACGCGGCCGCTACTAGCCGGGACCGGGGCGACACCGCACAGGTGAGCGAACGCAGCTTCGGAGGTGATCCGGTCAGGGTTGTCGCCGGCGCTGGTCAGGAGTTGGCCTGCCACCTCCGGCCCGACGTCGAGAAGGGTGAGCAGCTCAGGCGCCACCTCCCCAACCAACTGGGCGATCTCGTGATCGGCTTCGGTGATCTCCTCGCTCAGCAGCTGATGCCGGCGAGCGAGGCGACGCAACGCGGTCTTGGCGGCATGGTCGGGATCGCCGAGCTGCTGTCCAGGACGCAGCCGGGCACAGATGGCGATGATCTTGGGCGTCCGCAGGTGTCGCAGCTGCTCCCGGAGCTCGGGTGGGCCGGTGACGATCAAAGCCTTGATCTGGTTCGTGGCCTGACTACGGGCTTTGACTGCGCTGGACTGGGCCACGCGCAGTGCCCGGATCGCCTCGACGCGACCATCGCGCAGCTTCGGCACCACCGCCGCCGAGCCCGACAACACTGCCCTGGCGGCTGGTACGCCGACGGGCTGCTGATCATCGGCGACGCCGCCCACGCCATGTCACCGGTGGGTGGGGTCGGCATCAATCTGGCCATTCAGGATGCCCTGGCCGCCGGCCGTATCGTCGGGCCGAAGCTGGCGAACAAGACCCTCACGCGCGCCACCTTGCGGCGCGTTCAACTACGACGATGGGCGCCGACGGCACTGACCCAGACTCTCCAACGGGCCGCTCACCGCGTGCTGCAAGCACGGCTATCCACCGCTGGCACCGAACAAGCCGCCGCTACGGACCTTCCCCTCCCCGCCCGGCTGCTGCGGCGATTCCCGCTCCTACGGGCGATCCCGGCACTCTTGGTGGGCCTCGGCGTGCTCCCCGAGCACGCCCCACCCTGGGCCATGTCCCAGGTCTCCAAGGCCCGCTGATCAGCAACGGACCATGAGCATCCGGAACATCGTGCCGGGTAAACAAGGGAGACCTGGCCGCCGCCAGCTCCTGATGCGTTTGAGCATCTCGGTTGTCGCCGAGGGCACCCGAACTCCTGTCTCGTACGTCGATCGCTGAACGGTCGACTACTGGGTCGGCGCCGTTAGCCTCAGTCCATGACGGGCCGCGATCGCGCGTTAAAGGCTCTTGCTCGTCAGCTGGGCCACCCGCGGGGGCTGTTTGGCCGGTTGGTCGCCTGGGGATTGAATCGCGGTAATCGCGACGTGGTCGCCGAAGCTGTCGACGCCAGCGGTGCCGGAGCAGGACACATCGCGGCCGACCTCGGCTTTGGCGGCGGAGTCGGGCTCGGGCTGCTCCTCAACGCGACCAGCCCGAACGGGCAGGTGCACGGTCTCGACATCTCCGAAGAGATGATTGCCGGCGCCAGACGCCGCTACCGAGGGATGGTGCGATCAGGTCGACTCGTTCTGCATCGGGTATCCGGTTCATTGTTACCGTTACCGGATAGCAGCCTCGACGCTTTGATCACGGTGAACACCGTCTACTTCGTGGCGGAACTCGCCCCCCCTGCTCGGCGAGGTGGCACGAGTGCTGCGGCCCGGCGGCTGGTGATTGGAGTGGGTGACCCCCTCCGAATGGCTGAGATACCGGTGACTCGTCACGGGTTCCGGCTGCGGCCTGTCGACGCCATCGTGGGAGAGCTGGAGGCGGCGGGCCTACTCACCGCCGAGCACCGGCGACCCTGGCTCGGCGACGACGCAGCCCATGTCTTGGTCGCGCAGAGGCCGCTGTTCGGGCCCGATCAGCCATCAGACGCGGGTTCCGCGTACTAGGTGAGGGTCCCCAATTCGCCTGACCAAGGCCGGCCGAGGCGCCCTCGCGGGACGCCTATCTGGATGAGATCTCGCTCGCTCTATTCTCTCCGATGGCATCACGGGCGTCTCAATCAACGGATCGGGTAACCCTCTGGTTCGTCATGCAACAGTCTGAGCCCACGTCGTTTCGCTGCACCTTCATTTCAGGAGTACTGTAACAAGTGGTGGCGCGAGCTCGGCACCCCGGCTTGGTGATGGGCTAGGAGGGGCATGGTGAGCGATCTGAATCGAACGCCGCGGGGCTTCTCACTGGATGCGGAAGAGACTCCTACGGTGGGGACGAGTCGCCGGTGGCTCCGTCTAGCTTTCCGAGTGCTCGCTGGTGTGGCCATCGTGGTGCAGTCGGTGCTGGTGTTGATCTACTTCGGCATGGGCCTGGGCTGGTTCGGGTTGTTGTATCTGGTCAACCTGGTTCAGGGCGTCGTGTTCTTGGCCTTGGCCGTCCTCACCGCGGTGAAACGCCCCGCCCTCGCCTTGGCGATGCCGGTGATCTCCTTCGGTTTGATGTTGGCCTGCTACAACGGCGACCAACTCCTGACTGGCGTGATCTGCTCGCCGGCTCGGCTCTCGGCCGCCACCGAACTGGGGCCGATACCGGGTCACTCCGAGTCGCCTGAGTTCGAGCACGAGTGGGGTCGGTGCGTGGCACGGTTCAACAGCGGACTGTCGGAAGCGAAGGTGATGGAGCAATACCGCTTCCGAGCCCAGCAGGCGGGCTGGGAGGTGCAGACGCCACCCTCGGACCGTGAGGCGGTGATGAGCAACGCGACCACAACAGTCAAGGTGGTGGTCAACTGGAACGATCGCGGCATGTTCGTAATGACGGTGGGCCCGCGCAGCCGGTGAACACTGGATTCAGGTGACGCTGGATACAGGTCAGACCCGCGGGCTGCACCCGACGACGGGCTGCTCCGGGTGAGGGCGGTCCCCGGCTATGGCCACTGTCGAGGCGACGCTCGATGGGAGATACGTGGGTGCTGCGTTGGAGGATCTCAGGGTCGTTCGGCGTGGTTGATGGCGGACGCGAGGGCTGTGACCGCCGCGGGCGGCATCGTGGCGTCGATGGGCACATAGACGATGTTGGTCATCGCGCGGGTCGCGCGCGGACAGCTCTGGTCGAGTGCGACCAGGGTGGATGAGCCTGTCGTCAGGTCGAACCCGGCGGCGATGCCGGCGGTGATCAAGGTTGGTGGTTCACGGGACACGATGGGGAACAACCAGTGTGTCGATTCGGCGCGGCAGCCGAGGACCACGACGTGCGGTGCCAGCTGCGACGCGAGCTGGTCGCCGGCGTGTTGTCGGGCGATCACCCGCCCGGCGTCGTAGCGGTCGAACCGGGACACCATCATGGCCAGCAGTGCTGTGCAGGGTTGCCGACGGATCCGGGTGAGGAGGTCACGGTCGTCGAACTCGCGGCTGACCTTCCGGATCAATCGGTCGTGGTCGACACCGACGGCGCGGAGGGTGGCGGTGAACAGCTGGTAGAGGTGCGGGGTCGAGACCGTGAGGAGCAGTGCGGCTTTCACCAGCTTCCGGACGTACTCGCCGGTCGGCTGGATCGGGTAGTCCTGCTGCCGCATCCGGATCCGGGCGCGCAGCACTGGGTCTCGGACGAGCAGGACGCCGCCGCCCAGGCAGGTGGCGGTCTTGATGGTCCCGAAGCTGTACATGGCGACGTCGGCCGGGCCGTCTCGCCGGTCGGCCCCGTCGTAGCACTGTGCACAGTCCTCGATCAGCAGCAGCCCCCGGGCGGCCGCGAACGACGCAACAGCGCTCAGATCAGACCGCGCGCCGAACAGCTGCGCGATCACCACGGCGCGGGTCCGTTCCGTGCAGGCCGCCTCCAGGGCGATCGGGTCGACCTCCAGGGTGTCCGGACACAGATCAACGGAGACCGGCACGAGACCGTGGCTACGGACCAGGGTCGCCAGATGCGGAATGGTCACGGCGGAGAACACGACCTCCGATCCCGGCGGCCAGTCGACCGCACCGAGAAGGAGATCGAAGCCGCTCCGCACCGACAGGGTCGCCACGACTGCTTCGCTGGGCACCCAGGCCGCCGCCGCCGACGTGACCAGGTCGTCTCGTGCCAGACGGCTTGCGCACAGGGCGAGTCCGCGGGCGACGTCGCGGTTTGCCAGGTCGAGCCGCTTCCGCACATACCGGACCGCTCCGCGAGCTACCACCAGGTCATCGTCTCGGCGACTCACGGCACCATCGGGACCGGTGCCCGCGGCGAGATCCGATGGAGTAGGTGGTGTCGGCAGTGCCGACTGAGTGGGGCGGGTTGATGGAGGACGAAGGTTCCAGGCCGCCCTCCACGATGATCGTGATCGGCCGGCCCGCCACCTGGTCGAGGTGGTCGTCATGCAGTGCCGACCGTTGTCGTGACGAGGGTGGCGAGTTCGTCACGGCTGGGGCCGGGTGGCAGGTCGGGGCGCCAGCCCGTTTCGTAGACCTGACGGGCTTTCGGTTCGACGGCCAGCAGGCTGCTCGGCGGGGCTGCCATGGCAAGGTAGGGGGTGGCGATGTCGATGATGGTGGGGTCGGCAGCGGCGGCCATCACGATCAGATCCGACGGCAATGGCTTGGTGAGGTCGATGTCGTGGCCGGACCAGCGTGAGACCTGGGCGGCGTCCATCGCTACGTGGTCGTCGAACCAGGGCTGGATGTTGGCGTCGCACCAGTCTTCCAGGGCTAGCGAGCACCCGGCGGGGTCCTCCCTGTGCCGATCCAGAAGGAACAGCAGCTGCTGCGCCTGCATCAGCGACGTCGCGACGCCGCGACCGGCTGTCGGGGTCGTGGTGCAGACAGCATCACCGACGAAGATCAGACCGGGCAGGGCCACCGCGCCGGCGGCATCTCGCTGCCCCTGGTAGGAGTTGGTCAACCGGCCCCCGGGGAGCACGGAGGTGATGGGCCTGCTCCGGTCGGGTCTGGTCCACGTCGTCAGGGCGGGGATCGCGCGGCAGGCCACATCGAAGGCGCGTTCGTCCCGCAGCTGGGCGAGGTGACGATCGGAGGCCAGCCGGGCGATCAGGGTGGAGAACGTTCTGTTGTCGTGCGGGAACACCACCACCTGGTAGCCGTCCAGGTTGGCGACCAGGCCCATCGGTGAGTTGACCGGCCCCTCCTCGGCCCCGGGCAACAACACGTATTGGCGGGACACGTAGGCGAGGCCGCAGTCGCCACCCCGGGCGGGGGCGCGGAGTCCCTGGCCGAGTCGCCCGACCCGTCCCGACGCGTCGATGACCATGTCGGCGTCGATCCGTTGTCCGTCGACGACCAGCCCGGTCACCCGTCCACGGTCGGCGAGCGGCCGCTCGGCGTGGCCGAGGCGCAACTCGACCCCCGGCTCCCGTTCGGCTGCGCCGCGCAGCACCCGTTCGAACAGTTCGCGGCGGCATCTCAAGCCCACGATGCGCCCCGGCAGGGCCGGTACTGTCGCGGGCACGGCTCCGGCCGTGATCATCGCGTCGAGCACCTCGGGCATCTCGGCGGTCAACGCATCGACCACCTGGCCGCGGAATCCGTGGGGATGGTGGAACTGCATCACACCCTTACGCCCCCACGACCCGTCGGGAGCCGGCCCGCGATCCCGGTCGATGACGATCACCCGATGGTTCCGGCGAGCCAGGGCGATGGCCAGAAACAGGCCGGTCGGTCCGGCCCCCACAATGGCCACTCGGCGGCGGTTCATCCGGCCGCCTCATGCAGTGCCGCCACCAAGAGCCTGGCCGTCTTCTCGTCTTTCGCCACCACCAGCCAGGCCGTCTTCTTGCTGGTCCACCCGACCGCGTAGCCGGAGAAACTCTCGTCGCCTTCGGCGCCGTCGATCCGGCACGAGAACCACGTCGGCCGTTTGACCGGATGTTCGCTCATCCCGGGCCCTCCGTGTGGGTACATCGGGTGGGGTGCCGTGCCGTGATAGGTCCCCTTCGCACACCCGTACATCAGACCGAACGACGCGGACAACAGACTGCTGGCACTCATCACGGCCGGCTTGCCCGACGCGGTGTCGTCGGTGGTGTACTCCTCGGACACGGTCACCGACCCCAGCGACCCGTAGCTCACCCCGGCGTCGCGGGCCGGGTCATCTCTGTCGCCGGAGGTGTAGAACACCTCCCCGGCCTTGCCGCCGAGTGTCTTCGGCATTTTCGCCAACACTTGTCTGGCGCCGTCCAGGGTTCCCGGCCACCGCACCCGATCCGCCCCGAACGACGGACCCGATCCGTTCCACGACCCACCCGACGGCGACCCCGATGCCGTCCCCACCCCGGCCGACGGGCCCTGAGCAAGGCTAGGAGCAGGGCTGGGGGCCGGCGCAGCCGAGCGCGCGGGCGTGGTCGCGACCGGCGCCGCCGGTGGTCCACCACAACCCACCAGGACGTAGCCGGACACCAACCAGACGGCACCGACCAGCACCAAGCGGCGCCACGGCGCATACCGCACCCCAACTGGCCGCGCCGCCTCGGTCATGCCAAGCTCCCGTCGGCGGGCGGTCGACCGGGCACCACGGGCCCGCACCAGCATTTACTATAGTAACGCTGAAATCAGACCGGCCACAAGACAGCCGGTGCCCTCAACTCGCAAGACGACGCAGTACAGTATTGGTGTAATGACTGCCGCTGAGAGCCGGGGCGAGAAGGCCGCGGCCACCCGTCGACGCGTGCTCGAGCAAGCCCTGCACCTGTTTCTCGCCCAGGGCTTCGCAGCCACTACCACCCGAGAGATCGCCGCCCACGCCCAGGTCACCGAACGGACCCTGTTCAACGTCGTCGCCAACAAGAGCGACCTGCTCCGCCAGGTCCTCCTCACCTTCGTGTTCACCGACGACTTCGGACCCCTCCTCGAACGGAAAGACTTTCAACCGGTCCTGCGCACCCACACCGTGGCCGCGTTCCTGACCGAATTCACCCGCTGGGTGCACAACCTCCACCGACAGACCTCCGCGGTGGCCGAGATGACCCGGGCCGCCGCCGGCGGCGACCCCGGGGCTGCCGAGATCTGGGCCTGGGGCAACCAGCAACAAGTCACCGATCTACACCACCTCTCCACCGAGCTCCGCCGACGCGGATGGCTCCAACCCGGCCTCACCCCCGCCGAGGCGGCCCGCTCCCTCGCTGTTCTGGCCGGCCACGAAACCTACTGGCGGCTCGTCGTCGAACAACACTGGAGCCCGCAGAGGTACCGCCGCTGGCTCCACCGCCACTGCGCCACCGAACTCACCAGCTGAAACGTCCAGCGACTCGGCCCATCACGAACCCGGTGTGCCGAAACGATGATCCAAGGTCATAGCCGACAACGGACGCAGACGACCCAGTCCCTCGCCGGACCCCCTACCCATCACATTCGACAGCACCAGGGGTTCGGCGACGATCCCAGCGGTCCACGAACCGGCCGGTGCCGTAGGAGAACAGCCTCGGAACGAACACGGCCACCAGCACGGCCGCCAGCTGAAAGAACACCCCGCTCATGCTGGCGAGATGAAGACTGACAGTCCAGCAATCACCGACCAGTTGCCCCAGATAGGAGACCAGACCGGCGCACCACAAGGCGCAGTCAAGCCCCTGAGTGTCTCGTTCAACGGCTGCCGCCGGCGGCGTTGCGACCACGGCCGGAGCGTCATGCAGTCCCTGACCGCGACTCGGCGGGCTCACCGTGTTCGTCGTGTCTGAGCCTCAGACCTGGCTCGCTGACCTGCTGATCATGTCCGGCGGCTGGCGGGCGGCGATGGTCGAACCCGATCCGCCTGTTCGCGCGCAGCCTCGACCGCGGCGCGCCCGGCGTCGGTCACCCGGCTCTGCTCCTCGAGCGTCGTGACGAGCGCGACGTTGCGCTCGACCAGCTGCCCATGGGCCGGCGCGGGGTGATGCGCACGGTGTAGGTGTCCTCGTCGCGCTTGCCGGCCTGGCCGTCGCCGAAGCAGAGCAGCTCCTCGACTGCGCTCGCCCACGTGATCGTGGTCGCCGTACCGCCCTTCTTGGTCAGCACCAGCCACACGCCAGGCGACGTCGCGTGGTGCTCTTCGAGCCACGCCCGCAGCGCGGCCGGGTCGGTCACGAGCAGCTCGGGCAGCAGGATTGCCATACGGCCGACGCTAGCCGTCACCGCCGACAGCTCCATCGCTCAGGCGGCGCCCCGGTGCAGTTCATTTGACGGTCGGCCAGCGGCACTCCCCTGCTCCGGTGGAGGGACGTCTACCGGACATTCGTGACGGCCGCTGGCCAGTGGGAGACCCTGTCCCTGTCCCTGTCCGCCCGTCTACCGGTTGCCGTTGCGGCGGAGCCGCACATCTCGGCGCCTACGACGCGCGGGACGGCAAGGATGGTCGGGTCGCGGCGGGCGCATTGCGATTATCTGTCGGGTCAGCTGGTTGAGTTCTCCAGGAAGTCCAGCATCATCTCGATCTTGGTCGTTGTGATGATGTGCCCCGTCCGCGGCAGCACGGCAAGCTCTCCGACGGACAGGTACTCGGCGGCCAGCGCTGCCTGCGCTACGGAGCAGAAGTGATCACGGTCGCCGACCATGATCAACACCGGCGCCGTGATCCGAGCGAGGTCCGCATACCCATATCCGGGCCACCGTGCCCAGCGGGCGATCGTCGACCGTAGATACGTTGACCAGGCATCTCCACCCTGCCGTTCCATGATCTCGGCCTCCATCAGGCCCAGCACGTGGGCCATCTGCGGGTCCTGGGACAACGCCTGGGCAACCGCCCCAGCGTCGATCTCATCGGGGTCAGACCCACCGAGCATGTGATGCAGCAGGTCGAATGCCGGTGCGTCGGGGTTCAGCACGTCGTAGCCGGCGTCGCTGACGATCGCGCCGACAGCCTCGGGATGGAGGATGCCGAGCAACAAGGCGGTCAGACCGCCCTCGCTGAAGCCGGCGACCAGAGGCCGTTCGAGGTCGAGCGCCTCGATCAGGGCTGCGACGTCGTCGCAAAGCAGTGTCGCCGAGGCCGGACCTCCCGGATGCCGGGTCCCACCAGCAGCCCGGGTGTCCGGGGCGATGACCCGGAAGGTCCCGGCGAGTCGCTCCAGGTGCCCGGCATAGCTGATCGGTGTCGCGGCGAACGCGTCGCTGGCGCTGACCAGTCCACCGTGTAGTAGCACGAGGGGGCGTCCCTGACCGACGTCGCGGTAGGCGATCTCGGTGTCGTTCACTGGCACGGTCTGCGCCGCTTCGGTGATCATGAAACGACGGTAGGCCTAACCAGTCTCCGGTTCATCGGGCAAAGACCTGATGTTCGTTTCGAGGAGCAGGCTGTGGTGCGCTGCGAACAGGCCGAGGGTGGCCCGGTTGGTGGCACCCGTCTTGGTGTAGATGTGCTCGGCGTGGCTGCCCACGGTTTTCGGCGAGATCGTCAGCCGGGTCGCGATCTGCTTCACCGACAGACCGAGTGTCAGCAGCCGGAGGATCTCTACCTCGCGGGTGGTGAGGCCGGCAGGGTAGCTGCGGCGCCGCGGTACTCGGTGACCAGCCACGCCGAGCACGGCGTCGACCGAGGCAGCGTCCAGTCGCCCGGACCGCGCGTCCTCGCGCAGCGCCAGGGCGGCCTCAGCCCTGCTGGCTGTGGGCCGGTGGGGACGCTCCTCGATCAGCGTCGCGTAGCGGTCCGCCGCTGCGAGGACACGTCCCTCGGCGCTGATCGACCCGGCCCTCAGCCCTCGAGGGTAGCCGGATCCGTCGAGCCGCTCATGGTGTTGGACGGCGACCGTCCCCAGCCGAGCCAGCACCGGGGAGCCGGCCAGCATCCGCTCGGTCAGGTACGGATGCAGCCGGACCCGTTCGGTCTCCGCCACCGTCAACGGACCGGGCTTGTCCCAAACCGAGTTCGACACTCCGAGCCGACCCAGGTCATGGACCAGCGCCGCCCGCCGGACCAGTCGGACGTCGGGCAGGTGCAGCGCTGCCGCGGCGGAGCCGGCCAGGTCCGCCACCCGGCGGGAGTGGCCGATGGTGAACGGGGACTTGATGTCGGCGAAGTCACCGATCGCGCCGAGCGCGGAGTCGATCTGGTCTCCACGTAGCACTCGATCCAATGACGGTTCGCGGTCGATGATCTGCTTCCAGTTGTCTGGAGCATCCAGGTCGGCCAGCAGCTCGCTCGCATTCTGGCAGAACTCCTCCACCAGGTCGGGGTCGAACTGAGTCCCGGCCCGCTCTCGGGCCACCGTGACCGCGGCCGCCGGACCTTCGGTCGCTTGGTAGGCGGCCATCACATCGGAAAAGATCACCAGCCGCGCCGTCATGGTGATGGCGTCGCCGCTGATCCCACCGACACCACGTCCGTCCCAACGCTCGAACGACTCCCGCAGGCTGCGCCGGATCATCGGGCCGAGACCGAGTTGGTCGGCGAGTTGGTCGGCGCCGCGCCAGTGATTCTCCAGATCCACGAACGCCTGACGCCGCGCGACCGCAGGCAACCGCGCCCACACACCGAGCCGCGCGAGTGGGCTGCGCCCTCCTCCGACCGCGTGCACGGCGAAGGCCGCGGCCTGCAAAGGCCTGCCACTGTCGAAGAACCGACCTTCGCGCTTCAACGTGATGTCGTCGCCGAACCACTTGGCCTGCTCGTATGCGTCGGTGTGGCAGCCGACCCACGCCAGCAGACCCGAGTAGTAGGCCTCACTGCGAGCGCTCTGATCGAGCCCCAGCCGATCGGCCAGCCGGAGCGCGATCAGCGTCAGCCGGATCACGTGCTCCATTGGGAGCCCGAGACCGAGATCGGTGCCGAGAGACAGGGTCGCGGCCAGCTCGGCGAGCCGGACCTCGTCCGGCAGACCACCCATGAGACCCATTCTGGGCCCCACCGACCAGCTACGCGACACCGACAGGATCGCGTGGGTAATCGTGATCGAATCAAACGACCCGGAGGTCGACGACAAGCGCGTGCAATCCAATCCGAAGCCCGGTCGGCTCTGCGATACCCACCACTCCACGGCTCACCAACTCCGGACATCTGAAGCGTTGGAAGACGCACCCCGGCGTCCGCCAGGTCCGCACTCCGATCCAGCCGATACGGCCTCTCGCCAACGGACGCAGCTGATTCACCGATCCCTCGACGCAGATGCGCGCACTAGGGTCGGCTATCGACGATCGAAGAGATGCTCGCCGAAGGTGAATCGGCTCCTGCCCTGCTCGACGAATTCATGCAGCAGCGAGCCCACTCTTTCCGCACGCTCCTGGCCCCACCGGTCTGGGCTCGGTCGACGAGTCCGTGCTGGTGAGCTCTGCCGAGCTTGTCGGTACGCCTCGTTACGAAGCCGGAGACAGGTCTTCGAGCCCACCCTCTACGGTCGATCGTCCGCTTCGTTCAGGAGTGACACCAAGCCGTGCTGGAGCGCATAGGCGATCTCTTGATTCGTGAACCCACGAGAGACGAGGCCGAGGACCTGTCGCTCTCGAGGGGTGAGCTGGTCGTCGCGTCGAAGCCGGGTTGCCTGGTGCCCGGCGCCGACAAGGACCGCTTCGACGCAGTCGGGATCGAGCGCTCCCGAGCGGCACCCGCCGCGCAGTCGCGCCATGGCCTGCTGGGGCGTCATCGCGTCGCGGTAGGGCCGTGGCTCCAGCGCCGATTGGTACGCGACCGCCGCGGCGAGGATGCGCTCGCTGCGCCCGAGTGTCGATCCCCCGATGCCGAGCGGATACCCGCTGCCGTCGAGGTGCTCGTGGTGAGCGCGGGCGATCGTGCACACGGCGCCCAGACCCGGGATCCGATCCAGGACGCGCTCGGTCAGGTAGGGGGCATCCGCACGCGCTCCCACTCGGGCGGGCTCAGGTCCGCCGGCTTGGACCACACCTGATTGGAGACACCGAGCCGGCCGAGATCGTGCAGGTGTCCGTTCGTCAGAGCCTCGGGCAAGCCATGGGGTGCCTAGACCTCGACAGGTTGACGCTCGGCGGTCCGGCGGAGCCCGAGAGCGATCGCGGGGAAGATGATGACCGACAAGACTCCGGCACCGACCAAGGCGGCCGCGTTCTCCGGCAGCATCGTGCCCGAGTCCAGACCGATCTGGCCCAACGCGACCAGCAGTGGCAACGCGGTCGCGGTCAACAACATCATCTGGACCCGTCCGGGCATGGGCAGCTGGTGGCGGTAGAACAGCAGTGCGGGGAGACCTCTCACGACGAGGAACAGGATGAGGAAGACAATCATCCGGGCCGGGGCCTCGATGATCGACCGCAAGTCAAGGCTCATTCCCGAGGCCACGAAGAAGACCGGGATGAAGAAGCCATAGCCGACTGCATCCAGCTTGGCCTCGAGCGCGTCGGTGTCCCCTGGGGCCCAGCGGCGCAGCACCACCCCCGCCAAGAAGGCGCCGAGCACGACATCCAGGCCGAAGTCGGCGGCGACGAGAAGCAGCGCGAAGAGCAGGAACATCGTCCAGCGGAGGGTGGTCTGTGACGTCGAGTGCTCTCCCTGCGCCATGATCGCCGTCAGCTTCTGTTGGCGGACCAGCCGCGGAACGAACGAGAACAGCAGAGCGATGGCAGCCACCACGACGAGCGAGAGCAGGCCGAGGAATGCGCCGTTGGCGCTGAGGAAGATCGCCACGGCTACGATTGGGAGGAACTCACCGACGGCTCCAGCAGCCATGATGAACGCCCCGAAACGACCTTCCAGCATCTGGTTGTCCCGCAGGATCGGCAACAGCGTGCCGAGCGCCGTCGTGGTCAGTCCGATCGCGATCGGCACGAACGCGTGGACAAAGCCCACCGCCGCGAGAGCGCCGGTCACGGCGACCGCCACGACCGCTGTCAGCAGCCATGAGGTGACGGCGAGCCGTCCGGCCCGCTCCCGAAACAGGTCGAGATCGAGCTCGTAGCCGGCCAGCAGGAACAAGAACCCGAGGCCCAGGTTCGCGATCAGCTCGACATTGCCGGGATCGGCCCAGCCCAGCACCTGGGGGCCGACCACGATCCCGCCCACAATGAAGACCACCACCTGCGGCACGCGTAATCGCGACAGCAGCCCCACGATGATCGGAGTCAGGGCGGCCAGAAGGCTCACGATGACCAGGTCGACCAAGCCCTGATGCAGACTCACGTGCCTACCCTGCTGGAGGCGTCTAGCAGCGGTCAAGGTGGCAGGTTCGATGCAGTTTCGACCGCTCGGTCCGCAGCACGAAATCCACGACTGGGGACTAGCCTTTTGCCGAGATGAGAGGCACGGGCAGGACCACCAGCGATCGGCGCCGCCGCCGTCAGCGAGCTGCGCGGTGGGAGGGCCTGCGCGAGTACGCCAACGGCGCATTTTGGGTGATGCCCAGCGTCGCCGGAGGTGCTGGCACTCATTGCCGGGTGGGCACTGTCGCAGATCAGGGTGCAGCCCGGTTCATTCCTCGCCCGGATCGCCTTTCAGGGCACGGCCGACGACGCGCGCAGCCTGCTGATCGAGGTGACCGGGACGGTGATCACCGTGATCGCATTGACGCTCGGGCTCACCGTGGTGGCGCTGCAGCTGTCCTCGACCCAGTTCTCGCCCCGGCTGCTCCGCAACTTCCTTCGTGACCGCGGCACCCAAGTCGTGCTGAGCGTGTTCATCGCCACCTTCGTCTACTCGGCCGCCGGCTCAGTGAGCCGGAACGGAGACCTCCGGTCGTGGCCGGTCCCTTCTTCGGCTCGATGCGTAGAGACCAAACTCGATCTCCGGCGCTACTACCGCGGTCAAGGCTTCGATGAAGTGGGCCGCCGCGACTTGGACCATGACCGGTGGCATCCGGTCACACTTCTCGAGCGCGACCTTCACGGAAACGGGATGAGCGGCGACCAGGATCGCCGGTAGACGGTCCCCCAGCGGCATCCCGTTACATCGACACAGCTCCGATACCGTCGGGTGCCTAAGCGTCGTCGCTGCGACGAAGGCTTTCGGCAAAGCCGGTCCAAGCCTGTCGAGCGGAGCCCTCAGAACCTCACCGCATGGGCGGCTGCCTGCTTAGCCAGGTCGTCGAGGTCGATCACCTCGGAATCGTCTTCGACCCGATCTGATCGACTGAGTCGTCAGCTTTGCGACGACCGGTGGGCTACTCCCGCTCCACAACGGGGGCCGACTTACGGGCGTTCCCGTTCCACCTCATCATTGCCCGGGGTGGTGCGTCGGCGGAGTCTCTTACGATGACGACTAGCGTCGGTCCGCTGCCGGCAACGGGACGGGCCGACCTAACCCACTTCGGGTTGCACTGGGAATAGGCCCAAGTCCTGCAGAATTGTCGAGTGCTACTTATGCGAGTTCAGATGCCGAATCGGCCGGGAACCCTGGGCGCGGTGGCATCAGCACTGGGTGCGCTTGGCGCCGACATCAACCTGGTAGAGATCGTCGAGAAGCGCGGCGAGATCGAGGTGGAGGAGTTCATCTTGGATCTGCCGCCCACCCAGACGGTGGAAAAGCTGGTGGCGGCCTGCGACCGTCTGGAGTCGGTGCGGGTGGAATGGGTGCGCAACTATCCACGTGGCGGCGGCATCGAGTACGACATTGAGCTGCACCGACGCATCGCTGCCGACCCCTCCCGAGCGGGTGAGATCTTGGCGTCAGCGGCTCCCTTGGTCTTTCGGGCGCAGTGGAGCGTGTTGCTTGACGTGTCGGCAGCACCGCACGTCACCTTCGCCACCCCGGGTGCACCCGACCTCGACGCCGACCACCTGCGACGATTCGGTCCCTTCGATTTGCTCCACCGAGTAGCCCTCGAACCCGATTGGATCCCCGGGGCAGACGCCCACCATGCTGTCGTGTCGCCCATGGCCGACCAACGAGCGGTGATCGTCGCCCGCCGTGGCGAACCCCCATTCTTCGGCTCCGAGGTGGCGCGACTCGCCCACGTCACCGGAGCAACAGCCACCACCGACATGTTCGACCAGCCCCAGTCCACGACGGATCCCCAGACGGCTCATCGCCGACCAGTGGCAACCCCGCTCTACGAGCGCAAATACCTCTGACTCCGCAAGCCGGTGCGTAAGTGAACGCGTCCGTGCGTGGCCGCAGGCCATGCGGCGGCGTGAACCGGTGTCCGGTGGGCGCCAGCACTGTGGTGGCGGGTCGCACCGGCATCTCTGCTTGGGTGCGTCGGCGACCCAGCCGAGTCGCCCGCACGCGATCGTCGTTGTCCCACGTCAGGTCGTAGTTGACCAGACACCCGGCGACCGGGCGCCGCAGCCCCGCCACGGTCTCGGCGACCGGCTGGCGGCCGTCGAGGCTGGTCACCGCATGGCGACTAGCGCACTCGGACGCCGCCGATTCCGTGGCGAGTCTCGGTGATGACACCAGTATTCGACCTGTTGGTCAGCTGGTGGCGGCCGCCTTCTTGGCGCGGCTTGTCTTTGCCGGTACCGCCTTGGCGGTGGTTGTCGTCTTGGTCGGTGTCTTCTTAACGGCTGCTGGGGCAGTCTTCGCCGTCGTCGCCTTGGCGGGCGTTGCCTTGGCTGGTGCTGCCTTCTTGGCGACCGTGGCCTTCGCCGGCGTTGCCTTCTTGGCGACGGTAGCCTTCGCCGGCGTTGCCTTCTTCACGGCTGCAGCCTTCGCGGGTGCGGCCTTCTTGATCGTTGGCGACTTTGCCGGTGCGGTCTTCTTGACGACTGGGGTGTTGATCGCAGCGTCGTTCTTGACGGCTGCAGTCCTCGCGGGACTAGCCTTCTTGGCGACCGTGGCCTTCTTCGCGGACGTGGTCGCCTTCGTGGCAGGAGTGACCTTTGCGGCGCGAACTTGAGCTGCAGCCGTCTTCGTCGGAGCCGGCGTGGTGGCCGCTGCCGTCACCTGCGACGCAGGGGTTTTGGCGCTGGCCTTCTTGCTCGCCTTCGGGACCTTCTTAGCTCCAGAGACGTAGGCCTTGAGATCGGTGCCAGCGCGGAATCGTGGAACGGCGGTGGCCTTTGCACGCTTCCGCTCGCCGGTTCGCGGATTCCGCACCATCCGGGCCGGGCGAGACACCTTCTCGAAGACGCCGAAGCCGGTGATCGTCACCTTCTCACCACCAGCCGTCTGGTAGATGATCGTCTCGGTGATGGCGTTCAGAGCGCGACCTGCCTCGGCCTTGTTGCCGTCAAAATGGGCGGCCAGCACCTCAATGAACTCAGCCTTGTTCACAGCATCCTCTCGATGGGGAAGAAATCGCAGCCGTACAGCACGTCTGCAGGCCCCCACGCTAAGGAATTTCACCTCCGCAGACAAGTCGCCCCAGAACTGACTGGCCAATGAAACAATGACAATCGCGATCCGGCGCTCGAAGTCTTCCAAGATCAACAACCTGCACCACGTCAGGTCCGCGACGTCATGATCGGAACCGAACGCCGGAATCAGCCACCAGATCGGTTCGCGCCAGCAGGTGCTGGCTGTCAGTCGGGCTGAACTCCACCAGGCTGGTCCCCGCCGACACCGGCGGCCGGTGGCCGGGCCCGGCGTAGTAGGCGTCGCCGGCACCGTAGGTCTCCTCGTGGTCGACCCACCGGAGGGTGACCTGGCCGGTCTGGACGACGCCCCATGCGGGCATTGGCACCGGTCGTCGGGCCGGCCCTCGAAGAGCGGGGCCGGGTCGACGTCATCGGGTAGGACTCGAAGCCGACGGTGTAGCTGTCGAGCTCTGCATACCGCCCCTGGACCTCCGGCAGGTCCACCACGACCGGGGTCATCTTGTTGGCGCTGGGCATTTGGTGCCTCCTGATGGGCAGCTGGTCTCAATCAAGAGGCATGAGTTGTCGGGTCAGATCCTGATCCCACGTCCGGTGCCGATCGCTAGATCAACCATCGGATCTTGACCTCGCCGACCGAAGTGAGACCCGGGGAATTACGGTCGTCGCGATGGACGGGTTCACCGCGTTCAAGACTGGGTCCGAGATCAGCCATCCGATGCCGACTCTGCGTAAAGCAAAGCGAAGTTACACCTCAAGCAGATCAGTCGATCATCCGAGTGAGGACAACAGCAGAACCCCAACAACTGCGAACACACCCAGAAGGAAGACCACGAACAAGACCGACCTGAGGTCTCGAGCCCCTACCGGCACCTTCCCCCTAGTTGTCGATGTCACAAAGCTGTTCCCGGTACGATTCTTGACCTTCTTGGGGCGCAGGACCTCTCCCGGCTGCCACCGGCCGTCGATCTCCACCCGGTCACCAGCATTCAGAGAACCTTCGATGGAAGCGCCTCGCATCTCAACGGTCACTCGCGGCAGGAGCGCTCCTGAGTCGTCATGGCGCTCCAGGCGGAAGGTCCAAACGAGGACGCTCCCTAAGCTGCCTTGCTCGAAGCGTTGCTCCAGCCCACTGACACGACCCTTGATGATCACCTTGGCACCCCTTGGGCTCGCGGCAAGCTCCAATCTTACAGTTGCACTTGTCGCTGTCTCACCAGCGACCTGGCGGTCCCTTTAACATCCTGGTGACACGGCGTCGCCGAAGATGGGTCAAGCGTCCTCAGCAGCGGTCAAAGTCACGGTGACACCGCTGGATCGCCACCGATCACTGAACAGCCTGAGATCGGACCTTCGTTGGGAGCCTCGCTCCGGAAAGCCATGAGCATGTCGGTCGGTCAGTGGCGCTGCCATCGGGGCTGCGCCACGGGGTGCCGGCGGGCCGGCCATCCGCAGCATCCGGTTACGCGGCAGCTCTTGGCAACGCAGCCGGAGCGACCGGCGCGAGGCGGCGGGCTCTTGGGCGATGCCCTCGAGCAACCCATCGACAGGAAACCTCAGATGGGTGTCACCGTTCGGGTCCTGAGTCAGAAACGAGCGCTTCAGCCTGGACGTTCGCCAACCGTAAGCACGATGTCTCCATCCCACGGGACACAGTCAGCGACGATGGTCTCGTGAAGACTGTCCTGGCCCTGCTCCTGATGGTCGTACTGGTGGGCTGCGGCGAGTTTCAGACCCCCGATACCGCGGCTGCTCCGACGGCCGCACCGGTCTCGGCTGCCCCGTCGCCGTCGGCTTCCCGCAACGGCGGCACCTCCAGCGGGTCAACGTCGCCCACCGCGGCCCCGTCCCCGTCCGGTGTGTCCTCGACTGCGGCGTCGGCGCCTGTACCGAAGACTCTCAACTTCACCGGCACCACTGTGGACGGGACGTTGCTGCGTGGATCCTCCCTGGCCGGCAAGCCGGTGCTGTTCTGGTTCTGGGCGCCCTGGTGTCCGACCTGTCGGAGCCAGATACCTCAAGTCGAGGCACTCGCCAATGAGTACGGCCCCGACCTGGCGGTCGTCGGGGTGGGCTCGCTGGACAGCGCCGACGCCATCCAAGACTTCGCGAACGACACTCCCCGGGGTGTCGCAGCTGTCCGACCCCGACGGCGCCCTGTGGCGCCACTTTGGCATCGCCGAGCAGAGCTCCTACGTCCTCCTCGACGCCACCGGAAAGCAGGTGCTCAAGAGCGGCTATGGCGGCCAAGCCGATCTCGAGCAGCGCGTCGCCGACGTCGTCAGATGACCGAGGGCTCGCTCCTGCTGGCCATGACCGCCGGACTGCTCGCCGCCGTGAACCCCTGCGGCTTCGCGATGCTGCCGGCGTACCTGTCGCTCTTCGTCCTGGATGACACGACCGGGCGTGGTCAGGCGGTCCGCCGGGCCTTGACCGCCACCACCGCGATGACCCTCGGCTTCGTGGCCGTCTTCGGCCTGTTCGGGCTGGTGATCGCGCCGTTCGCGTCCGGTATCCAGCAGCATCTTCCCTGGGTCACTCTGGTCGCCGGCATGCTGCTGATCGCAGCCGGCAGCTGGCTGCTCACCGGACGGAGTCTGCCCGCTCTGGGCTGGTCGCCGGGAACCGGCAGTGTCCGTCGCAGCTTCGGCTCCATCCTCGGCTTCGGCGCGGTCTATGCGATCGCCTCGCTCACCTGCACGATCGCACCCTTCCTCGCCGTGGTCGTCTCCAGTTTCCGCACCGGCTCGATGGTCGACGGGATTGCCCTCTACCTGGCCTACGCGCTCGGCATGGGCCTGCTGGTCGGAACGGCCGCGCTGGCGGTGGCTCTGGCGCGGGCGTCACTGATCACCCGGCTACGCAAGACCTCTGCCCTGGTGCCCAGGATCGTTGGCATCCTGCTCGTGCTGACCGGCGGCTATGTCGCCTACTACGGCTGGTGGGAGATCAGGGTGCTCAACGGCAAGGCCGGACCGGACGTGTTGATCAACGCTGCCGCACAGGTGCAGGGAGGGCTTTCAGCCGTGGTCGGCACACTCGGGGTCGCTGGCGTTGCGGTGCTGTTCACCACCGCAGTGCTGGTGGTCAGCCTCGCTGTGCGGCTACGCCGCCGTCGCAGCGAAGTCGGCGGCACCCCCACCCCCTGAAGGCTCTTGACCACACCGAACGTCGCTGCCAGACGTAGGTGGCATCCTGAGTTGCGGCGTGGGTGCCGAGAAGCCGGGCGTACTCGGACGGGACAAGCAAGCGCGACCGAGGTCCTGCTCGTCCGAAGCCGACCAGATCGTGAAGAGGTGACACGCACTGCCGAAGCGCGCACCATCGGCCCCGACCATGGTGCCGCCTCACCCCAACCAGACTTCAAATCGCCTGATCCCGGAGCCGCTGAGACTCCTCACCCGGCCCCACCGCGTCTGCAGCAACGGCTGTTCCAGCCGCAAGCCACGCAGCCCGAGTCCTCGATCCCATCCATGTCACGCTCTGACGGATCGGGTGTCGCAGCGACCTACCCACAGGGAAACCGTCGATCATGGACGCCGCGCACGCACCGCGAGCCTCGTCGGCGATCCGCACTGTCCTGTCCGAGGTCGGGAACCGTGATCGCTGGCGATTGAGCCGGCGACGTCGCGTCGGTGGAATCCGGCGAGCGCTGCGGCCAGCAGCCTCCCCGGCGATGCCCCAGAGTTCCAGCATCTCCGCGGTCTGGGCGTCCTCGACGAACGGGTGGGAACCCAGGCGAAGGGTGAGAGCCGATGAGCCCACTTGGGCAGATCGAGCCCACCGAACATGGCGATCAGGAACGTGTAGGCCAGATGTGCCCAGCCCAGCCCGACAGCACGCGGGAACCACGCGAAGAGGGCCGCAGTGAGGGCGATGTAGACGGCGCGCGCCGGCGCATCTGTGACCGTGGTGTCGTCACGGAAGGCCTGGGACTCACCGGTCTCGAACCTGTCGAGGGTCGAAGAGATCCGGGATGCTGGCGAAGCGTCGAACGGACGGCGAAACAGCCGGACACCATCGTGTCGATGAGCTCGGACTTGCTGTGTTGTCCACCCGCAACGCCTCGAGGACGTCGGCGGTGATGTCCTCGATGGACTTGAGTACGAGAGGACCCTCGGACAGACCGGCCAGCAGGTTCGGAACCTCAAGGGCCGGACAAGTCGGCATATGTTCGCTCTTGTCGAGGACAGCCGTCACCTCACCGAAGGAGTGGGCTGGTTTGAGCACCCGGCTTATTTCGGCGACGAAAGCGGTCATGGAGGGATGGCAGTGGGGGGACTCGACATGGACTACCAGGTCGAAGCCGTCACCTG
Source organism: uncultured Actinomycetota bacterium (assembly GCA_963707005.1). Lineage (GTDB taxonomy): Bacteria > Actinomycetota > Actinomycetes > Propionibacteriales > Propionibacteriaceae > Microlunatus. The sequence goes on from CAVPPP010000025.1 coordinate 29,172, forward strand.
GGCGAGGGCGGGCCCTTGGGTGTGACCAATTCTGATTGTGGTCGCGTTGATAGATCATGGTGCAGCGGTGCTGTCAGCGGGCGAGCCGGCTGGCGAGTATTGGCTGGCCTGGACCGGCGAGCTCCCCGACGACACTCTGCCGACCGGCGACCGCCATCAGCACGGCTTCCGCCGGGCCGGTGATTTCTGGTCCCGAGCCGTGGCTCCAGTCCAGGTCTGTCGGGCTCAGGCGTACGCCGCGGGACAGGTGCCACCCCGGCAGCTCGGGACTGCGCACGCTGTCGCCCAGGACACAGTGCAACCGTTCAGCCGGGATCTGGCGTGGCATACCCAGCGGACGACGGATGTCTTGATGATGGATGGTGACATCGAGCAGCGCGAGCCGGCCCCCGAAGGTTGTGGCCAGCCCCTGTGGCCGAAGATGAGCGCGCAGCCGCTCAAGCAGTTGTTCGGTGCTCAACGATGCAAGTTCGTCAACGCCGACCTGGTTGACGTGCACGATTCGACCGCGGATGGCGCGGCGCAGCATGCCGACCAGGTTGACGCTGTCGAAGCTCATCACATGAGCGACGACATCTCGTACCCGCCAGCGTTCACACAGCGATTGCGCCTCCCACTGTTCGAGCGTCAGAGGCGCCAGAAACTCGGCCAGGTCGGTCCGCTCGGCCGTGGCCATGTCAAGGCCGTTCACCCATCACTTCCCAAGTCCGCGCATGCTGGAAGAAAGTCTGCACCTGGTCGAGCAATCGGTCCACAAATGTCAAGGACACGGCTGCCCAGCTCATCTATGCGCAATCCTCACTGTCCTGCGAGAACCGCTTCGCCGCAACACAATCGTCAAACAGAGATACGTGCCGCATTGGAAAGGGTCAGTCCGAGAGCGCGCCGAGTTGCTGCAGCATGCTGAGGTCATCGCGGATGGTCCAGCGCTCGTCGATCCGCCCGTCGACGAAACGGTAGGCAAACGCCACGTCCCGGACAGCCCGGCCGGCAGGCTCCTCCTCATATCCAAGGAGGCTCCTCCTGGCCAGACCAGCTCCCGGGTGCCGAACTGCAGCACCATGTCCCCTTCAGCCACACCGACGTGCTCACCGAACGTCATGGGTGACGGTTGCGCTGGGCCATGGCCGAAACCTCGCGGGTGCCTTTCAAGCCGTGAGGGCGATCAGGGGGGCCAGCGCGTGGTTCACCATGTCCGGCATACACAACTCGTCACTGCCGGCCAAATCACTGCCACGGTTCCCGAGCTCGTCCAACCTCTACGCCGGCCTTGTTGTTCGCAGTGTCCAAGTCGAGGTCTGCGCACTCTCCAGCACCGCGCGTCAATGCCTGCAGGTTGAGTCGCTGCGATACGGCGTCGCGAGGGGAGCGTTCGCACAAGTGCGCTCAGACTCCGCTGTGCGCATCAGAGAAGTACCGCAAGCTGAGACCGCATTGGACGTCGCGCAGTTGGGGCTGCGTGTGCACGTGGGTGGCGAAGCACTCTCCCGTCCCAGAGCGGCGTCAGGTCTTGTAGCCGTTGCCGCTGCAGTTCCCGCATGGCACACCGCCGCGTCCACCGCAGACAGGGCATTGGCCGACCACCGCACCATCGACATAGCGGTAACCCGTATGCCCACAGGGTGAGCACGGCAGCAGGCCGTCAACACACATCGAACACTTCGTCCTCCTCGATAGGGGAACAGTCCATCCTGTTCCCTTTCCGGCGGCATCCCCAGCGGGTGATCGGTTCGGGCTGCGGGCCGTGGTGCCGGTTCGGTCAGCACTGCTTCGCAGGATGGCCACCACCAGCAAGATCGCTACCCCTATGGCCGCGGCAACGATCCCGAAGGCCAAGGCGAAGGGGGCCACGACGACACCGAGAAGGGTCAGGCCAACTCTCCTCGTATTCGAGAGCACCAGCCAGCCCGTGGCGGTGCGCATCAAGACGTACGCCTGGATGTCGAGCGCAACGACTGCCTGGATGCCGAGGACGATGAGCTCGGCGGTGCTGGGTTGGTCGGCGATGATCGACACGGCGGCGGCCAGCACCCACAACACGGCGAGCCCGTTCAGGGCGAAGGCAACGACGCGGCCGACTCTGGTTCCGAGGGACATTCCACCGGAAGCATCCATCGCCCACCCCCTGATTGGCCTCGATGGATGTGCTCTAGCACCCGACGAATCGCCAGGGACGGGCACGAGAGCTACCTCGCTGCGGCAGGCTCACTGTACTGAGGGCCGCCGGCCCGTGCCGGGTTTCCAGAACGTTGGACCACTTGGCGGCTGAGCATGCCACTCACCGACTTCGAGCTGGCAGTGTGAACGACCGCGGCGGGCCCGATAGGTCCTATGTCGGCGGGTCGGAAGGCTTTCGGAGCCGTGTCGATACCCTCCCCGGCCGCCACCCCCGGTCGGCCCACACCCGCCCAGGGGGCTGGTGCGTTGCTGGCAGCGGTCGGTGTCACCAACATGTGGATTCCGAAGACACATCTGGCTGGACGGCGCGTCCCTCGGCGTCGAGGCCGCCTTTGACCCCGACATGCTGCGAAGGTCGTAGGTCGATGGCCATGTCTCGACTGAGGCGTTCGACATGCACGTCCTCGGCGCCTCCTCATGACAAAGTAGTTGTGACGAGTACAGGTGACTCGATATATCCATGCTGCTGCTTTTGCTGGCGCTGCGGGGCCTGCTCGTGAGGCCGACAGCCCAAGGTCGGCGCGATAGCCGTGGATCTCCTTGACGTCGAGCCGCAGCAGGAAGTCGACGATCGCCGAGAGACGCGGTGGCGGGCGCCAGCATCGGGAAGCCGGGCTGGTACGGCCTGCGACGGTCGTCGATACGAGCCGGCGGCTTTCTCGCAGCTGAACGGCCGCCTGCGGGTCACCAGCGTCGAGGATGCGATCACCCGGTCCGGCCGGCCCCCGCCCGCCCGGTGTTCGGTCCGTCTCCGCAGCAGTACCCGGGTTAGGCGGTGAGGGGTTGGACGGCGCCGCGGACCATCTCGATCAGGTGTCTGATCAGTGCGGGCAGGTCGTCGGGGTCGGTGGGTTGGGTGAGGAGCCAGCTGTCCATCGCCTGCCCCATCCCCACCACGACGGCGATCAACAGGCTGGACGGGAGATCACGGCGCACCGCTGCGACGCGCTGGCCCGCGGCCAGCACCTGCTCGAGCCAGGGCATGACCGTCTGCTCCATCTGCTGCTGCGCCTGCTGAAGTGCCGGGTTCTTCGGGGCGGCGATCCAGCCGCGGATCAGGCCGGCCAGCTGCGGTGTGGCGGTCAATGCCGTCATCAGGTGCACGTAGTAGTCCTCCAGGGTGGACCAGAACGTCTCTGCATCCGCACCGTTGGGCACCGGGAAGGGGCCCAGGGCGGTGAAGAGCCGTTCCATCTCACTGTGCGCGATGTAGGCGTACAGGTCGTCCTTGCCGTCGAAGTAGTAGTACAGCGACCCTTTGGAGATCCCTGCTGCGCTGATCACCCGGTTCAGCGAGGCGTCATGGAAGCCATGGGCGGCGAACTCGTCCAGCGCGGCCTGCCGGATCGCCTGCTGCTGCGCCGGTGGGAGCTTGAGGAAACGAGACCTGACCATGGGCGCGGGTTCGCTGCGGTCAGCCGGCCACGAAGGCGGGGAGCTCGACGGCATCGCGGAAGCTCCTGCCCATCGCGAGGTCGGCAACCTTGGGCAGTCCCATCAGTTTCATCACCGTGTTCCGGAGGAGAAGCTGGAGCCTGCTCCTTGGCGCGAACGCCACTCCCAGGCCGAGCGCGGCATCCTGCTTGGACCGAAGCAGCGGAGCCAGCCGGTCCTGGTAGCGGGCGAACGCCTCGCGGTGATCGTCGGTCCGGCTCAGCTCTGCCGCCACGGTGTAGGCCTCCACCATCGCCAGCGCGGAACCCTGACCGGCCAGGAACGACGGGGCCGCCGCCGCGTCCCCCACCAACGCACACCTCCCTCGGGTCCATGACGGCATCCGGATCTGGCTGACTGCGTCGAAATAGAAGGTGCTGGCCTGTGTCATCTGCTCCAGCATGGCCGGAACTTCCCAACCCTGACCGGCCAGTCTCGTCTGCAGCAGAGCCTGCTGGGCGGCCCGGTCATCGATCGGTGCCGGTCCGTCATGCCGAACCGTCAAGAGGAACAGCGTGCGGTCGTCCCGTAACGAGAGCCGGACCGCCTGAAAGCCGACGCCGGCATGCATCAAGGCGATCAGCTCATCCCGGGGACGGTAGCCCTCAACCTCGAACGCCGCGACGACCATGCCCAGATACTTCTCGAACGACGCGTCTGGGCCGAACGCCAGCCGCCGCACCCGGGAATGCAGCCCGTCCGCGCCCACCACCAGATCGACCTCATGTTTCTGCCCGCTCCGCAGGACGACCCGCATCCGATCCTCCTCATCCACCAAGGCCTCAACGGTGTCGTCCAGGATCAGCTCGGCCGCACCGCCGAGCGCGTCGTAGATCACCGCAGCCAACTCCGACCGGGCGATGCTCACATACCGCCGCGTCGACCCCATGATCGCCGACGGCTTCAGCGAAGCGACCCGACGTCCGTCGCGGTTCACTGTCCGCGCCTCGGTCATCACATAGCCACGACGTCGCAGCTCGGGAACAATGCCCATCCACTCCGCCACGTCGAAACCCGCGCCCCAGAAATCGACCAGATAGCCGCCCTGGCGAAGCTTCTGCGCCTGTTCGACCAGGATCACCTTGTGACCACCCCGTAGCAGCCAGTACGCCAGCGTCGGGCCAGCGATACCGGCACCCACGACCAAGACCCGCATCAGGACCACCCTCTAGACCGAAAGGATGACTTTGAGTATAGACCAGTGGTCTAGTGCTGGGTTCCGATGATGCTTTGCGAGATTCGCAAGCGCTGCCCGCTGCTCTCGTTCGTGCAAGAAAGCCGTCAGACGGTTCGGCTCGACGCCGAGGCCTTCGTTGTCATTCGCGTGGACCCTCACCTGGGATGAACGAGACGGTGCCACGCGACTCGAGGATCGCGATGTGGACCTCAGCCGGCGACCGATACCCGCCTTGACGCAACACAGCAGCCAGGTCGTCCTGGCTCATGCCCGAGCGCGCGAGATTGACAGCGTCGACCCTGCCATCGTGGATCAGGACACGCAAGGGCGGGTCGATGAAGCGCTGAATCCCGGGTATGAGGCGGAGTCTGGTGAGTCCGGCATGCGCGAGCAGCAGGCTCACCAACGCTGCAGTCCCGGTGAGCCACGAGGCATCAGATGCCGTGGCCGTCCGTCCCACGATCGCTCCGACCGCTACCGCGGCCACCCAGTCAAATGGTGCGAACTGGGCAATCGTGCGGCGGGTCGTCAGTCTGAAAGCGGCCACTGCAGTGATGAAGAGGGCTGCCGCCTTGACCGCGGCGTGGACAGCGGAGTGCCAGTCCCCGATCAGATCGTTGATCAACTCGTGCATGCCTACTCCTCGGTCCAACATTGGGCCGCCACGTTCGACGGCGGACGTCCAGGTGGCCAAAGTGCTCCACCGCTACTCCGGGACGCCGCCCGAACCCTACGCGTGACCCCTTGCCAGACATGATCGAAGGCGCACCCGGCTGCCGCCGCCAGGGGCCCCACGTCGGTCACCGCGCCCTCCGTCACGTCTGCGTTGATCCCACCGGTTCGCACCCGGCTCGAGCACTCTGCTGCACGCGTCTGGTGGGCGACGTAGCCGCCAACCGCTGAGTCCGGGCATGACATGTTCCTCGACCGAGTGACGCAACAAAGGCACTGACGGTCCGGTCTCCTCAGCACGGCATCTCGACAACATCCCCTGCGTAGCGACCTGAGCTCCATCGTTCAAGAGGTGGCGGCCGGGATCGCCGACCCCGCGCAGTCGGCCGCCTTGTGGTGGTCCCTCGCCATAGCCGCCGTCCTTCGGTGGCAACGTCACCGCCATCGGCGCCAGCGCCAGCGCCAGCGCCAGCGCCAACGTCGTGGTTCTCGGCATTGCTCGGCGGTCGGGGTACCCGATCACCTTCCGGGAGTTCACCAATAAGGGTGGGGTCGTCACCGTGATCACCATCGGGGTGGCTGCCCCCTACGTGTGGCTGCGCTACTTCGTCGTGGCCGGCTTCGAGGCACCACGGCCACCCGACGCCAGCCTTCGCTACCCCGTTCGTCGGAGCCTCCGCGCGGATCGCCCCGAGTTGGCGGCGCCGGGGCATCAGCCGGCGGCCAACGCCGAAGCCGCACCGACCACCCGGAGGAGGGCGTTCCGGGCTGCCATGCCCGGGGGTGTACTGGGGACCAGCAGGTGCGAGGCGACACCGGCAAGGCGTTGGCTTCGGCGGACCTGACGTCCGTGCAACTGCTCATACCGGCCCAGTGCGCGACCGACGTCGCTGACAACCGACAGTTCATCAGCGAGGCAACCGGCCGCCATCACCGCCGAGCTGGAGCCCTCTCCGAACAGCGACACACACGAGGAAGCGTCCCCGAGCAAGGTCACCCGCCCGATCGACCAGGGACGAACGCTCACCCGGCTCACCTGATCGACGTACGGATCGTCGGCAGCGGCGAACCGGGAGAGCAGCTCGTGATCACGCCAGCCACCGCCGCGATAGGTGTCGGTGACGAGGTCGGACATGCCCCCCCGATCCCGCGGGTCGACGGTCCTACGGCTCCGGAAGATCAGCGCCGCGACCGGTTCACCCGAGCCGGGATGGATGGCGGCTGACCGTCCCGGCGCGTTGTGAACGACCACGACCGATTCGTCCTCACCACCGAGTCCACCGAGGGGGAAGCCGACGACGTACATGCCGAACGGGTGGACGAAGGTGGACTCGGGACCGAACACCAGCCGGCGAACGGTCGAATGCAGACCGTCGGCACCGACGACGAGGTCGAAGGATCCTGGCGCTGAGGCGGCGAACTCGACGTCGACGCGGTCTTCGTGCCGCTCGATGGTCGTGGCCGTGTCGCCGAAGCGGATGTCGACCAACGGTTCGGCGGTTTCGAGCAGGATCGCTGAGAGAACAGACCGCGATATCTCGAAGTCCTGATCGGGTCTGCGCTGCGTTCTCAGCGAGCCGACCGGCCGGCCGGCATCGTCGACGAACACCACCCGATCCACTCGGGTGGCTCGGTCACGCAGGCGGGGCAGCACCCCCAAGGTGGCTAGGACGCTGAGCGCGCCACCGCGAACATCGACCGGGTTCCCGCTGGATCGCACACCCTGATCCTTCTCGACCACGACGACGCGGTGCCCGGCACGCCCCAACAGCGCAGCGAGGGCCGAGCCGGCGATGCCGGCACCGACGATCAGCACATCCAAGCCGCCCACTCGCACCCTGACCCGTCCCGGGATTCGTGCATCCTCGGTCGTGTGCTCGGCGATTCAGCCAGCACTGGGTTTTCAGCGTACGGCTGCGAGCGGAGTCCGTCGTCAGCAGCCGGCGCGCTGCCCCATCCCGCCCGGTAGCGAGCTCGACCCTTGCCATGGTGCCGTGGATGGCGGCCTACCTGGGCGGGTGTCGTCGGTTGCTACCCTTCGCTGGACCTCGAAGGCCGACAGCGACCCCGCTGCGTCGCCGCCTGGCGATCCGGCACGGAGCGCCGACATCTGACCACGCGAACACGGCTCAGATCGGCGCCGGGTCCGGGGAAAGGACTGCATGGTTTCCAGCAGGCGAGGCAAAGCCGCGACCGTGATCGACTACCTGCGATCCAGCCTGTGGCCGTTACCCACCCTCGCGATCGCGGTCTCGATTGTCGCCGCTGTGGTCACGACCACGGTCGACCGGTCGGTGGCAGGACTTCCCGACGTCTACGCTTCGGTGATCTTCGGTGGCGACGCAGCGGCCGCGAGGTCAGTTCTGGAGGCTGTGGCCGGATCGGTCATCACCGTGACGGCGCTGACCTTCTCGCTGACCGTGGTCACCCTGCAGCTGGCGAGCAGTCAGTTCTCTCCTCGGCTGCTGCGGATGTTCACCCGGGACCGGGTCGTACAGGGCACGCTGTCGCTGTTCCTCGGCACGTTCGTCTTCACCTTGACCGTCCTGCGGGTGGTGCGGTCCTCCTCGGACGACGGACCCGAGTTCGTGCCGCGGTTCTCGGTGACCGCGACCTATCTCCTCACCCTCGCCACCGTGCTGGGACTGGTGCTGTTCCTGGCGCACCTGGCCCGAGAGATCCGCGTCGAGACGATGTTGCACGCGGTTCGGCGCGAGGCCACCGACAACGCCGACGATGTGATGAGCGGTTCCGAAACCACCGACGATCACGTCCGGATACCGCCGACTGCAGTTCCCCTGCTGTCACCGAAGTCGGGCTTCGTCGGACAGATCAGCGCCGCCCGGATCCTCGAGGTGGCCACCGACCTCGATGCGGTGGTCGTCATCGACGCCGGCCCCGGCATGTCGGTCATCCACGACGTCCCGGTCGCGATGGCCTGGACCGTGCGGGCTCAGGCGGCACCTGCCGACGACGCGCGCGAACGCCTGCAGAAGGCGTTCGCCGGAGCTGTCACCGTGACCTACGAGCGAACCGGCGTCGACGACCCCTCGTTCGGCCTCCGACAGCTCTCCGATGTGGCGGCCAAAGCCCTGTCCCCCGGCGTCAACGACCCGACGACGGCAACGCACGCTCTGTCTCACAACTCGGCGCTGCTGTGCCACCTGGTCCACCTACCGCTCGGCGATGAGCTGATTCGAGACGACGGCAACACGATCCGGGTCGTCGTGCGGCGACCGACCCTGTCCGATCTCCTGCACCTGGCTGTGGATCAGCCCCGCCGATACGGCATCGACGAACCACAGGTCGTGGAGCGGCTCTTCTGCCTGCTCCGCGAGGTCGCCTGGACCGCTGACACCGACAGCCACCGCAACGCCGTCCGGCACGAGCTGGTGAAGCTGCGGGCGGCGGTGTCCGAGACTCACGCCGATGATGACCAGCTGGCCCGGTACGGAGCCCTGGAATCCACGGTCGAGGCCGCACTCGAGGAACGCTGGCCGGGCGTCTGAGCCTCGACGTGAGAGAAGTCGCATCTGCCTGACCGGTTCCGACGACGAATGTTATGAACTCTCCATCTGCAATGGTTGTGAGTATGCGAATGACTGCGCAACAGTGGACCACTAGAGGGTCCGCCTCTCGCGTTGCCGGCCAACGCTGAGGAGGGGGCGAGCTAACCCGCTCGAGGAGAGGAAGGGATATGAGCACAGCAACGATTGTCTGGATTGCGGTCGTGGTCGTCATCGTGGCGGCTGTGGCGGTACTGCTCGTCGTCCGAACGAACCGGCGTCGAGCTCAGGCCAGCCACCGGATGGGATTGCCCGATCTCGGTGCCTTGTCAGCCGAGGGGCTCGATCAGAAGGCCTCGTCGGAGCCGACGGCGGCGGACAGCGCCAGCGGGCACCGACCGGAGAGATAACCCTGACTGGTGCCCGTTGCTTTCGCTGTACGGGACCCTCGAGATCGGACCGGCCATGGGGGCCGGGTGGCGATGGAGCCGCCCGCGGGCGTGGTCCATCGCGAGAGTCCTGGGTGACGACTCCTACCGAGGCGTCAACGAGGCAACGGGCACCGCCACATCACGTGTGGGTCCGGCGTCGACATCGCTGGATGGTTCGAACCGCACACGGGTGAGCGGTTGATGGTGATGCCGAAGAAGCAGATCTGGCCCGGCGAGAACTTTCACGCTGACACGTGCTCCTCGGGTTTGCGACCCGGCACTGATGGGGCGTGTCCAGTAGTGTCTCGACCGTTCACCCGCGCAGTCGTCGTCGAACACCAGTCCGCGGCGGCGCAGCATCAACTGAGGGCAACGGGCACGCGATCGCGCAGGCGGACATCCCAGCTACAGCCACGCCGACCCCACGAGGATGAACCCATGAGCACAGGTCGACGCCGCGGCCCGGTCACCCGTGACGTCGAGGTGATGGTCGCGGCGGCCCGTGTCTTCGCCGGGATCACCGCCGAATCCCTGGCCCGGGCCGGTGCAGGGATCACCTTGCCCCAGCTCCGGGTGCTCGTCCTCGCCTCCACCTCGGCCACACTCAATGCGACCGAAGTCGCAACCGCTCTCGACATCCACCTGTCCACCTCCAGCCGCCTCTGCGACCGACTCGTCCAGGCCGGCCTTCTCGACCGCCGAGACAGACCAGACGACCGTCGCCAGCTTCTGCTGACCCTCACCGACGAGGGAAGAGAACTCCTCTCCATGATCACTGAGCATCGACGCACCGTCTTCAGCCGCATCCTCCGCCGCCTCGATCCCGCCGACAGTGCAGCCCTCGCCCAGTCGCTCGGCTCCTTCATCGAAGCCGCCCACGAATACGATGCCGACCGCAGCCTCATGCCCTGACCCGATCATCGCGTCCGATTGATGCTCACTCCACACGGTTGCCCCCTCTTGATCAACAATGGGATGCTGATCAGGACGGCTCCAACACCTTGTCGATGAGGTAGATGGTCGCGTTCTTGGTCTGCAGGTTCCCACAGACGATCCGGGCTCGACCGTTGACGGTGAAGTCCTCCCCGGACCCGGTGACCTCGATGGTCTGCCCGCTGAGGGTGCGGTGGTCACCGGGCAGCTCCTCCGGGGAGAGCCGGCCGCTCACCACGTGGTAGCGCAACACGTCGGCCGCCGCGGCGGGGTCGGTCAGCAGCTGGCGGCCGCGAGCCAAGCCGAGGCTGCGGAAGGCGGCGGTGGTCGGGGCGAAGACCGTGGCGTCGTCGACGCGACTGAAGTCGTCACCCAAGCCGGCCAGAGCAGTGGTGACACTCGGCTGGGACAGGGCCGGCACCGAGGCGAGCGCGATGATCCAGTCCTTCTCGGAAAGGTCCACGAGTGAGCCGTCGCCGGTGTCCGGCAGGTTCGGGCAGTCAGTACCGAAAGGCTGGACAACGTTCTCGGCGTTCGCCTCGCTGTCGGTCGCCGTCGCCGTCGCCGGAGGAGGTGTGCTCGACGTCGGTGCTGCACCGCTGCCGTCGCCGACGGTGCAGGCGGTGACGCTCAACGAGAGGCCGGCGACCAGCAGCGCCGCGGCCATCCGTCGGGAACCACGTGTCCGGATCATGATCCTCCTCGTAGAAGTCTGTCGTCGCCTACTCCACCATGGTCTCGGTGCCTCATCGCTGAAACCCCGGGGTCCAGATCGAGACCTATTAGAGACCTCGAGCTCGGATTCGTTCTGACCTTGATCACGGTTGACCGGGCAAGGAGCGACTGGGTGTGTTCCGTCGGCTGTCGCCCTGCCCGTCGTCCGTGGGCGACCGGGCTCCGGTCTCAGCGGGTCGGGCTGCTGCTCGGCTGGGGCACGGTGGGGATCGGCGCGGCGGGACTGGCACCGGCGGAGCTGTCGATACTCGTGTCCACGCGACAGGCGAGGAGGTCCCGTTCGAGGCGGGCCTCGAGCGGCTGGAGTCGACGGACGATGTCATCGAGGCGCTGCAGGTCGACGTCCGCTGCTGCCTCACCCACGCCACCGATGACCCGGTACACGTCCTGGGCGTCGTTGATCACGCGCAGACACGCAGCGTTGACCCGAGCCTGGGCGGTGACCGGCACAGCCTCGGTGGGCTGCGGATTGCCGGGAGCCGCCGTCTGGCCGGCTTGTGGAGAGGCGGACCCGAAGTCTGGTGTGGTGCCGACGAGCAATCCGGTGATGAGCACGCCGAGGAGGAGACCTCCGACGGCCGTCAGCCCGGCAACCCACCAGCGGACCCGTGCCACCTGCTCCGGAGGCGACGAGTCCTGTGGTGCACTGAGGTCCGAAGAGTCCGTCATGATCACCTCCCTGGCCGCCGGCGATGGCCCAGCCCGTGTTGGACGAGCATAGGTGCCCGCCGACGACGATCCCGACAGGAGCCCGCGATGCCGATACCTCGGCCGGTACGGCGCATCGTTGCGGCCGCGTCGAGGGTCGTCGCCCGAGCCGGCCGGGGCTATCGCGTTGTCGTCACCACCGGGCGCTGGGGCATCGTCCTCTTCTGGATCGCCGTGGTGTCCCTGCTTCCCGTCCTGGCGCCTCCGCACCAGGGCGGAGGCGGGTTCGGGGAGTTCCTGCCCGACGACGACCCGATCATCCAGGCACAGCTTCGGGTGCTCGAGGAGTTCGCGGTGCCGGTGCTGTCGGGGACCACGGTGGTGGTGCATCAGCCCGGCGGGCTCAGCCTGCTGACTCGCGCAGACTCCTACCTGTGGGCCCTGGCCACCACCCAGGACAACCTGGAAGGGCGGACACCGCCGGGCCCCGACCAGGTGATCGCCGCGATCCCCGTCCCTACCGGACGGGCTGACACCACGGTCACCTACCTGTACGGCTCCGAGGGCACCGGGATCGTCGGCATGGCCAGGCTCGGCGATCAGTACGCCTCGCACTTCCAGACGCAGCGAGGTGTGCAGACCTACGTCACCGGCTTCGTACCGGCCCAGGTGGCACAAGGCGACTACCTGAATGCCCGCATCGGGCTGTTCGAGCTGGCCAGCCTGATCCTGATCCTGGTCGTGGTCGCCCTCGCGTTCCGCTCGGCGCTGGCCCCGCTGGTGGTGGTGGCGATCGCGGGTGTCGGTTACCTGACCTATCTGCCCGTGCTGAGCATCGTCGCGTCTGCCCTGGGTTTCGAGGTCCCCGGCCAGCTCGAACCCGTGCTCCTCGCCCTTCTGCTCGGCGTCATCACCGACTACTGCGTGCTGTTCTTTCACACGCTCCGCGACGAGATCGACTCCGGGGCTGACAACCTGACCGCGGCACGCGCCGCGGTCAGCCACAACGCCTCCGTCATCGCCGTGGCCGGCCTCACCGTGGCCGGCGGCACCATCGCGCTGCTCGCCGCCCCGTTCGAGATCTTCCGTGCCCTCGGACCGGCTCTGGCCCTGACCGTGCTGGTCGGCGTCATCCTCTCGTTGACCCTCACACCCGCGCTGATGACCATCTTCGGCTGGCGGCTCTTCTCCGTCATCCCGGTGCGTGGATCCGGCCGCGCCCACCTCACGGGTCCGGCCGCCTCCATCCCCGTTCAGTTCGAGAGACGGGAGAGCACCCGGGTCGACCGGCTCACCCGGCGCGGGCCGGCTCTGGTGGCCACGCTGGTCGTGCTCGCCGCACTCGCAGCGGGCGCACTACCGCTGACCCAGGCCAGGTTCGACCTGTCGTTCGCGGCCGGACTGCCACGGGAGGACAGCGTGGCCCAAGGAGCCGCCCTGCTGGACGGCGTGGGCCTGCGCGGGATCACTGCGCCGACCGAGGTGGTGCTCAACCAGTCGAACATCGCCGATCAGCGGGTGGCGCTGAACCGGTTGCAGCGCGAGCTCGCCCGACAACCCGGCGTCGCGCGCGTCATCGGGCCCGACGACGCGCCCTTCACCGATCCGCGCGGGGTCGTGCTCGCCGAGAACGGAGACGCCGCCCGCTACGTTGTCATCTTCGACAGCGACCCCCTGGCCGCGCGCGCCATCGACGATCTCCGCGCTCTGCAGACGAACGCGAAGTCCCTGGCTCGCGCCTCCGGTCTCGGCGATGCCGAGATCACCATCACCGGCCAGACGGTGATCGCCGCCGAAGTCGCCGAGCTGACGAGGTTGAGCCTCGAAGTGGTCCTGGTCACCGCTCTGCTGGTCGAGCTGTTGATCTTGATCCTCTACCTGCGGGCCCTGGTGGCGCCCGTCGTCTTGTTGGCCTGCAGCGCCCTCAGCGTCGCGGCCGCGCTCGGCCTCACCACCCTGCTCTTCCAGGGTCTGCTCGGACAACAAGGGCTCACGTTCTACGCTCCGTTCGCCGCCGCCGTCCTGCTGATCGCACTCGGCTCGGACTACAACGTGTTCGCGGTCGGACCCATCTGGCAGGAGGCCGCCCACCGCCCCTTGGCGGAGGCCATCTCGATCGCTGTGCCCCGCTCGTCTCGCGCCATCACCCTCGCGGGTCTGATCCTGGCTGCTACGTTCGCCCTGGTGGCGATCATCCCCTTGTCGACCTTTCGCCAGATCGCCTTCGCCATGACCGTGGGACTGCTGCTCGACACCCTCGTCGTCCGGCCGATCCTCACCCCAGCCGTGCTCACTCTCCTCGGGCGATCCGCCGGATGGCCGGGAAAGCGCATCACGACCGGGCCGAAGAAGAGCCCCCACACCGGCGCTGAGGCCATGGAAGGAACGACGTGACCGACACCACCACCCCTCCCGCCGCCCGACGGCGTCGGCGACGGACCGCCATCGAGGCGGTGATCTTGACCATCGGCATCGGATTCCTGTTCTGGGGTGCAGATGCGCTCGCTCGGACCGGCGCCGAATCACTCCTGGAACGCAACATCCAAGACGTCACCGGGGTGGTCGAGACCCCGCACGTCGAACTGCACGGACCGTTCCTGCTGATCCAGGCAATCCGGGGAGCGTACGACGAGGTCGAGGTGAGCGTGGTCGACGTCCGGAGCGGGCCCCTGCAGGTGCGGCGGGTCGAGGCCACCCTCCAGGATGTCCGCCTACCCTTCCGAGACCTGGTCCTCAGGGATATCCGCCGCGTCGGCATCGGCACTGCGACCGACCGGGTGACCCTGCAGTTCTCCGATCTGAACGACTACTTCGAGGTCACCGGACGCCCGCTCCGCCTCACCGGCGGCGAGGACGGCAGCGTCGCGATGAGTGGATCCTTCAATGTGCTCGGACAGAGCATCCCGGTCGACGCTCAGGTGGATCTGAGCGTCGACGACAGCCAGCTGCGGATCACCCCGAGGCAGATCGACACCGGCGACGCTGCGTTGTCCCAAGCCGGCCGGCTCCTCCTGGACCAGCGCCTCAACCTCACCGTGCCGCTCGACACCCTGCCTTTCGGGCAGCAGCTCACCGAGATCACGAGTGACCAGGAGGCCATCTACCTCCGGGCCCGGTCCACGGGTGTCATCCTGCGGCCCTGAGGTCGTGGTCAGCGAGGACCGCTGAGTCCAGCGCCCTTCGGTATGGCTCTCGCGCTGCGGGGTGCGGAGGGCTACTGTGAGCAGTGGTGTGCCGGGAAGCCTGGTCGGCGTCGTACTGGCCGTCGCTCAGGAAAGGCACACACCATGGCCGCACTCAGTGGCGCGCCCAGACACTCCGCACCTAGCAGCGATTCAGGATCCGGCGGGATGCGGATTCGCACCGCGGGCCTCGGGAAGCGGTACGGCTCTGCCTGGGCGGTTCATGATCTTGATCTGGCCGTGCCAGCTGGTGAGGTGTTCGGGTTCCTGGGACCGAACGGGGCGGGTAAGTCGACGACGATCCGGATGCTGCTCGGAATGGCTCGACCCACGACCGGGCAGGCGTGGCTGGACGGTTACCGCGTCGACGACGTACGGCACGCGCACCAGCACGTGGCTTATGTGCCCGCCGATGTGGCGTTGTGGCCCAGCCTGACGGGCCGGGAAACGCTCGAGCTGGTGGCTCACCTGGGCCCGCCGCCGGATCTGCCCTACCGGGACCGGCTGGTCGAGTCCTTCAGCCTGGATCTGGACAAACGCGCCAGGGCGTACTCCTCAGGCAACCGGCAGAAGGTTGCGTTGGTGGCCGCGTTCGCCACCCGAGCGCCGGTGCTGATCTTCGACGAGCCGACCAGCGGACTGGACCCGCTGATGGAACAGTCGTTCCGCACCGCTGTCGCCGAGGCCCGCGATCGGGGGCAGACCGTGTTCGTGTCCTCCCACCAGCTCGCCGAGGTGGAGGCGATCTGTGATCGGGTGGGCATCCTGCGCGCCGGGGAGCTGGTCGAGGTCGCCGGCCTTGATCAGCTGCGACAGCTCCGGCGCGTCGAGATCGACGTCCGCTACGCAGGCGACCAGCTGCACGCCGCGGATCTGCTGGCCGTGCCGGGCGTGGCCGAGGCTCGACAGGTCGAGCAGGGACACCTGGTTCTCCACCTGGCCGGGAACGAGGCTCTGGGGCCGGTACTGCGGCGGCTGGCGGCGGTCGAGCCCACCGCACTGGGGGTTCGCGAACCGTCCCTGGAAGAGATCTTCCTCGAGTACTACGGGAACCCATCGTGACCACCTCCACAGCCTCGATGGTTCCGTGGCCGACCGATGTGGGACGCGCCGCGGCTCTGGTACGGCATGCTGTCAGGCTGATCGGACGGGGCGCCGTGATCATGGTGATCGTGACAGCCGGCATGTCGGCGCTGGTCGTGCAGCAGTACCGGGGCCTGGCCGGGGCGGGCTTCAACCTCACCTCGATGCAGGCGCTGGCAGAGAATCCAGCCATCCGGGTCCTGTTCGGTCGGCCGATCGCCCTGGGTGATCCCGGCGGGTTCACGGTGTGGCGGACCGGGACGCCGCTGGCTGTGCTGGTGGCGGTCTGGGCGATGCTGGCCGCGGTGCGGATCACCCGGGGTGAGGAGGAGACCGGGCGCTGGAATCTGTTAATGGCCGGGCGAGACTCGCTGTCGCGGCTGGTGGGTCTGCAGCTCGCCACGATCCTCGCCGCCACCATCCTCACCGGGCTGGCTGTGACGGTCGCCATGATCATCGCCGGGGCTCGACCGGGCGGGTCAGCCCTGTACGGGGCGGCGTTGACCCTGATCGGGACCGCCGCAGCACTGGGCGGCGGACTGGCCGGGCAGCTCGTCGCCGACCGGCGACGGGGCGCCACCCTGGCTGGCGCCGGGCTCGGGGCTGGGCTGCTCGCCCGGATGGTCGCCGACACCACCGACTCGCTGCACTGGCTGCACTGGCTCAGCCCGTTCGGGCTGCTGGGTCTCACCGAGCCGTTCGCCGCGGCCCGGTTCGCACCGCTGGCCGTGCTGCTGCTCGCGAACGTCACCCTGGCCGCCGGGGTGTGGGCGACCACTGCTCGCCGTGACGTCGGCGCCGGCCTCCTCCCGACCCGAGGCCGCCAACGGGTGCGGCTCGGCTGGTATCGGTCGCTGGCCCGGTTCGCCGCCCGGCGCGGCGCGGGAGGGCTGCTGGCCTGGGGAGCCGGGATCTGGCTCTACTTCCTGCTGATCGGGCTGCTCGCGTTCTCACTGACGACATTCCTGTCCGACAATCCCCTCTTCGCCGATCTCGCCACCCGGGCCGGGTTCGGCGCCCTCACCACCGTGACCGGCTACCTGGCGTCGCTGTTCGCCCTGCTGGCCATCCCGCTCGGCCTGTACGCCGCCAGCCGAATCGGCGCCGACAGCGCCGACGAGCAGGCCCGGTACCTCACCCTCGTGTTCGCCGGCCCCGTCTCTCGTCCGTACTGGTTCCTGCTCCAGGCCGGGGCCGGCGTAGCCGGCACCGTGATCCTGGCCGTCGGAGCTGGGCTGGCCAGCTGGACCGGTACGGCGGCGGTCGGCGCGGAGGTGCCGCTCGGCGCCGCCCTGGCCGGTGCCCTGAACGTCGTACCAGTGGCCTGGCTCAGCCTCGGTGCCGCACTGCTCGCCTTCGGGTGGCGACCCCAGGCGGCCTTCGCTGTCGGAGCCATCCCCGCCGCCGGCGGCTTCCTGCTGCAGGTCCTCGCCGAGACCCTGCGCTGGCCCGCCTGGGTGCTGACCCTCTCACCGTTCCAGCACCTCCATGCCGTCCCCTACGACACCGTCGACTGGGCCGGTGCGGCCGGGATGACCGCCATCGCAGGCGCGCTCGCCCTGCTCGGCCTGGTCGGCTTCCTCCGACGCGACCTCCACAGCTGACGTCGAAGCCGACGCCGCTGACCCGTCCGCTAACTGACCGGCTGCAGTGCGCAGCCAGCAAGGAGTGATCCGGTGCGAGTTCTCGTCCTGACGTTCGGCACCCGCGGTGACATCCAGCCGTACGTCGCGCTGGCCCGGGCCTTGATCGACGCCGGGCACGAGGCCGCCGTCTGCACCGCCGAAGGCTTCCGCCACCTGGTCAAGGGCGCCGGCGTGCCCTATCTCCACATGGGCAACGACATGCTCGACCTGATACAGACCACCATGCCGGAGATGTCCGGGCCCGGTGACGCGCTTCGCCTGCTGCCGCGAATGACCGCCGCCATGCAATCCTCCCTGCACGATCAGTGGCGGGCCGCCCAGGCGTTCGAACCCGACCGACTCGTGTACCACCCGAAGATCCTCGGCGGTCTGCACATCGCCGAGAAGCTCCAGATCCCCGCCACCGTGTCGCTCCCCCTGCCGTTCTTCACCCCAACCAGAGACTTCCCCATCCCCTTCATCGCCCACTGGCGATTGGGCGGAATGGCGAACCGGCTCACCTACCAGTTCAATCGCGTCACCGGACTCGCCTACGGGAGCATGATCAACACGTTCCGCCGCCGCACCCTCCACCTGGAGCCGATGAGCCGCTGGAACGACTACCTGACACTTCCCGACGGCCACCCGGTCCCGGCGCTGTACTGCTTCAGCGAGGCTGTCGTTCCCATCCCGCCGGACTACCCTCCCCACGCCCACGTCACCGGCTACTGGTTCCTGCCCGAGGAGAACTCCTGGCAGCCTCCACCCGAGTTGAGCGCTTTCCTCGACGCCGGCGCACCACCGGTCTACATCGGGTTCGGCAGCATGGGCTTCGGCCAGCGGGCCGCCGCCCACGGCACCGCAGTTGTCGAGGCGGTCCGCCGACTCGGCGTACGCGCTGTCGTGGCCACCGGCTGGGGCGGCATCACCATCGACACCAGCTCGGAGCGTGTACACGTCGTCCGCGACGTGCCGCACTCCTGGCTCCTCCCACGCACGACCGCGGTCGTCCACCACGGTGGCGCCGGCACCACCGCCGCCGGTCTCCGGGCCGGACGACCCACCTTGATCTGCCCCGTTCTCGGCGACCAAGGATTCTGGGCCGAACGCATCCACGCCCTCGGCGCCGGCCCCCGACCGCTACCCGCCCGCCGCCTCACCCCGGAACGGCTCGTCACGCATCTTGATCAACTTCTCACCGAGGACCGCTACCGACAGCGTGCCGCTGACGTCGGTCGCACCCTCCGCTCCGAGGACGGGCTCAACCCGGCGATCCGGGTGATCGAGGAGCTTCCCTCCCCAGGTCGCCGCCCTTCGGCGCGGCATCGTCCGCCACAAAGGAAGAGCCCACGATCCTGAACTCACAACAACAGTTCGCGTGGCTCGGCCGCGAGCCATCGCGGTTCAGGGCTGCAGAGCCCGACGAATCATTCCAACCACGGCTCTGATCAGCTGGGGCAGATCGGTGGGCTCGGGCACCTGGGTCACAGCCAGGTGTCCATCGCCTGGCCCATGCCGGCGGCAACGGCGATCAGTGGTCGTGCACCTCTCCCCCGACGGCGTCGACCTGGAACGCCAGTTCTTCCGCACCGTCGCCGCCACTGCAACCAATGCTGCTGCCGGGGACCAGTCATGATCAGTGCGTTCCTCGCCGAGCTGGTCAAGCTGGCCCGATCCACAATCGCCCCGCTGGGTCACGGTCCTGCCGGTCGTGCCCGTCCCTGTGATGGCGGCCGGGTTCATCGCTGCGGCCCAGAGCGACGGATCAACCCAGCTCGCCGTCAAGGTCCGCCGCCTGATCCACGGGGTCGGCTGGGACGGATACACCGGTATCGCCGGTCAGGTGCTGACGGTCGCGATGCTGCTCGGCGGCGGGTTCGTCGTGAGCTGGACCTTCGGGCGCGAGTTCAGCGACCAGACCATCGAGACCCCGGTGATGACCCGCCCATCCCGGATGGTGCTCGCCCCCGGCAAGCTGTCCGCCGTGCTGGTGTGGGCGGTTGGGGTGGCTGTCACGGCGACCATGATCGCCCTGAGTCTGGGACTGCTGCTGTCCGTCAGGCCCGGAACCCCGTGCCCGGGCTGGCGCGGATGCTGGTCGGCGGCATTCTCGCCACCGCGCTGGGGTTGCCGTTCGCTCTGGTGGCCACCCTCGGTCGCAGCGCTCTGGCCGGCGTCGGCGCGGTCATCGCCGTCATCGTGGCCACCCACCCAGATCCTCACCGTGATCGGCACCGGCGGCTGGTTCCCCTGCGCCGCGCCGAGCCTGTGGCCGGGTGGGCGGCCCGAACCTGTCGGTGACCCCGATCCAGCCGCTGCCGGTCATCCCGGTCGCGGCAGCGGGCTGGGCCGCCACCGCACTGACCTGGCAGCACACCGGCCTCACCAGCACCTGAACCGCAGCAAGACCAGCATCCACAGGTCGAGGGTCGTGGGCCACTGCCCCGGGGGGCGGCTAGTAGACCCAGAGCGAGACGATGGCGAAGACCACCAGCGGGAGCATCGCCACGGCGAGTATCAACGTCGACTTGGCCGGGTCAGACAGACGAAGTCTGTGCATACTGCCAGATTATCGCCGGGGTCAACGTCGAACAACGGTGTCGACGGCCGCCTCCTCGGGGTTGTCGGTGCACGCTGCCGTGACGGCTCTCCTGGCGTCATCGACGTCTCGTTAGGCTCAGGGTCCGGTGGGAGTCGAGGAAGCCACGTGGTTCACCCGATTCCGGAAGGGACGGTCGGCACGGTGTGGTGTCATTGGTGGTCTCTGTGAGGTTGATCCGAGCTGCCCGTGAGCCCACCATGGTGGGGCCGACCGCATGCCTGGTTGTGGTCGATGCTGTCGCTCCAGGAATCCGAGGCGACGGCGTACCGTGGAGTGGTGCACGCCGAGCAGATGGCCGAGGAGATGCCACTGGTCGGTCTCGACGCGAGCGCCCTCGAGGCGGCCAGGCTGCTGGCGGATCGGCGGCTGCCAGCACTGGTGGTGACCAACGCCGACGGTTCACCGCACTCGGTCCTGCCCGCCTCCCAGGTCGTCCGGTTCCTTGTCCCGACCTATGTGCAGGACGACCCGTCGCTGGCCCGGGTGATGAACGAGTCAATGGCCGACCGGGCCGGGGACAAGCTCGGCGGAAAGCGGGTCCGCGACCTGCTGCCGTCCGACCCCCAAGAGCTGCCCGCCGTCAACCACGACGACACGATCATCGAGGTCGCCGCCATCATGGCGCGACTCCGGTGCCCGCTGACCGCAGTCATGAAGAACGGACGCTTGATCGGGGTGATCAGTGCCTCGCGGTTGTTGGAGCTGGCGCTGAACCACTGACCGGACGGCCCCAAGGCGTCGACGTCGACCATCGGGGACGACGATGAGCGCCGTTGTCGCGGTGGTGGTGTTCCTCGCCGCGTACGTCCTGATCGCCACCGAGCGGGTCCCGAAGACCGTTGTTGCTCTGGTCGGTGCTGGGATCGTGGTTGCGCTCGGTGTGTCGACGTCGGAGGACATCTTCTACTCCGCCGAGACCGGCATCGACTGGGACGTCATCTTCCTGCTGCTCGGCATGATGATCATCGTCGGCATCCTGCGCCGCACCGGCGTGTTCGAGTTCGTGGCGATCTGGGCGGCCAAACGGGCCAAGGGCTCACCACTGCGGGTGATGATCTTGCTGGTGCTGATCACCGCCCTGGCTTCAGCCTTCCTCGACAACGTGACCACCGTGCTGTTGATCGCGCCAGTCACGCTGTTGGTCTGCGACCGGCTCGACGTCTCCCCCGTCCCGTTCCTGATCAGCGAGGTGATCGCCTCCAACCTCGGCGGCACCTCCACCCTGATTGGCGACCCCCCGAACATCATCATCGCCAGCCGCTCCGGTCTGTCGTTCAACGACTTCCTGCTCAACCTGGCCCCCATCGCGGCCCTGGCCATCGCCGTGTTCATCGCCACCCTCCCGGTGCTCTTCCGCGGCTCCTTCAAAGTCGATCCGGCCAGGGTGGCCGACGTCATGGCCCTCAACGAGCGGGAGGCGATCAAAGACCGACGCCTGCTGATCATCTGCGGCATCGTCCTGACCGCCGTCTTCACCGGCTTCATCGGCCACGCCGTCTTCCACATCGAACCCTCGGTAGTCGCGCTGATGGGAGCCGGCACGTTGGTGCTGCTGTCGCGCAGCAAACCCCGCGAGTTCATGCCCAGTGTCGAGTGGGAGACGCTGCTGTTCTTCACCGGACTTTTCATCATGATCGGCGCCCTCGCCAAGACCGGTGTCATCGACCGGCTCGCCGGCGCCGCCGTCGAAGCGACCGGCGGCGACGCCTTGACCGCCACCATGATGATCCTCTTCGTTTCCGCGCTGCTCAGCGGGATCGTTGACAACATCCCCTACGTGGCGGCCATGAGCCCCATCGTCCAAGAGCTCACCGCCGGCATCTCAGACCCTCACCAGTCCGCCGCCTTGTGGTGGGCGTTGGCCATCGGCGCCGACTTCGGCGGCAACCTCACCGCCATCGGCGCCAGCGCCAACGTCGTCGTCCTCGGCATCGCCCGACGCTCCGGCACCCCCATCTCGTTCTGGGAGTTCACCAGGAAGGGCGCCATCATCACCGTGATCACCGTCGCGCTCGCCGCACCGTACCTGTGGCTGCGCTACTTCGTCCTGGCCGGCTGACAAGAACAACCCGGATGGTCACCCGATGCGCGTCATCGCCACCTTCGGCACCCGAGGAGATCTCCCGCCCTTCCTGGCGCTGGCTCGCCGCCTCGTCCGGACCGGCCATCAGGCTGCCGTCTGCACCGCCGAGGGCTACCGCAGCCAGGTCCGAGGGGCGGGAGGCGCCTCCCACCCCATGAACCACGACATGCTCCGACTCAGACCACCATCCAGACCAGCCCCAAGATCCTCGTCGCCGACGACATGCCCCGACTGGCTGTTCCCGCGGGTAAGCGCCGTCGTCCACCATGGAGGCTCAGGAACCACCGCCGGACGTCCCAGCCTGCTCTGCCCGATGATCGGCGACCAGCAGTACTGGGCCGAGCCGGTCCACGCACTCGGCGCCGGCCCCGATCCCTCCCCTGGCGCCAGCTGACCGCCACCAAGTTCCACTGAACCGCCCCGGGATCTCGTCACCACGACCGGCTACCGGGAGCCAGCCACCAGCATCGGCCACCTCATCGCCACCGACGACGGACCCCGAGCAGCCATCGACGTGCCGGCAACCATCACCCCCGCTGAATCGCCGCCTCGCAGAGCCTTAGCATCCAGCAGGTACCAAACGCACAGACACTTGCCTGAAACGGGCAACCGCCCTATGGTTCACAGTATTGTGAAGTGTCATGAGGAGGGGGTGACGCTCGACGCCGTCATCGCCGCACTCGCCAACCCGCACCGTCGAGGCGTCATCGAGTTGCTGGCGCTGCAGCCCGCCACCATCCAACAGGTGGCGACCCACGTCGGCCTCTCCCTGACAGCGATCAATCGCCACCTCGCCGTGCTCGAAGACGCGGGTCTGCTGCAGCGCCGCAAGAGTGGCCGCGTCACCTTCCTCGCCATCCGCCGCCAAGGACTGCGCCTTCTCCGCCACTGGATAGACGACTTCCACCCCAACTGGGGCTCTGACAACGACACCCTCAGCAACTACATCGCAGCTCTCAACCGCAGCACACCAGAACACCAGGACCACAAGAAGGAGCAATAGTGAGCAAGTTTCTGTTTCTGTACAAGGGGTACGTGACCCCAACACCGGAGATCGGCCAGGCGTGGATGCAGTGGTTCGACACTCCATGCTGACTCCATGATCGACAGCGGCAACCCCACGGCGGGCGGGGTCGAGATCACCCCGGATGCCGTTCTGGAGATCGAGACCGGTCTCGACTCCCTGACCGGCTACTCGATCCTCAACGCCGACAACCTGGACGAGGCGATCGCCATCGCCCAGACCAACCCCATGATCACCAGCGTCATCGTGTACGAACTCGCCCGCATGTAAGGACCTCCCCAAGCAGGGCAGCTGGCGCGCGGCGACCCTGCCGGAGCCGAGAGCCTGCAGGAGCGGAGTGCCGCTGGGTCCGCTTCCGTGGTCACGGGGACGGCACGGATGGTGTTCGATCGGCCAAATGGCAGCTGTCTGTCAGACTTCGCCGTACGGGCGCCTGCCGTCCGCCACGCCGAATGGACAAGGAGTCGGAGTGAATCTGCTCGACGCACTCGACGCGGCGGCGGAGGAGTTCCGCCGACGACTTGTCCTGGTCGGCGGCTCCGATTGGGCACGATCGACCCCCTGTCCGGCCTGGGACGTCCGATACCTCATTGCCCATGTCGTGGGAGGCAACCGGTTTGCCGTGTCGATCCTGGGAGGAATGAGCGCGGTCGACGCCATCGACGCAATCATGTCTGCCCCACAGCTCGGCGACAACGCCCTCGACGCGTGGGGCACGACTACTGCTGCGCAGTCGACTGCGTTCCGCATCGGCGGAGCACTCGAACGGCAGGTCGACCATCCGCTGGGTCAGGTCACAGGCCGCGCGCTTTTGGAGTTCCGGGTCTTCGATCTCACGCTGCACGCATGGGACCTGGCCCGCGCCATCGGCGCCGACGAGCGGATTGAACCCGAGCTTGTCCAAGCAGTGCTCGCCATCGTCGCGAACGGACCACCCGGCATGGGCTTCGGAATCACTGCGCTCGGAGTCGCACACCGCGGTTCCCCACCGCAGGTGAGACTTCTCGATCTGACTGGTCGCCCGACGTAGACAGAACTCCTGCTCAGGAGGGCTCGAGAAGGTCAGGACCGGCGGGTTGCCACAGCTGCACCGCATGTCCCTCGGGATCAACCAAGTTCGCGAACCGGCCATTGGGATAGCTCTCGGGATCAACGTCGACCTCGACCCCACCGGCCCGTAGCTGACGAACCATGGCGTCCAGGTCGCAGACGCGGAAGTTGATCGACCACTGCCGATCAGATCCACGAAAATGCTCAGAGTCGGCTGACATGCCGGTGAACACCGTCGGCCCGGACTGCTGCCACCACGACGACGTCTCGTAGGTTTCCGGTGCTGGATCAATACCGAGGTGATCGGCGTACCAGGCTGCCAGAAGAGCGGGATCCCGCGCCCAGAAGAACACGCCGCCGATCCCCGTCACCCGTTCCACACCGCCTCCTGTCCGCGCCTGGTACTCAAGATCATCACAGCGCAGGGGGCCTGGCAAGCCGGCAGCACGACACACGAGACCGGACAGGTGAGCGATTTCCCCACCCTTGTCAGCGGTCCGCCCAAGAGACGTGCACCGTTCTCGCCGTCGACTGACTCGGCCTGTGACGCGGTGCGCGCGTCGGGAGCAGGGTCAGATCGGTGCCGGTTGTCCACTGGGCTTGACCGCTAGCCAGGTCCCACCGAATTCGTCGACGTTGTGGCACAGAACTTCGTACTTTCCCTCGTTGGCGTAGAAGTAGAGGGGGTGTCCGGCGTAGGTGACCTGCAGGGCGCCGTCGCGACGCCGCGTGGTGCCGAGCAGGTCTTTCCGCACGGCTCGGGCGCGTTGCGGCGTGCCTTTGGTCAGCACCGGCGGCCACGCGTCGGCGCAGTCGCTGTAGCACTGGGGCCGCGCGTCCCGTTCCGCGTCGAAGATGTAGATGGCCTGACCCGCGTCGGCGTACAAGATCGTCCCGAACTGGCTTCCCGCCGTGGAGATGACGACACCTTCTGGGTCCCTCGGCTTGGCGGTGCGGGGCGGCGGCGGCGAAGCAGGACCAGCCGTGGTCTGGGTCGAGGGCTCAGGTGACGCGGTGGGCGCTGGTGATGCAGCCGACGACTGCGCCGGGACAGAGGGCCCGGTGGGTGCCACTGCGGTAACTGCTGGAGTCGGTTCCGTGGCCTGCGGCAGGCCGCATCCGGTCAGGATGAGGACGATGAGGACGACGGCGGCTCTCGCGGTCCGCATCTGCCGGTTCGCCAGGTCCGGCCCGTGCGTCGAGCTGGCGGGAGTCGTCCATTGGTTGCCGTCGTTCACCGGCGCCCGCCGGGAGCCGGTCATACCGCACCGGCCGAGCGATGTCCGTCCTGACGTTCGGCGACGGCAAGTGCCTGAGCGGCGTTGATCAAGCCCAAGTGGCTGAAGGCCTGGGGATAGTTGCCGAGCAGCTCTCCAGTGGTGGGGTCGACTTGTTCGGCGAGCAGACCGAGGGGGCTGGCGTAGGAGACGACCCGGGTCAGTGTCTCGCGAGCCCGTTCGGTCTGCCCCGTCACCGCGAGCGCGTGAGCGAGCCAGAACGTACACAACAGGAACGCGCCTTCGGGGGCGTCGAAGCCGTCCTCACCGAGGTACCGGTAGAGCAGCCCCTGCTCGTTCCCAAGGTCGGCTTCGATCTTGTCGATGGTGGCGATCAGTCGCCGGTCGGTGGACGGGAGGAAGCCGACGATGGCCATCAGCAACACCGATGCGTCGAGATCCTCGGACCCGTAGGACTGGGTGAACGCGCCGACGCGGTCGTTCCAGCCGCGGGTCTCGATGTCGGTGCGGATCTCCTCCCGAACCCGCGCCCACCGTTCGACCGATGTGGAGTCGAGGATCCCGTCCTCGGCGAGACGGATCCCGCGGTCGATGGCGACCCAGCACATCAGCTTGCTGTGCACGAACGGTCGCGGTGGCCCGCGGAACTCCCAGATGCCCTGGTCGTCCTCCCGCCACACGCGGGCGGCGGTTTCGACCGCGGCGGCCAGGAAGACCCTGGTGGCTTCGTCGCTCGGGTCGAGCTCGGCACGAAGGGTCCAGGCAGCGTCGAGCAGGGCGCCGTACACGTCGAGCTGCTGCTGTCGCCACGCGTCGTTCCCGACCCGCACCGGGCCGCTGGCACGCCAACCCTGCAGCTGTGGCAATGTGCGCTCGCTGAGGTCGCGCTCCCCGCCGACGCCGAACATGATCTGCAGCGGAACTCCCCGATTCAGCTGGCTGGCAGCCGCCCGCGCCAGGAAAGCGAAGAAGCGGCCCGCCTCGTCGGGGCAGGCCGCAATGTACAGACCCTGCAACGTCATGCTCGCGTCACGGACCCAGCTGAACCGGTAGTCCCAGGTCCGACCGCTGCCCACACCCTCCGGCAGGCTGGTGGTCGCGGCCGCCGCCACCGCTCCACTCCGGGCGTAGGTCAGTCCCTGCAGCACCACACCGCTGTGCCGCACCAGCTGCTCGAACGGGCCGGTGTAGCGCTGGTGGAGCACTGACCAGCTCTGCCACGCCTTCTCGGTGTCGGCCAGCCGGTGCTTGATCTGGCGCGGAGTCCAGCGGGGCACCGGATCGGACCACGCGTCGTTGTGCTGGAGTGCGAAGCACAGCTCCTCGCCTGCGGCCACCAAGATCGTTCCTCGAGCCGCACCTCCTCCAATCTCCAGGGTGATGTCGGTACTCAACACCAGCACCGAAGCGCCGCCGTCGGCGACGATCATGCCCGGCTGTGCCGTCAGCACGGGATGGATGAGTCCGAACTCGGGCCGAGGCACGAACTCCACGGCCACCCGCACGGCACCGGCCGTGCACCGGATTCGACGCAGCAGCACACCGGGGGACTCCCGGCCGAGGTCGTGTCCCCGCTCGTGAGCGCCCAGGGCGAGCGCGTCGACGACCTCCAGCTCCCCTTCCTTCCCGACCCAACACGTCTCCAAAACCAGGCCGGCGGCGCGATAGCGCCAGCGGGCGACGGACTCCGCCTCGGCGGGAGCGATGCGGAAGTGGCCGGCCTCAGGGTCGAGGAGCCGGCCGAACACCGCCGGGCTGTCGATCCGCGGCCAGCACAGCCAGTCCACCGAACCGTCCGACGTCACCAGGGCGACCGACCGGCAGTCCGACAGCAACGCGTGATCGCCGACAGCGTGTCACTCACTCGGGACCGACCTTGTTTCGCCGGCCGAGCTGGCGGGCTCACCGTCCACGGTGATCGTGGTGTGCTCGTTGTAGAAGGCGACCAGGCCAGCGATCGGCGTCAGCGCCCGGGTCGGGAAGTCATAGCTCCAGGCCACGTCGTCGACGACCGCCTCGCCGAGGTCGACCGCTACCCGCGCAGACCAGTAGCCCGTCGTGCGCCCCTTGTACGGGCACTCAGTGACGGTGTCTGACGCCACCAGCACACTGAAGTCCACCGATAGCCGGTCGAAGTAGTAACGGGTCGGCAGTCCAGTCTCAAAGACCATCACGGTCGCGGCCGACTCGGCCAGCAGCTGCCCGGCGAGCTCGACCCGAACGGTTCGGCTGGAGCGCAGCGCGTCGACGCGGGTGTACGGATTGCGGGGATGGACGAAAACCTGCTCGTCCTCCTCGAACCACGCATCGAGCGCAGCCCACTCCACCCGCGCCAGACCAGCGACACCCGGATCCGCGTCCTCGTCATAGACGATGACCGACCCAGGCCGAACAACGTCACCGGCACGCAGACTGAACGTCCGCGACGAACCGCGACGCAGCCTCCGTGAGTGATCGTCATCGACGAGCAGGCGCGCATCGAGATCGGCCACCGGAACGTAGTACGCCGGATACTTCGGTGAGTCCCACACGTACACGCCCCTGGTGCTGTCGAACACCTGCTCGCCGGCGAGAAACCCCCGAAGACGTCGCGGCACCGGCTCCACCGATCCCCTGCTATCAGACATCGTCGGAAAATCCCGCATGACAATGGTTCCTCTCATGATCACCGGTCCGACCGTCATCAGCCACACATGGCGTGCGCGGCACGCAGACCCGTCGCCGGTCACCGTTGACGCGAACCATGCGGATCGATCGAACAGTTCATTCTTGATCTCTACCGTGGAACTGACCAGCATCCTGCGCTTACAGGGCGGTTACTCCAGAGGCGTCCGGGAACCCCCCGAGCACTCGTTCGGGAGCATCGTGTCCGTCGGCATCGTTGTTTCGCCAGAGGACCGCGACGCCCAGAACGGACCTTTGGCGAGACCGAGCAGCTGTCGCCTGACCCCGGACGACGGATGGGAACGGCCGGAGATGCGCCAAACCGCGGATGGGCGCCAGGTGCGCAGCCGCTATGAGGTCACCCAGCCGACCGCACGCGTGCCGCGATGTTGCCCACCGAGTCGACGGATCGACCGAACTGGGGATCGGGGCTGGTGTCCGATAGGCCGCCCAATGACGTCGACCGTGCCGGCTACGGATGCGTAAGGGGCCAGCGCGAGGTCAGAGCACCACCAGTCGGAGGATGAACAGCCACGGCTGCTCCGGTCGGAAGACGTACACGAGCATGAGCCTGCCGTCGCCGGCAGTCGCTGTCCAATGATCGGTGTGCGGATCGAAATTGGACGACGGCCCGTCCGGCACTTCAGTCAGGTTCCGCACCCGCTCATCCACCAGTTGCCGAACCGGCTCTGCCAGCTCCCAGTACTGGTCGCTGGCGACCTCGGCCCACCGCGCTACGTAAGCCACCTACTGACTCTGCGCAGCCAACCAAGCCTGCGGCGAAGCCCAACCCACATCCTCCCCCGCCTCCAAGCGCCGAACCAGATCACGCTCCTCCTCGGTGGGCGGGTTCAGCCTCAAATAGGCGATCCCCCACCAACGCGTGAGGATCTGCTCCGACTCCGACAGGTCCAACGACACCCCCGCACGGCGCAGCGCCGCTCCGTGCTCCCCCGCGAAAGCCTCCGCCTCGCCCGGCGACACCTCCTCCAGCACCTGCAGAATCGCCGGACCGGTCCGCGCCACCTTGACTTCCACCACCATCCGTTCAGTATCCCTGGTCCTCCGCGTGAGGCCGAGTGCCCCCGCCGTAGGCCGAGCCTTCTCGAACTTCACCCGACGGAAGCGACCGCGGTCAGGCCCCACCCCTTCTGGCAGATGTCGAGCGTGCTGCTCCGCACGGGTCTCGCCGTGGAGCCGACCGATGACGCCTGCCGCCCGAGGCGCTGGAACCCTTTGCGGCTCCAACACGGCTAGGCGGAATCGGCCCGATCCCGGGTGCGGGAAGGTCGCTCCAACGGTCTGATGAGCGAGCCAATCTCATTTCAGCGTGTAGCCCACACCGACGCCGCCGACCCGCCGCAACTGACCGTCGAGCTCGTCCGCGCTGCGGCTGACCCGCCGACCAGTCGCCGCATGCCGGAACCAGCCAACCGGTTCGTTGGTGCCGTCCCACACCCGCAGCGCCGCCGCCGCAGCGAGGACGCTGTCGTAGCACCAATGGTCCAGATAGCAAGTGGTGTCGCCGATCTCCGCGACGATCAACGTGGCGTTGAACATGCGCCGATGTACCGCCGCCCACCGTCCATCCCCGAAGACCTTCGGCGGACCGTACCCGTTCGCTTCACAGAAGCTCTCAGCCCACCTCACCTCGGCGTCGCGTTCCACACCCTCACGGTATCCCGTCGGTATCAGCAAGACGCTCCCGAAATCGCCGGTCGGAAGGCCGTCCGATAGGCCGCCCTAATGGGGATGCACCGGAGGGTCTTGGCCCAGAATCGGTGTCCGAGCCACTGCCGGGTGAGCACCGGGTCGCCCAGGCCTTCGAGGTCTAGACATAGATCGTGCCCGGTGGTTGGTGAGGAGGTTGCGGGCTGGTGGGATGACGTGCCGGTCGAGCACTGAACCATTAGGTCGCCCAGATCTCCTCCAACGGCTCCAGCAGATGGGTTCGGTTCACGATCGAGAGGAGACGAGGGTGCTGTTCGTCGGGAACGACTGGGCCGAGGCCCACCACGACGTGGAGCTGGTCGACGCCCAGGGCACGGTGCTGGTCCGGCGACGGCTGCCGGAAGGTCCGGGCTGGCCACGCTGCACGGGTGGATCGCCGATCATCTCGGTGAAGACGACGAACCCGACCAGGTGCTGGTCGGCATGACCGCGGCTCATGGGTGCAGGCGCTGATCGCGGCCGGTTACACGGTGTATCCGATCAACCCGCTGCAGGTCGCCCGCTACCGCGAACGCCACGGTGTGGCCGGGGCGAAATCAGACCCGGCGACGCACACGTGCTCGCCGAGATCAACTGGACCGGGCACATCACCAACCCGTAGCAGGTGACAGCACCATCGCGGAAGCGACCCGGCTGGCCGCCCGGGCGCGTCGGAGCGTGATCTGGACCCGCAACCCTCAACGAACACCTTGCGATCACTGCTGCGCGAGTTCTACCCCGCCGCTCTGAGGCGTTCGGCGGGGATCTGGCTGGCAGGGATGCCCTCGCGGTCCTCAAAGTCTGCCCCCAACCCCGAGCGGGGCCGGCAACTCGCCCCGTGTCCCGGGTCCAAGGCGCGCTGCTCAAGGCGGCCGGGCGGCAACGCAACCTCGCAGACCCGTGCCGCCGAGATTGTGGCCGCGCTCCGCACCGAGCAACTACCGATCCGCGCCGGCCTGGTGTTGGGGTCTATGCCGTCAGCGTTGGCGCCCTTGTTGCGGTGATCACCGAGATGGTCACCCAGACCGGCGTGCTGCAGGGGCAGGTGAGGCAGTGTTTTGGCCAGCACCCGGACGCTGAGATCTATCTGAGTCAGCCCGGGCTCGGACCGTCCTCGCCGCCCGGGTGCTCGCCGAGTTCGGAGACGACCCCGACCGCTACGCCGATGCCCGGGCAAGGAAGAACTACTCCGGCATGAGCTCCGATTACCCGGCCTCGGGCAAGAAGAAGGTTGTCCTTGCCCGCTAGCCCGCAAGGCCGCCTCGGTGATCGCTGACCTACAAGCCTTCACCGCGCTCACCGCTCACCGGGGCCCGGGCCTACTACGACCGGCACCGTGCCCGCGGCGCCACCCACCACCAAGCCCTACGCGCCGTGGCGAACCGGCTCGTCGGCATCCTCCACGGCTGCCTGCGCGACCGCACCTCTACGACGAACCCACCGCCTGGCCCACCGAGCACCAACTCGCGGGACACCTTCCAACCGTGGGATGTCTATGTCGATCGAAAGAGCCACTCAGGGCTCTGACGACCAGCAGGCTGATAACGCGGGTTGACAGACCACCCACGTGCGCGCCAGCCGGCTTGCCGGATGGTCACGCCAGTCCGAGCTGGGCGAGTTCGGCCCGGGAAGTGATGCCGGCCTTGGCGAAGATGTTGCAGAGGTGGAAGGCGACTGTCCGGGGTGAGATCAAGCATCGAGCCGCGACGTCTTTGCTGGACAGGCCGGAGCTGACCAGTTGGGCGATCCAGCTCCGTCGGGGTGAGGCTGACCAGGCGTCGATGGGTCGCGCTTGCGGGCGGTCTCTCCGGAGGCACGAAGCTCCTGGTTGGCCCGTGTGGCCGGTGAGCTGAAAGGTCTCGACTGCCTGGCGCAGGTGCTGCCGGGCATCGACCCGCCGCTGGCTGCGCCGAAGCCACTCTCCGTAGGCGAGCTGGGCCCGCGCCGCGTCGAGCGGCCTTCCCGGCGCCCTCATGGTGCGCCAGGGACTCTTGGAAGAGGCCGTCGCCCTGGGCCTGGTTTGCTGTCAGCGCGCGGCCGAAGGCGACGGTGGCGAGCGCCCACGGCCTGCCGGTGGCGTCGGCGAAACGTGCGAGCTCGTCGGTCCATGCCCGAGCGGCCGCGATGTCCCCGACGCGGACCGCCGCTTCGATGCGCTCCGTGGCGGACATTCGTCCGCGAGGACCGGCAATCGGAACCTGGTGAGGTGGTGGAGTGCTCCGACGCTGTCGCCGGTGCTGGCCGCTCGAAGTCCCTTGGCCCTGGTGGTTGCAGGTCGTGGACGGGGTCGGTCAAGATCCCGAGGGGGTGCGCCGCGACCAGGTCCTCGAGCCGTGCGACGTGGTGGTCGTGGTCGTCGCGGTCCTGTAGGGCCGAGAGCAGGGCCAGCCAGGCGACGGGTGGGGCTGTCATCGCCGGTTGGCCGATGCTCTGGCTCAGTGAGATGGCCTCCTCGGCGCTGTTGCGTACCGCGATGAGGTCGCAGGCCAGGTACTGGGCGAAGCAGATCCTTTGCAGGCAGTAGATGACGGCGGATGTGCACCGCACCGGCCTCTCGCGCTCGCGGCCAGCGCGTAGCCGTAGAAGTGCTGCGCGCCCGGTCGTCGCCTAGCTGAAGTGCCGCGTTGGCGAGGTTCCACAGCACGTCCCGGTCGTCGACCCGCTCACCGATCTCCATCCCACGGTCCAGGACATCGTAGCGGCGGACCAGTAGCCCTCAGCGACCTCGTCATCGCCGCGAGCAGATGACGCAGACACCGCGTGCGTGGCGGATCGCCGGGGTCGGGTACGACGAGGGCCTTCGTCACCGGCAACGGTGTGCCGCTGTCGGCTCCGAAGGTGCGCATGACGGCAGCAGCCACGCCGAGGTCGAGGGCTCTGGCCGGATCGACGGGGTAGACGGCCTGGGCGGCCTGCACGATCCGGGTGCGCCTCGGACGCCGACCCTACGTTGACTTCGATGTGACCACGCAGGCGTGCCACATCAGCGCGCAGCAAGGGATTGTTCGTCGCCTCGCGTGTCTGCGAGAGCAGCGCCTGCGCCTGGCTGGCCCGGCCACTTGCCCAGGCGCTCCGAGCTGCGGCGAACGTGAGCTGGGCACGCTGGCTGGGTCATCACATAGGGCGGCGGCACGTTCGTACGCCGCGAGCGCTGCGGCGTGCCCGCGCCGTCGCTGGGCCCGGGTTCCGGCCAGCTCCAGGGCAGCCACCACCTGAGGGTCGGGCCCAACGGCGGCAGCGGCACGGTGCCAGGCCTGGTCGGGGTCGCCGTGACCGGCCAGCGCTTCCGCGAGGGCCTGGTGGACCTGCCGCCGCTGGGCTTCGCGTCGGCCTGGTACACCGCCGAGCGGACCAATGGGTGACGAAGCGACAGCGACGCAGCGTCCTCGATGAGGAGCCCCGAGCCCACTGCCGCTGGCGTCGACCACGCCCAGGGCTGCGGCCCGCCGCACAACTTCAGGCTCGCCGCTGGCGTCCGCCGCCGCAAGCAGCAACATCGTTTGCACTGCAGCCGGCAGGCGGCGACTCCGGGTCGAACAGCTGCTCGACGCGGACGGTCAGGTGGATCTGCGGCGGCAGCGGCTGGACACCCTTGACCTGGTCTGGGGTCAACTCGGCGGGCAGCTCCAGCAACGCCAGGGGGTTGCCGCGCGTATCGGTGACGATCCGCTCCACGACCCCAGCCCCGGGCGCCGCGCCAAGACGCGCCTCGAGCAGCACTCGGGCCGCGTCAGGTCAAGACCGGTGACGACCAGCTCCTGCAGGCCTTGCGGGTCGAAGGTCCCCCACGCCCCGTCTCGGGCGGCGAACACCAGGGCCACCCGGTCCGCACCGAGCCGGTGAGCACAGAAGAAAAGGGCCCCGGCTGTGGCAGGGTCCAGCCAGTGTGCGTCGTCGACGACACACAGCACCGGCATCTCCTCCGCCGCGGCGGCGAGGATCGACAGCGTCGCCACCCCCACCAGGAACGGTTCGACCGACGCGCCGTCCTCCTCGCCGAACGCGACGCGTAAGACCCGCGCCTGAGGTTCGGGCAGGCCGTCGCGGAGCCTGGTGACCGGGCGCAGCAACCGGTGCAGCGCCGCGAACGCCAGTGGCGCCTCAACCTCCAGGCCCTTGGTGTGCAGCACCTGGGCGTCGCCGGCACCGGCCCTGAGTTCCTCGAGCATGCCGACACCTGGTTCGCCGCGGACAACGAGCGTCCCCGCCGAACCGGCTCGCGCCTCCTTGAGCAGCGCTGCCGAAGCCGCCGCTCCGGACCGCGACCGACCATCACGCGACGAAACGTACACCGCGTCACGCACCGCGATGCGCGATCGAACCCGGCCATTTGACCGGTGCGACCAGAGCTGCACGACGCGAGGCTTCATCTCGTCGACGACACCCCCGATGAGAGCCTCGCCGAGGCAACACCAGACGACCGGCGGCGCCGCCAGATTGGCATCCTCCTCTTCGACGGGGTCGAGGGCCTCGACGCCGTCGGCCCCTGGGAGGTGCTGTCCACCTGGACCCAACAACACCCCGAGGACGGCTGGGACGCCTGCTGCTATCCCCCGACGGCCGGCCCGTGGGCGCGCCAAAACCCTGGTGCTCGGCGCGCACCACTGATCGCCAGAACACCCGACCTGGACGTGCTAGTACACCCCGGCGGGCCCGGCACCATCGCGATGCTGCACGACCGCAGCCACCTCGACTGGGTCCGCCGGCAACGAACCACCGTTCCCTGATGACGTCGGTGTGCACCGGCAGCCTGGTCTACGCGGCCGCCGGCCTGCTCGTCGGTCGCACGGCAACAACGCACTGGGCGTACATCAATCTGCTCTCCGAGCTCGACCCCACGATCATCACCGACGTCAGCTCACGTTTCGTCGACGACGGCGACCTGATCACCAGCGCGGATCAGCGCCGGCATCGACATGGCTTTGCACCTCGTGGCCCGGCTCACCACCCTCGAGCACGCCCGAGGTACGAGCCGCGCCATCCAGTACACCCCCTGCCCTCCGTCCACGAACAACCCCACCAACAAGGAGCACCTGTCATGACCGCCGCCCTCACCGACCGCACGATGCGCGCAGTCCTGCAACACCACTACGGCACCGCCGACGTCCTCCACCT
>CAVPPP010000026.1:0-48003 GCA_963707005.1 uncultured Actinomycetota bacterium
TCGCGGTGTCACGGTGCGCATCCACTCCTCCTGCCCTGTTGCGTGGACCTCTGTGGGTGAGTGGTCTGGGTTCCGGTCAGGTCAGGCCGAAGGCTGTCAACAGGTTGGGTGCCGTCTCGGCGTCGCGTAGCGGAGGCTGTTGCGCGAGGTCGCTGATGGCGGCGGAGAGGGCGTAGTGGTCGAGGTGGGTGTCGACGGTCTGATCGGTGAGGGCAGGGTTGATCACCACGCAGGCGATGCGGTTGCCAGTGGTTCCGTCGTCC
The DNA here is from genome assembly GCA_963707005.1 of uncultured Actinomycetota bacterium. GTDB lineage: Bacteria > Actinomycetota > Actinomycetes > Propionibacteriales > Propionibacteriaceae > Microlunatus. Next base: position 264 of record CAVPPP010000026.1, read on the forward strand.
TCGTCCCAGGTGACCACGATGGTCAGGTGCCCGGAGCGGAAGTCGGGTCCACTCTTGAGGATCGGCAGCCATCGGCCCAGCCATCGATCAGCTGTCGCGGCTGAGCAGTCGTGGCCGTCGTTGCAGATGTCGGGGATGACCAGGCTGAACGTCGGCAACTCGCCGCGGGTGACATCGTGGACGAGCGAGCCCGATGCCGTTGTTCCGGTAGGCATGTCGAACCGCTTGCACAATGAGCGCTCTGTGCTGTTGGTGAAGTACGTCCACGGGTTGTGCCGGACGGCGTAGCGGTCCTGGTTGTGGGTGATGCAGGTGCCGTCCATCGCCTCGGCGTAGGTCTTGACGGTGTGTCCTGCGGCGTGGAGCTGACCGAAGACCGACGGCCCGGACAGCTGGTGGGCTTCAGGATCTTCGTCATCGGTCACACCGAACAAGGATCCGCCGGCGATGACCAGGTAGTTCGGCAGCGACGGGTGGGCGAGGGCGTAGTACTGATCGGCATGGCCGTAGCGGGCGCTCTCGGCGGCAAGAACCGGCATGTGCTGTTCGACGTCGGCGACGCTCCGGTTCTCCTCGATGATCACCAGCAGCTTGTCCTCCCCGGCCGCAGCGGTGGCTGTCGCATCGCCGGTCGTCTGGGTGGTCGGCAGGGGTGCGGTGGCCGACACGGTGGCGGAGGCTACCGGTTGCTGCGGCGGTAGCTCCGCTGCGCAGCCGCAGGTCAACATCAAGGTGGTGAGCACGAGCACGGCGAGGGCGCGGATCGTGGTGTCCGCTGGTCGCGGCAACCCCGCCAGGCAATCCGAGGAGTTAGTTGGGCCGGTCCGCGGCCAACGTCGGGCTTCCACCTGGGCAGGCTAGTCCACCCTGCCTGGGGCATCGAGCAGACGCGTAAGCGCATGTCCGGCCACGGCGGACGGAGCGAGCCTCTCCGAGCCTCCAGGGTGGCGTTGGCGTTGGCGGACGCCTAGGCGGCGAGGGTGGTCTCAGCGGGGATGGCCGTTGTCGCGCTGACAGCCCTGACGAGACGCTCGTAAAGGCCGAGGAAGGTGTCGAGGGTGGCGTGAACGTCATGCGTCAAGGCGATGTGGCTGCTCCCGGGGGCTGTGCTGAACCTGAAAGCAGTGCCGGGATCCTGGGTCAGGGATACACAGGCGCCTCGATGGGGGGACCGATCTGGGTGACGCGGGGGAGGCGGAGCTCGAAGCGGCACCATCGGGCTGGTCCGTCGACCACGGCAGCGTCGCCGTGGTGAGCGTGCATCGTGGCGCGGGTGATCGCCAGACCGAGGCCACTGCCACCGTGGTCGCGGGTGCGGGCCTCGTCCAACCGGACGAAGCGTTCGAAGATGCGGTCCCGATCCCCCTCGGGCACGAGCGGTCCGTCGTTGTCGACCCAGACCACAGCCTCAGCCGGTGTCACGGTGAGGGTGAGCCGGACACTAGTCCGAGCAGGTTTGGCCGCGTTATCCATGACGTTGCGGAGTGCCTGCTGGAGGCGTTGCTGGTCGCCGACCACGCGGGCGGGCGCGATGTCGAGGTCGACACCCACGGTGCCGGTCACGCGCAGCCGGTGGGCCTCGTCGGCGAGGAGATCGTCGAGGTCGATGTCGACGTGGTGGATCGCGAGGTCCTGGGCATCGGCGCGGGCCAGAGTCATCAGGTTCTCGACCTGTCCTCGAACGCTGCTGCCGCGCCTCATGGCGACCCGATCGTGGACAGCCCGTCGCCGGCTCAGCCGACCCCTGTACCCATGGGACAACCCGGCAGCCCATGACCTGCTCGATCCTCGCCTCGCCCACCACGCAATCGCCACGCGGTCTAAGGCCTCAACCTCAGCCAGTACAAGCGCCGCAGCTCCCTGCCTGCTGGATAGCGCTGGACCAGATCGTCGAGGCCTACCTCTACGTCGAGACCGGCCAGAAGGTCGGCAACGTCGTCATCACCGTCGAGCATTCCGACTATGGGAGCAAGACGGTGATGGTGATGTCGGGGGATCAGGCTGCACCCATCACCCGGGCCTTCGGACTGCGACTGTGGGCAACCGCGTCGGCTGTGAGGTCGATCATTCAAGCCGCGGCGGGTACGGGCTTCGTCCGGCACCCTGATGTCTGTCCTCCCACCGACCGCAAGTAGGACACCATCCAGATCTCCGCGCTCGCGCACGGGATGATGAGGAAGGGGTGGGTGCACTGGTACAGGTTGAGCGGTCATATTGTGGTGATCCCGGAATCAAGATCACGCGTGAACACCTCAGCTCGGAGACGGGACGATGCAGGTCTGAAGCCCTCAGGACTCTGGGTGACGTCACACCAGTGCTCGACGAGCGGCAGGCAGGTTGGGTGCCTGCGCCGATGACAGCGACGTCACCCCGTGCGACCCTGATGTAGTGCGATTCCTTTCCGGCCCCGCGGATTTGACGGCCGGCTTCGATGTCGAGGTGGTTCCGCAAGCGGGCTGCCGACCTGGCGCGTACCGTGGCGGGTGTCATCGTAGTGGTGTGGCGGTCGACGCGACTGCGCTGCTCCTGCGAGTGAAAGCGCCATGAGCTCACCTGTGGAGCCGCGTTTCTCCGTCGTGGTTCCGGCGTACAACGAAGCTGCCTATCTCGGCCATGCTCTGCAGTCTTTGCTGCAACAAGATTTCGCCGAGCCCTACGAAATCATCGTGGTGGACAACGACAGCATGGACAGGACCGGGGAGATCGCGACGAGCTACGGTGTCACGGTCGTCAGGGAACCTGCGCGGGGGATCTGTCAGGCGCGGCAGCGTGGCACGGTCGAGGCCCGCGGTGAGATTGTCGTGTCGACCGATGCGGACACGGTTCCGCCTCGGGACTGGCTCACTCGGATCGATCGCCAGTTCCGATCCTCGGACAGAATTGTTGCCGTTGCTGGGCCGTGCCAATACGAGAATCCCTCCTGGTGGGCCCGCCTCTACCCCAGGTTGCTCTTCGGAGCGGTGGAGCGGGTCTTCGCGTGCACCGGCCACGTGTTCTATATCAGCGCCACTAACACGGCTTTTCGACGGTCAGCCTTTCCGGGATATGACTCGACACTGACCCAGGGCGGTGACGAACTGGATCTGCTGCGGCGACTTCGGCGTCGTGGCCGCGTCGTGTGGGATGGCAGCAACATCGTGACGACGTCTCCGCGGCGGCTGCAGCAAGGCCTGCTCTACACCTTCTTCATCTCATTCCTCACCTTCTATCTGCTCGCCTACCTGCTCAACCGGGTCAGCTCTCGGCAGATCTTTGGCATGGCTCCGGTCTTCCGACAAGAACGCCGCACTCAGCAGCGACAGAGAGACGGTCGAGACAGCAGCTCTCCGGGCCACGCCTGGCTTGTGCCACGCAGCCGTACGTTGCGAAGCACTGGCGCCGCCGTTCTGCGGGTTCTCTGGCCTGAGCAGCTGACCTGGCGGGTCGTTCTCGCGTGCGCGTTGTCCGTCCCGATCTGGGCTGGACTCGCCAGCTACGCCTTGTCGGCGGGAGTCGACAATCTCATTCGGTTCTGGACCCACCTATGAGGCGCTGGGCCCTTGGGGCTGCCATGGCCGTCGCCGGCCTTGGATACGTGACGGCGTTCCGGCCCCGCTCGCAGATCTTCGGGCCGTTCCCGTTTGAAGGCGAGGCCGTCGACCCGGTGATTGCATTGACCTTCGACGACGGACCGAACGAGCCCTACACGTCACGGCTGTTGGCGGTTTTGGCGGACCGGAACGTACGAGCAACGTTCTTCATGGTTGGCCGCTGCGCCGAGCGGTTCCCGGCGACCGTCCGCGACGTCGTTCAAGCCGGACACGTACTGGGCAACCACAGCTACAGTCACTCGTTCAGCCGCTACCTGACCAGGCCCACACAAAGAACTGAGATTCAGCACGGCCAGGACTGCCTCGCCGCGATCGCCGACGTACGACCCGGCTTGTACAGGCCGCCTTGGCTCTGCCACTGGCCGTGGGTGCTTGCCAGCGTCCACACTGCCGATCTCCAGCCGGTCTCCGGCCTCTTCGGGCATCCGCTTGAGGTCTTTCAGCCTCCAGCTCACCGCATAGCAGCGGCGGCGGCCAAGGTGGCCCGACCCGGAGGGATTCTGATCTTTCATGATGGCCTCGAGGCCCGCGGCGGGGTCCGTGATCAGACGGTGGCTGCTGTCGGACCCCTGATCGACACACTGCGCGAGCGCGGCTATCGGTTCGCAACCATCGACGAGCTGCTCGGTGTGCCGCCCTACCTCACCTGAGCGCAACAAACGAGCTTCCCGCGGCTGCGCTCCTGGTCATCCGGCGGCTGCCCCTACACCTCGCGACGGCTTCTTGCTCGGCCGCTACCGGCGAACGGGGATTCCTCGACACGTTGTGAACAACGTGGCATGAGCGGATAGGAGAAGACTTTCCGGCACGGATGCGCCTACCACATCAAGCCTCACCTGGAGGTCTTCGTGACCCACGCTAGTGTCGTGCGCCGTTCGTGCCCTAATCCTGCCCTAGGCCGCGATGGGCATGGGGTCGCGTGATGCCAATTCGTCTGTCGCTGCGAGTTGGGCGTAGCGGCCGCCCGCGGCGACGAGTTCGGTGTGGGTGCCGGTTTCGATGACGTGGCCGTGGTCGAGGACGGTGATCTGGTCGGCGTTGCGAATCGTGCTCAGCCGGTGTGCGATGGTGAGGGTCGTGCGTCCGTTGGCTAGCGCGTCAAGCGCCGCCTGAAGTTCGCGTTCGGTGTCGTTGTCGAGGGCGCTGGTGGCTTCGTCGAGCACGAGGATCTTGGGATCCCGCAGAACAGTCCGGGCGATCGCGAGCCGCTGCTGTTCGCCGCCGGAGAACCGTTGACCGCGGGAGCCGACGACAGTGTCGAGGCCGGCGGGAAGCGCTGCGACCAGGTCATCGATCCGGGCGATCTGGAGGGCCTGCCACAGTTCCTCGTCGGTGGCGTCAGGTTTCGCAAAGCGGAGGTTGGCGGCGATCGAGTCGTGCAGGAGATAGGTCTCCTGCGAGACGACGCCGACAATCGAAGCGAGAGTGGTGTGGGCGATGTTGCGGAGGTCGACTCCGTCGATGGTCACCCGTCCTGAGGTCGGGTCGGCAAGGCGGGCGACGAGTCCGGCGAGTGTGCTCTTGCCTGACCCGGTCTGGCCGACCAGTGCTAGCGACCGACCGGCCGGTATCTGTAACGTCACCGAGTGCACAGCCGGGGCGTCGGCACCGTGGTAGGTGTAGGAGACGTTGTCGAGGCGCAACTCGCCCCGGATCTGCGCGGGGTCGACAGGGCTGGGATGGTCGGGTTCAGCCACATCAACGGGCAGGTCGAGGTAGCCGAAGATTCGGCTGAACAGGGCCATTGAGCTGACCACCTGGACGCTGGTGTTCAGCAGACCCATCACGGGCCGGAACACCGAGGCCTGCAGGGCGACGAAGGCGACGAGGGTGCCTATGGTCATGCCGCCGGAGGTGGCCGGAAAGCCTGCTGCCAGGTAGAGCAGGGCGGGGATGACGGCGAAGATGACGCTCATGGTGGTCATCCGCCAGCGACCGGCGAGCTCGGCACGTACCTGGAGGTCGACCAGCTCGTTCGAGGTGGCGGCGAACCGGTCCGAGAGCGCCTGGCTGGCACCCATCGTTTTCGTGAGCCGGACCCCGCTGACGGTGAGACCTTGTTCGACTTGGGACAGCAGGTCGGCTTGGTGGCGCTGTTGGCGGGAGGTGACGTCGCGGCGGAGCAGAGCGACGCGGCGGGTCAGCCAGATGGCCGGCGGCAGCACGACCAGGGTCAGCAGGGAGAGCCGCCAGCTGAGCGCGGCCATCGCGATGGCGGTGGCGGCGACGGTGGTGACGTTGGTGGCGATCGACGTGGCGGTGGTGGTCACCACGGATTGCATGCCGTTGACGTCGTTGGTCAGACGCGACTGGACCTCGCCGCCCTTGGTGCGGGTGAAGAAGGCGAGCGATTGGCGCTGCAGGTGGGAGAAGACGTCGGTCCGTAGGGCGTGCATGACGCGCTGCCCGACCAGGGTGGACACCCAGGTCTGTAGCACACCGAAGATCGAGGTGGCTGCAGTCACAGCAACCATTCCGCCAACCAGCAAAGCCAACAGGCGCACGTTGCGCGCGGGAAGCGCGTCATCGATCGCCATCCGCGTAAGAAAGGGGGTGGCGAGTCCTACCAGCGAAGAGACGACCAGGAGGGTCATCACCGCGAGGACCTGCCAACGATACGGGGCGAAGAGGGCGGTCACTCGTCGCCAGGACACTGGCGACTCAGCGAGCTGAGCCTTGTCGGCTGGATCTGGGCGCTGCGGCCCATTGCCGGTGGCACGGTGGGAACGGTCAGGGGAGATGGTTGGGTCTGTCAAGAGAGTCCTCGTTTCTGCGGGGGACAGGGTTCGTTGCGCAGTGCGCGCCTTGTGCTTCCTTCATATTGTTGAGCCTACCTCACTATGGGGTAACGTGCGAAATCGGGTAGGCTCCGGTCATGTCAATGACCGCTCCCGATCTGGAGCTTGGTGAGCTACTGATGCGGGCCACACGTGGCCTCCGGCGTAGGTGGGCCGCAGCGTTGGAACCGTGGGACCTGTCTCCCCATCACGCGCGTGCGCTGCAAGTCGTGGGTGACCTCGGAGGTCCACGGCTCGGCACGGTGGCTGAACGGCTCCGTATCGCGCCGCGTTCGGCGACCGAGGTGATCGACGCCCTCGAAGAACGCGGCCTGGTCGAACGAGCCCCCGACGATTCCGACCGGAGAGCGATCTGCGTCGCCCTAACCGCCCATGGCCGAGCGCTGCTCGCTGAAGTCGACGCCGCCCGCACCGCCGCCGGAGCGGACCATTTCGCCTCGCTGACCGCCGCCGAACGTACCGATCTGGCCAAGCTGCTCGAGAAGCTGGACAACAGGGCCTTCGAGCGCCATCACAGATGAGTCACCACGTTCCGTCCCAGTTCGGCTCGAAGGCCAGTCCGCCACCAGGACCAGGGCGGGGGATCGTGTCCGGAGTCTTCGCGAGCATCAGCGAGACTGGACCGTCGAACAGGTCCCAGGTGGGAGGTACAGACTCAGCCTCACACATGACCGGGCATCCATCAGTACGGCGGCCCTGGGCCCGCAGCCAGCCCAGCACATCCGACGCGGCCTCCCCGGGTCACCTCTACGGGTTCAGGCTCAATCGGCGCGCGCAGGACCCAATCGCTGAGATCCACCACTTCACGACCAATTCGTATCAGTGGGTGCTGGAGGCCGACATCGAGGCGTGTTTCGACAACATCGACCACATCGCCTTGATGACCGTCTCCGCGCACGGATCAAAGACAAACGCGCTCTGACGTTGGTGAAAGCCTTCCTCAAGCCGGGGGTCCTCACGGCCACCGGCAGCCGGGAAGGCAGCATCACCGGCATCCGCAAGGCGGGATCCTCTCCCCGCTGCTGGCCAACATCGCCTTGTCCGTGCTGGATGATCACTTCACCCGGCACTGGCAGACGACGATGGCCACCGAGCAGCAGCGACAGAAACGACGCCGCCACGGCCAGGCGAACTACCGACTCATCCGCTATGCCGACGACTTCGTCGTCCTCGTCACCGGTGAGCAGGAGCACGCGCAGGACCTTCGCGACGAGGCCGCGACAGTCTTCGCCCGGGTGGGGCTTCGGTTGTCACCGGAGAAGACCCGCGTGGTCCACATCGACGACGGCTTCGACTTGCTCGGCTTCACCATCCGACGGATGCAGAAACGCGGCAGCCGCAAGTGCTTCGTCTATACCCGGCCCTCGGCCAAGGCGATCGCCACCGTCACGGTCACCCACCCGGCGAACACGGTCATGTCGGTGCCGATCTCGGCGAGGATCTGTTCAGCCCCGATCAGCGAGATCCCAGGGATCGTCACCAACAGCTCCCGCGCCCGGTGCAGGCTCGGCCCTTGCGCAGGCGCGGGCCGGTCGGGTTCGAAGTAGGTCTCGATCCGTGCGGCAAGATCGGCAATCCGGGCGGTGTAGCTGTCGATCAGGTCCAGATGCACCTTGGCCAGGAAGCCGTGGTGGTCGCTGAACCGGCCGGTCAGCGCCTCGGCCAGCTCTGCCCGGCTGGCCTTCAACAAGCCGTGACCCAACCCGGCCAGCACCTCAGGATCACGCTCTCCGGCGATCAGTGCCTCGATCATGCGTCGCCCCGACGCACCGTTGAGATTCGAGATCACCGATGACAGCTTCAACGCCGCCGACTCCAGCAGCTTCTCCAACCGCTGAACCTCCTCACCGCGCAACCGGACCAGGATCGTCCGCGCCCGGACCAGGTCCTTGAGTTCGGTGATCTCCAGATCGGGCACGAACGAGCCACGGACCAGCCCGTGCGCAGCAAGGTCGGCCAGCCAGACCGCGTCGGCGACGTCGGTCTTGCGGCCCGGGATCTGACGGACCTGGCTGGCGTTGACCAGCATCACCGGCAGCCCGGCCTCGGCCAGCAACGAGTAGAACGGCTTCCAATACGCACCGGTGGCCTCCATCACCACGCACGTCACCTTCTGCTCGGCCAGCATGTCGGCCAACCGCAAGATCACCGACGACGTGGCCGACCAGGTGGTCACCGTCGTCGACGTCTTCCTGCGGCCACGTCCGGCGATCCGAACGCACACCTTCGCGTCGGTCTTCGAGATGTCCAGCCCCGCACAGCGGGCATGCACGACTTCCATGACTGCCTCCTCCACACCCCAGAACAGTGATGGTGGGCTCGGCAGGGAGTCCGGGAACAGCTAGAAGAATCTCACCCTCGTGCTCGCAGGCAACAACTCACGGCGCCTCATCCGTGACATCGACTCCACCGCCAGGCTCGATTACGGGCTCGCCCGCACCAGGGTGTATCGGCGTGCGCCGAGCCCACCAAAGCTGATCATGATAGGTGTCGAGGAGCCGCCCGCGCTCATCCATGCTCCGAACGAGAGTGTGGCTTCCGAGCGAAATCGAGTCTATGGCCCTCGCCGAGGTGCTCTTCATGCAGCGGTACGCCACTGCAAGGGTTCATTAGTCCGTCCCTGATCCGAGTCTTCACATTCCGGTATGGCAGCCGGTCCCTGACAGCGGATGAATTAGCCTGCGTCCTCGGGTGTGGCTCGCCTCTTATTCGGGTCATTGCCGGCGTCGGCCTGGCCTCGGATGTCGCCATGGACGAATATGGACCAGATGGCCCCGAGGGCATGCCTCTTGGTGGAGCCCTTGATGATCGACTTGACTCCCGTTCCGGCGACCCAGAACCCGATCAGTCCGATGATGGTCTGCACGACGACGATGATTGTCGTGACCTCAGTAACTGATGGGGGGTTGCTGAGCCCGCTGAGAGAATTCGTGATGTAGGGCGCCAACAACCAAAACGGGGTCCACCAGAGGAGGATGAGAATCACGCCAACCCGCAGACGCAACGGGGACACCCCAGCGGATTTCGTGTCCTCGATCGGGGACAATCCATCGCTCATATAGGTTCCTGACTCCATTACGTGGCCCCTAGCCCGGTTGTTGCAGTATCGAGTTGATCTTGGTGGTGCGACACCGGTGGTAGATGCGACGAAGCGCCTTGCTGGTGGGCGATTCTGGACTTGTTGCGGTTCAGTTTCGGCTTACGAGGAAGGCACTTGTCTAGTGCAGCGTATCGCGGAGTATCCGAGGGTGGAGGTCATCGACGGGACCGGTGTGGTGCCAGCATGTGGGGACCAGATGCTGGCCGATGTGGCGGCGGCGGTCGGGCTGCCGCAGGCGTTCGAACAGCCGCCGGGCGTGCTTGGTCGGGTGGGTTGATGGCTGGCGGGCGGGTCGGATATCGGCCTCCAGGTATCCGTATCGAGCCCGGCCCGTCCGCGACGCCAAGGGTGGAGCCGGTTGATGCGGTCGCACAGGGGACAGAGCCAGAGAAGGGCTCCCGTCTCTGGTGGGTTGGCCGACACCTACGTCCACGCCTGACACGCTCTGCAGGCGGCCACGTCTCCTGGCGGTGACCCGGCCCCGTCGTCGACGCCGGTCCTGGCGATGTCGTTGTTGGTCATGGGTGTCGGGTGCCCACAAGAGAAAGACGCATGCGCAATTATATCGTGCACAATCAGACTCGTGTCAAATCTAATCGACTACAATGAGTGCTGTGACGACGTCCTATGCCGCCCTCGATCTGGACAGGCAGCTGTGCTTCCCGCTCTATGCCACGACGAGGGCTGTGACCAGGAAGTACGGTGAGCTCCTTGCCGAGGTGGGTCTGACCTATCCGCAGTATCTGGTGATGCTCGCCTTGTGGTCCCGCAGCCCGCAGACGGTGGGGGAGCTCGGCGACCGTCTCCGCCTCGACTCGGGCACGTTGACGCCGTTGCTCAAGCGGTTGGAGGCGGCCGGCCGCGTCAGCCGGCGCCGCGACGCCGCCGATGAGCGGCGGGTCATCGTGGAGCTAAGCGACGCGGGCTGGCAGCTGCGTGAGCTGGTGGCTCACGTCCCCGACGACATGGGCCAGTCGCTTGGACTGAGCGACCACGACGAGGATCACCTCCGCCGGATTTTGGCCACCGTGCTCGACCATCTCGGCACCGACATACCCTGAGGCCCCGAAACCTCAGTCCATTGGTCACCTCGACACCGGGCCGTCGAGGGTCGGTCATGGAGTACGGGCCAGGTCGAACAGGTGCTCGCGTTCCCCTTCGCTCAGATGCAGGGCTTCCGCGACAGCGTTGAGCACGCTGTCGGAGGCGCCGCGAACGTAACCGCGTTCCAGCCGCGAGTAGTCGTTGAGACTGACCCCGGCCAACTCCGCGACTTCGCTACGCCGCAGCCCCGGCACGCACCGGTCTCCGTCGCAGCGGAGCAGCCCGACCTGCCCGGGGGTGCCGTTCGCCCGCCGCGAGATCAAGAACTCGCGCACGTCCTTCTTGGTGCTCACCCGTCCACGGTAGGGGCCGCCGGCGCTACTTCCTCGGCGCCAGCTACTCCGAGACCGACTGTGAACGGCTTAGAACCAGGTCAGCGACAGGTAGTCCTCTTGGTGAGTCTGCACCAGGGTGATGGTGGTGGTGTCGCTCATGTGGGGAATCAGCGCGACCTGCCAGCGGGCGTTGAATGCGAGGATCCAGCCGGCCGCAGCGGCGGCTGCTCGCCGTCCGCCTTTGGACTGCGGCTGGCCTCGCACCTGCTCATAGTCCTGCAGAAAGGCGGCGACCTCGTGGGGATTGGACAGCCCGCCACCACCGGTGGCGCTGGCGGCGTAGCACGCGGCCGTGAAGCCGGCGATGACCGCTTCGGTGTCGGTGATGAGTTCCCAGTCGATGACCCCGATCCCACGAAGCGCCGCTAAACAGGGCATCAATCTGGCCCAGCAGAGGTCTCGTCTGACATCGGCCCTCCTCCATCATCGGGGCTGGAGGTCGCCCGTGAATCTGGCTCCCGCCGGCCGCCCACCCGGGCAGCCGCTCCTTGAGCTCGGGCTGGTGTGTGGACAGAAGTCGTCGTTGAGGGCCGGAAGTTGGGGTTGACGTTGATCGCGTTCACGGACCTTTGGAGCTCGCGCACCAGAGCGACGCCGCGGTCCCAGCCGGCCGGTGGCTGGCTGCTGCTGAACTCGTGGCGGAGCCGATGAGCCACGCCGAGTTCTCTGACACCGACAGCCTGCTCGACTGGGTGGAGCTGTTGGCGGCCGAGACCGGGCTACCTGTGGCATCAAAGCCGCCGTCGGCGACCTGGCGTTCTGGCACGACCTGACCACGCTCATGGTCGACACCGATCGAGGTATCGACTTCGTCACCATCGATGGCGGCGAAGGTGGCACCGGAGCAGCCCCACTCATCTTCACCGACTCGGTGTCCCTTCCGTTCCAGGTCCGGCTTCAGCCGGGTCTGCTCCATTTTCGCCGTGAAAGGACTGCACGAGCTGGTGACCTTCATCGGTGGCGGCAAACTCGGCCTGCCCGACAAGGCCGTCGTCGCCTTCGATCTCGGCTGCGACATGGTGAACGTGGCCAGGGAGGCGATGCTGGCCATCGGCTGCATCCAGGCCCAGAAGTGTCACACCGAAACCTGTCCCACCGGTGTCGCCACCCTCGGTCCACCGACCTTGCGCGCGGTCTCGGATGCGGGACTCGCTGGTACCGGCAAGGCTCCCTGGCTGAGCGTCAGTAGCGTTTGCGAGCTCGAGATGGTGACGAAAGTTTAGGATCGAATCCGTCATCGGGCGATGGCGGTCCGACGACGAGCGATGCGCCGTGGCAGGGGCGGTGAAGTTGCACGATCGAGGCCACCGTCTTTGTGCGCGACAAGCCCAACTGTGGCGATGGTGCTGCACCTTGATGATCTTGCTGGCGCCGGATCGTGAGGTGTCGATGTCGAGTGAGTCGCCTTGGAACTGGTCACCGCCCGCAACGGCCTGCTGAAAAGGCACCCGGGGTCCGCGTAGCCACCACGGACCGCTCCTCTGGACTGGCCTTGATCGAAGCTGGAGCTGATGTGAATGTCTACTTCGTCAGGACCCGGCCTGGATCGTTGGGGCGCTACTGCGGGAACCCGAGCCGCTCATCAGAACGTGATCTTCACGGTAGGTGGCGACGCGGTGAACGTTTGGTGAACTTCAGTTGATGCCATGGTGTTCGGCGTGTTCGCGGCACGGACCGTGCCGCATCTGCCACAGCAGCGCATAGTTTGCCTATTTACGGCCCTGGTGGTGACGGTCTACGCTCAAGATCATCACGACTCCCGTTCGTGTGAACCGAGGCCACTGATGTCTTCGAACGTTGAGCCGACAGCCGCGCCCGACCTGGATGGTCGGGGTGGTGGTCGATTCGGCCTTCGACAGGCAATCGCGCTGATCGTCGGGAACATCATTGGCGTCGGGATCTTCAACCTGCCGGGGTCCTTGTCGGCGTATGGTCCGATCACGTTGCTGTCGATGGTGCTGGTCACGGCGGGGGCGTTGGCGCTGGCGCTGCTGTTTGCGGGGCTGTCGAGGCGTCTGCCCTCTGATGGTGGGCCGTACGCCTACTCTCGGGTGGCGTTCGGCAACCGGATCGGGTTCTTCAATGCGTGGTCGTACTGGATCACGGCGTGGGCCGGCAATGCCGCGATCGTGACCGGCTGGGTGCTGTATGTGGAGTACCTGTTGACCCAGGGCGGGCAGCAGCCGCCGCTGGCGAAGGGGGCCTTGATCGCGATCGCGTTGGTGGGTCTGTGGGTGCCGGCGTTGATCAATCTGAATGGTGTGTCGAAGATGGCTGCGGTGCAGGTGGTCACCACGGTGCTCAAGTTCCTCGCCTTGGCGGTGGTGTCTTTGGTGGGTCTGTTCTTCATCGACACCGCCAACTTCCGCCCGTTGAACGTGTCGGGCGGACCGAACCTGGCCGCGGTGGGCACCGGTCTCGCGCTGGGATTGTTCAGCTATCTAGGGGTGGAGACGGCCGCGGTGGCGGCGGGACGGGTCCGCGATCCCGATCGCAACGTGCCGCGGGCGAGCATCCTGGGCACACTCGGCTGTGCAGCGGTCTACCTGGTGTCGTTGTTCGTCGTGTTCGGGGTGGTCCCGAACAGTGAGCTGCAGGAGTCGAACGCACCCTTCTCGACCGCGGTGAACACGATGTTCGGCGGGAGCTGGGCCGGCTATGTGATGGGCGTCGCGGTGGTGATCTCAGGATTCGGGGCGCTGAACGGGTGGACGATGATCTGCGCCGAGATGCCCTTGGCCGCGGCGAAGGACGGACTGTTCCCGGAGCGGTTCGGACGGCTGTCGAAGAAGGGCGCGCCCATGTTCGGCATTGTCATTTCGACGGTGTTGGCGAGCGTTTTCACGGTGTTCAGCTATCTCGGCAGCGCGGGCTACACAGTGTTCAACACCTTGGTCTTCATGTCCGGGATCACCGCCGCCATCCCGTACGGGTTCTCCGCATTGGCCCAGATCAAGTGGCGCCTCCAGGACGGCCGGCAATTGCATACTCCTCGCGTGGTCCGCGATGTGACGGTGGCCGTGGTCGCGGTGGTGTTCTCGGTGCTGTTCATCTGGTTCTCACGCAACACCGGGGAGGAGGCAGCGTGGAAGGTGTGGCTGCCGTTCATCTTCTGCGGTGCCGCGTTCCTGATCGGCATCCCGGTCTATCTGGCGCAGCGGGCCCACATGGTGGCCCCGCAAGCGGTCCCGCGGTACGACGTTCCAGCGAAAAGGTGAGGTGACCATGGCATTCCATGTTGACTCCGAGGTCGGTGTCCTCAAGCAGGTCATCGTGCATCGCCCCGGCCTGGAGCTGATGCGGTTGACCCCGAGCAACGTCGACGACCTGTTGTTCGACGACGTGATGTGGGCCCAGCGTGCGCAGGAGGAACACGACGCCTTCGTGCAGAAGCTGCGGAACAAGGGTGTGATCGTGCACCTGTTCGACGAGCTGCTCGCCCAGGCGCTGGACCAGCCGGGCGCCCGGGAGTTCGTGCAAGACGAGCTGACCACGGCCACCCGGTTCGGTCCCGCCCTCGACAAGCCGCTCGACGAGCTCGTCGGCTCGACACCCGCAGCACGGTTGTCGGAGGCCCTGATCGGCGGGGTCCTGAAGCGGGACCTCGATCTGGCCGACCCGTCGAGCCTGCTGCTGGAGTACCTCGGCCCGGATGACTTCTTGCTGAAACCGCTGCCGAACCACCTGTTCCAACGGGACAACTCGGCCTGGGTGTACGACGGATTGTCGGTCAACCCGATGAGCAAGCCGGCCCGGAAGCGGGAGACGATCAACTCGCGGGTGGTGTGGAACTTCCATCCGATGTTCCGCGACGCGGAGTCGCCCCTGCACTTCTACTACGGCAACGACTCCATCTCCCACGATCCGGCTAACTGCGAGGGCGGGGACATCGTGGTGATCGGCAACGGCTCGGTGATGGTCGGGATGGGGGAGCGGACCACCCCGCAGGGGGTGGAGTTCCTCGCCCGCCAGTACTTCGCCCATGGCTCGGTCACCAAGGTGATAGCGGTCGAGCTGCCGAAGACGCGGGCCTTCATGCACCTGGACACAGCGATGACCATGGTCGATCGTGATGCGTTCAGCGTGTACCCGTACCTGCCGGAGACGCTCCGTTCGTTCACGTTGACGCCGGTCGGGGCGGGCGGTGACTACCGGGTGGTCGAGAACGCCGAGCTCTTCCCGGTCGTCGCCGAGGCGCTGGGGGTGGAGAAGCTGCGTGTCCTGCGGACACCGATCGATGCTCTCGGCGCCCAACGGGAACAGTGGGACGACGGGAACAACTTCCTGGCCGTCGCCCCGGGTGTGATCTTCGGCTACGAGCGCAACATCACCTCCAACACATTCCTCCGCAAGCAGGGAATCGAGATCGTCACCATCGCCGGGTCCGAGCTGGGCCGCGGGCGAGGTGGCCCCCGCTGCATGTCCTGTCCGATCGAACGCGAAGCCGTGGTCTGAGGCTCTGGATGCCGAAATCGCGGTCGAGGATTGCCTCGCGGAGGGTGCTCGGGCGGGTGAGCCGACATGGCTGGCGCTGTGCCCGAGCCTGAGCCGGCACGGACCGGCGCGTACATTTCGTGGCCGCAGGCCGCGTTCATCGGTGTCGCCGCCATGGTGGGGGCGGGAATCTTCTCCCTGCTCGGGGCCGCCGGTGAGGTGGCCGGGTCGGCGGTCTGGCTCTCCTTCGTCCTGGCCGGGATCATCGCCGGGATCCAGGGGTATTCGTTCGCGAAGCTAGGAGCTGCCTTTCCGTCGGCGGCCGGGCTGCTGGAGTATGTGCGTCAGGGGTTCGGAGACGGTCACTTCACCGGCATCACGGCGTGGATGACGTACTCAGTGAACACCATCGTGACGGCGATGGTGGCGGTGTCGTTCGGCAGCTACGCGAGTGCGATGTTCGCCGACGACAGCGCGGTCTGGGCCAAGGTCTTCGCGGCTTTGATCATCGCGGTGATGGTGGTGGTGAACGTCGCAGGATCGACGCTCGTCGCTCGCGCGCAGAGTGTGATCGTGTTCATCGTGATCGGCATCCTCACACTCTTCGCCGTTGTCACGATCACGAACATGGATCCTGCGCTGCTCGCCCCGTCGGGGTATCCGCCCTTCCGGGACATCTTCTCCAGTGTGGCTCTCACGTTCTTCGCGTTCCTGGGATTCGGGATCGTGACGTTCACCGCGAAGGACCTCCGCACACCTCGCCGTGAGCTCCCGCGTGCGATGTACCTGGCCTTGGGCATTGCCGCGGTCATCTACATTGCGGTCTCCCTGGGCGTGTTCGGAACGCTGACGGTGGACGCGGTCATCGCCTCCGGCGGGACGGCTCTTGCGGTGGCCGCCGAGCCCAGCCTCGGCCAGGCCGGCTACTGGCTGATGAGCGTCACGGGCCTGTTCGCCACCGCCGGCGCCACCAACGGCGGGCTCTACCCCGCCGCCGGCCTGTGCGAACAGCTCGCCGCGAACAGACAGTTCCCGCCGCTGATGGGCCGGCGGCTAAAGAAGCGGGTGCCCGTTGGGCTGCTGATCACCGCCGCCGGCGCAATCCTGCTGGCGGTCGGCTTCAGCCTGACCGCCATCGCCTCCATCGGCAGCGCTGCGGCGTTGCTGATCTTCGGTATGGTCACGGTCGGGCATCTACGGGTCCGGTCGCAGACCGGTGCTCGGACCGCCGTCCTCATCCTCGGCGTGGTCACCACCGGGCTGGCCTTCCTCACCTTCGTCTTCACGACCCTGATCACCGAGCCCGCGTCCGCGATCACCCTGGTGTTGATCCTGCTGCTAAGCGCGGGCCTCGATGTCGGCTGGAAGCGTCGACGGAACCACTTGGAGTCCGACGGAGCGAGTCGGTGAGGCGTCACTCCCATCGAGACGAGCACGATCCTCAGCTAGCACACGTCCATCCAACTGCTCAAACGCCTGAGGAGGCGAGATGAATCTGAAAGGTCGACATCTCTTGCGGCTGGCCGACTTCAGCCCGGACGAGATCCGCTACCTTCTCGACCTGGCGGCGGAGTTGAAGGCCGACAAGCGGCAGGGGCGGGAGACGCCACGTCTGGTCGGGAAGGAGATCGCGTTGATCTTCGAGAAGGACTCGACCCGTACCCGGTGCGCGTTCGAGGTGGCGGCCTACGATCAAGGCGCTCATGTCACCTTCATCGGCCCCTCCGGCTCACACATGGGCCACAAGGAGACCGTCAAGGACACCGCGCGCGTGCTGGGCCGCATGTATGACGCCATCGAGTACCGCGGTTTCGCCCAGGAGACGGCCGAAGAGCTGGCGCGCTGGTCGGGAGTGCCCGTCTACAACGGTCTGACCGACGAATGGCACCCGACCCAGATCCTTGCCGACTTTCTCACGTTCCTGGAACACGTACCGAAGCCGCTGAACGAGGTCGTCTTCTGCTACCTGGGCGACGCCCGGTTCAACATGGCCGACTCCTACCTGATCGGGGCAGCGAAGCTGGGCATGGACGTCCGCGTCTGCAGCCCCAGCTCACTTCGGCCCCGCGACGAGATCGTCGATCAGGCGCGGGCGGTGGCAGAAGAGACCGGTGCCACGATTACCGTGAGCGACGATGTTCCAGCAGCGGTTCATGGCTGCGACGTCCTGGTCACCGACGTCTGGGTCTCGATGGGCGAGCCGGACGAGGTGTGGGCGGAGCGGATCAAGCTGCTCACCCCGTACCAGATCAATGCCGCGGCCATGGCCGCCACGGGCAACCCGGACGTCAAGTTCATGCACTGCCTCCCCGCGTTCCACAATGCCGACACGCAGGTGGGCCGCGAGATCGCCGACAAGTTCGGCCTCGAGGCGTTGGAGGTGACCGAGGAGGTGTTCGAGTCACCGGCCTCGGTGGTGTTCGACGAGGCCGAGAACCGGCTCCATACGATCAAGGCGGTCCTGGTCGCCACCCTGGCCGGCTGATCATGCGGGTCGTTGTCGCCCTGGGCGGAAACGCGCTCCTACGCCGGGGCGAACCCATGACCGCGGCCAACCAACGTGCCAACGTCCTCGCCGCCTGCGTGGCCCTCGCACCACTGGCCCGCGACCACGAGCTCGTGATCAGCCACGGCAACGGACCTCAGGTAGGTCTGCTGGCCCTGCAAGGCTCCGCATACAAGGAGGTCGAGCCGTACCCGTTGGACGTGCTCGGCGCCCAGACCGAGGGCATGATCGGCTATCTCATCCAGCAGGAGCTGGGGAACCAGCTGCCGCCTGAGCAGCACATCGCCTCCCTACTCACGCTAATCGAAGTCAACCCCGACGACCCAGCCTTCGACGATCCGACCAAACCCATCGGCCCGATCTACAACGAGACCGAAGCCAACTCACTCGCCCAGACCAAGGGCTGGACATTCAAGCCCGACGGCACAAGCTTCCGACGGGTCGTGCCTTCACCGGCGCCCCAGCGGATCTTCGGCATCGAAGCCGTCGGGTGGCTGCTCGAACGCCAATGTGTAGTGATCTGTGCCGGCGGCGGCGGGATCCCCGTCATGTACTCCGACCAAACAGCACCGGCCGGCCGCCAAATGGTCGGAGTGGAAGCCGTGATCGACAAGGACCTGGCCAGTGCGATGTTGGCCGCCGACCTGGGCGCCGACGCCCTGCTGATCGTCACCGATGTCGACGCCGTGTACACCGGATGGGGCACACCCCAGCAGCGCGCCATCAGGCGGGCCACCCCCGCCGCCCTCTCCGAAACCGAGTTCGCAGCCGGGTCCATGGGACCCAAGGTCCGCGCCGCATGCACCTTCGTCGAGAACACCGGCCGCCTGGCGGTGATCGGATCCATCACCCACACACCATCCCTCCTCAACGGCACGGCCGGCACCTCGGTCACCTTCGGTGCGCCGGGGCTCGAGCTGTACGAGTACTCCGAATCAACCTGATGGACGTGCGAGACAGATCGAAGGACCGGATAACCAAAGACACCGAGACCAAAAAATCTCAACCTGATGTGCAGCGCCAGTGGCGGTACGCATCGGTCATGCAGACGGCTACGGCAACAGGCGGCCCGCGCAGGTGTGTTCGGCCGACCGGAGGTGAGTGAGGGTCAGCAGCAGCAGGCGTCGTGATGGGCCGATCGTGGAACCCGAACCTGATGATCACGATGGACCACCTGGCGGAGGTCCATCTCTGGTGCCTCGACGCCAACGTGGAGATGTGGCCTGTCGACCTAACCCTGTCCGACGGGTCATCGTCGAGTTCTTGACCCACGAAAGGAGCATTCGATGTCCACCACATTCACGGATGTCGTCGATCACGCCTGGCACACGATGCCGGCGGCAAGGTTCTGCAAGTCCTGCAGGTGGACCGCGTACGGGGTCTGACTGCTGCCGAGGTGACGTCTCGGACGACCACCTACGGCAGTAACCGGTTCGCGGCGGGCAAGGTCGAGCCGCGGTGGCGGGCCTTCCTGCGGCAGTACGCGGACCCGATGCAGGTCGTGCTGCTGGTGGGCGGCGTCGTGAGTCTCTACCCGCTGAAGGAGCTGGAGACCGGCATCGTGCTGATCCTCCTGACCTTGTTCAACGCTGTGCTGGGTCTGCGTCAGGAGGGCAAGGCGGCCGCCGCCGTGGCCGCCCTGCAGCAGATGATGATCGTCACGGCCAAGGTGACGCGTGACGGAGAGCTCCAACAGATTCCCGCGGAGCAGCTCGTGCCCGGCGATGTGGTCGCGATCGAGGCCGGTGACGTCGTCGCGGCCGACGGGCGCCTGCTACGGGTGGCGACGCTCGAGGCCGCCGAGTCCGCCCTGACTGGGGAAAGCCTTCCCGTCGCCAAGGGCATCGATGCGGTCGCTGAAGCCGACACACCGCTGGGTGATCGAACCGACATGGTCTACATGAACACCAACGTCACCCGCGGGTCGGGGGAGTTCGTCGTCACTGCCATCGGGATGGGGACCGAGGTCGGCAAGATCTCGGGTCTGCTGCAGTCCCAGGACGAGACGAAGTCTCCCCTCACCCGCCAGCTGGCCAAGCTGACCCGGCAGATCCTGTGGATCGCCGGAGTGGCCTTGGTCGTGTCGATGGCCTTGAACCTGGCCCGCGGTGCAGAGTTCACGGTGCTGTTCGCCGGGGCGGTGGCGTTCGCGATCGGTGCCCTCCCGGAGAACCTGCCCGCAGTGGTCACCACCATCCTGGCGTCCGGCACGCAGGCACTGGCCAAGGCCGGCGCGATCATGAAACGGATGCAGTCGACCGAGACACTCGGGTCGACCTCGGCGATCAACTCCGACAAAACCGGGACGTTGACCCTGAACGAGATGACCGCCGTGCAGATGGCGCTGGTCGGCCGTCGATTCACGATCGACGGCACCGGCTACTCGACCGCAGGCACCATCACCCGGGTCGCCGGTGAGCAGCCGGTGAACATGGATGACTTCCTGCTGCCGATGGTCCTGGCCTCTGACGCCGTCATCAGCAACGGTGAGCTCATCGGCGACCCGACCGAGGGCGCCCTGGTTGCGCTGGCGGCCAAGGGTGGCGTCGACGCCGTCGCTACCCGGCAGGCCTACCCGCGGATCGCGGAGCTGCCGTTCGACGCCGACTACAAGCTCATGGCCACCTTCCACCAGATGCGCGACCTGGCGGGTCGCGACATCGTGCGGTGCTTCGTCAAGGGCGCCCCCGATCAGCTGCTCGCCCGTGCCGCCACCGTCTGGGACGCGGACCGTGGTGCGGTCCAGGTCGACGGTGACGCCACGCAGCGGTATCTGGCCGAGAACGAGCGGCTCGGTGAGCAGGGCCTCCGGGTGATCGCGACCGCCCGAAAGGACTTCGACCCCGCCACCTTCGATCCCACGGGCGACCTGCTCGTTGCGGTCACCGACCTCCAGCTGCTGGGGCTGGTCGGCATCGTCGACCCGCCCCGACCAGCAGCGAAGACTTCTATCGCGACGGCCACGGTCGGCCGGGATCCGGGTCCGGATGATCACCGGCGACCACGCGGTCACCGCGGCTGCGATCGCCTCGGAGCTCGGCATCGACGGCAAGGTGATCACCGGCGCCGACTTCGCGTCGTTGGATGACAGGCAGGCGTTGGCGGAGATCGACGACGTCGGCGTGATCGCTCGGGTCACCCCCCAGGACAAGGTTCGGCTGGTAGACCTGCTGCAGCGCAAGGGCGACATCGTCGCCATGACCGGCGACGGCGTCAACGATGCGCCGGCGTTGAAGAAGGCCGACATCGGCATCGCCATGGGCATCACTGGCACCGAGGTGTCCAAGGAAGCCGCGGTCATGATCCTCACCGACGACAACTTCGCCACGATCGTCAAGGCCGTCGAGCTGGGGCGCGGTCTCTACGACAACCTGACCCGCTACATACGCTTCCAGATGGGATGCCTGTTCGGGTTCATCGTCACCTTCCTCGGCTCCAGCATCCTCTACATCCTCGGGGGGGTCCCGTTCCTCCCGCTCCAGACGCTGTGGATCAACTTCACCACCTTGCTGTTCCAGGCGATCGGCCTCGGCTACGGTCAACCATCCGAGGGGCTGATGCAACGACAGCCCCGCTCACCCGACACACCGATCCTCACCCGAGGGCTTCTGATCTGGCTCGTCAGCGCCGGCGTCATCATCGGTGCCGGCACCCTCGGTGTGATCGCCTGGTCCGAACGCGTGAACAGCGAGCCCGTCGCCCACACCATGGGGGTTGTCACCTTCTCACTGTTCACTCTGCTGTTCTCGATCGCCACCAAGGACGAACGACGCACCGCGTTCACCCTCGACACCGTCTCCGACAAGACCTTCACGAGAGCCACTGGGCTTTCGATCCTGACCTTGATCCTGGCCACCGTGCTCGGACCGTTGCAGGCATTCCTCGACACGGTCAGCCTGAGCTTGCAGGAATGGCTCATCTGCCTCGCAATGGCGCTGACGATCCTCGTCGTCTCCGAGATCTGGAAAGCCATCCAACGACGAACCGCGTCCCATCACACCCAGGCAGACTCGCCACACAGTGCCCGCTGAGAATGTCCCCAAACGGAAGGTCCCGAGATCAACTACACCTGATCCGTTTGAGAGTTCGACGACGTCGACGGCCCGGGTGCACCAACCGACTTTGTGTCCGGACTCCGTTCACGGTGCTCTGTGAGAATGGGCGGGCGGGAGCGTCCGGTGTGGATGGATGTGGTCGCTGATGGTGAAGGCCCGAGAAGACCCGGTGACGCAGGCTCGGCATCTGGCGAGGCGGCTCTTGCGCAAACAGCTGCCGGAGCGGTGGGAACACACGAAAGGCGTCGCCGCTCGCGCGGTGGACGTGGCCGTCACCGTAGGGCTCGCTGATCGCGACGTTCTGGTCGTGGCCTCCTGGCTGCATGACATCGGGTACTCACCAGGACTACGACGGACCGGCTTCCACCCGTTGGATGGCGGCCTCTACCTGCGCCGGCACGGCTGGCCGGATCGTGTGTCGGCGTTGGTAACGCATCATTCCGGTGCCCGATTCGTCCCCGTGGAGCGAGGATTTGGCGACCTAATGGGCGAGTTCGAGTTCGAGGACTCTGAAGTCTCCGACGCGCTGACCTACGCCGATCAGACCGTCGGACCCCACGGCCGGCCAATGACCGTGGAGTATCGGATCGCGGAGGCGATCACCCGGCACGGCCCCGACTCACCAAACGCACGAGCCCGAGTCGACCGCGTTCCGTATCTACTGGCCGTGGCGACCCGCGTGGAGTGGCGTCTCACCATCGACGGTGTCCCCGTCGAGCACTGACATCCCCATAGGTACGCCAGGGTCTGCTGCACGGGTAGGTGACATCTGATCTGTGGTGCCAGGAGGCGGCACTGGAAGGATGTAGATCGTGCCCAAACCCCTTCCGAGAGAGTTCCGCGACGATGTCGTCGCCGTCGCCCGAAGGGCGAGGCTCCGATCTCGGAGATCGCGAAGGACTTCGGCATCAGCGAGTCGTATCTGCCGAACTGGCTTACCAAAGTCTCTGGGACCCGGTACGGAGCGGCGGATTCAGGGTGGCTGCCCCACGCTTGTTGCAGGGCGTGGTTTCCACTCAGCGATGTCAGCTCGTGACGTGGCGACCGCTGATGTGGTGCGACTCGACCCTAGGCGTTCGTGAGCTCTCTGCAGGCGGTTCCACAAGCATGAGGTCATTGTCGACAGGGCCGCTGGTGGTCACACTCGCCCCGCCGATGCGGACCAAGCGTGTGCACCGCGCCGCCGTCTTCGGCTCGCTCAGCCGATCCCGGATGTGTGCGAGTGACCCAACAGACCCATGGGTTGCCGCAATCGGGGCAATAGGTGCGCTAATCCGTGTCGATCAGGACGGGGATTCGGTTGGTTGGGCGCAGGACGGGGCGGAGTCGAATGCTGCCTTCAGATCTCCGCCAGCGGCAGTGGCGGCCTCGTGGGCGGTGGTCAGCAACGTCGCGGCCGATGATTTCGCCGCTTTGGCGGCCTGGACGGTCTGAGAACCGGCTGTCACGAATTCCTTGGCTGTGGTGGCTTTGCTGACGTCGGCAGCACCCGCTGACACGGCTTGCACTGCTTCGTCGAGGGCTTGACGTGACGTGGTCAGGGAGCTCTTCAGCTCATCGGCCCCGTCCACGTCCACGGGTATGGCTTCGATGGCGGAGCCGAGTGCGGTGATCGAGGTGCTGACCGCCGTGACCTGCGCGTTGAGCGTGGTCTTGACCTGCTCTCGCGCGCTGTCGTCTGCGGCCGGATTGAACGTGATTCCTGAGCCGATCGCGTCGAGTGTCGTCCTCACCTCGTCGGCGGCGCCGCACACCGATTCGGCCCATTCACCGCTGGTGGCCGTCACTGTGGCTGCCGGCGGAGCCGAGCTTGACGCGGGTGCTGGTTGGCCATTCTCCGGTGCGGGTGCGCTACATCCGGCGACGAGAAGGAGCATCGTGAGCCCGAAGATGATGGGTCCCGCGTGGTGTGGGCGCGCGCGCCACCCACTGTGTTCGGCGCTTCGGGTGCTGAGTTGTCGCATGACAACCTCACTGTCTGTGAACCGTGGTTCGGTCCGCGCGGTGAAATCCAGCTCACGTCTTCGTGATCGGTTCCCAATCCATTCCACTCGGGACGAACGACATCGGCATCACCCAGAACAGGTGAAGTGCAGCGCTGGTCGTCGGGCCATGGACCTCGCCATTACCCTTCTCACATCCCTACCCATGATGCGCACTCCGGCTCCTCCGTTGCGGACTTCGGCGAGATCCGTCCCGACGACCGCGGGACGAACGTCGCTGTCCGTAGCGGTCGGACTGCGGCCCACCTGATCAGCGATCACCGGGCCTCGGTCGGGGACCGCGGCAACGAGCCCACGACCATCGAGGATCTGCTTGGGGGCTTCGACTCGAGGAAGTCGGGACGAACGAGCGGCGCAAGCGTGACGGCCTCAGCACACCGGCATGCCTCGTCCCTCGGAGCCAGCGCAGGTCCTCATGATGGCACCAAAGCCCTGCGCTTCCGATGCCAGGCTCTGATGACCGACTCGCAGCATCTGCGCGTAGCTGCCAAGGTGGATGGCGGCTCCCAGGCTGCAGCCGCGCAGGCCTCATCGGGTGCCCTAGCCATCGCCGACCCTAAGGCGTCGCCCTCGCTCGCTCAGGTTGTGGCCATTGCCCGCTGCCGGCCGAGGTCACAGCCAGCGTGCCGAGTTCGCTCGACGCGACCCAGTTCGCATGGTGAGGCAGCAGAGATTGGTAGGGGGATGGGATGAGCGCGGTCTGGAAGTCCATCGAGTCCTGGGACGGCACTGAGGGCACCCCTGCGCCGCTTGGGGCCACGTGGGTCGATGTGCAGAGCGCGTGGAACTTCTCGCTGTACTCGCGCGACGCCGCAGCCGTCACGCTGCTCATCTACGCGGCGGACGACCACGTCCGGCCCGTGGCCGAGGTGGAGCTCGACCCGCTCGTGAACAAGACCGGGCGGATCTGGCACTGCAGGGTCAGTGTCGAACAGGTGCCCGGCGCCGCCCACTATGCGTTCCGGGTCGACGGCCCGAACCTACCGCGGTCCGCTTTCCGCCCTGCCAAAGTGCTCACCGACCCGTTCGCTCAGCGTCTGTACTTCCCACCCGGTTTCTCCCGTGAGGCGGCCATGGGCGACGGGGCCAACGACGGTCGGGCGGTTCTCGGAGTGCTGCCCACGGCGGAGTGGGCCACAGAGCCCGTGCCCCGGCAGGGGCCACGACACACCAACGATCTGGTTGTGTACGAGATGCACGTCAAGGGGTTCACAGCTCGGCCTAACAGCGGGGTCGCGGAGGATCGCAGGGGAACCTTCCGGGGCCTCATCGACAAGATCCCGTACCTGACTGAGCTTGGGGTCACGGCCGTCGAGCTGCTCCCGGTGCATCAGTACGACCCCCAGGAGGGCAACTACTGGGGCTACATGACGATGAACTTCTTCGCCCCGCATGCCACGTACGCGTGCGACGACGCGGTGGCTGAGTTCCGCGAGATGGTCGATGCGCTGCACGCTGCCGGCATCGAGCTGTGGCTAGACGTGGTGTACAACCACACCGCCGAGGGGGATCTCGCCGGGCCCACCTACCACTTGCGTGGCATCGACAACGACTCCTACTACATCGTCGGCGCTGACGGGAGCTACGCGAACGACTCCGGCTGCGGCAACACGACGCAGTCCGCCGACCTGGCCATGCGAGTGCTGACACTCACCAGCCTCGAGTACTGGGCCAAGCAGATGGGCGTCGACGGGTTCCGCTTTGACCTTGCGTCGGTCCTGACCCGCGACGCCGACGGTGTGGTCACCCCGGACGCCGCAGTGATCGCTGAGATTGGTCTGTTCGCCCTGCGCAACGACATCCGGCTCGTCGCCGAGCCGTGGGATCTCGGCGCCTACGAACTCGGCCGCTCCTTCCCGGGGATCATGTGGCGGCAGTGGAACGGGCGGTTCCGCGACGACGTGCGCGGCTTCGTCAGGGGCGATGAGGGGCTGGTGCCGTCGCTGATGCGCCGCGTCTACGGCAGCGACGACCTGTTCCCCGACGGCCCCGGGGACATGTACCACCCCTACCAGAGCGTCAACTTCGTCACCGCGCACGACGGCTTTTCCATGTACGACGTGGTCTCCTACAACGACCGGCACAACCGCGCCAATGGGCACGCGGGCACGGACGGCTCGAGCGACAACCGCAGCTGGAACTGCGGCTGGGAGGGCGACGCGGGCGTGCCTGCGGAAGTCCAGGCGCTGCGGACGCGGCAGATCAAGAACTTCATGGCCCTGCTGATGCTCAGCAACGGGGTGCCGATGTTCGTCGCCGGCGACGAGTTCGGGAACACCCAGGGAGGCAACAACAACCCGTACAACCAGGACAACGAGACGACGTGGCTGGACTGGGACAGGCTGGTGTCCAATGCGGAGCTGTTCGACTTCGCCAAGGGGATGATCGCGCTGCGCAAGTCACGGGCTTCCATCGCGCGCAGCCGGTTCTGGCGCGAGGACGTGCGGTGGTTCGGCACGTCCGGGGAGCCGGACCTTGCGCCGTGGTCCCGGAGCCTGGCGTGGTGGCTGTCCGGGCGGCGCTTCGACGAAGGCGACCTGTACGTGATGGTCAACGCCTACCACGAACCGCTGACCTTCGGCGTCCAGGTGCCCGGCCCGTGGCGGCGGATCGTGGACACGTCAGCGGCCTGCGGGCAGCAGGTCGTTGCGGACCCGGCAATGGATCCCGGCGACCACACGGGCAGCCGGATCGTCGTCGAACCGCACTCGATCGTCGTGCTGTCGACCTGAGTGCGGCGGGCCTCCCCGTCAGGGGCGTCTGGTCTGGGAGGAGATCGTCCGCACGGCCCTTCGGTGGTGTGCGTAGGTGCGGCAACGGTCGACATGGGATCGGCTGCCACCCAGGCAGATCAGCGTTTGCAGACATCGCTCTGCGCGGTTGGCCTTTGGTTCGGGCTGACTGGGCGCAAGTGCTGGCGGGGCTCTCTGTCAACGCGCCGATGATGCGGTTAGTGTCGCCTGTGTGCCACTGCTTCGGATCAGGGCGGCCGCCGACCACGGGTCGCGGCGCACCCACCGACAACATCTCCTCCGCCCACACTGCTGGACTCCAGCCCTATCACCCACGCCGAGTTCGACCCGCTGACAGCGACGCCCTGGCCTGGGCACACACCGACAGGGGCTGGAGAATTGGCGGGTCCGAGTATCCCTATCCCGTTCCACGCATCGAAGGAGTGACAACAGCATGGCCAAGAAGGATGCACCACCACCGCTCGAGCTGTACATCGCCGCCTACCCCGACTCATCGTCGGCGGAGGAGGTCTGGAATGCGCTCAAACAGTCCGCGCACGACAAGTCGATCGCGGTCGAGGCGCTGGCCCTGGTCAACCGCGATGATGACGGAAAGGTCCACGTCAAAGACACCACCCGCGACACCGGTGTCGGCGCCGCTATCGGCGCCGTCGGCGGAGCCGTGGTCGGTTTGATCTTCCCGCCCGCACTGCTCGCCTCGGCAGTGGTGGGCGCAGGCATCGGCGCTGGAACCGGCAAGGTTGTGGACCGTGTATCGAAGCAGAAAATCAAGGAGAACGTCGAGTGGATAGTTGAACCCGGCCAGTCAGGCATCGTGATCCTCTTCCACCCCCAGTCCACCGCCGACGTCGAGAAGGAACTCGCCAAGGCAGCCAGGATCGTCCGCGAACACATCGAAGAGGACGACGACACCGAGGACGCACAGGCCGACATCTACGAATAGCCAGTTCGCCAAGTCGCCATGGCGTCGCCCCGCAGCAAGATGGACGACCCATGGCAGACTTTCATCGTCCGAGCCGACGTCGGGCGAGGCTGTGGCAGTGCACGTGTCCTGCGGGGGGTGCATGCTCGATCGTGCAGAGCCCTCGCTCCGCGGTGCTAGGCCGGAAAGGGATGTGACTACGCCGCTGTTGAGGGGCCGCCGCCACGCTGAGGGCACTACGAGGTATCAGATGCGGGAGAAGCTCGTCGCGATCGGAGACGACTTCTGGGTCGAGACCGGTGACGGTCAGCGCGCGTTCAAGGTGAACGGTAAGGCGCTGCGGATCCGTGACACGCTCGTGTTGGAGTCTCCTACCGGCGACGAGCTGTACTCGATCCAGCAGAAGAAGCTGCACATTCGAGACACGATGAAGATTGAGCGCAACGGCAAGAACGTGGCCACAGTGAAGAAGGCGCTCATAACACCACTCCGGGACCGCTTCTCGATCGACGTTGAGGGCGGTGACGACATGGAGGCAAAGGGAAACATCGTCGACCACGAGTACAAGATCGAACGCGGCGGACAGCAGGTGGCCGAAGTGTCGAAGCGCTGGTTCCGGGTGCGCGACACCTACGGAATCGACATTGCTGCCGGCCAAGACGACCCGCTCCTCCTGGCCGTGACCGTCTGCATCGACCAGATGTCACACGACGCTTCCTGACGCGTTGACATGCCGCTCGGAGACTGAGGGGCGAGGCTGTGTCTGCGAATGTCTCTTTGGTGGGGTTTCGGAGCCAGGACCAGCTGTTCGTGAATTGTTCGTGCCCGTCGGCAAGGGCGGTCTCGCGGTAGGTGAAGGCTGCCGGCTCGGCGGCGAGGCTTCGGGCCGCGGCGAGGTAGCGGGCGCCGGAGTGGTGCGCGACCTGACCGCTCACGATGTCGGGCCATCCCACCTTCGGCAGGTGGAGTCCGACGTAGAGAGGATGGCATTCGGTCTGCGGGATCGCGGCGCCTAGCGGATGACCTCCTCAGCCGGCAAGACCAGCGGCAACGGCTCGACCGGGCATAGGGGCCGCTACCTCGCGCCGTTCAGTTTAGGATGAGGCCGCGGTCAACGCGAGCAGAACCGACGAGATTCCTTCGGGGAACGGTATCGACGGGTCGCACAGGGACATGAAGAAGAGGGCGATCCTCGCGGTCGGCTGCTGTATCGCGGTGATCATCTGCCATCTCTTTTCTGGTCCCGATACCCGGTTCTGCGACCTTGGATCCGACCACTAGGTCAACACGAATCGCGCACAGGCAAGCCGTGCCTCCAGGGTGTTGCTCGAAGTTCACGAAGGCTTCATCGACGTGACAGTCGTGGGACTTCGGGACTGTGTTGGATGGTGGGGTTCACCCGGGCCCGGGTGATGGCACTGGGTTCTCGGGGTGGTTGTGATGGTGCGGACTGAGATCGCCGTGCAGGCGTGACCTCGAGCCGAGTCCGCGGATCGCGACCCACGTTGCACGGAGGGTCAGTGAGCCCGTCCTAGGTGCCCGCGTATTAGGCACCTTCGCTGACGAGAGAAGCTCGTCGGATCCGGTGTCGCTGTCCTTCCGGGGAAGACTGATCTGATCAGCCAGCATGGGCTCATCTGCCTCACCTCGGCGTTGACGCTCCTCATCGTCTCCGAGATCTGATGGCAATCCGGCGAAGAACCGTCAGTGATCGCCCTCGAGCGGGACCGCCCAGGCGACGGTCCTCTCCCGTACTGTGACAAGGGAATGAACAATTCGTGGATGCCTACCGAGGCAGACCTTCCGTCGACCGCGCGTCCGCGCGCCAGCCCGCGTGCTGGCAGGCTCACCTCTCGACGAAGTCGGGGAGTCGGTCATGAGTCCGCGGGTCCCGGAGAGGTCCCAGCAGAGCTATCGGCACGAGGCTCTGCTGTGGCACGATCGTGACGATTTCACCGGAAACCTGGTGCCCTTCGTCGACGAAGGGCTGGAGCTGGGTGAGCCGGTTCTGGTGGCGGTGACGAACGAGCACACACATTGGCTGCGGGCTGCCCTCGGCGAACGGGCCGCTGATCGGGTGCAGTTCGTCGACATGGAGCGGCTAGGACGCAACCCGGCCCGCATCATCCCGGCCTGGCGCGACTTCGTCGCAGCGTCTGCTGGCCGGGGTCGCCCTGTCCGGGGCGTCGGTGAGCCGATCTGGCCGGGCCGTCATGCCGAGGAGCTGACGGAGTGTCAGCTGCATGAGGCGATCCTGAATCTGGCGATCGATCCGGCGGCACCGTTGTGGCTGATCTGCCCGTATGACGCCGAGACCCTCGCAGCCCCGGTGATCGAGGAGGCGCACCGAAGCCATCCCGTCATCGTCGATGCGGGAGAGTACCGGGGAAGCGCCTCCTACGGGGGGCGCGCCCACGTCGAAGAGCTGTTCGGCGGGAGCCTGAGCGAACCGGGCGGGCGCACGCGGGGTGGAGTCTACGGCGCCGAGTCGGTGCACCGTCTGGTCGGCTACGCCAAGCTCGAGCTGTATGTGGCTGGGTTGTCGGTCGACCGGGCTGCCCGGATGGCGGCGGCGGCGGAGGTGGTGGCGCGGGGAAGTCTGCGTCGTGGAGCATCGAGTGTGTCGGTCCGGATCTGGAGTGACGCTGACGCGGTGACCTGCGAGGTCTCTGACGATGCGCCCGTCGACGATCTGTTGCACGGTCGAACGGTTCCCACCGGTGCACACAATGGGTTGTGGCACGTGAACCAGGACTGTGATCTCGTGCAGCTCAGGTCGGGGAACGCGAGAACTGTCGTCCGCATCCTCAGCTGGAGGTGATTGGCGACAGCTCCGGATTGGGCGGCTGCAGCAGGAAACCGTGTTTCCGAGAGCGGGGTCGCTGGCTGCGCTCTTCAGCTGGCGGCGCTGCTCGCGTCGACTTCCGTCCGAACGCGTCGGCCGATGATCACAGGAGGTGACATCTCAGAGCCTGAGAGCATGGCGACATCGTCGGTCCGCCGGCGGCGGAGCAGGCGCCGGTTCTGACGGCCGGGCTGGAGCGATCACTGCGTCGATGCTCGACGCCATCGACTCGAACTGCCCCGGTGCCGAGCTTCATCGAGACCGGACGGCGTGCGACCTAGGTCGTCGCGGCGTGCGCGGCAGCGGGCTGCGGCTCGCGCAGCGCGAGTCCGAACAGCACGAAGGCGATGCCGACCGCTATGGCCATTGCCGCAACACCGAAGGCGACCACCGAGGTGAACAGCGACGCCTGCAGGAACGAAGAGGTCATCGCGGTGTCGCGGTTGGGGTCTTCCCGATCCAGCTCGGCATAGGTCTTGCCGCCGGTGATCTCCATGGTGTGCTTGTCGATCACGCTCGCCTGGCAGTACGCACTGACCGGTCCGGCGACCGTCGCGCCAGCCCGGCAACCGGCATCGTCAGACACCGTGATCTTCTGGTCGGACAGCGTGTTCGTGATCACAATCCAGGTCACGATGCCGGCGACGACAAAGATCGCTCCGAAAACGATACCGACGATCGAGGCAGTCTTACGCATACTTACAACCTTCCTGGTCAGGCAACCTGGACGACACGGGTGCCTGACGGGTGCTGGGGCCGGACAAGGTCGGAACGCAGTAGGCGCGACCACTGCCACGGCTGAGTGTGACAACCATCATGTGCTCAGCGCCTGGCTGTCTGAAGTGTGTCCCATTTGCGCCCGGCATCAGCACAAAGCCGGTGAGTTCGGCTAGCGTTTCGGCTCGTCCGACGGTCGATGTGGCCGGCGGTGAACGGTTCTCTCGCCTGAAAGGCACTTCGATGGGTTTCTGGGACTTCTTCGGGCTCTTGATCTGGAGCTTCCTTTTCGTGATGTATCTGATGGTGTTGTTCCACATCTTCGGGGATCTGTTCCGGGACCGCGAGCTCGGCGGGGGCGCGAAGGCCTTGTGGACGATTGGGTTGATCTTTCTGCCGTTCCTGCTCATGGTGATCTATCTGGTCGTGCGGGGGCGCGGGATGGCGGAGCGTCAGGCGGGCGAGATCCGGCAGGCTCAGATTGAGACGGATCACTACATCAAGTCGGTGGCCGGCTCGTCGAGCCCGGCAGAGCAGATCTCCTCGGCGAAGGCCTTGCTGGACAGCGGGTCGATCACGCCGGCTGAGTTCGACCAGCTGAAGGCCAAGGCACTCGCCTGATCGAGGGGTCAGCAGCCTGGCTCGGTAGGTGCACGTCACGATGCATTGAGATGGAAGCTCCGCAGTGGTTGATCCTTGCGGTGCGGTAATAACGAGAAATGAGGAATCTGGGATGGCATTCGACACGTTCATCGTCTTCGTCGGTGTGTATGCCGATGTTGAGGCTGCGGAAGCCGACTACGAGCTTGTCAAGGACTTGCACACCAAGGCGGGGTTGATCGACGCCTACGATGCTGCGGTGATCCAGCGTCGTGCTGACGGCAAGGTCAAGATCGCCCGCAAGCATGAGACCCCGACACGTGTTGGTGGGGTGCTCGGCGGCGGTGTTGGGCTTGCCACCGGTCTCGTGGTGGCGTTGTTTCCATTCGCCGCGATCGGTGGCGGGTTGTTGGCGGCCACTGCTGCCGGTGGGACGGTTCTGGGTGCGGTGGCGGGGCACGCCGCTGCGGGGATGAGCCGCGACGACCTCAAGGAGCTGGGGGAGTCCCTGGACGCTGGTCAGGCCGGACTTGTCGTCGTCGGCGCCTCGGACATGGGTGCGAAGATCGAGCGGGAGATGCGCCGGGCCGAGAAGGTCCAGAAGAAGCAGCTGAAGGCAGACGTCGAGGAGATCGAGCGTGACGCCGCGACATCCGACTCGTCCGACAAGAGGTAGCTGCGGGGCGATCCGAGTGTTCGGGCCACCATGCCGAGGAGATCTCGTATCCAGCCGGCCGACGGCGGTCTCCCAATCTACACAGTCGTTGCTTTCAGTGCCCCAGGCACCGCAGCACCTCGATCCTAGACGCCTCATGCCTGAGGACAGCCTCTCCGGTTGAGCCTCGCTGGTTTAGCCTTCGGCTGCTACTTGTCGGTCGAACGTCCCTGACCTGGTTCAGGACCGTCACGAAGTCTCCGAGGTGGGCGCTTCGGGTGGTTGGGTGGAAGTGCCCGGGTTCGCTGACGGGATTCTCGAGTCTGTCGGAGGGAGAGCTCCAGACACCAGTGCGCTTCTGAGACCTGGCGGAGGGTTTCCGCTCGGCTCGGGCATTTGACGTCCCTTGAGCTGAGTCGTCCGTGCATGGCGTCCCGTCGGGGTGGTGTGATCGTCAAGTGTTCTGGGGGTGGCGCCTGAACGCGATGTGGAGCAGTGCGACCACGCTGTCCTTCAGGGTTGCCGGGGCCATCGCCGATGGTGAGGCGCCGGGGTGTTGTCGGGCGATCCGCACGCGGAGCACGCGGTGGCGGATGCTGAAGGTCAGCGGCGGGTCCAGTCGGAGCGCCTCGCCGTCCACGCCGGCCGGAACAGGCTCCTTCGAGTCGACCATGAAGGCCGGTGCCGACCATGCCCGCCATGGCCGCTGCAGCGAGCGGCCGTCCAGGTCCTGCCAGGAGACCTTGCCGATGACGGTTATCCCGAGTTCGCCTTCGTCGATCCGGGGCCGGGTACCCGATCCGATGGCGTGGCCGAGACGGTAGGAGTTGTTGGACACCAGCACCGCGGCTCCTCCGCGGTGCTCGTGCCCACCCGGTCCGCGCCAGCGGAGGTCGAGGCCGCTGCCGTCCGGGCCGAGTACGTCGGGCACGGTGTCCAGCATCGTGCGGATTTTGGCGTCGCGGTAGCCGGCATGTTGCACCGTCTCGGCGTAGAGCCCCAGCGACACATTGTTGACGAACACCCTGCCGTTGACGTCGCCGAGATCGACCCGTCGTTCACCGGCGTCGACGAACGCGTCGAGTGCACCGACGACATCGTCGCGGTCCACGCCGAGATCGAGCGCGAAGTGGTTACGGGTGCCCGCAGGGATGCAGGCATACGGCAGATCGAGCTCGCTGGCGATCGTGGCGACGACGGCCTGCGACCCATCTCCGCCGGCCATCGCGAGCCCGTCCGCACCGTCGGCGACCGCCGCGCGGACCAGCGCTTCAAGGTCGTCGCCAGTGTTGAGCTTGATCGCCTTGATACCCCGCTTGCGTGCCTCGACGGCGAGTGCGAAGCGTTCCGCCTTGCCCCCGCCGGAGCGTGGGTTGAAGAACAGCACCGGATGGCGCGGCGCCGGAACACTCGCCAGATCCACATGCCGGGTGAAGGCGGCAGACGCAGCCCCCAACGACAGCAGCACACCCACCACGATGAGGACGTCGACCAACGGTGCCCCCTGTGTCAGCAGCAGCACTGTGCCGCCGAGCAGCGCCAGCGCGGCAACCAGCAAGCCCACCACCCGCACCGTCCCCCGCCGGAGCAGCCCGTACCACGCGGCCGCAACAGCGACCAGGATGCAGCCCAACAGCAGCAGACCCCGCGGGAACTCGCTGACCGCCACCCACAGTGCCAACACGATCGTCGCTGCCCCCACCACCAGCGCCGCCATCGCTAACAGGCGTCGACTCATCGAACCCGAACCCCTTCGAAGTTAGAGCGGACGGCTGCCGGTGCCGGATCGGGGCGGCCAGCCCGCCGCGCGCATCCGGCTGCTGGCATGACCACGCTGCCGACCACCAACGGATCCAGGCCAACCCACCAGGTCCGGGGCCCTAGCACCCCCACCGGCTGTGCGAGCTCCATCAAATCCGCCGCCATTCGGGACCTCCACAGACGCTGCCGACGGTCGCAACCTACTCTGCCGGGAGTCACACGTCCCCAGAGACGAGGTTTGTCCAGCAGGTCGACCACAGTCACCGGGACCTCGGGCACCGGGCCCCATGCGCTTTACGACATGTGCTCAACCGGCTCTGTGGACAGCGCGCAGGGCTGGCTGTGAATGCGGCGGGCTGGAATCGCCGGATTCCAGTCCGACACGCTACCGGTAGCAGATGACCGATGCTGCGTTATGGGAGGGTAGCGGCCATGGCTACCAGTGATCATCAGATGTCGCCCGCGTGGGCTTCCGATCTCAGCTTCGTCGCGGGCGTGCTGTTGATCGTCGGCGGCGGGTTCGAAACCATCGAGGCTCTCGCGGCCATCGTCAACGACGAGTATCTGGTCGTCGCACCGAACTACATCTACACCTTCGATCTGACCGCCTGGGGTTGGATCCACCTCGTCGTCGGTTTGGCTTTGGTGGCGATCGGGGTCTGCCTGCTGCTCGGCCAGGGATGGGCGCGGATCGCCGGCATAGTCGTCGCCGCGATTTCAGCTCTGATCAACTTCACCTGGCTGCCCTACTCGCCGTTGTGGGCGATCCTGGTGATCGCGGTTGACGTTCTCATCATTTGGGCCCTGGCTTCTGCCCGCGCGCACACCAGGGCTGCCAGGGCACCCCAGCGAGCGAACACCACAGCGGTCAGCTGAGGCGACAGCACCCTCAGCCGAAGCCTGGGCCGTCCGCCGCCGTTCGGCATCCCGGGTCGCGCTCAAACAGAGCGTGGTAAGACGACGACCTGACCGTGCCAGCCACGGGCCGGTGGCGGTGGCCGACACGTCCATCTGGTTCGAGACCGGGATCGTGGTCGACAGCCGCTGGAGGCTCTGCCCCGGGGCGCTCGATCAGAGCTGAGGTTGAAGGTTGCCAGGGCGACCGTGGTGGCCACCTGTGCCCAAATCGAGGCGTGCCGGTGGCGACCTCAGACGGCAGGCGACTTCTTGGGGATGTCACCGAGCCACTGTCACCACGATGAGCAGCACGAGGCCTACACCGACGATGATCAAGATACGCATGAGGGCCTGCGTGGACATGGGGTGGCTCCTGGGTCGGTATCACCAAGGTATGGACGGGGCAGAACACAAGGACTGGAACCGAGGCCGACACCGTTCTCTACCACGCGCGCCGGCCGGCCTGGTCATCGCCCAGTGGTCGCCAGGTCGACTGTGGGAGCCTCGAGGTCGTTCGGTGTGCCCGAGGCCCCCGGTGTGCCGTCGGGGGTGAGTAGTGACGAGAAGCTCGCCGAGCAGTCGTTCGACACCGCCGAGGTGATGATCGATACGTGGACCTCCCCGGCTCCGGGACACCAATGCTCCTGCTGCACGGACGAACGCTCGACTGGCACTGCTTTGATGCGCACATACCACTCCTTGTCCCCAGCCCGGCCCGGCCGAGCACGATGATGGCTGCCACCAGGTAGTTCGGGTGGAACCAGGAGTACGCCTGGATGAAGGCGAGCTCCGCGCCAATCCACGCGACAAGGAGCAGCCCAGCTCCGACAAGAAGGTCGGCTTTGTTCCGGGCGTCGCGACTCCCGCGACCGAGGCCACCGTCATCGGCACCGCCACAACCGCCCGCAACGCCGGACCTGCCCGAGGCAAGCTGCCGAACAGCAGCCCGCCGTTGATGGTGTCGACGAAGATCCGTCCCCCCATCAACCCGACCTCCGGCTAAAGCAGAGAGGGGCGGTGGCGGCGGCTGCGATCGCTGAGGTCATGCGAATGGTCTTGCTGACACCCTCGGGTGTGTCATGCAGCCCGTCTCGCAGGCAGCGTCCCTGGGATCACGGCCAGAAGACCCGATTCCTAGGAGCGCTCTCCGCCGGGACTTGGCCCTGCGGGGTCGCTGCTCGGCTCACCAACCTGTTGAGCATGGGCTCCTGCACCAGCGGCTTCCGGGGACCGCGTCCGCGACTCTCGGCAGCCGGCGCAGGTTCCAACCCCGTACGCTGTCGGGCACCGGCGTGGCCGCGGAGGGCGCCACCAACGAGTCTTGCTCCGTGGCTCACCTCATCGGTGGTCCCCGGGGTTCTGCACGTCGTTGGTGAAGCGCCGGTGTGCTGAAGGATCAGGTCAGGTCAGGGCGGCGAGCAGCTGCTCCTTTGTTTTGTCTGACATTCCCGTCAGTCCTCGGGCGTGGGCCTCGGCTCGGAGTTGGACCACGGTCCAGGTCTCGTCAGGTGTCGTGAGCCCGTACGCGGTGCTGGGTTCGGTGGTCGAGTCTCCCGAGGCGGCGGCCTTGTGCGGTTTGGTCGCCGGTGCGGGTTTCAGGGCGGCTGTGGCGCGGTCGAGACTCTTCTGAAGCTTCTCCACCCGGGCGTCGGAGCGTGCCGCGGCCGTGCGGTGCGCGGCTGCTTCCTTCTTCCAGCGGTCGGCCTTGTCGGTCGCCTTGGTCAGCTTGGCTCGGGTCTTGGTCAGCTGACCGCGAACGCCGGCGAGGGTCTTCTTGAGTTCGACGTTGGCCGTAGTGATCTTCTCGATCGTCTTGCTCTTCTTGCTCATGGGTGTCCCTTCTGTCGCGGGGTGCCTGGGTCGAACTCCCCGGTCCGAAACTATCGCAGTAGACCCGCACCGGCGGTCGGGCGCAACTGAGCGACGACCTACGACCCTCCCCGGACGGATGCCCTCGCCACAGCGACCCGACCAGGCGACCCGCGGCGAGCGCCGATGACGAGTCAGCCGGTCGCTGTCGGCTGACCCTTGTGCCTGGCGGGCCCGCGACGAATGAACGCTCACCCGCCGTGGCCTGCTCGCTTGGTCGGTATCGGTGCCCGTGGGGGATAGCGGCGCTCACCGCGTCTCGCTGACGGTCTTTCGTGGCGAGCAACGCAGCCCCAATGGAGATGACAAGCGGAGATCGCCACCCTTAGCACTGCGCTGCTATGGATGCACAACACGTCAGGGCCAGTGCGTCCCACTTGCGGAGCACAGCCAGGGGGGCCGGCGGTTCGGCGGCGGGAAGATCAAACCGACCAAGGCATCGCCGACGACGCCGGCCACGGCCCCGGTCCCAAGTTCATTGGTGGTGTCCTTGACGTGGACCTTGCCGTTGTGGTCGCGGTTCACCAGCGCCAGCGCTCCGCCCTTGATCACGTCGTCGGCGACGATGCCCTTCAACATGTTCCAGTCTTCTTCGGCCGTGGCGGGCTCGCCGCAGTCGAAATCACACAGGTCCGCTAGTGGCGTGTTAGCGAAGTAACTTTACCTCTGCGTGGGATGATGGGGCATGGTTCGTCGTGCTGCCCCACTGCTGTTGCTGCGGGAACGACGAGGCCGAGCTGCTGCGGCTGACTCGGGCGTCGTCGGTCCCGGCCGGGCTGGCGACGCGGGCCCGGATCGTGTTGCTGGCCGCGGACGGGACGCCGAACGTGGAGATCGCGGAGCTGGTCGGGGTGTCGCGGCCGACGGTGGACCTGTGGCGCAACCGGTACCGCGACCGTGGTCTGGCCGGGCTGGTCGATGAGGACCGGCCGGGCCGGCCCCGCACGGTGGATCCGCGGCGGATCGTGGAGGCCACGTTGACGCCGCCACCGAAGAGTCTGGGAGTGACGCACTGGTCGAGCCGGCTGCTCGCCGCCCGGTTGAAGGTCAGCCACGTCACGATCGCCCAAGCGTGGAAGGACTACGGCGTCAAGCCGTGGAAGGCGGAGACGTTCAAGTTCTCCACCGACCCCGAGCTGGTCGCGAAGGTCACCGACGTGATCGGGCTCTACCTCGCCCCGCCGGAGAACGCGATCGTGCTGTGTGTCGACGAGAAGTCCCAGGTGCAGGCGCTGGACCGAACCCAGAAGGTGCTGCCGATGCAGCCCGGGCACGCCGAGCAGCGCACCCACGACTACGTCCGTCACGGCACCACCACGTTGTTCGCCGCGTTGGAGATCGCGACCGGGAAGGTGACCGGGCTGTGCAAGCAGCGGCACCGCCACCAGGAGTTCCTGGCCTTCCTCAAGCACGTGGCCCGCGCCTACCCCGACCATCGAGCTGCACCTGATCATGGACAACTACGCCACCCACAAACGCGTCGAGGTCCGCGACTGGCTGGCCGCGAACCCTCGGATCCACGCCCACTTCACCCCGACGTCCGGGTCCTGGCTGAACCTGGTCGAGGTCTGGTTCGGCATCATCGAACGCCAAGCCATCCGCCGCGGCACCTTCCGCTCGGTCCGCGACCTGACCGGCAAGATCCGCGACTTCATCAACGGCTGGAACACACGACGACACCCGTTCATCTGGACCAAGACACCAGACCAGATCCTCACCAAGATCGAACGTAAGAAGACTTCGCTAACGC
This sequence comes from uncultured Actinomycetota bacterium, assembly GCA_963707005.1. Taxonomy (GTDB): domain Bacteria; phylum Actinomycetota; class Actinomycetes; order Propionibacteriales; family Propionibacteriaceae; genus Microlunatus. The sequence goes on from CAVPPP010000026.1 coordinate 38,958, forward strand.
CCCACTAGCGCCCCCTACCCGCAGTCGCAGCACTTGGGCGCCTCTTGTTGCCAGTAGCTGTCTCAATTACCGTCGGGGCTGCGGCGGCGCGATGGGTCTGCGTACCGACATGCCGCAGCGGCTCGGTGCCGTGGAGAAAGGGATCCGCGCGTTGAATTACCGTGAGCGACGCCTCCTTGCCGAGCTGGCGCGGCGGCTGCAGGTGGAGGATCCGGGTCTGGCCCGTCAGTTGAGTCAACCGAGAACCGCTACGGGTCTGCCCAGATGGATCCTCGACTTGGTGCTGGGCCTGTCGATACTGCTGATGCCGCTCGCGTTCTTTGTCGGTGCTACCAATTCAGGCATGCTGCTGATCCTGACCACTGTCGCGTTGGCCCTTCTTCGGCTGCGCCTACGGCCACCTAGACGCCGGGGGTAGCCGTGCTTACCTCCGGACGTACGAGGGCCGGGTCAAGAAGGGCTGAGTGGCACGACGCAGAGTTGACCGCGAGCATCCTCACCGCAGATCAGGAGGCCAAATTTTCCCGCGATCATCGCGGAGAACTGACAACGGCGTGGGCGCCCGCTGCCGTCGACGGGGTCGAAGTCTGCCAGGAATCGATGTGTCATCCGAGGCCAGCCGTAGCGGACCAACCGCCGGAAGGGCCAGCAGCGACGGTTCCGGGAGGCGCCGGATAGGTCTCGGGGCGGGTTGACCAAGATCCATCTCGCCGCGTACCAACGCTGCCGACCGATCGCTGTCCTGACCACCAGTGAGGGTCAACGGCATGACTCGATCGCCTTCGAGACCGTGCTCGGCATGATCGGTATCGATCGCCTCGGGCCGGGCAGGCCGAGGACTCGTCCGGACTGGGTGCTGGCCGACAAGGCGTACTCGTCGAAGGCGAATCGGGACTACCTGGCCAAGCGCCGGATCAAGGCGGCAATCCCGGTCAAGGAAGACCAGGCCGCCGGTCGTCGCCAGAAAGGGCCCCGCTGGTGGTCGGCCGCTGACCTTCGACAAGCAGCGCTACCGGGACCGCAACACCGTGGAACGGGCGGTGAACAAGCTCCGCGGCTGCCGAGCCACAGCCACCCGCTACGAGAAGCACAACTACATGTACCTCGGAACCATCACCGTCACCACCATCTGGATCTGGCTCCGAACCCCACCGAATCAACATTGTCAGACACGGCCTAGCAGAGGCCGAGGGCCGTCACCAGGGCGGCAGACTTCTGATCGAGGTCCCCGGGTCGCAAGCTGGTCGGCATCAGCGTGGCTCGAGGCAGTCGGGGATCGGCGCATCAGCCGACCACACTTATCCGGGCGCGGATCGTCGCTGCCGTCTCGTGCCAGAGATCTGAGTCCTGCAAGGCGATGGCGAGCAGGTGGTCATCGAACAAGGCGATGTGGATCTTGAGCTGATCGTGTCGCGCCTCCGCCCGCAAGACACGACGGAAGCTTTCGACGGCGTCGCCGGAGTCGAATCGGTGTACCGCCCACTCACCTCGGGCCACCGCGGTGAGCATGTCGACGGCAAGGTCGGTTTCAGGCACAGGGCGAGTGTCTTCGCGACCGGTAAATTCTCGGCGTCAGCCGGGTTGCAAACCCATTACACCGTTCGGTCCCGACGCGTACTCCTCAGCAGCCGGAGGTTGCAGATCCGCTCAGAGATCGAGATGGGTCAGGAAGCGTCCCGCTGGCGCATCACTGCAGGCCTTCCAGGACCCGGCGAGTGACATAGGGCCTATCGGACTGCCCGGCTCGGACGACGCCTTTGCGGGACGCCTGAGATGCCATCAGACGCGACCTTTGGCGATGCGCACCCGTCGACTCGGCGCAACGCAGGCCGAGCGAAGCCCATCAGACCAGGTCGACACTAACCCAGCATCGACCACCGGCTAAGATCCCGCCGACGCCGCACACCAGCCGCCCATGCGCTTCCGATCGTGCACCACCGGCCGGGCAGGGGCCTGGTGCAGATGCACGACATCCGACCGGCCAAGCAGAGCGTCACCGAGATGGTCGTCGACGCTGCGGCGCTCAGCCGAATCCGCGTGCGCTGACGGGTGGCCAAGGAGCCACCCGACGCTCAAACCCGTGAAACCCGGGTACAGGCTGTCGCCAGCAGCGGGCGTGGCCGCTCGGCCAAGAAGGCGAGCGCCTCGACCCCGTTCGTCCTGTCACCTTCCGGTGCATCGTGGAAGCACTGCACCGCCTCACAGTCCTCGCTGGCTCGTCAGGGCCGTCCAGGGAGAGAGCTTGCGCACAGCGAACGATCCGCGCGGACCCATCTCCTGGGTTGATCGGCTCCACGGTGATCACAAGACGACGACCGCAGCATGCCCACCTACTCGGTTTCGGGGAACTCGCCGGTGACCACGTAGATGATCAGGCGGCCCATGGAGGCCGCGTGGTCGGCGATCCGCTCGTAGTAGCGGCCCAGCAACGCCGCGTCGATGGCTGCCTCGACGCCGTACTCCCAGGCCTCACCAAGCATCGCCCGGAACTGGCTCAGTCGGAGATCGTCCATCTCCTCGTCGCGGGCGCCCAGCTCCTTGGCCCTCTCGACGCTGCGGCTGTTGAGGGTCTCTCCGGCGATGATCACCATCGTTTCGGCAATGTCACCCATCGCAACAAAGCTCGGCCGAAGCAGGTCGGGGACAGCCACCTCGGGGTAGCGCAATCGGGCGATCTTGGCGACGTGGGCCGCGAGGTCGCCCATCCGCTCCAGGTCCGTGACGATTCGGAGCGAGGCGACCAGGGTCCTCAGCTCGCCGGCCACCGGGGCCTGACGGGCGAGCAGGGTGAACACGCGTTCTTCGATGTCTGAATACATTCGATCGAGTTCAGCGTCGTCGCCGATCACCTGCTCGGCCAGGTGGATCTCGGCCTCCAGCAGGGCCGTCGTGCTCAAGCGCACCGCGATGGCGACCTTATGGGTCATGTGCACGAGATCGGACAGGATGTCTTCGATATGCCGATGGTAAGTGGCACGCATGGAAGTCCCTACTCAAGTGGCGGCGGTTGTCAGCATTCTGGGTGCTAGAGAGTGAGCAATCGGACCGGCCCAGATGAACTTCGAATGAACGGATGCCAGGTCCTCGGCCTGAGCGACAGCCTGGGTCGTATCTGCAGTCGGCCGTTCCTTTCATAAGTGCGTGCTGGGCGGCCACATCGGCCGGCGGGCCGGTCGTACCTCTTGCAGTTGGGCGTCCTCACGTCGCTTCGATGGTCGATTTCCAGATCCGATGTGCTCCGCGGCTGGAGGGCTCGACCGAGAGGGCCGAAGGTCGGAGATCAGACTGGCCGCAACCAGCGGTCTCACAGCGCGAGCTGCCATGGAGGGGGGAGAACCAAAGCTGGTGCGCAACTGGCATCACCTGAGTCACTTCCCATCCATTAGAGCCGGCCCTGTTCACACTCAACCCCGGGTGCCAAGCCGACTTGTCGACCTGCTGGCGAGGCAGGCGGCGCTCGGCCCAGGAACGTCGCGCGAATGCGATCCGTGACCCTGGGCCACAACGCTCCGAAACGCCGAGGACCGTGAGCCAATCCGGTGCAGAAGGCTGCTCGCCATCTTGAGCCGGCGGCTCAGCGAAGACGAGGTCAGGGTCAGTCAGACCTGCGAAGTAGTCAGCCTGCACTGCGAACATCGCCTCGATCCCTGCAGGACTGGTGACGCCGACGACCCACGCCTTTTCGTCACCGCGTTTGCGAAGGTGTGCGGCAATGCCCGCGGAAGCCATACCAGTGTCTCGGGCCGGCCTCGAAGGTTTGTTCCCCAACGCGTATGTGACGACCCAGCGACGGCGTAGGAGGCTTCATCCTGACGCGTGAACGTGGAGGCCAGGGGCCCGGGGTACGCGGCGGGATCCGCGCGTCCCCGAAAACAAGCACCGCCCCCGGTCTACCCCACCCCCGCCAGAACACGCCACGGGGCAGAGCCCGGGCTCGAGGACCACCAGCCAAGAACGTCATGTCATGCCCCCGTCGGCCGCACCTTGAGGTCATCCCATGGCTATCGAAGACACGCGGCACCGTTCTGTGCCCACGGTGCCGGCCAGAATGCGCCCATTGCAAGCAGTGGTGACGCTATGAACGTTCATTCTGACGTGTGTCCCGTTGCACCTGTCCGATGAACCATGCCGCGACGGCGGCGGTCACCGATCCCACGACCGCGATGCCTACGACCATGAGGGTCACGGCAACGAACCGACCCTCGGTCGTCACCGGGTATCGGTCGCCATATCCCACTGTCATGACTGTCGTCGCGGCCCACCACACGGCGTCGCCGAACGTCGTGATGTTGGCCCCGGTAGCCTCCCGCTCAGCGTCAAGGATCGCGAGGGCACCGAGTCCGACGGCGGCGACTGCAGATCCGATTACGTAGAGGGTTACCCGTCCCGCGAGGTTCCGGGTCGCGGATCGTCCGAGGATGCGGGCGAACGCGAGCAGTCGGAGGAGACGGAGCGGTCGAAGCATCGGGACGACGACCAACACGACGTCATACCAATGCCGGATGGCGTACTCGAGGCGTTGGTCCGCCAACGCAAGCCGGATGACCAGGTCCACGGCGAACGCGCCCCAGACTGTCCACGTCAGGACCAGAAGGAATGTTGCGACGTCGTGATCGATTCGGGGGTCGAGGATCGGCCACGCGTAGGCAACGAGGAAAGCGGCGGCGAGGAGCAGGAGTGGAATCTCACTCCGCTGCTCCCATCTTTCGACCCGCGTCACTCGGCGACCCTCACCGGGGGGCTCCACCCGAGGTAGATCCGATTCGACCAACCCAGCAGGGCTTGCGCGGCCGGCGACGCCACCGTGGCTACCGCGAGCCAAGCGAGTCCCATGAGCGTGACGCTACTGGTAACCCTCGGTCGACGAGCGGCGACGAGCCGGTGACGACGGGCGCCGGATGATCCATCGGGGCAAAGGTCATGCCGGGACATGGCGATGATCCGCTCAGCGCCCAGCTCCTTGGCGGCGAGGACGGCGAGCAACACAACCGCCCCGTCCCCGACCACCGCGATCAAGTCTCGCGGCATGCGGATGCACTCTCGATGGTGGACGGGCTGGGCCGTGGACGTGCGATAACTGCCACCTGCGCCGGCCTCGACGGAGATCTCGCGATCGCCGAACCGTGCGGCACAGTCTGCGGTGCTCCTTCCGGTGCGGTTGAACTCGCCGGTGTGCCCGGAATGCCCGAACGGGCATCACGTCGTCGACCCCGTTGCGCACCCCCAGGAATCGCCCCCTACTCGGGGTCGGGTGTCAACGGTCATGCGCCCTCACTCCGCCCCGAATGCCGTCGTCTCATCCACCACCAGACGCCGCCACCACCAGCCGCGAGGACCAGCAGGAGCCATGGCCACCAGGTCGTGCCCGTCTCCGAGGTCGGAGCCTGGACGGTTGGGCTGGACGACTCGCTCTGCGTGCCAGTGGCGGTGGTGGGTGGGACGCTTGTGGGCGGGTTAGGTGACTTCGCGGACGCAGTCGGGCTGATCGAGGCGGCACGGGTCGTCACCGTCGCGGTGGCAGTTGTGGTCACCGTTGCAGTGGCCGTCGTTGTAGTGGTCGGAGTCGAGGAGCTGGCGAGGGTCGCGGTTGGAGGCCTTGATGCCGATGTTTTGGGCACGGTCGGTGGCGCGACACTCGACGCGGGCGGGCGGGTCGATGTGGTTGTGGCAGACGGTTGGGACGCGGTCGGCGGCGCGACACTCGAGGCAGGCGAGCGGGTCGGCGCACGCGTAGGTGTCGGTGAGCCCGGCCTTGATGGCAGGCTCACGGTCGGGACCGCGACCGTCGGCTCGAGCGACCTCGTTGGCGTCGGCAGCCCGGAACCGCTTCCGCCCGAGCCGCAACCCGCGGCCACCACCATGATCAGCAACGCCGCCACAACCGCCACTCGCATGGCTCTCCCCCCTCAGGCACCGCTTCGCCTGCAGCACTACAAAGCCTGTCACGGCGGATTGCCAATGGACCGCGCGAGGCACCTGCTGGGATTTCTGAACCAGCTGCCAGGTTCTTTCTGGTGTCACGGCAGCAAGAGCCAGCCACCGACTTCCCGCAGCAGCGGAGGCCGATCGAGTTGAGTGGCACCAGGATAGGAGGCTGCGGGCCACACTGAGTTCTTGGCGGCAGCCGAGTCGGGGGCCGCGCTATCGGGTTGACCAGGTGGGCGTCGAGTACCTCGGCGCTTCGAGGCCGAGCGGTGTTGGATCTCCGCCCTTGGCGGGCACCAGCCAGATGTCTTTTGTCTCGGTTCTGGACCCGCCGGCATCGCGGTTGGAGACGAAGGCAATGGTGAGGCCGTTCGGCGACCAAGTCGGCTTGTCGTCGGTGGCGGAACCGCTCACCAGCGTGTGAACGGTGCCGCCGGTGGCAGCCACCGTCAGGATGTCGGTGTCCTCGAGCCGGTTGTCGCCGTTGAACTTCTCGCCGCGTGGCGGTCCGACACGTCGGCGGAACGCAAGCGATGTTCCATCTGGGGACCAGGCCGGGTCGCTGTCGGCTTCGGCGGCGCTGTCGGTGACTGGCTTCGGCTGGCCCGTTCCGTCGAGGCGAGTGGTGTAGATCGAGCCACCCTCCTCACTGGAGTCGGACAAGGTTCCGCAGAAGGCGACCATCGTGCCGTCAGGGGAGACCGTCGGGTCGGAGGGCTGGAAGCCTCCCGCGTTGAGCTCGCGCACAATGTTCCCGTCGACATCAACGACGACGAGACGTCGGGGCCCACGTCCGACCTGACATTCAAGGACGAAGACCGACAGGTCGGTGGGTGACCAGCTCTTGTGGTTGATGCGGCCACAGCCTGCCGGGGAGGTGAACAGAAGCCGCCCGGTCCCGCCAGCGGCGGGCATAGCTCGCACCGACGATCCATTGTCGACGTAAGTGATTGTGCGCCGGTCCGGTGAGATCCCGATTGCGAACGTGCTGCCGTGCTGCACCGAGTCGAGCTCGCGGGACACGCTCGGATTCTCGGTGTCGACGAGCCATGGCACGCCGGGAGGCTTCAGCGTCTTGTATCGGGGGACTACGAGCTGCGTTGTACTGATGGCTGGACCGATCGGCAGGTCGAGCGCCTCTTGATCGTTGTCATTGGTGGCCGGTGTGGTCGGCGATGCTGGCTCGCTGGGATCTGGGGCTTCGGTGGCCGCTGCCGGGGGGCTAGCAGTTGTCGGACCGGCGGCGATCGCCTCCGAGCCCCCGGTGACGTGGCGCCACGGACGGACGGCAGCAACACCCAGCCCGGTGGCGAGCACGATGGCTACAGCGATCGCAGCAAGGGCGGTCCCGCTGATCTTGCGACGTGGTGCGGTGGGCTCCGAGGGTACGGGCACGACGACGGTGCTGGGGTCCGAGCCGCGACCTCTGGGGGTGTACAGCCGCGTGTCACCACGGTCCGGGTAGGACGGCGTGCGGTGGTCGTCGAGAACCTCGAGGCGAGTCTGGGGGACGCCCAGCTCGGCCTGGACCCGCTGGAGGCCGCGGGCGAACGCCGATGCGGAGGAGTACCGATCAGATGGGTTCTTGGCCATCGCTCGAGCCAGCACCCGCTGCAGTCCGGCAGACACATCCGGGCGGTCGAGCGGCGGCAGTGGTTGGGTCAGGATCCGCTCTTTTAGGTCATCGGCGCTATTGCGCAGGGTCGGGTGGGCGAACGGTGAATGCCCAGCGAGCAGCGCGTACACAGTGGCGGCCAGTGAGTAGACGTCGGAGCGTTCGTCTCCGACTGGGTCGGGACGGAAGGACTCTGGCGGCGACCACGGGATCGAGAGGCCGGGCGTGCCGCTGCCTACGGCGCCGGAGATTCCGAAGTCGGTGAGTGCGCACCGTCCGTAGTCGGTCGCCATCACGTTCGCTGGCTTGATGTCGCGGTGCAGGATCCCGGCCCGGTGGACGGTTTCGACGGCGCCGGCGATCTCGACGCCGATCTGCAGGGTGGCCACCTCCGAGAACGCACCCTGTCGCAGCCGGTCGTCGAGGTTTGGCTGCGAGCAGTACTCCATCACCAGGTACGGCCGCCCATCTGGGGCGATGCCCACCTGGTAGACGGTGACTATCGAGGGGTGGGTCGACAACCGCGCCATCAGGTTCGCTTCGTCGGTGAAGCGGGTGACGGCCTCGTGGCTGAGCTGGCCGGAGATGATCTTGATGGCGACCATCCGGTCGAGACTGAGCTCCCGGTACAAGAAGACGTCGGCGAAGCCTCCAGAGCCGAGGTGCTGGACGTACGCGAACCCGGGGATCTCGGGCGGCCGCGCGCTGGGGCGCTTGGTCATTGCATTCCTTCGAAGCCGAGGAGGACGCCCTCGCCGAGGTCGAGCCGATCGCCAGGAATCAGCAGGATCTCCTCGTGGGGGCGCAACCTGGACGACTGTCGGCCAGCACGGCGCAGCCAGGTGCCGTTGGCGGAGTCGAGATCGATGGCCAGCAACGCGTCGTCTTCCACACGCAGTCTGAGATGGTTCGCCGAGACGCCGCCGCCTGGGCTGGGCACTGTCACCAGCATTGGTGCCGCACCGCGGCCAAGGGGATCGAGATGTGGACGGCGTCCGAGGATCACGTCTCGGTCCAGTCTCACCGCAGGGGCACCGGGAACGATCAGCCAGGTGCCGTTGCCGGCAACCAGTGGGTCAAGCGGACGCGTCATCTGCAACGTTTCGACGCACGTGCCTGGAACGGCTGCCGGCGGGTCGGTGTCAACCCACGTCGCCATGAGGGACGACTCCCCGCTGGAAAGGGCCACGTGGAGCGGCACCGTAGGAACTGTGTCCGCTTCCACAGTCTGCTGGACGTAGTACACAACCCGCGGCTCGTTGATGTTGAGCGTGCCTCCGGGAGCCGAACCCAACACTTCGGTGTAGCTGAGGGTGTGGATATCGGAGCTGGCTTCGACGGCATTGGCCCCTGCCGCCGCCTGGCCGGATATGTAGTCGTCCATCTGGTGCTTCCGCCTGTGCCATTCGTATCGAGGACCTCATTCAGGGTCGACGCGAGAGTATCGAGAGGCCCGAACAGATCTGGTAGCTCGGACCGGGAACATCCATTTCAGGACGTAGTACT
>CAVPPP010000027.1:0-36439 GCA_963707005.1 uncultured Actinomycetota bacterium
CACCGACACCGGACCGCGACCCCAGCGAACTGCCCACCACCGTGACGCAGACAGACCCCGAGAGCAGCATCCCCGACGCCGAGTCGGCAACCGGACCGTCTCAGGTGCGGCTGGCCAGAAAGGCCGGACTGCTGTACCTGGTGATCGCCATCTTCGGTGCCTTCGCCCAAGTCATCCGCGTCCGCGTCTACGCGCCAGGAGACGCAGCGACCACGACAGCGAACCTCGTCGCCAACGCGTCCCTGGTCCGTCTGAGCTTCGCCGCCGACCTGCTCCAAGCACTGGTTTGGCTGTGCCTCGCCCTGGTGCTGCATCGACTTTTCGCTCACGCCGGGACGTACCTGGCCAGGGCGATGGTGATCTTCGTCGTCTTCTCGGCTGGCATTGCCAGCCTCAACATGGTCCACCAGCTCGGCGCGCTGCTCGTGGCCACCACACCCGCGTACACGACCGCGTTCGGCACCGCCGGATCCCAGGGCATGGCGCTGCTGCTGATGGACATACAGCACTACGGCTACCTGATCGCCCAGCTGTCGTGGCTGTGGCTGTTCGCGCTCGGGCTGCTCGGCTACCGGTCCGGCCTGTTCCCGCGACCCCTGGCGCTGGTGCTCATGCTCGGCACCGTCTGCTACATGGCCGATGCGTTGCTGCAGTTCCTGGCACCCGGTGCCGCTCACATCTCCACCGCGGTGTTCGTCCCGTGGGAGATTCTGAGCGAGGTCTCCCTGCTGCTGTACCTGCTCATCAAAGGCGTCAGAACCCCACGACCCGCTCCGACCGCGCACACACCGTGACCTGAACCGGCCGCGGACCGTGGGCAAGCCAAGGCGACGAGTCAGGCCAAGACCCGAGGGGTGGCAGAGGGTGGGGGATAGGATCGCATGTACCTAGCGGCGGCCAGGTCGTTCCCGCGGTCGGCGGCTCTGGGTCGAGGAGCCTGGCGATGATGGGCCGTGCGCAGTGACGGTGAGCGAGGCTGTTCCATCTGACTTCCGCACCGCTGGTTCGGCGTATCGCTTCTTCACTGCCACGGTGCGGCACCCTCTCTTCTGGATCGTGGCCTGGGCCGTGTTCATCACGGCCGAGACGTGGGTGATCGCCGAGTTCTTCCGGAACGGCCCGGTCGCACCGTTCCCGGCGGTGTTGGTGGTGTTTCGGATCGTCGGTGGCCTGTTCGCGGGCTGTGGTCTGGTGGCCTGGCGGCGGCGGCCCGACAACCACAGCGGTCGTTTGATGACCGCGACAGGTCTCGCGTTCCTGGCGTCACCGCTGCTTGTTCAGTTCGACTCGCCGCTCCTGCGGACTGCGGGGTTGCTGCTGCGGAATGTGTGGCTGATCCTGCTCGTCGTCATCGTGTTGACGTTCCTCAGCGGTGGACGGCTCCGGACAGGGATGGACCGGGTCCTGGTGGGTGTCGTCGGGGTGCATCTGCTGGTGACGACGCCGTTGGCGTTGATGTTCGCCGCCGGCGACGGCAATCTCTTGATGATCCGGCCCGATGCGGAGATCGCGAGGACGGTCGACACCGTCTACCGCGCGCTGGACCTGCCTCTTGCTGTCGCCGTCGCCGCGGTCGTCGCCAGCCGATGGGTGAGGGCGTCGGGCCCTGGGCGGCGTGCCCTGCTGCCCAGTGTGGCGGGAAGTGCATGGCTGCTGTTCTTCATGGTGGTGCTGAGTGCAGGTCTGGTCGGGATTCGTCTCCCGCAGGCCGTCTTCTGGATCCTCGCTTTCTCAGTGCTCGTGGTCCCGGTGGCCTTCCTGGTCGGGCTTCTGCGGTCCCGCCTGGCCCGCGGCGGTCTGGTCGAGCTGCTCCGGGGGATGCAGGCGATACAGCCGGCCGACTTGCGGGCCGCCCTGGCCAGGGCGTTGGGTGATCCGGCGCTGATGGTCGCCTACCCGGTGTCGGGCGGTCCTTCTTTTGTCGACGACGACCACCGGCCGGTCACGCTGCCTGCTAACGGTGACCGGTCAACGGTGCCGGTGAAACGCGACGGTGAGGTGGTCGCCGTGTTGGTCTACGACAGGTCCCTTGACGACGACCCTGAGCTGGTGGAGGCGGTGAGCGGTGCGGCTGCGGTGGCGATGGAGGCTCAGCAGCTGCATGCCGAGGCTGAGGTTCGACTCGCGGAGGTGCGGGCGTCGAGGGAACGGGTCATCGCTGCCGGAGACGCGGAACGGCGACGGATCGAACGCAACCTGCATGACGGCGCCCAACAGCGGCTGGTCACCCTCGCGTTGCAGCTGTCCGTCATCGGGCGCCAGATCCGTGCCGATCCCTCCGATGCGATGCGGCTGGTGACCTCGGCGAGCGAGGAGCTGGCGCAGTCGCTGGAGGAGCTCCGTGAGCTCGCCCGGGGCATCCATCCGGCTGCACTGGACCAAGGGCTGGACATTGCGTTGGAAGGACTGGCCCGGCGGGCGGAGGTCCCCACCACCGTGTCGGTCCAGCCGGGGCCTCGGCTACCCGAGCCGGTCGCGTTCGCGGCATACTTCGTCGCGTCCGAAGCGCTGGCCAACGTGATCAAGTACGCGCAGGCGTCGACGGTGACGGTGAGTGTGCTGCGCACCGATGTCGGCGTCAGGATCCAGATCAGCGACGACGGTGTGGGCGGGGCCGACCCTGCTGGCGGCTCAGGACTTTGCGGACTCGCCGACCGCGTGGAGGCACTCGACGGCCGTCTCACGGTGTCCAGTCCGCCCGGTGCCGGGACCACGGTGACAGCGGAGCTGCCCTGTCGGACGACGACCGGAGGGTGACGACAGAGTCGGTGCACCAGATATCGCTCCCGCTTTGGCCTAGCCGCGCAGGAAGGCGAGGACGGCGAGAACGCGACGATTGTCGTCGGCGCCTTGGTGCAGGCCCAGCTTGGTGAACACGGCGCGGACGTAGGCCTCCACGGTCTTCGGGCTCAGGTGGAGCTGGTCACAGATGGCCTGGTTCGATCGGCCCTGCGCCATCACTGACAGCACGTCACGTTCCCGGTCGGTCAACGCGTCGAGTGGGTTGCGGGTCCGCCGGCGCCCGACCAGCTCAGCCACCACCGACGGATCGATCACCAGTCCGCCCCTGGCCACCCGTCGCACGGCATCGGTGAATTCGCTGAGGTCGGCGACTCGTTCCTTGAGCAGATACCCGGCCCCCCGGGCACGTTCCTCGATCAGGGCGAGGGCGAAGTCCGGTTCACTGTGGGCAGAGAGGACCAGGACGCCGACGCCCGGATGACTCCCACGGAGCCGTGCTGCCGTATCGAGCCCCTCGGTGGTGTGGGTCGGGGGCATCCGGATGTCGACGACGCACACCTCGGGCGGGTCCTCAGCTACCCGGTGCAGCAGGGTCGGCCCGTCGGACACCTGGGCGGTCACCTCGAACCCGGCGTCGGCCAGCACCCGGGACAGGCCTTCGCGGAACAACACCGCATCGTCGGCGACCATCACCTTCACCCCCCGAGCGTCCCACCCGCAGCACCGCCGGTCACCCGTTGGGCGGGCGACGATGATCGACCGGAGCGTGGCAGGAGTGACGGCAGGTCGAGAATCAGTCCTGTCGGGCAGTCACAGTTTCGGCGGTGTCGGCTGCGCGGGCGACAGCAGGCGGCGCAGTGCGCGTCCGCTGAGTTCTGCTTTGGCCAGGTAGCCGCGGGCGCCGCACTCCACGATTCTGGATCCGTAGTCGGCCCGGGATCGGCTGGACACCAGCACCACCACGGGCGCAGCGGCCCGTGTGGTGAGCAAGGCGGCGACGGCAAAGCCGTCCAGATCGGGTAGCTGCACGTCCAACACGACGATGTCGGGGTGCAGCTGCGCGCAGACGCGAATCGCCGCTGCCCCGTCGGCGGCCTCACCCACGACGACGAACCCGTCCGCCGTCAGCAGCTGACCAGCGATCGACCGGAACGGCGCATGGTCGTCGACGATGAGGACCCGGTTCCGCGCGGCCCACCGCTGACGTGTCGAGTCGGCGGCTGGTGCTGGGGAGCCGTCCACACCGGGAACAGAGGAGAGCGGGGACACCGGTCCGTCGACGTCAGGCACGGGGTGCCGCGGCGGGGCAGGTCCGCGCTCGCCTCCCAGAGCCCAGCCGCGACGCACGGGTTGTGGCTGCGGTGGGCAGACCGCGCGATCTGACCGTGGGGCGAAGTAGCGCCACGACACCTGCTCGAGGTCGGCAGCCGGTGCCGCATCTGAGCCTGGCCTGACAGGTCCGCGGCAAACGCCTCGACGCTCCCGCCGCCGGCGGCGCTGACCTCACCGGCCACCTGGTGGGTGCGCGCCCGGTCCTGGCGCACCCTGGCGAGCCGAGCGCCCAGACTGGTCAGTCCCGGCGCGGGCGCCCGTCCGGTGCCGGGCGTGGCGCCGGTGACCAGCACCGACCTGCCGGCCATCACCGGGCGGTCGATCCAGTCCATGATCGTGCTCCCTTCGGTGCGGGACCGGTGCGGTCAGTCGTGGTCGTGGAACCTGAACCCTTTGACCAGGAGCCAGACGGGGAGAACGAACTCGAACACGGCGCCCGGAATGAGAGCGAGGAGGCCGATGCCGTGGGTCACGTTGACCACGTTGAAGATGTCGAGGATGGTGCCCATCAGCAAGGTCGGGTAGGTGATGAGGCCGAGGATCGCGAGCCACCGCGGAATGAGCCTCGATCGGAACAACAGGGTGGTCATACAGATGCCTGCCGCAGCGGTAGCCAGGTAGATCAGCAGAATGGCCACGCTGTGCTGGGCCTGCAGCAGCGCACCGAGGGTGGTCGAGGCGGCACGGTCGACGGTGCCGTCGGCTAGGCCTGCGCCGAGTTCGATCGACAGAAGGGGGACCGCGAGAAAAACCAGGGTCGCAGCCAGCTCGGTGATCCGGAAAGCGACGTGGCCCAACGCCAACGCCTCGCCGTGGCGTTTCAGCAGCGGGAACAGGAGAACGGCGATACCGACCACCCCGAACTGGGCCAGCAGCAGGACCGCGGCGGTCGCCAAGGCGAACGTCTGCGACGATGCCGCGACCAGGAAGTTCGGCTGGCTCAGCACCCTGGACGTGAACGCCTCGGCGAAGATGAACGCGGCGGTCGCGGTGAGGAAAAGCAGCCCCACGAACACCGCGGTCCGTCTGCTGGAGGTCCGCGCGCCCTCCTGCTGCAGGGTCGAAGCATCAACAATCGGCGGACGAAGAGTGGACATCGGAAACTCCTAAGTGGGTGTGCGCTCTCACGGTGTGATCGCGCGGGGTCGAATGGGCAACGAGGGGCCGGGAGTGGTGCAGGTCCCGGTGAGCAGGGTTGAGTCGTCGGTGCTGTGCAGCGGTCAGCTGCCTCGGATGCGTGGAGATGTTGCTGAGGGTGCCGGCGAGCGGGTGGGCGGGGTGGGCGAGTGCCGAAGGGGTCAGGCAGCCGACGATCGCCGGCGCCTCATGAACCAGCTCGTCGTTGTCGATGGCCTCCACCATGAACCTGGCGAAGTCCACCCGGCGGGTGCGGTTGCTGGCCAGGATCGGGTCGCCCACGTGTCGGCTCCACACCGGCAGACCCTGGGCTTCACCTTCCTCGAGGTCGCTGCCACGCACCACGGTCCACTGTGTTCGACTTTCGAAGACCCGACGGCACGCCTCGACCTGGTCGTCGAGGTCGACGAGACGGACGAGGCGGGCCAGGCGTCCCACCACGCTGACCAGTGCCTTGACCTTCCAGGAGTAGACGTCTCGGCCGTCACGGGTGATGTGCTGGCCGCACGAGAACACCAAGCGGGCCCCGGGACGAGCATGGTCGAGCACCGCCTGCGCGGTTCCCGAGGCGTACTGGTGGACCCCCCGCGGCACCAACACGGTGAGGACGGCATCGCAACCGGCGACCGCCCGCTCGATCACTCGGCGATCATCCGTTGCACCCGGAATGATGGTGATACGGCCCGAAAAGCTTTCCAGCTTGACCGTGCTGGTCTCCCGACACACGGCGACCACCTGATAGCCCCGGTCCAGAGCATGCTGGACCATGTACCGACCGAGCTTGCCCGAGGCCCCCACCACACAAACTCTCATCCCGGCACGGCGGGCCTCCATGGCGGGTCGCGCAGACGGCAAGCCCTCTGGCTCAACAGGAATCACTGGGCTCGTCATCGGCTCTGTCGGCATGCACCCAGGCTCCCGCGACGAAGGCACCGAGGTCAGCAGGCCAGCCCTGCCATCACCCCAGGGCTAACCCTGTGCCGAGAACCAAACCTGCTGCCGACGAGGGGCAGCTGCTGGATGCCATCGCCTCCGCCTCGGCCTCGCCCCCGACGTCGCAGGGTCGCCGAATCGATTCCGTGCCTCCACCCCCGCCGCCGCTGGTGAAGGCGACGTCAACCTGGCGACAGAGCAGGCCGTGCAGCCCCTCCTCGAACCGCTGGCGGCCGCGGCGCCGCGGCTCGTGACAGAGGTCGAGATAGGGCGCAAGGAACGCGAGCATGCAGCCGAGATCTGCGCCCCGGTCGACGACGCTATCGCTGGCCTTCGAGCTCAGCGTGGTCACTCAGGCGGTCCAAACACCAGCGAGCAGCAGTAGGACAGCGAACCCGACCGACGTGATGGCCGCCCACCGACGGCGTTTCGGGCCGACCGGTCGAATCCTGGCCCGGAGGGAGCCGACGACGACGCTGGCCGCGACCACCCCGGCCAGGGCTGACCACAGTTCCGCCGGTAGGAGCGCCCACGGCCCGTGTGCGCGTAGCAGCACCAGCCCTGCGGCGGCGTGGACGGCACCGCGGACGGCAGCGATCCGGTGCCGGGTCCGGAGTAGGCCGACGACGCCGGCCCCGAGGAGCACCAGGCCGAGAAGGAGGGCGGCGATCGATCCCAGGCTGGGCCCGGGTTGGAGGGCGGCTTCCAGCTCAGCCGCGGAGGTGGCCGCGGCAAGCTGCAGCGCGGGATCGTCGACCGATCGGGTGGAGCTGTTCAGCACCAGGACGGCTTGGCCGGTCTGTCGGTCCACGGCCAGCATGGAGCGGTATCCGCCGGTGTTGCCGTTGTGCCAGGTGAGCGTCCGTCCGGATAGGTGTGAGGTGATCCAGGCCAGCCCGATCCGGCCCTGGTTGGCGTCAGCCACCGGATCGAGCGCGGCCAGGCCGGGCGCATGACCCTCCACCAGAGCGCGAGCGAATGCCATCATGTCCTCGGCCGTGGTGTAGGTCGAGGAGCCGGCCGGGGTGAACGCGGCCCCGTACCAGTGCGGAGCCCGCCAGCCGTTGTCCTTGTGGGGGATGACCGCCCCGGCCGGGATCTGCTCTGCTGCGGTGACGAAGGTGGTGTTCGTCATGCCGAGCGGAACCAGGAGACGCTGCCGGGCCAGGGCCGGCCAGTCGGCAGCGCCGGCGGCGCGTGCCTCGGCGTGACCCAGCAAGGACATGCCCAGGTTGGAGTAGGCGAAGCGGCCGGGCGTGGCGAGCGGTGTGTCCCGGGTGAGTTGCAACAAGGTGTCGACACTCATCGCGTACGGGTTCGCGTTGCCCCACACGGCGAGCACCAGCGACCGGGGAGGGTTGCGAGGGGAGGGCCGGTAGCCCGCTGTGGTGGGTGGCGAGCTGGTCCAAGGTGGCGGTACCGGCGGGGGTGCCGAGAAGTTCGGGAAGGTAGTCCGAGACGGGCGCGTCGTGTCGCATCTCGCCGCGCCGGACCGCGTCGGCCAGCAGCATCCCGGTCATGGTCTTGGTGATCGAGCCCAGCTCGAACGGGGTCTGCGGTGTGGGCGGGACTGTCCCGTCGGGGGCAAGGCCGGCATAGGTGACCTTGCCGTTGCGGAGCCGGGCCACCTCGACCGAGGCCAACCCGCGGTCGCTGTCCACGGTCGCTCGGAAGTCCCCGGCGAGCGACTGGTCGCCGGAGATGCGGGGTCCGGGACGCAGCGAGTGCGGTCCCAGCAGGAGACCGACGAGCCCGCCCAGCAGCAGACCGGCCACCACAGCGAGCAGCACCCGCCGCCGGCGACATAGCCCGTCGGGCGCGGCGGGGGCGTCGGTCGCGGGTTCCGTCACCACAGCGGTGGTCCCCTGCCCCGAGGCCTCGGAGTTCATCGTCGGTCCGCCGGCTGGCCGGCGGGCAGGTCACTGCGGGCAAGAACCACGCCGAGACGGACCAGGACGAACCGGTCCGGTCCCCAGCCGAAGCGCTCCCAGGGGCTGGATGAGGCGACGTTCATCAACGGGCCCGCACCCAGCAGCGCAACCAGCATCCCCACCCCGGGCACAGCCGCCGGCAGGAGAACAAGGTCGTAGCCTCCTCTGACCAGCGCCAGAAGCGCGGCGACCAGCCCCACCGCCGCGAACCAGCCGGTCGGGGGCCGCAGAGTGTCGGGGAGCTGTCCAGGGTTCGTTCCTCCCAGGGCGGCAGCACCGAGCGGCTCACCGAACGCCCGAGGGGTCTGGAACGCCGCCACCACCGAGAGACCGACAGCCAACACGACCGCCACTGGTAGACGGGCGGCATGGTCATTGCTCACTCTGGGTCTCGACGTGGTGATCATGACGGTTGCCTCACAGTCGACGGAGGGTGTGATCGGGACCTGGGACCGGGTGGTTGGCCCGTCTGATGAGTTGGGACGGTCGAGGTGAATGCCGCGTCGTCATGCTCAACGTCTGTCCGTGTTGCGGATGCTTGCCGCGCTGACGATCGAGCACGCCCATCGGCTACAGCTACGGCAACGAGTTCGACGTCGGTCTCGAGGTCGTCCTCGACGGGATAGCCACTCGGCTGAGGGGGCAGGGACACGCTTCTGGCACCACATGGCGGTGATCGAGCGCCGACGTCCCGTCACAACAAGACCGTTGCAGGTCTCCTTGGGAATGTGCGTCATCGTGCGCCGGCAGTGTCGGCGACGTTCAGACGGCGACCCCGGGGTGCCGGCGGGGTGCCGGTCACGGTCGAGGTGGCCAGGTGGCGGGAGGTGGTGAAGAGCCAGATCGCGAGCCAGCCGGTGCCGACGGCAAGGGTGGCGAGCCCGAGGTCCAGCACCGTCTCGGGCACGAAGGCGCGCAGCGAGATCGGCACGGCGCCGACAGCGTAGAGGACGAGCGGCGTGGTGGGAATCTCCCGGGTGCTGAGCATGGCGGCCACGAAGGCGAGGGTGCCGACGAGGAACAGGATGGAGACCGCGGTCAACGCGACGCCCAGCGAGCCGGCCCGGAGCGCCGCGCCCGTGGCGGCGGGGAGGTCTTTGAAGACGAGATTGATCACGAACTCCACCCCGACCAGTGCGCACAGGGCAAACGCGTTCAGCAGGAAGGCGACCAGGCCGAAGATGCCGGTCCGTCGACCAAAGCCGAGATACAGGGCGGTGACGAGGGCCAGCGCCAGGATCTCTGCAACCGGGGCGACCAGCTGCGTGAAGGCCGAGGTGGGGATGATCTCGGCACGCTTGGCGGCGTTGATGAGCAGCACGACGGCGCTGCCGCAGCCGGCAACCGCAGCGATGCGGTAGAGCGTGGCGGGGACGAGATGGGACATGGCTTCCTCCAAATGGTTCGATCGATACCGGCTCGCGGCCGGCGGCCGAGGCCTTGAAACAGGGCAAGGCGCAGACCCTGGCGTGTTGTTGATCAAGGGCGGAGCATGCAAGACGTGGTCTGCCTGCACCCCCTTCTGACAGCTGGCAGACCGGGGGAGCGCAGCGCCGATGCGACCGTGTGGATAGTCCGGACCCGGTCGTTGTCGATGGCTAGACCGCGGCGTCGTGATAGGTGTGCGGGGTGCTGTTTGTCGTCACTCCCGCCGTCACGGGTGAGGGCTTGAAGCCTTTGACGACGAGGTAGACGCCGAGGGAGAACTCCCACAGCGCGACCGGGAGGACGGCGAGTCCCGACAGCGTTGACAGCTGGTCCTTGAGTCCGAACATCGTCGCGGTGACGGAGGCGATGATCAGGGGCGCTCCGATGAGCCCGACCAGCGGGATGATCCGGGGCACCAGGCGGGACCGGTAGAGCAGGGAGCCGAGAAGCAGCGCGTTCACGGCCGGCAGGAAGCCTTGTCCGAGCAGCGTCGTCCAGTCATGGAGGGCGACCAGGGCCTGACCGGTGACCAGCGCGTCTGCTCCGGCGCCGGCCTGCCGCAGGGTGACGACGGAGAGCAGGCTGGCGACGCCGGCGAAGATGGTGGCGGCTTCCAGCACTCGTGCGCCGACGAAGCCCATCGCTACTGCCTCGTTCTGTCGCTTGACCACCGGGTACAGCACGACCGCGGTGCCGATGCAGGCCAGGGCGACGACGATCTCGAGGGCGGCGCCGATGAGGGCGGGTGTGTCGGGCCCGGCGCCGAGGATGTAGGTCGGGTCGTCGCGCACGGGCCCGTAGAGGGCGAGCGTGGGGATCGAGATGAAGGTGATCAGGTAGACCACCCCGGCGATCAGGGCCGTCTTCCGCAACGAGGTCATCGGGACTCGACGCCTTGTGGTGGTTGGTTCGGTGATGATCATGTCGTTCTCCTTGGTGGAAGGGCCGAACCGGATGGGCTGCCCTGGTGGGGTGCGACGGCGGGTTCGCCGGGCTGGTGGTCCCGCTCGATTTGTTGCACCGAGATCAGCGGCAGGCCGATGTCGCGGACTTTCTGGAGGAGACCGTGCAGGGCGGCCTGGTCAATGACCGAGCCCGAAATGACGGTGGTGCCCTTGTTCTCGTCGGTGAGACTCCAGCCGTCGAACCAGGCGGCCCACCGGGCATGCAGCTGCCCCTGGATACGGATCTCGTACCGTCCCGTCCCGTGCTGCCGGCCGGTGGACATCTCGCTCATGGTGCTCCTTCCGGTGATGCTTGCCTCGATGGACTTTTCGCCGCGTTGCCGAGGTTCACCGTGGCCTGATCGAAAGGTAGAAGCAGATCTGATGAGCGTGCATCAGCACATGTGTGGATTGAGGTGATGATGGGCCGATCACCACAAATGCGGGCTGGATGGACTGGCCGGCAGGTGTCTGCAAAGCTCAGCGAGACCGCGGGTCAGCCAGACGGTCCAGCGGCGACGCCTTCGGCCCGCGTCCGGAGACCATGGCGGCAGCTGCTTGAGTCGGACCCCCAGCCACTGTTCTGGCTCCGCCTCAGCTGCGGGCGAAGGGTGCCCCCCGCGCTCCCGGAAGCCGCCGTGTGTCCACGCGCCGGCAAGGCAGCTCCGGTGTGACACACGGTCCCAGGGGGTCCCGAACGGCGACGCGCGCTTCTACCGGTCGGAGGTCCGCGACAACAGATCGAGCTCGGTGGCCCGGCGGACCGCTGCCCGGCGGTTGTTCACGCCGAGCTTGGCATAGATCCTGTTGGTGTGAGTCCGCACTGTGCTCAAGGACACGCTGAGCTGGCGAGCGATGTCGGGGCCGGACAGATCAGTGCCGAGCAGCCGGAGCACCTCCAGCTCGCGATTGCTCAGCGGCTCAACCAGACCCGGTGGGCCAGGCGCCGCCGGCCCGGTCGGGTTGACCGCTGCCAGGAGTCGCCGCACATAGCCTGGGGCGGTTCCCTGTTTCGCTGCGGCCTTGAGCAGCGCGGCCAGGGCTGGCCCTTCATCGGCGAAGACGCGCACATAGCTTTCCGGCTCGGCCAGGATGAGCGCGCGGTGCAGTGAGGCCAGCCCAGCAGCCAGATCGCCCCACGCCTGGTGGGCAACCGCCTGCAGCACCAGGATCTCGATCACACTGCCCAACCTTCCGCCCGCTTCCGCCGCTGCCCCGAGGCGCTCCAAGAGTCGGGTCGCGTCCTGGAGAGAGCGCTCCACACCTTGGGTTGCGTGCTGAGCCAGGAGCACTCGGGCGAGGGTGATGTGCTCGAACTCGTGCAGGTAGCTGAGGTCGTCCTCGACGGACAGGCCGGACTCACCCACCCAGTCAAGCGCGTCATCCAGCTGCCCTAGCCCGACCCAGACCCGTGTTCTCAGCGCCGGAACCGGCCGCACCTGGGGAGAGAACCCGCGGATATACAAGCGCTCTGCCTCGTTGAGCAGGTGGAGCGCACCGTGCATATCCCCTTCGGCTGCGCGGAGTCCCGCCATGGCCACGGGCCAGCGATAGCGGTTGTGCGGCAGCCCGGTGTGCTTGCCCAGCTCCTGACGCATCAGCAGATGCTCTGCGGCGGCCTGTAGATCGTTCCGCTCCCGGTAGATCTCGGCCATACCGACGTGAAGGTCTGCCGTTCCTCGCAAAGCAACGCCACCGGGGGGCGACGCAAACTCCAACCCCATCGTGCAGGTGCGCAGCGCGTCGCTGAGCCGACCCTGCACGACCCGTATCTCCGCCAGCGTGACCGCAGCACCGAGGGCGTCCGACAGGTACCCTGCCCGCCGCACACTCGCCAGGCAATCGACATACGACCGGTGCGCTGCCTCCAGGTCCCCACCCGTCCACGCCGCGAGTCCCAGAAACCCGGCGGCCGCTCCACGCCCGAGATGGTCGTCGTCGAGGACGAGTCCGAGCGCCTGACGCGCCGATGCCACGGCGGAAGCCACGTTCCCCAGCGCCATCGCCAAGGCGGCCCGGTAGATGGCGATCCAACCCGGAAGACGGCGAAGCTCTCCGTCGGCCACCACGACCGCTGCCGTCGAGGGGGTCTCGCGTCCCTCGCTTTTGCCTGCGATGGGGTGCAGCCATCGCTCGGCATCGTGCAGGCGCGACTCGACGCCTTCGAGCTCGCCGCTGAGGAGCAGGACGCCGGCATAGCCGACGCTGAGCACGGGCCGGTCACGGATCAGGTCGTCGGGGAGGGCCTCGACCCAGCCGCGCAAGGTGGCGTCCTGCCGGCTCTGCCGCATTGCTGGGATAACCACTTCGACCAGGTCCGCGGCTCGGTGGAAATCCTTGCCGGCCAGCGCGTGCCCGATGGCAACGGGCTGCTCCCCGTGCTGCTCATGCCACACGCTCGCCCGCCGATGCAGGTCCGGCACAAGGTGATGCTGCTCGTCGAGCAGGCGCGCCCGAAGCACATCTGCGAAAAGGTGGTGATAGCGATACCACCGACGACGATCGTCCAGTGGGACCAGGAACAGGTTGCTGCGATCCAGTGCCTCCAACATGGCCTTGCCACCCGGCCTGCCGGTGACCGCATCACAGAGCGGGCCACTCAGCCGGTCCAGGATGCAGGTCTGCAGCAGGAAATCCCGGACGTGCTGCGGTTGGCGCTGCATAACCTCCTCGGCCAGGTAGTCGACGATGTAGCGGTCGTCCCCGGCGAAGCCGGTGATGAACTCGACGGCGTCGTCTCGTCCCTGGATCGACAACGCCGCCAGCTGGAGCGCGGCGATCCACCCTTCGGTGCGCCCCTCCAGGGCGGCCACATCCGGTGCCGTCAGTGCCAGCCCCATCGTTTCGTTCAGATACGTCGCGGCCTCACCTGGAGTGAATCGCAGCTCGGCCGCACGCGTCTCGGTGAGCTCCCCGCGCGCCCGCAGCCGCGCCAGCGGCAGCGCGGGATCGACGCGGCCGGCGATGACCAGATGCAGCTGCCAAGGCAGATGGTCGAGCAGGAAGACCATCCCCTCCCGCACCTCCTGCGCATCGATGACGTGGTAGTCGTCGAGCACCAGCACGATGTCGCCCGCGAGGGCGCCGAGATCATTGAGCAGGATGGTCAGGACCGACTCGATCGGCGGCGGTTGAGGCTCATGCAGGAGCGTGAGCGTGTCCTCCCCGACACCCGGTGCCACCCTCTGCAACGCCGCAACCACATAGGTCCAGAAGGTCACAGGATCGTTGTCGCCCGGATCAAGCGACAGCCAGGCAGCGACCCGGTCAGAGTTCGGACTGACCGATCCCGCGGCCAGCCACTCGGCCAGCAGCGTCGTCTTGCCGAATCCAGCCGGTGCCGAAACGATCATCAACGTTGACGCGACCCCACGATCCAGGCGTTCTGTCAACCGAGGCCGCGGTACCAGACCACGACGCGACCGGGGAACGAAGAACTTCGTCTGGAGCAAAGGGGCTGGCACCAACATCTCCTGTCCCACGCTGAGTCGAAGGTCCGGACCGACACCCGTGCCAGAGCCGGACGGTTGCCTCAGCGGCTGCTGAGCGTAGTCACCGACCCCGAGGCCGACGAGGATCGTCGGTCCAGCACATCATGCGTCCCCCGCTGCCCTCCTATCGGACGGACCCACCCCTCCGGCAACGCCGGCGGCGCCAAGCGCCGCAGTCCCGGTCACCTCAAGACAGGGAATCTGGCTTTGTCTGACAGCGGCGCGCCCCGCCGTTTTGCTGACAGCGCCTGCGTCGACGACGTCGCCAAAGCGCGTTCAGGCGTTGGTGGCGTCGCGGACCAGGATCGCGATCTGCACCCGGTTGGTGACGTTGAGCTTGCTGAGTAGCCGTGACACGTGCGCTTTGACGGTGGCCTCGCTCATGTGGAGGAGGCCGCGATCCCGGCGGTGGAGGCGCCCGCACCGACGGCGGTGCCCACCTCTCGTTCCCGGTCGGTGGGCGTGGCGAGCTGTTGGGCGGCCCGTTGGTGCCGATCGGTGGCTTCGCTGCTGCCGAAGTGGGACAGCAGGGTGCGAGTGGCGGAGGGGGAGACGATGGCGTCACCGGCGGACACCGCGCCCTGCTGGCCGAGGACGAGCCGCATCCGGCCGGAGAGCACATACAGCCACTCGAACCCCCGCGTGCCGTGGACGTGGGATCGACTGGGTGACCGGGATGATGTCTTCCACGCCTGCACGCCGCCGGGACGCGTCAGCGGGAGCACCGCGCGGTCCGTCACCGTTGCGGTTTCAGACGGATCCGCGGGTCCGCGACGTCGGGTGCCCCGACCAGGTCGTCGATCGGTCCCGGTGCACCTCCGCGAGTGGCAGCAGCAGCCCCGGCTCGGTCGTCGCCGCCCACATCTCCAGCCGAGCCGATATGACTGCTTCGGCGCCCGCATCACGCTGGCCCCGGCGTGCCCGCCGACTTCCTTAGCCTGAGCGACTCCGGTCGACCAACCGACTTCATCTTGTCCCGCGTGCTCTGACCGGCTTGCTCGACGTGTGGTCCAAGCCGCTGACCCAGGTGCGGTTGGGGTTCTAGGCTCGGGGTGTGCTCACCGTTGCCGTGCTGGGGGAAGTGGAGGCGCGCCGCGACGGGGATCTGCTACCGCTGCCGGGGGGCAAGACCACGCAGCTGTTGGCCCGCCTGGCGCTGGAGGCGGGCGCGCGGGTCCGTGCCGACGCGATCCTGGAGGATCTGTGGGCGGAGCCGACGGAGGCGAATACGCTGCATTCGAAGGTTTCTCAGCTGCGTCGT
Organism: uncultured Actinomycetota bacterium; assembly: GCA_963707005.1. Classification (GTDB taxonomy): domain Bacteria; phylum Actinomycetota; class Actinomycetes; order Propionibacteriales; family Propionibacteriaceae; genus Microlunatus. Next base: position 15,200 of record CAVPPP010000027.1, read on the forward strand.
GCGCTGGGGGACGCGGGCCTGGTGGTGAGGACCGGCGACAGCTACTCCCTCGCTGTACCACGGGAAGCCGTTGACGCGTGGCGGGTGATGGTGCTGGCCGACGCGAGCGTCGCGGCCCGGGCAGCCGATGACCCCGCGAGTTCGCTGAACTGGGCCCGGGAGGGTCTTGCGCTGTTTCGTGGCGACGTGCTCTTGGACGCCGGTGACTGGGCCGTGCCGCACCGTACGCGTCTGGAGGAGGTGCGACTCAGCCTGGTCGAGGACGCCATGGCTGCGCGGATCGATCTGGGCGCCGGCGGCGAGGTCGTTGCTGAGCTGGAGTCGCTGGTGGCGGCCAATCCGCTGCGTGAGCGACTCTGGGCCGCGTTGATGACGTCGCTCTATCGCGCCGGCAGGCAGGCCGATGCGTTGGCGGCGTACTCGAGGGTGCGGCGACATCTGGTCGACACGCTCGGCGTCGAGCCGAGCACGGAGCTTCAGGTGCTGCAGCAGCAGGTCTTGCAGCACGACCTTCACCTGGAGTCCGCCCTTGTGGCGACGACGGGTTCACCGGGAAATGTGCCGTCGGTTGTCGCGCCGATCATCGGTCGGGCTGCCGACGTCACGGAGGTGGTCGCTGCTGTGGCGTCGCACCGCCTGGTGACGGTGATGGGTCCCGCAGGCGTCGGCAAGACCCGGCTGGCCATCGAGGTTGCCCACCGGCTGACGGTGGCGGCTCCGGTATGGCTGGTGCGCCTCGACGCCGTCGATGCCTCGGCGGCGCTGTCCCAGGTGGTGGCGGAGACACTCCACGTTCCCGGTGGGGAAGAGGCGCTGCGCGAGCGGCTGTCCGCTGCGGGGACGGTGCTGCTGTTGGACAACTGCGAACACGTCCTCGACGCCGTGGCCGGACTGGTGCCGTCGCTGCTCGACGCCGCTACCCGAGCTGCGGGTGCTCGCGACCAGCCAGGCACCGCTTGGTCTGGAGGACGAGCACCGATATCAGCTGGAGCCGTTGACGCTCGACCAGTCGGTCGCCCTGTTCACCCGGCGGGCGCAGGAGCTGCGTCGCGAGTTCGTGCTCGACGCCGCAACCACCGCTGTCGTGGCGGAGGTGTGCCGCGCGCTCGACGGACTGCCGTTGGCGATCGAGCTTGCCGCCTCGCGGGTGCGGTCGTTGTCGGTGCGTGACATCGCTCGTCGTCTGGACGACCGGTTCACGATCTTGCAGGACCCCAGCAGCCATCGTCCGGAGCGGCGCCGCGCGCTGGAGGCGGCGATCGGGTGGAGCTATCAGTTGCTCTTCCCGGACGATCAGCGCGGGCTGTGGGCGCTGTCCTGCTTCGCTGGGGGTGCCTCACTGGACGCAGCCGCGCACGTCTTCGCTGCGCTGGGCGTGCCGACGGCTTCGGTGTTGGACACGATCAGTCGGCTTGTCGACCGGTCGCTGGTCAGCGTCGACCCGGTGGAGGATGGTGCGGTGCGGTACCGGCTGCTCGACAGCATCCGGGCCTACGCTGCCGCGCGGCTGCGCGAGTCGGGACAGGTCGATCTCGCGGCCGCCGCCCATGCCGCCTGGTACGCCGACACCGCTGCCTGGTGTGAGGAGCATGTACGCAGCGACCAGCAGCCGGCCTGCCTGGCAATCGCCCGGGCCGAACGGTCCAACACCGACGTCGCCCTGGCCTGGTGTGTCTCCCACGATCCCCGGCTCGGCGTGCGGATCGCCAACGGGTTCGGCTGGACCTGGGTGGTCCTCGGCGACGGCACGGCCGGAGCCAACCGGGTGCGGGCCGGATTGTCCGATCAGGCAAGCGCTCGCGACCGCGCCACCGGTCTGCTGCTGGCTGGATGGCTGGAGGCGTCGGCCGGCAACGTGTCACTCGCCCAAGCCGATCTTGACCGCGCGCGAACCCTGGCCGACGAGCTGGCCGACGATGTGCTGATCGCTGACGTCGACCGGCACCAGGCTTTTGTCGCGCTTCAGCAGGGTCGTCCCGAGCTGGCAGTCAGGACCGCAGCGGCCAGTCTGGCGACGTACCGGCCCCGGGGACTGCGGTGGTGCACCGCCGCCAGCCTCCTGCTCGGCGCCTACGGTTTCCTGATGCTCGGCGACACCGGCAGCGCGACCCGCGACGCCACCGAGGCAGTCGGGATCTTGACCCCGCTCGGTGACGCGTGGGGACTGGTGCATGCCGAGGCGATGCTCGGTGGCATCGCTGAAGCCGAGCACCGCTTCGACGATGCCGCCCGAGCACTCCGACGGGCCGCGGAGGAATCGGCCCGGCTCGGGTTCCTCGGCCAAGCGGCACTGCACCGGGCCACGCTGGCCCGCGTGCAGCACCGAATGCGGGACCCACAGGCCGCGGGGTCCTACCTGCAGGCGATCGGCGAGGCTGTGGCCAGCGGGGACGGTCGCCTCGCCGCCACCGCACGGCTCAACCTCGCGCGACTTCGCCGTGACGTCGACGACTCGGAGGCCATAGCGCTGCTGGAGGAGAACGAGCGCTGGTACGCCTCCGCCGGAGGTGGCGAGTTCGCCGAGTTGACGCACTGCCTCCTGGCCGCCGTTCACGGCGACGCCACTGAACTCGAGACAGTCCTGGAGCAGGCCAGCGTCAGCAACAACGTGGAGGTCCAGGTTTGCGCCCTTGATGCGCTGGCGCGGTTGGCCGCCCAAGCGGGTGACTCAGGCTCTGCCCGGTCATTGCTCAGCCGAGCGGACCGTCTCGCGCCGCAGGTCGCTCACGTCCTCGACGAGGATGACCGGCTCGACGGCAGCCAGAGCCCGCCAGCTCCTGAGCTGAGGCGCCGTCGCGCTGGTCGGCTGCGTCAGGCGGCGGGGCTCGTCGGCAGGTGCACCAGGTCGGCGCTGATGTGCCAGAGTCGGCGGGCGACCGCCTGGTCGTGACTGCGTGGCGATGACGTCTTGATCTTGGTGTTGGCGAGGTAGCGGCCCGTCACCTGCTCGAGCTCGGGTGCTGAGGCTGCGTAGATGGAGGTGTCCGCGCCGCGGGACGGGGACTTCATGAGGGGTCGCAGAAAGGGGATGAGCAGACGCTGGATGGCGCCCGGGTCTTCGGCTCCGAAGGATGTGCTCACGACCCCAGGGTGCACGGCGTTGGCGGTGATCATGGTCTTCTCGGACGGTCCTGTGGTCTGCAGCCTCCGGACGAGCTCGTAGGTGAACAAGACGTTAGCGAGCTTGGACTGGTTGTAGGCCTTCGCGCCGGAGTAGTGCCGTTCGCCGTGGAGGTCGTCGAAGTCGATACGGCCAAGGGCTTCCGCGTTGGACGACACGGTCACCACGCGGGCCGGGCTGCTGCGGGTCAGCCGGTCCAGCAGGAGCTGGGTGAGCAGGAACGGCGCGAGATGATTGACGGCGAAGGTGTGCTCGAGCCCGTCGGCGGTGAGATGTCGGGTGTCCCAGTACCCGCCGACGTTGTTGACCAGCACATCGATCCGCGGAAGCCGTTGCAGCGCCTCCTCCGCCAGCCGGCGCACCTCGGACTGGGACGACAGGTCGGCGACGAACACGTCGACGTGGCCACCGGCGGCGGTCTGGATCTCTCGGGTCGCCTGTTCGGTGCGGTCGCGGTCGCGGCCAGTGATCGCCAGGTGTGCGCCGAGGGCGGCCAGGCCGACAGCGGTCGCCTTGCCGATGCCGCTGCTGGCACCGGTGACCAGCACCGTCTTGCCGGCCATCGGCCTGTTCAGTTCCTGGCGCATGAATGGACTCCTTCGGTACGTGTCGGCCCGTGGCCGCGGTTCAGGTGGTGCTGGCGCCAGTCGCGTCAGCCATCAGACTGGCATCTGGTCCGAGGCCGACGATTCAGGAGAGGCTGATCCTGGAGCGGTCCGCACACCGGCTACGTCTCGGTAGGTGGCCAGGGTGTCGGCCAGGGCCTGCTCGAGGGGTGTGGCCTGAACGCCGAGCATGGTGGTGATCTTGCTGCTGTCCACGATGAAGGGCTCGTCGAACTGGTACTGCATCTCCAGCAGCTCACGCAGGGTCCGGTTGGTCAGCGAGGCCAGCCGGAGCAGCACGGGCGGCATCTGCCGCAGCCGGGTCCGGGGTTGCCCGGCCAGACCGAACACGACATCGACCAGCTGCCGGGTCGTGCGGGTGTCGGGGTCGTTGGGCAGGTGCCAGACCTGCCCCGGCGCCTCCGGATGCTCGCCGAGAACGGCCAGCCCCTCGCCGATGTCGGGGATGTAGGTATAGGTGTGCGGCTGGTCGGGGTCGCCGAGAACGCTGGCGGTCTTGCCGTTGAGGGCGGCCGGGAAGAGTCGGTCGCCGAGGTTGGACTGCGCGCCGCCGCGTGGGCCGAAGTAGTCGGAGGCGCGTCCGATGGCGACCGAAACCCGCCCGGCGCGGTGGGCGGCCAGCAGCTCACGAGACATGCGGCCGCGTAGCTGGCCTTTCTTGGTGTGTGCGGCGTCGTCGCGGGTCTCGGTCAAGACCCGGCCGGCCGGACGCCCGTACATGTACACGTTCTCCATGCTGACCAGCCGGGCGCCGTGAGCTTCGGCGGCGGCGAGCACGCCGGCCTGCAGGCCGGGGAACTGCTCGACCCACTCCGCGTACGGCGGGTTGAGTGTCTGGTACACCACCCGGGCGCCCCGGGTGGCGTCGATCGTGAACTGGGGGTCGGCGGCGTCCCCGGCCACCACCTCGACGCCATCCGGTACCCGGGCAATGGCCGGAGCGGTTGACCATCCGCACCGTTTCGCCGCGTCGAAGCAGAGCGTCGAGGGTGGCGAGGCCGATCGCGCCGGTGCCGAAGATGACGTGCTGCGGCGTTGCTGGTCATGACATGTTCCTTCGATGCGGCGGCCGGGTGGGGGGCGAGGGTCGGGTCGGTGACTGGCGGTCTAGCGGTCTGGCGGGCGGGGAGCAGCTGCTGCAGGAGGATCCCGGAGAGGGCGGAGAAGGTGACGGCACCGCTGGCGCCGAAGATGGTGAACTGTTCCTGGACGGGGATCCCGGCGAGGGTGGTGACGATCCAGCCGAGCGGCCACAACAGCGGCATGGCCACCGCCCACCACCAGCGACGGCGCGTCCGAGCGGGCAGCGCCACGGTTTGGGCGACGCCGAGGACCGCGCCGGTCAGTGCCCCCATGACGGCGACGTCGGCGAGTGAGGTGCGGAAGCCGACGACGGTCGCGCCGACCAGCAGCCCGGCTCCCATGCCGAGCGCCGTGGCCAGAATCCAGGGCAAGGGACGGAGCCGGCCGCGGCTGACCAGCCACTGTCCGGTGCCGACGACAGCGCCGCTGATGAGGCCGGCCACCACGGCGGCGATGGGGTTGTCGACGCGTCCGGCGACGAGCACCGCCGGCAACCCCGGCGATGGGGAAGGCCAGGAATCCGGTGGTCCAGAGCAACCACGAGATGAGGGCATACCGGTCGGGGGTTGACGAGTTCATGAAGATCATCACCTTGCGGACTGGGAGTGGGAGTGGGTGTCAGCGCGGTCGCTTGCGGTTGTGCCGGTGCGGGGCCGGCCGATCAGGAGCAGGACCGCGAAGATCACGAGCCAGACGCTCCACAGCACGTAGCCGATGAAGTTGGCGTCGTCGATCAGCGGCAGGTTGAGAGGGGACAGCGCTCCGGCCACGATCAGCACCGCCGACACGGCCCCCAACAGGCGGAACCACAGACCGGCGAAGCCACGGCGCAGGGCGATCACGACCAGCAGCGTCCACGCGCCGGTGAGGAGGTAGCCGAAGGTTTCCCCGATGAGGTTGCCCAAGATGTGGTGGGCCAGCAGGAACGAGTCGCGGGCGGCGGCCGCGACCGCCGGATCGGCGCTGGCCGCATCGGCGGCGAATCCCGGCACCAGCAGCGGCCAGCGGGCCAAACCGATGACCTGGACAACCGCGGCGGCGATGCCGACCGGGACGGCAGCCCGCATCGTCGGGATGGTTCGAGAGTCGCCCGACACCGACGGCGATCGGGGCCATCAGCGCCGCCGAGAGCGCCATCAGCGCAAACCAAACCGTCACTGCGGTTTCGTGCGCGCGGAACGCGGCCAGGATCTCCTCAACCGGATCTTTCAGCACATCGGGGTAGTTGAACACCGTGCCCAACACGGTGAAGGCCACGTTGGTGACGACGGCGGCGACAATGAGCAAGACGGCGGTCAGCTTGCGGTTCATGATCTTCACTGTTCCTGTCCGGGATCGGCTTCGGAGGATGCGGGTTGTGGTGCGCCGGCGGCGATCCAGGCGACCAGGAGGCTGTCGGGATGGTCGACGAGGTGGTCACGGACGAGAGCGTCCACCAGGTCACGCGTCGCCGGCCAGATACGCGGTGGCGATCGCGACGACTTGACGCTCTCGGGATGTCTGAGCCAGCTCGGCTCCTCGGGCAAGCAGCTCGGGCGCCCCAGGATCGATGAGCGCGGCCGCCGTCACCACCATCGGGTCCTCGCAGGTCTGAGCCCGACCCACGATCTCTACGGCGGCCGCGGCCTGACCGCCGATAAGCCCCCGGATCAGCCTGTCGGCGTCGATTGCTGTCATGAGGGAAGCATCGACCCCGACGCTGACGCTGCGCTGACGGCAGACTGACGCACCGCAGACAAAGAGTCAGGACGGCGTGCCGTGGGCGCGTCTGCTTCGTCGACCTCACCGCTGCTGCCGACGAGGGCGGCGGCTGGATGCCATCACCTCCACCCTGGCTTGAGCGTTCCCGACGTCAACCGCGCGATAGAACCGGCCGTTCAGCTCTTCCTCGAACGGCTGGCGGTTGCAGCGTGTCACGTCGGCCGAGAAGCCCCGTGTCTGTCTGGCGAGCTCGTCGAATGTGTCGCGCATGTACTCGAGCGCTTGCCGGGCATCCAGATCGCGCGCGGGAGTGTGAACCTGGTGCGGGGCTGGTTCTGCGCCGTTGATGATCATGTGGGGGGCGTCGGCCACGATGTCGCGGGCTGCGCGGCTTCCGAAGTCGCCGGTGTTGAGGAGGTAGCTCCGTATGTGTTCGGCTTCGGCGGCGCGGCCGAGTGCGGTCATCAGGTTGATGAACTCGATGGCTGCGTTCCTGGCAAGGTCGGTGTAGTCGGTGTCGAGCAGCTTCTGCACGTAGGAGCGGAGGATCCGGGACGCTTGGGATGGGTCGCCGCGCCGGAGGGCCGCTCGTGCGGAGGCCGGCTCATGGACGGAGCTGGTGCGGTCGGGGACGTCGACATTGGCGCACTCGTCGAACAGGTGCTCGGCGGCGTCGGGTTTGCCTTGGAACAGGGCGGAGTAGCCGAGCAGGGCCAGTGTCACGTACAGCAGGGTGGGCGGGCCCTGGCTGCGGTAGCGGTCTGCCAAGGCGGAGACGAACGCGTCGAGCTCGGCGAAATGCCCGGTGCTCATCAGAGCGGAGGCCACGCCGGCGATCTCGGCGTGCACGGCGGCGTCGTCCTCGTCGTGGCTGCGGAACCAGGCCACGGCCTCGGGGGCGTACTGGCGGAGCGCTTCGCCGTCGTCGTAGAGGTAGGCGCGGCTGTAGCGGAGCAGCGGGTGGTCGGGCTGGCCGTAGCGGGAGACGAGGCGCTCATACGCCTGGTGGTCGCCGTTCTGCTTGTAGCCGTAGGTCGCGCACACCAGCCAATAGGCAATCTCTTCCTCATCGGTCGGCGGGGTGACGGCCAGGATCCGCTCCGCCCAGTCGCGGATCTCGGTCTGCTGGCGCAGGTTGAGCTCGGCCGCCACGGGGCGCACCAGCGCGGCTGCCAGCTGCCAGCTGCCGGGTGTGCAGGCCCAGTCGAAGGCAGCGCGGAGGTTGGGCCAGAGCTGGCCGAGGCGGGCGACTCCCTCGATCTCAGCCGGGCCAACGAGCCGGTGGTGGATGTCGGCGACCTGCGTGAGGCACCAGTGCGCGTGCCGCTCGGCCAGCCAGGTCGGGGGACCCGGATTCCGCGAGCTGCTCGGCAGCGAACTCGCGCATGGTGTCCAGCAGCTGGAAGAGCCGGCCGAAGGGTCCGGACGCGACGGTGACCATCGACTTCTCGACCAGGTCCTGCAGCAGGTCATCGATGTCGCCGTGGTCGAGATCGTCGCCGGCGCCCACGGTGCCAGCGCCCTCGAGGGTGAACGGGCCGGCGAACACCGACAACCGTTGGAACAGCGTCTGCTGGGCGGGCTCGAGCAGGTCGTAGGACCACTGGATGGTCGCCCGAAGTGTTCGGTGCCGTTCCGGCGCGGTCCGGAGCCCGCCGGTCAGGACGTCGCAGGCGGTGACCCAGCCGCTCCACCAGCTCCGAGGGCGCGAGCGTTCGTGTCCGGGCCGCAGCCAGCTCGATAGCCAGGGGAATGCCGTCGAGACGGCGGCAGATCTGCTCCACGTCAGACCGCGACGGCCGCAGCATCGAACGTCGCCGACAGGGCTTCGGCGCGCTCGTTGAAGAGCTCCACGGCCGACCCGGCGGGGTCGAGGGGTCCGACCAGGATGAGCCGTTCCCCGCTGACACCGAGCGCTTCCCGAGAGGTGGCCAGCACCCGGACGTCCGCGCATCCCTGGGCAATGGCTTGGACGAGCTCCGCCGCGCCGTCGATGACGTGTTCGCAGTTGTCGAGCACGAGGAGAGCCGAGCGTGCCTGCAGGGCCGCGACCACCGACTGGAGAAGGCTGCGTCCGGGGCCTTCCTTGACGTCCAGGACGTCGGCCACGGCACGGGGGACGTCGTGGGATGAGGCGATCCGTGCCAGCTCGACCAGCCATACCCCACCGGCAACAGTCGTCGTCGGACATTCCCACCGCGAGCGCGAGCCGGGTCTTGCCTATCCCTCCAGGCCCGACCAGCGTGACCACCGGCGAGCGTGACAGTGCCTCGCGGATGCTGTCGAGATCGTTGTCTCGGCCATGGATCCGGTCCAGTCGGCGGGGCAGGTTGCCCCGACCGCATGTCCTCGGTGCGCAGTGGCGGATGGCGGCCGTCGTCGAGCTGCACGATGCGAACCCCTGATGCCTCCCCGTCGAGGCGGTAGGTTCCGAGATCGAGGACCTCTCTTCGGTCGAGCAGGTCCGAGGTCACTCCCGACACCAGGATCTGACCGCCATGCCCGGCCGCCGCGATCCGTTCTGCCGTGTTGACCGCCGCGCCGAAGTAGCTGCCCGCTCGTTCCTCTGTCTCCCCGGTGTGCAGCCCGATCCGTAGCCGCAGCTCCACACCACCAGGCCATGGTTCGCTGCTCGCCTCCAGCTGCAGCTCTCTGGCCCACGCAGCGGCGTCGTCGGCTCGATGGAAGGAGGCTCCGAACGTCTCACCAGCCGCGGCGAAGATCCACCCGCGGTGGCGGTCCACCACAGCCCGAACGAGCCCGTCGAGCCGGGCCACTGCCGCAGCCATCTTCGTCGGGTGCGCCGCCCACAGTCGCGAGGAATCTTCCACCTCGCAGAAGCCGAACGTGACGGTGCCCGGTGGGATGAGGTGACGTCAAGGCCGTGGACCGTTCCGGCCCGCGCAGCCGCTCGTCCTGGCCGAGGATGAGGGACTCCAGCTCGCGCAGCCGCGGACCCGGTTCGACCCCGAGCTGTTCGACGAGGTGATGGCGGGCCTTCTGGTAGGCGTCGAGCGCGTCGGCTTGGCGTCCGACCCGGTACAGCGCGGTCATCAGCAGCGACCACAGGCCTTCGCGGAACGGATGGTGTGCGGTGAGCTCGGTGAGGGGGCCGATGGTCGCGGTCGGGTCGGTCTGGAGTCGGTGCTCGAGGTCGATCTCCACCGTGGCCAGCCACTGCTCCACCAGCCCGTCCACCACCGGGGTCAGGCCGGGCGCCTCGAGCCCGGCCAGCGGGATACCGGTCCACTCGTCCAGCGCCGCCTCGATGTTGCCCAAGGCCAGCTGCTGCCGGAAACGGGCCACGTCCAGCGCCTCCGGCGTGAACGGTCAACCGGTACGCCGCACCCACCCGAACGATGGCGCCGGCCCCGAGGGCCTGGCGGAGACGGACCACATAGGACTGCAACGTCTTCTCGGCTGTGCGAGGGGGCTCCTCACCCCACACCAGGTCCACCAGGCGCGGCACCGGAACGGCTGAACCGGCCGCGAGCACGAGCACCGCGAGCACCGTCTGACACTTCGCCGGGCCGACGTCCACCGGCCTGCCACCGTCGGTGGCGCTGACGCCGCCGAGCAGACGGATCTGTACCACGAGGGTGCTCCCGCCCTAGGACATGACCTTCCCTCCATCATCCCCCGCCCGTCACGGAATCGTCGCCACGCACCACGGGGACAGATCGCCGACAGCGCCCACCCGATCTCGCCATGCGGGGCTGGGCGGGGACCCGAGGGTTCAACCGTGACTCCACCGGCCTTCCACTACCACCCAACCGCGGACGGGCACGGTCTACCTACAGGCACATCCAACGAAAGACCAAGGAGCATCATGTCCACACCCAAGCTGGCCCCCACGACACCTGCAGGCCTCGACCGCGACCGCCACGCCCCCGACGCGACGCCGAACGCCGATCCCCTCCACAGCGGTCAGGCGAACGCGACCCCGCCCGGCCGCCCCGCCTGGTCCCCACGCACGGCGAGCCTCATCGGCGGAGTTGCCCTCCTGCTGCTGGCCGTCCTCGCCGGCCTCGCCAACTTCGGCGTCGTCGAGGTTCTCGTCACCCCAGGAGACGCCGCCAGAACCGCGCAGAACCTCATCGACTCGGAGGCACTGTTTCGCTCGGGCATCGCCGGCCTGATGGTGGTCGTCGTTCTCGACATCGTCGTGGCCTGCGCGCTGTTGGCAGTGTTCGAATCCGTCAACCGGAGCGTCGCGATCATGGCCGCCGTGTTCCGGATCGCCTATGCCACAGTCTTCCTGGTGGCGATCACCCAGCTGGTCAGCGCATTGGACGCTGCTCGGCGATGCCGACGAGGCCTTGCAGGCCGTTGGCCAGTTCCACACCATCTGGGACGCCAGCTACGCCCTCTTCGGGGTGCACCTCGCGCTCATCGGCTACCTGGTCTATCGATCGGGTTTCGCGCCGCGGCTTCTCGGTGTCCTGCTCGTCTTGGCGGGGCTCGGATACCTGATCGACGAGATCGGATCCGTGCTGGTATCTGGCTACGCGCTGGAGATCTCCCGGTTCAGCTTCGTCGGCGAAGCCGTGCTGATCTTCTGGCTCCTCATCAAGGGCGTTCGGCTGCACGGATCCGGAACCCGCTGAACACGATGACCATTGAAGCGGCGTCGGCCATGGAGATCAGCGTCGACCCTGGGATGAGTCCGTCTGGTGGAACCATGCCAGCTCGCTAGGAGTGGCAGCGGTGCGGCCCATCTCCAGGTTCGGTGGTGATTGCGGTCATCGTCGAGTCGGCCGGTCCGGTCATCACGGACCGGCCGTCGCTGCGATGTGGCTGCGGGGCGGGTGGGCATCGTGATCGTGTGTCGGCTGGGGGGCGATCTGGGGTTCGGGCTCGTGGGGACCTTGGTCGAGTCGGAACGGTGGGTAGGCGGTGCTCATGAGGGTGAGGTAGGTGAAGGTGCGGTAGAGCCAGCGGTTGATGCCGAGGAGCAGGTCGAACAGGGTGCGCGGGTAGCGGCCGGTGAGGAGGAGGAAGCTGCCGGCGACCACGACGAGCAGGTTCAGCACGGAGTAGCCGCCGACGGGTTGGACGCCGGTGCTCCAGTCGACCCTCTCGGTCCACGGGTAGGGGAGGAGGTCGGCGGCGATCAGGGCGAAGATGATCAGGTGCGGGAGGGCGGCGAGCCTGGATGTGAGCAGCCGCAGCCCTCGCGGGAGGTGATCGGGGTAGGGCAGGTCGAGGCTGGCGGGGTAGTCGGTGCGGGCCAGGGTGAACGGTGGGTAGCGGTCGGTGCCGAGGGCGGCGTAGACGTAGAACGCGACTCGCCAGTTCCAGCGCAGCACGCCGAGGTTGAAGTCGAACAGTGCCCGCGGGTAGCGACCGGTGACCAGGACGTGGGCGCCCGCGACCATGGTGGTGAGCAGGAAGGCGGTCCAGAGGAAGGCCAGCACGAGGTAGTGCGGGATGGCTAGGAACATCTTCACCAGCCAGAGCCAGCGGGAGAGGTTCGGGTCGATCTCGCCGGTGAGTCGCACGGTCGAGCCGGCCGGGACTGAGTGTGACATCGTCTTCCCTTGATGGGGGTCGGATTGGCGGTCGGTTCGGCGAAGTGTCAGGCGGCTACCGGCGCGGCCGGGCGGACGGTGGTGGGGGCTTCATCCGGGGTCACGGTCCGGAACCCTTTGATGATCATGTAGACGGCGAGGCTGAGCTCCCAGGCGAGGACCGGCATGGCCGCTGCCACTCCGATGGTGGACAGGTCGGGGTAGGCGCCGAACAGGACCGCGGTGCCGGAGAGGAAGACGAGGCTGCCACCGACCAGGCCGAGGATGGCGATGGCCCGGGGCACCAGCTGGGACCGGAACATCAAGAAGGCGAGTAGGACGGTGTTGACGCCGAGCGCCAGCTTCGGGCCGAACAGGAAGGTCCAGTTGTGCAGGGCCACCAGCGACTGGCCGACGGTGACGGCGGCCGCAGCTTCGGCGTCGGGAGCGTCGCTGAGCTGGGATTGCAGCGTGACGACGGTGAGCAGGCTGATGGCGCCGAAGAGGATGATGGCGGCCTCGATCAGGCGACCGGCCACGTAGCCGAGCGCTAGACCGGGACCGTAGGTCTTGATGACCGGGTACAGGGTGACGGAGGAGCCGACCACGGCGATGGCGAGCAGCACCTCGAGGAACGCCCCGACGAGGACACCGGTGTTGTCGACGGCGGTGGAGATGATGAAGGTCGGGTCGGTCAGAACCGAGCCGTAGCTGAGCATGGCGGTGATGGCGGTGACCTCGGTGATGAGGTACAAGATGCCGGCAACCAGTGCAGTCCTGCGGGTGGTGGTCATGTCGGGACTTCCTTTCGTGGTGGATGGATGGAGATGTGACCTTGCTGTTCTCGGCGTCAGGCTGATCTGGTCGAGCAGCGCTGTGGAGTGAGCGTGGACAGTGCCCTGGCGGTCATGCTCGGGGCGGTCGGTGGATCTCGACGGCGGTGAGGCTGGTGACCTCGTAGCCGCGGATCGCCTCCAGGAAGGGCTGGACGCTGCCGTGGACCAGGCAGCGGAGCGTGTGACCGTCCACCTCGACGTCGCTGACCCCGGACGCGACCTCGATCGGACGGCCCGGCGGGGTCCCGGTGAAGGTGACCTCGACGCGATGGATGTTGGGGCATTCGGCCATGTCTTGACGCTAGGACCGGCGGTCGGGCCGCCGCTTCCGTCGAATTGATGACGCGATGCGTAGTCCACCTGTCGTCACGGGGTCGCGTGCTACGTTCCGGTCATTGTGGGCAGGCCGAGACGCCGCATCGGCAACATTCCCGCCGAGGCAACCAGCTTCGTGGGTCGGCGGCATGAGCTGGCAGAGGCCCGGCGGATGCTGACTGCGGCGCGTCTGGTCAGCCTCGTCGGCCCGGGTGGGGTCGGCAAGACCCGGCTGGCTGGCCGGCTGGCCACCGATCTTGCGCGCGGCTTCGCCGACGGCGGCTGGTGGGTCAGTCTCGCCGAGGTCCGTCAACCCGGACAGGTGGCTGCGGCGCTGATGACCGGACTGGACGTACACGACCAGTACGGGACCGACCCAACCCAGCTCCTGATGTCCCGTCTCCGGGACAGTGCGCTGTTGCTGGTGCTGGACAACTGCGAGCACCTGCTGTCCGCCGTGGCGGCCGTGGTCGACGAGCTTCTCCGCGCAGCCCCGCAGGTCCGGGTTCTCGTCACCAGCCGGGAGCCGCTGCAGGTGTCGGGGGAGTACGTACTGCCGGTGCCGCCGCTCGGGCTGCCGCCGGCGCATGGTGGCCTGTCGCTGGACCAGCTGCAGCAGAACGAGGCCGTCAGCCTGTTCGTCGAGCGAGCACGCTCGGCCACCGGGGCGTTCGAGCTGACCAGCCTCAACGATTGGGCGGTGGCCGAGGTGTGCCGGCGGCTGGACGGGCTGCCGCTGGCCATTGAGCTCGCCGCCGTGCGGACTCGCGTGTTGTCGCCCGAGCAGATCCTGGCCCGGTTGTCGGATCGGTTCGCGCTGCTCACCGGCGGGGCCCGCGCGGCCCTGCCGCGGCAGCAGACGCTGCGGACGACCATCGACTGGAGTCACGATCTGCTGAACCCTGCCGAGCAGCGGGTGCTGCGGCGGCTCTGCGTCTTCGCAGGCCGGTTCACCCTCGACGACCTCGACGCGGTGTGCGTCTGGGACGACGACTCGGGTCCGGTGCTGGACCAGCTGTCGTCGCTGGTCGACAAGTCGCTGGTGACCCGGCAGGACCTGGGCGGGATCGCCGGCTTCCGGCTGCACGAGACGATGCGCGCCTACGCCGCCGGCAAGGTTCGCGCCGCCGCCGAGGACCACGCGCTGGACGACCGGTTCGTCGAGTACTACCGGACCCGGACGCTGGAGTCCGAGGGCGACTTCTGGCACCGCCCGCTCGCCTGGCTGTCCTGGGTCAGGCTGGAGATCGACAACATCACTCTCGCGCTGCAGAAATGCGTGAACACCTCCGACTGGCAGCGTGGGCTCGACATCGCGATCGCGATCGCGCCTTACTGGTCAACGGAAGGGACCCGGGACGGCAGACGGTGGCTCGACCAGCTGCTCGCCCTGGCCGATGATGATGCTGCTGTTCCTGTCCGGGCGTACCGGCTCCGCGGATGGGTCGAGATGCGTCGGGCCGACGCCGAGGCCGCCCGCCCGTGGCTGGTCCGCGCCATCGCTGCCGCGCGGGGCGTGGACGACCGTCCAGGGTTGGCCGAGGCGTTGGCGTCCACCTCGATCGCGGAGAACATGGCGGGACGCCCCACGGTCGCCGCCCAGCTCCTCGAAGAGGCGGACACCATCGCCTCGGTCGGGCTGCCCGATCCCCTTCCAGCCCAGGTCCTTCAGGCGAAGGCCGTGCATGCGTTCTTTGCGGCCGACCTGACCGCAGCCGTCCAGATCTCCGCGGCCGGTGAGCAGCTCTGCCGGGCCAGCGGTGACCTGTCCCACCTGGTCCAGATGCTCATGTACCAAGGACAAGCAGCGATCTTCTCGGGTGACATCGACCGGGCCACGACCCTGCTGGGCGAGGCGCTGCGGGTGGGGCGTCAGCTCGACGACCGTCCGGCCCAGTTCGACCTGTTGACCCTGCTGGTGTGGCCGGCGAGCATGACCGGGCACGCACGCCTGGCTGCGCAGCTGCTCGGCGCCGCCGGCGGTGTGCAGGCGCAGGCGGCCGCCGGACTTACCGGCCCGTTCGAGCCGCTGCTGGCAGCGGCGCGACAGACGGTGATCGACGCGCTCGGCGTGACCGGCTTCGAGGCCGCCTTCGCGGCCGGGCAGCGGATGGCCCTTGACGATGCCCTCCGGCTGGCGCTCGGCGAGACACCGCCCGACGATGTCCCCGACCATGCGCCTGCCGGGCCACTGGCGCCACGGGAGGTCGACGTCGCCGAGCTGGTCGGTGAAGGGCTCACCAACAAGCAGATCGCGGGGCGGCTGTTCATCTCCGACCGCACCGTCGCCACCCACGTCCGCAACATCATGAACAAGCTCGGCTTCGACACCCGCGCCCAGATCGCAGCCTGGACGGCGGCGCAGCCCCACACCGGACCGGGCTGATCCCGCCGACGCGGCGGACCCGCATGATCGCGGCCGCCCCCAGCAGCGCGGACCCGCCGGCGACCGCGTACACGATCCTGTACTTGCCGTCAGTCACGGCCAGGATGAACGGGGCGACGGCCGGCGCGATCGAGAACGGCAGCGCGTTGGCGCTGCAGATCCCGGTCAGCCCGTGCTCCGCCGGCCCCTGACGGATGTTGGGAGCCACCTGTCGTACCAGACTGCCGAGTCCGGCTGGCGCTGGTCGGGCGTGAGACATATCCGTCGCCCTTGGTCCAACAGCGCTGCCAGGGTGTGCCACAGCATCGCCGCCCAGGAGAGGCGCCGAGACGAGGAGTCTTGGATTCGACCAACGGGCTGGTCGCCACGGCGTCTCTGCTGGGCGTGGAGGGCTGGTGTGGCTGAGCCTGGGGCACGAGGAAGGCGGGAGGTGCCTGGGTCATGTTCGGGTCAGGGATGCGTCATCTCCGCCGAGGCTTTACCGGACACGCTTGACGGGCACGATGGCGCCGGCTCCGAGCACTGCGCACGCTCCGGCCACCGCGTACAGGACGCTGTAGCTGCCGTGGCTCAGGGCCAGGATCGCGGGTGCGATCGCGGGGGCGACCGAGGAGGGCAGTGCGCCGGCGATGTTCATCACCCCGAGGTCCTTTGCGGCGCTGTTCGGGTCGGGAAGCACATCGGCGACAAGGGCGAGGTCCACGGCCGTGTAGAGGCCGAACCCGAGCCCACCGATGGCCATGCCGACCACGAACCCGTTGAAGCTGCTGGCGAGGGCGATCACGAACAGGGCCAGCCCGAACACGACCGACGCAGTGCCCACGAAGACCTTGCGCCGCTTGGTCCGGTCGGACAGCCAGCCACCAACCAACGAGGCCACAACCACCACACTGGACATGGCCAGGGTGGCCAGAAACAGCTGCCGGGGGACGTCGGCGGCTGCGCTGCCGAGCTTCTCCAGCAGGTAGTAGACCTGGTAGGTGGTGAGGAACGCGTAGGCCAGGACGAGCAGGAAGCGGCTGGCGAAGGCCCAGGCGAAGTCTGGGTGCTTCCGTGGGTTGAGGTAGAACGCGCTGGTGAACTCGGTCAGCGACCACGCCGGCCTGTCGGCCACGGCCAGACGGCGGTCTCTCAGTGCGACGACGAACAGCAGGATGAGGATCCCGCCGATCGCGCAGGGGGCCAGGAACATGGCGAGGGTGTTGCCGGTGAACAGCTGCACAACGAAGGTGCCGCTGACGGAGGCGATGGGCAGGCAGATGCCCAAGACACCCGCGACCCGGCCGCGTTGGGCGACGGGAACCTGGTCGGGAAGCACGGCGATGAGTGCGGCGAGCAGGGCGTTGAAGAACACCTGCGCGATGCACCAGCCGATCAGGACCACCGGGATACTGGGCGCCAGCGCAACCACGAGGATGCCGACCGAACCGCCCAGCAGACCCGTCACCATCCACGGTCGTCGCATGCCCAGCCGGGAGGTGGTCCGGTCGCTCATCTTGCCGAAGAACGGGTTGGCGAACATGGCCAGGAACGCTCCGGTGCCGGCGACGAGCGACAGGCTGTTGGGTGCCTGCTCGGCGCCGACCAGGGCGTTGATCTTCAACGACAAGGACACCAGCAGCGGCGCGAGGAAGAGCAGGATGGTGCCGATGTACGCGAGCGCGTACAGCACCACGAATCGCCTGCTCACTGGTGGTTGTGCGGCAGTGCTGGACTGCCCGATGAACCCGAGCACCTCAGGTCCTACGTCAGGCGGTTCACTCTGCTCAGGGTGCACATGCTTCGACATCGTGTCCTCTGACCAAGGGTGGGAATCGGTCATCTACTTGTCTGATGACGCTGACCGGCGAGAAGACGAGATCAGTTGCCTTGATTGTCGCCCCCGTGTTGGCTTTTTCGGCCATCAGCGGCTTGCGGACGGGGCTTGCCGTACAAGTATTGGTCCTCCGGGCACCGAGCGCGACACGCGGACGGATGTTTGCGAGGCGCGACTGTTGGCGCTCACTCTGTTCAACTGGGGCTGATGACCGGGTCTGGTGCGGTTGCGGACCGTGGTCGGGCGGCGAAGCTGCCGGTCTTTCGGGCCAGTGCGAGTGCGGCGGCGGTCACCGTGGCGACCAGGATGAGGGCGACGTACGGAGGCTTCGGGGCCGAAGGTTCCACCGGTCAGCCACGCCGGCGCTCCCGGGCGGGCGGTGCTGAGCAGGACCGAACCGCCGAGGGTGCCGCCCGACACCGTCGCGCCGAACAGGTAGCCCTGAGCGAGGTTCCAGGCAAGGTGGACACCGATCGGCACCCAGAGCCGACCGGTCCAGGCGTACAGGGCGCAGAACATCAGCCCGGCCACCACCACGGTGGCACCGGCGAGCGGGGTTGCTCCGGGGTTGGCCAGGTGCAGGCCACCGAAGACCAGTGCGGCAACGATGAAGGCCGGGACGGGTCCGAACGCCCGCCACAGCAGCCGGAGCAGCAGGGCCCGCATCCACAGCTCCTCGGTGACCGCCGCCTGCAGCGCCAGGCCGAGCCCGGTCCACGCCGGGGTGGCACCGACCACGGTGATGTCGTAGGCACCGGTGGCGACCAGGATGCCCATCAGCGATGCCATCATCACAAGGCCGAGGGCTGCGCCGGCGGCGAAGCCGGGCAGCGCCGGCCGGAGTGCGAGCTCGGAGGCGCCGCGTCCCTCGCCGAGCCACACCGCGAGGGCGTAGCAGCCGAGAGCGGTAGCGGCCGCGACCAGCAGCCCAACAAACTGCAGTGCCTCGTTTCCCGGCGGGAGCCGATCAACTGCCGCCTGTGCCGGAAGGCCGAACGCCACCCCGGTCAGGAAGAACAGCAGCACCAGCCAGCCGAGCGCCCGTAGCCAGCGCCAACGACCCGGGTGCAGAACGCGGTGTTCCCCCAGCTGCACTGGGATCCCCCAGCGTGAGGGTCTGGTGGCCGAGGAAGGATGACCGGCTCGGTGAGAAAGGTGGCTGACGACGGCGGGCGTTGGGGTGGTCATGGTGTTAGACGGCGACGTGTTGGGGGATAGCCGGGGTGCAGGCGGCCGTCGGTGCGGTGCTGTTGAGGGCTGTGGGTACGGGATGAGACATGGTGGGCTCCGATGGCATAGTTTTTAGCCGGTTGGGGTACGGCCGGCTGCGGGCGTGAGTGGTGCACGGGACAACATGCTGAGCCGGTACTGGCCCCGGCCGGGGCGTTTCCCACGGGCTCGACGAGGCGACGTTCAGCAATGTGGCGACGCTGAGCAAGCCCACCAGGACCCAGGTGCCGAAGTGCCACACGGATGCGGTGAGGGCGGTCACGAACCGGAGGCTCCCCGGCCACGGACCGGAGATGGTCGCGCCCGACCCGGCGGAGGTCAGCGGGCAACCCGAGGGTCAAGACGACGTTGGAAGGCCGCCAGGTCGGCGGCAACCCCGGCGGCGGCGGCTACCCGTGGACTTGGCGGTCGCTGGTGGGCGAGTGGCTGCTCATGGTGCTGCTGGGGCCGGGTCGACGACCGAGACGGAGATCAAGGTGACGCCGAGGTCACGGATCTTGGTGAGCAGCCCGTGCAGTTCGGCTTGGTCGGTGACGGCCCCGGTGAGGCTGGTGCTGCCGTCGTCCTCGTGGGTCAGGGTGAGGCCGCCGAACCATGCCGACCAGTGCTGGTCGAGCCGGCCCGCAACCCGCAGCTGGTAGACGGCGGGTTGGTGTTCGGTGTGGGTCATCGGGACCTGACCCTTCCGGTGGCCCGGTGCGCGGACCGGCGGATGAGGTACTCGGCGACCGTCAGGTTGATGATCCAGGCGGCGCCGAGACTCAGGTCGTGTGTGAGCTGGCCCGGGCCGAACACGGCGGGCCCGATCCCGAGGGTGAACAGCTGGGTGGCGGCGCCGAGGGCGAGGGCGTACGCGCGGGTCATCCAGGCCCGGTGGCGGGGGACGTCGCGGCGCCGGATGGCGGTGAGGCCGAGGATGATGCTGGCGGCCATGCTTGACCCGAACGCGAGCCGGAATAGGAACGCGAGCGTGCCGGTGCCGGGTTGACGGGGGTAGAACAGGGTCAGCCACAGCGCGGAGAAGGCCACCGCCAGGCCGAGCACGACCAGCACACGCCCGGCGGCCCGGTGCCAGCCAGGCCGGCGCCGCCGCAGTCCGGTGGAGAACTGGAAGGCGCCGAGGACGGTGTAGCCGACCGCGCTGACGATGTGCACGATCACCGGCACCGGCGACGCGTTCAGCCGCGGGTTGGCCGGCATCAGGGCCGGACCGCCCGCCAGCTCGACCAGGCGCAGCACGCCGAAGAAGAGGGGCAGCACGACCAGGGCGACCAGCGCGAACGGCACCCACCCGGTCCTCGCCGTCGACCGGCTGGAGCGCTGGACCGCGGTGATGGTCATCTTGCGCCGGCTGGGTCGAGCTGCGGGCTGTCGGTGCTGGGCGGGACGCGTACGGCCTGGGTGCGCTGGTCACGCCACAGGGAGTAGCCGAGGCCGATCAGGGCGATGGCGGCGGGGATGGCGAACAGTCGCTGGGTAAGCTCGGGCAGCTGGAAGGTGGCGATGGTCGCGACAGCGCCGAGGGTCATGAGGGCTGCGGCCCAGCGGGCGAGGATCCCGGCCCGGAAGAGCGCGATGCCGAAGAGGATGCCGCCGGCGATGTAGGTGATGGCGATGTTGGTGAGGGTCTGGAACTGGCTGACGTCGCCGACCGGGTGGCCGCTGTGGGCCACGGCGAGGGCGTCGCTGACGTAGCCGGGCTGGCTGGCCGCGAGGTCCGGGAGGACGAACACGGCGATGACCTGGATGGTCAGGATGGTGAGGTAGCCGACGCTGAGTAACAGGTACCCGATCAGGCCGAGCACGCCGATCTGTCGGACCTGTCGCAGGTAGATGCCGGTGATGCCCACCAGCGAGAGAGCGGCCATGAGGATTTTCGCGGTCTCACGGATCGTGTACTCGGTGGTGGTGGTGAATTGGGCGGTCAGGAGGGGGTGCTTGAACTGGACGGCGATGAACAGCAGGCCGCCGGCGACGGCGGCGAGGCCGGCCGCTCGGGTGAGTGTGGTGGTGGTGATGGTCATGTCGACTCCCAGGTGTCTTGATTCCGGAGCGGGTGCCGCGGGATGACTCGAACCTAGGGACCGGCTGGGTGAGGGGGCGTCATCCAACGATGTGACTGACTGGATGATCCTGCTTTCCGCAGCGGTTAGTGCTCGCTCCGTCGCGCCCTTAGTCCGTGCCAGTCAGATGAGGCCGCGTTCGCGGGCGCGGAGCACCGCCGCCCGGCGGTTGGTGACGTCGAGCTTGGTGAAGATGTGCTGGGTGTGGGTGCGGACCGTGTTGTGCGTGACGAACAGCGTCGTGAGCTATTTGCGGCCCGGTCAGCTCGCTGTCGAGCAACCTCAGCACCTGGAGCTCCCGGTCGCTTAACGACTCGACGGCGGTCTGCGTGATGCCCTGCCCCGTGTTCGGTGCTAGGGCAGCCTCGACCGCTTCGTCGACGCGGAGCAAGCGTCGCGCCTGGTGCCCGCCGGGTCCATCAGGCTTGAGGTCGCAAAGCAGGCTTAGCATCGGAGCACCTTCGTCCAGGAACAGCCGGAGGTAGCCCTCGGGTTCGGGGGCCAGCTCCAGGGCTTGGACCAAGGTCTCCAGAGCCCGCGCCCGACGTCCCTG
>CAVPPP010000028.1:0-60461 GCA_963707005.1 uncultured Actinomycetota bacterium
TTAGATTGTGTGTCTGACTGTTGGGAGAGGTCTTACGGAAGCGAAATCACGGTCACATTGTCAAAGGCGATCGGCTGGTTCGATACATCCAGCGCAACCGCGCCCTGACTGTAACTCGCATCGGTTGCGGTGATCACAAGAGCATTGTCGTAATAAACCTGAATGGTTGTTCCCTGGAAGACCAGCCGCAGGTTGTGCAAATTGGTATCGATGCTGATCGGCGCTGATTGACCAAGCACTGATAGATCGGTGTCGATGTTCCACTGCCCGATGCGGAACAGCTTCAACACTTTCTCGTTCGGGATAAATCCACACCCCGTAACTCGATCCGGTAGTGGTATTGACCCTGCCGCGCAACCCACCGGGATAGTCGCTTAACGACGCGAGTTGGAAGTCAGTCGACACCGTGTAGTCACGTCCAAGCCGAGCTGCCGGCATACGATTGGGTATGGCCGCCGCCGTTGTAAGTGTATGTACCGTTTACAACCGACCACCCAGCGGCAAATCCCAGCGGCGAGATCGTCCAATTCCCTGCTCCCGCGCTGAAGTTATCGCTGAAGAGAAGCGAACCGACCTGCATTGAAACGGGCACTGTAAGCGGACTATTGGAGACGCCGTTTGAGGCGACGGTGATCGCATCGTTGAATGTTCCAGCTCCAGTGGTCGTCGTGTCAGGCGTGACAGTGACCGACAGCCGGTGTTGCTCCCGATGTGGCGCTCAAGCCAAGCCAGCTGCTCGTGTCGGCTTGCCGTCCAGTTCAGGGTCCCGGTTCCAGTGTTCGAAATCTGAATGGTTTGCGGATTCGGATTCAATCCGACTGCGCCAAAGAATGTCAGGTTAGATGGAGCTACCGACAGGACCGTGCTGTTTATCGCCAGTGTCACAGGAATGATCAACGGAGAGTTGGTCGCTCCGGGTGCGGACACTGTGACCGACCCCGGGTAGCTTCCCGGAGCCATACCAGATGGATTAACAGAAATCGTCAAAGAACCGGGGGTTAGCGAATTCGACGATGCCACCGTCATCCACGAAACGTTGCTGGTAGCTGCCCAGGTCGTGTTCGCGCCGCCAGCGGTAATGTTGACTGTCTGGGGTGCAGGCGTGAATCCTGGTCCTGCGTTGAATACCAGGCTTGATGGCGTAACCGGATCAAGGGTCACCGGATTCTGTACCGACAGCGACGGACACATTCGAATACGAAATCGGCTGATTGTCGGCGTCCAGGCAGACGAACCCACTGGCATAGCTGCTGTCGGTTGCACTCATCAACGGCGACGCCGTCCCAGTACACGGAGATCACGTTGCCGGCAAAGCTCATTTTGAGATCGTGCTTGCTGGTATCAAAGTTGAGCGGCGCCACGGCCAGCTGCGTCAGCCCAGGACCGTTGATGTTCCACTGTGGCACACGATAAAGGATTGCTTCGCTGTAGCCGGGGTACAACCAGACTGCGTAACCGGCTCCGGTAGATGGATTGACGCGTGCCCGAACCCCACCCGGCCAGTTAGAGAGATTGGCGAGTTGAACATTCGTGTCGAAAGTGTAGTCAGACCAGGCGCTGTTGCCGGCGCATGATTGACTCAGGCCTAGGCCGCTGTATGAATAAATTCCGTTGGCGGCCGTCCAGCCATTGCCCAGACCCATCGGAGAAATAATCCAGCCGCTTCCGAGATCGCCAAACGTCTCCGCTCAGGTCCTGCGACGAGAATCTGCAACGAGACAGGAATGATTTGCGGCGAGTTCGAAACTCCGCTTGCGGTGACCGTGATGTGACCGATATGAGTTCCATTGGCCAATCCTGCAGGATTGGCGGTAACCGTAAATTTTGTGGACCGACCCGCTGGCGGGCGAAAGCGTCAGCCACGATGAGTCACTCGCGGCCGTCCAGTGTAAAAGGTTCCGACTCCGCTGCCGTTGCTGATGGCTATCGACTGCGGAGCCGCAGGCTGCCCCGCAAATCCACTGAAACTAATAGCTGACGCGCGAAACCGCCAAGCTGGGTGGCTGCGCTGTTACCGTCAACGTTACCGGAATTGTGGTCGCGGTCTTCACCGAACCTAGAGCAAAGACGGTGATCGTCCCGTTGTAAGTACCAGGATTCAAAGCGGACGAAGCGGCAGAAACCTGCAAGGTGCTTACGGTGCTGCCGAATGCTGGCGAAACAGTAAGCCACGGCGCGCTGCTGGTTGCCGTCCACACCAACGAACCTGAACCGCCATTGGTGAGCTGTACATTCTGGGGCGACGGATTTGCAGCCGCCATATGGTTGCCGAGAAGTTCAACGAAGCTGGCGAAGACTTCAGGGAGCCAGTATTCGGCATTGTTTGAGGTTACCAGCACATTGGTGAAGTTGATCACTTGATTCGAAACATCCAGCGCAATTAATCCACTTGGAATAGGTCGCGTCAGTTGCGGTGATGATAGTCCTGCCGTCATAAAGCACGCTGATCTGAGTTCCCTTGAACGAAAGCTGCACGTTGTGGAAACTTGTCGTGTCAAACGGAACCGCCGCCTGAGCCAGCAATACCAGCCCGGAATCGATATTCCACGCGGTATTTCGAAAGAGTTTGATCAGACCCTTCATGGGGATATAACCACACAGCATAGCCGGCGCCCGTCGCCGGATTTAACCTTCCTCGGATGCCGCCCGGGATAATCATTCAAGGTCGCAAGCTTCACCGCAACATTCAAGTGTGTAGTCTGTCCAACCCGAGTCTCCCGCGAAGACTTGAGTATGGCCGCCACCGTTATATTGCAGCGCACCGTTTGCTACCGACCAGTTCGAGGCAAAGCCCAGCGGCGAGAACGCCCAGCCGTTCATGGTTCCGTCAGCAAAAGTTTGAAAATAGCAGCAGGTTGGTGACGCTTAGCGAGACGGTAATAGTTTGCGGAGGGTTCGTAGCTCCGGAAGCACTGAACGTTATGCGTTCCGGTGTAAGTTCCAGCCGCTAAGCCAGAAGCATTCACCGAGATCGCAACGGTCGCGGGCGTAGTCCCCGAACTCGGCGAAGCGATCAGCCACGGCGCGTTAGACGACGCCGTCCAATTCAGGGCGCCGCTTCCTTCGTTGTAAACGGTGACCGACTGGCTTGGGCGGATTCCCATTGCCTTGAAATGCTGCGAACGTAAGATTCGCCGGCTGCGCCAGCAGCGCAGGAGGCGCTCCCGGCATGGAGGACGCAGGAACATACGTCACGTCGACCCAGTAGTTAGTCGAATTAAAACTCGAGGCGGGAAACGCGCTGCTCGCGCCATACGCAAACACTCCGTTCGCCGCCATCGACGCCACTCTTGAGGAAATGCAGAGGCGGAGCGTCGCTGCCCGAGTTAGCGAAATATCCAGGCGTGTCGGAATAATGTCCGGCGGGAGCAAAATACGATGCAACGTACGTCGTGTTGGCGGTCACCGCGACAGGATTGCTGAAAGTGACTTGCTGCCAGCCCGAGGCAGTCTCGTTGGTGAATACGGCGGTGGCTAACAGAGTTCCGGTATTACTCCACAAGTTTCCTATATGAGTGCCGGTATTTGTCGCCGCCTTATAGAAGCGAATTCCGGTGATATAGCCGTCAAAATCGGCTCGGAACCGCACACCCAATTCGAGTGAAGAGCCATCTCCGCTGTCGACTTGGGAGGGATGGTCGAGGAACTGAAGTCGGTGCATGGGCAATCTGGCGGATTGACGGTAACAACCGCCAGTCCCGCCGAGGCGGATTTCGATATTTCCGCTGTCGTCGGTAGCGCGGGTCTCGAGGGTGAAGGATCCAAGCGTAGTGGGTGTCCATGAGTAACTCCAGTTCTCACGACCAGTGGCTGGGTGCCAGGTGCTCCCGCCATCCAAGGATAGTTCGACTCCGCCGACCACTCCGCCGCCGGAGTCGGTCGCCGTGCCGTTGATCATTGATTGTTCCGCCGCTGGTCAGGACTGAGCCGCTGGTCGGCCAAGTGATGTTGGATACCGGCGGGGTAGTGTCGGTGGATGCGGTCGCTGGAACCAGAGCCAGGTTGCAGAGTCGCCGGCTGAACGCCCATGTCGGCGAATAGGTTGACTGTGGCTTGCTGCATATCCGGATTGGCTGCCGGACTGGCGAATCCAAACGGATTGTCGTGATTGCTGTCCAATCCCCAGGACCACTGCACGGTTCCGGCACCAAAAACGAGAGCTCCGCTCGGAGGCGCGATGCAGTGTCAAGGTGATGCGTGGCGGTGCCGGCACCATAGGTTCCGCCCTGGTCCAGCAACAGATCGGAAGTCAGCGCATAGGTAGCGGTGGAAAGATCAAAAGTTCCCGCCGGGCGAGCGCCGTTGTCCACGTCCTCATCCCACTCATAGCCCAAGGTTCCTGCAGGAAGAGTCGCTGTTGTGCCCGGGGCGAGCGTTGCCACGGTAGTGTTGCGCCAGAACCGCATCTTGCCGTCGGCATCCGGCACCTTAATGGAAAGATTTGCCGGGGTTATCGGTGCCCGGCCCGTTCACCATGAACATGGTTCCGGTCAGCGCGTTTTCAGGACGACCGCCGTCGGCTGGTGGACTCTTGGTGTTGTCACGCCACGTGCCCGTCCAAGTGGGCGGATCAAGTGGATCGATCGCTGCCGCAGCTGACGGGCTTGAGTTTGGCCCCAGCGTTTCCTTGTAGCAGACCAGGGTGCGGTACGGAGTATTGGTTCCATCGATGCTGTTTTCCCAGCGCGTCTTCCAGAAGACTTCGTTGCCGCTGAAGAATGCCAGATTCACGCCGGCATCGCGGGCCGCTTCAACATTGTGCCCGACGCGGGCCAGACCAATATTCGTCGTGGCCTACACTCAAATAGAGTTTGTGGTTCTCAATGAGGTTGCCGGTACGGGCTGCATCAACACCGGTAAAGTAAGTGACGTCGTAGCCATTCGCTTCCAGCCAGCGAACCATCGGATACTCGGCGCCGAATACCCAGGTTGCGGACTCTGTCCTGAAATCCTCGAGTGATAAATGGCCGGTTGTAACTGACCTTATACCCACGCTGGGTGAGATCAAACTCATCGCTCGGGCCATAAAGGCTTGAGCCCGCATAGCCGTTATATGCCTGCCATGACTCGTCGGAAGTTTGGAACAAGCACGGCGGAATGGCTCGCGTCGTTGCGAACAACGAAGACGATGTGACTGTCGCCTCCGGTGTCGCTCCTAATCAGATGCGCGAAGTAAATACCGGAGGTCGCGTTTGCCGGGACTTGCCATGAAGCCGAGATCGCCCAGTTGCCGCAGTCAACAAGACCGGTAGCGAATCAGTCAGGCAGGCGGGCTGGACCTGCGGCAGCGTACGCTGAGGGTTGAATGCTAGTTATCAGCCGAGCGCCTTTCCCAGCGTAGTAACCCATTCGATAAATGTCG
Organism: uncultured Actinomycetota bacterium; assembly: GCA_963707005.1. Lineage (GTDB taxonomy): Bacteria > Actinomycetota > Actinomycetes > Propionibacteriales > Propionibacteriaceae > Microlunatus. The sequence continues at coordinate 5,363 of CAVPPP010000028.1, forward strand.
ATGGTGTAAGCGCTCGCGTCCGTGTTGATTTTGAAGTTGATGACCTGGCCGACGTTGACGCTTATGTCGGTTGCAAAACCCTGAATCGACGGATCCCCGCCGCCGCTCATATCCCATTGAGCTGGACGGAGTGCCTGGCAGGCAATTCTCCGCTTCAATTTGATTTGCCGGCGTGCGCTGCAACTGCCAAAAGCGGCCACTGGAGAGGGATAGCGCAACAGCGCATCCCTCCCATAAACGATATCGATGTTTCAAGGGTTTTCATATTGGTAGCAGTCGTGAAGAACTAGTTTAGCAGTTATCCGAACAGACTAATCGGCTGCGGCAACGTTCGAGGTGTTGAGGATTGCGCTGATTGCCGAAAGATGCTCGTCGCGCAAGCTAATCAGGCGGCCGTTCTGCTCGATCGACCGCTGCGCCGCTTCGAGCAGGCGAACCACACGATATCCGGCATAACCATCGCTGAGCGGCGCGCGCTTCTCGTTAATTGAGGCGACAAATTCTTTCGCCATCAAACGCAGTGCTTCGCCGGTGTCGAGTTGCGGCGCCAGCATGTCTCCGTTGCGATATCCGGTGAGCATCTTCTCGCGGCGCTCGGGGTCTTGAGTTTGCACGACTCCCTTGTCGTAAACCTTGATTTTTTCGCTGTTCTCGGTGTCGTCGTAGACCACCATCTTTTTGCTGCCGCCAACCAGAGTTCGCCGAACTTTCACTGGAGCCAGCCAATTCACATGGAAGTGCGCAATGAGGTTTCCTTCAAATTGCACGGTCACGTAAGCGATGTTTTCGTGAGGCGTGTTCAGATGCTTCACTCCAGTCGCCGAGATCGCAATCGGTTCCCGCTCGAACAAGTAATCCATGATCGAAAGATCGTGCGGGGCGAGGTCCCAGAGAACGTTGATGTCGCTCTGCACCAGGCCAAGGCTGATGCGGACGGAATCGAAATACAGCAGTTGGCCGATCTCGCCCGAATCCACCATCGCCTTCATGCGGCGAACCGCGCCGGTGTACAAGAAGGTATGGTCCACCATGAGGATTTTGCCCTTCGATTCCGCCAGTTCGATTAAATCCAGCACCTGGGCGCCGCTCTGAGCCAGCGGCTTTTCGACCAGTACGTGCTTCCCAGCTTGCAGCGCTTGCTTCGCGAATGGGTAATGCGTCGACACCGGCGTCGCCAGCACCACAGCGTCCACTCGCGGATCCGCCAGGACCTCGGCATAGCTTTGGGTTACTTCAATGGACGGATAGCGGCGCTTGGCTCTGGTGAGGGAGCGCGAGTCAAAGTCGCACACCATTACAACCTCGGCTTCTTCCAGTTCGCAGAAATTCCGTAGCAGGTTCTGGCCCCAATATCCGCAACCAACCACGGCGATTCTCAGATTAGACATAAGTACGTTCTCCAATTGAATTTTTGTTTTGAGATTTGCTTGCGGAGGAGGTCAGACTAAGGTTGTGCCGGAAGCTGATAGTAGTAATCGCTTTGAGCTGATTTTAACGGTCCAGCACAGCCTCGGCGTCACTCACGTCAAGGGTCTCAGCGGCACGGGTCAACGCACCACGGTACTCATCAGCGAAGCGGTCGGCCTCATCCGGTGACGATGTCTGCAGCGCCGTGTGGATGGCCCTCCCCGACCACTCGATCCTCGTCATGGTCACCGTCATGACCGACATTCTTCCAGATCCAGTCGCCGGGGATCGCGAGGCTGACCGCTGCGTTCTGGTAGACGCCCGCCCTCCACCCGACGCTGTGCGCAGCTCCGCTGACCGGCCACTCCGAGCGGCGAAGGGGGGCCTCAGGTCTGAACTGACCGATAGGCGGCATATGTCCGCACATGAGGACAGGTCCAAACGTTCGTGCTCGGGCCAGCGCTCGCCAGCGAGGGTTCCCCGTCGTGCGGCGCACCCTCCCCCAGCGCGCCCCCACAAGCCCCAGGCATCACTACGAACGTCTTCGTACGGCGCCCTTCACCCGGCACTTTCGCGGGCGGGGCATACGGCGACGACGCACCAACTGGCGAGCTTGATGGATGCGCGAGGCCCAGTGAGCTCGGTCGACCGACCTCTTGCGGAACGCTCCAAACCCCGCAACGAGGCGCTGCAAGGCGGAACCGACCTGCGTCCTAGAGTGCCCCGTGTCGACGAGAATGATCGATTCCGATCCGAGCGCTGGGGGCAGGGGCGGCACGATGAGGGAGGCGATTCAGTGGTAGTCCTACAACTGCTGGGTTGGGCCGGGTCGGCCCTGCTGGTCTACTCCGTACTGCAGACTCGCATCTTGCGGTTGCGCCTCTTCGGCGCCGTGGCGTCGGCCGTGTTGGTGGTCTTCAACTTGGCGATCGCGGTCTGGCCGATGGTCGCCATGAATTTGGTGCTCACAGCGATCAACGTCTTCTACATCGTGCGGCTCCTCCGTGATCGCCACGATCCTGAAACGTTCGATGTCGTCGAGATTCCTCCGACTGAGAGCTACGCGCGGTACTTGATGAGGGAGTTCGCCGCCGACATCGAGCACTTCAACCCCGGCTTCTCCAGCCAGGACGCGGCACGCGCCGACCGTGGCTACCTTGTACTGCGAGGAGCAGAAACGGTGGGCCTGGTGCTGACCCGTGACGCAGGAGCCGCAACCGCCCAAATCGAACTCGACTACGTGGTGCCGAGATATCAAGGTTTCACGCTCGGCGAGTTCGTCTACCGCGCCGACGGCCCGCTCGCCAGCGTCGGCTACCGCCGCGCGGTTGCCCCCGCAGAATGCAGAACACCGGCAACTACTTGGCTGATGTCGGATTTCACCGGGCCGGCGAGGACATGGTCCGGGAGCTCGTCTAGGTCACGCCAGGCTGGCAGCGCCCCCTGCGGGCTTACTCGTCGGTAGAGGGTCCCCGGCTTATGGTGAACGGCCCTGTGTGAAGCAGCCGTAGTGCGGCGTAGTCGGCAATTGCCCTGTCGAGCTGGGTTGAGATCGGTGGTGCGACCTGGCAAGATAGGCCGCGTCTGCAAATATCGTTGTGTGCACAGATGAGGAAGTCGTGTTGTCTGCACTGCTCTCCCCGCTCGCCGTGGGGTCGCTGTCCATCCCGAATCGGCTGATCATGTCTGCCCCTGACTCGCTGCCGGGCCGGTGCGGACCGGGTACCGACCGAGCTGATGGCCGAGTACTACCGGCAGCGCGCCGGCGCCGGCCTGATCATCAGCGAGGCCACCTCAGTCAGCCCGCAAGGAGTCGGCTACCACGGCACCCCGGGCATCTGGTCCGCCGAGCAGATCAAGGGCTGGCAGCTGGTTACCGATGCGGTGCACGCCGCCGGCGGGCGGATCTTCCTGCAGCTGTGGCACGTCGGCCGCATCTCCGACCCCGAGCTGCTGGGCGGCGACCTGCCGGTCGCGCCGAGTGCGATCCCAGCGGCCGGCCAGGTCCGACAGCTCCGACCCGTCCGCCCCTACGTGACGCCTCGAGCACTGGAGACCGACGAGATCGCCGGGATCGTCGACGACTTCCGCCGCGGCGCGGAGAACGCCCGGCGTGCCGGGTTCGACGGCGTGGAGATCCACGCCGCCAACGGCTACCTGATCGACCAGTTCCTGCAAGACAGCACCAATCACCGCACCGACGGCTACGGCGGATCGGTGGAGAACCGGGCCCGGTTCCTGCTGGAGATCACCGAAGCGGTCAGTGAGGTGTGGGGGTCCGATCGGGTCGGTGTCCACCTCCGTCCTCGCGGCGAGGAACACGACATGGGCGACTCCGAACCCCCGTGCGCTGTTCGGCTACGTCGCCGAGCAGCTGCGCCAGCGCAAGGTTGCGTTCTTGTTCATCCGCGAGACCGAAGCCGAGGACAGCCTGCTGAGCCACCTCAAGGTGACCTTCGGCGGACCGATCATCGCCAACGAGGAGATGGACGCCGGCGACGGGCGACGCCTCGTCGAAGGCGGCATCGCCGACGCGGTGGCGTTCGGCCGTGACTACATCGCCACCCCGGATCTGGCGCAGCGGATCGCCGCCGGTGCACCCCTGAACGAGCCTGATCCGGCTACCTTCTACCCACAACCGGGGCAAGACCCGTCGGTCGGCTACACCGACTATCCCGTCCTCATCCGCCACTGACACCGTCATCGACTTCAGGAGGGAGCATCCATGGCCTTTCCCGACGACGCCGTTGAGGTCCGCGCCCGGGGCTGGCGAACAGTCGCCGCGTTCCACAACCTGATCGACTCCGCACTAGAGACCACGCTGCAACGCGAGGTCGGGCTGTCGGTGGTGGAGTACACCCTGCTCGACGTTCTCAGCCGCCAGGTCGGCGTACACCACCTCCGCATGCAGCAAGTGGCCCGCGCCACCGCCCTGTCCAGCAGCGCCACCACCAGGCTCGTCGCCCGCCTCGAAGCCCGCGGGCTGCTGACCAGGTTCATCTGCGTCGACGACCGCCGCGGTATCTACACCGAGCTGACCGATGCCGGCGCCGCGCTACTCGACCAGGCCCGACCCATCCATGACGCCACCCTCCGCGCAGCACTCAAAGAGGCCGAGTCCACACCCGAGCTGCAACCCCTCCTTGCGATCCTCGACCACATCACCACGGAGACGGTCAGCCAGTAACGGCTCGAACGTCGATGGCGCAAGTCGCCAGGATCCTGTGAGCCACACGCGTCTCGAAGACGGTGGTTGAGCGCGGTGTGTGAGACGCCGACTTCCTGGCCGCGAGTGTGCGCAAGACGGTCCCCGTGCCGTCCTCGTAAGAACGGCGGCTAACGTTCAAACGGCCGGCCGACGCGGTCGGTTGTTCACTGACCCCAGCGTGCGGGTGCCGTCCTTCGTCCTCGCGCCGGGTGACGGCAGTGCGATCAGCGACATCTGTGAATTGGGGAGTCAATTGTCGTGTTCAGTCGTGAGGACGTTCTGGCCGCCCAGGATCGGATCCGGGGCTTCGTGCGGCGTACGCCCACCCTGGCCGCCTCGGGGCCGGATGAGGTTTGGCTGAAGTGTGAGTTCCTGCAGCACTGTGGCGTCTTCAAGACCCGCGGTGCGTTCAACCGGCAGCTGGCCGCGCGGGAACGCGGTGAGCTGGACCCTTCGGTCGGGATCGTCGTGGCCTCCGGCGGCAACGCCGGTCTGGCCCACGCCTACGCCGCCCGACAGCTTGGTGTCCCCGCCGCGGTGTTCGTGCCGGCCCCGGCGCCGGCGGTGAAGGTGCAGCGGATCGCCGCGTACGGCGCCCGCGTGCATCGCACTCGGCGCCGAGTATGCCGAGGCGTACCAGGCGGCCATCGGCTTCGCCCGCGACCACGGCGCCTTGTTCTGCCACGCCTACGACCAGGTCGAGATCGCCGCAGGCGCGGGAACGATCGCCGAGGAACTGCTCGACGACGACCCTGACATCGAGGTGATCGTGGTCGCCGTCGGCGGTGGCGGCTTGTTCGCTGGTGTGGCGGTGGCCGCGGCCGGCCGAGCTGATGTTGTCGCCGTGGAGCCTGCCACCATCCCCACCTTGCACGCCGCCCTCGCCCAGGGTGCCCCGGTCGACGTCGGCGTCTCCGGTGTCGCCGCCGACGCTCTCGGTGCCCGCCGGATCGGTGGGATCGCCTTTGACGTGGCCCAACGGTTCCCGCCCCGTTCGGTGCTGGTCTCCGACGACGAGATCGTGGCGGCGCGGGCAGAGCTGTGGCAGCGGTACCGGATTGCGGCCGAGCATGGCGCTGCCACCGCCTACGCCGCCGTCCACGCCGAACAGATCACCGACCTGATCAGGGATGAAGACCGCTGTGATCGTTTGCGGCGCCAACACCGACCCCCGCACCCTCGAGATCGAGTAACCGACAGCCCGGCAGCCCAGCCGAACTGGGAAGTCGTGGCCCCACGGCCGGCGGTAGCGCCTCGTTGTCGCAGGAGGGTCGGCTACCGGAGTCAATCTGGTCTTGATCCAAGGGCGTCCGCGATGAGCACGGCTATTTCTCGTGGACTCTCCGCACCGAGCCTGATGACGACGTCGCCGACGCCGCGATCAGTCATGAGTCGTTGAAGTTCGCCGCTGCCGTGCGGGTGCCACTCGAGGTATTCGCCGGACTCCCGGCCTCGCAGGCGGTCATGGACGATGTCCAGAGGAACCTCGAGGCGAACGATGGTGACTCGTGCTCCAGGGACTGCTCGTCGGTAGTCGCCCCCTTGATCGGGGTGCTCGACTGCGTCGGTGAGGAGAAGGTAGTGCACGCCCCGCTCGGCCAAGTTCGGCCAGATCGCGGTCAGGTTGGCGATGCCGAGCTGGGCATGGAAGGGATCTTCGGTTAGCCGGCCAGACCGCACGGAGACTGTCGAGGCCGATCATCGCCACCGCCTGCCCCTGATCCGCTAAGCCTCGATCCGTCGATGGCGACAAGCTCGGCGGGTCTGAGTGTTGATGTGCCTTCTGTGGTTGGAGAATCGGGAGATCTCGAGGTCCTGATCCAGCCCATCCACAGAAGGCACTCGAAGTGAACTACCTGATCGATCGTCGCGTGCGGACGCAGTGCTCGATGACGAGTATCTGGTGTCGTGCGCCGGCTTCGTCCCGGTGATCGGTTTGGCCGAGCAGACCGCCTGTCGGAGCTGATCGGTCAGCAGGTTCGGTGGAAGACGTGCCGGGTCGCCTCGGCCGAGGCGGACCCCGGCCAGGAAGCTGTCAGCGATCATCGCCGGGATCGGCGGCCGGCGCGGACAGCATCGACGATCTCGACCTGATCCGCTGCCGGCGCTGCGGCCTCGGCGAGGCGCTGGAGGAACGCCTCGACACCACTGGCGGACAGCGAGCAGGCTCTCGAGGCGTTGCAGCGCGCCGGTCGAGGTCGCCCGACGGTTGGCTCATGGCGGCGGTCCGTCCAGTCGATGATGTCGACGGTGATCAGGTGCACCGAAGGCGACATGACCTTGACCGGCCGTGCCTGCAGGACCCGCGGCACCTGCCACGCTTCCCGCCCCGGCACAGGTTGGTCGACATGGTCATCGGTACCGCAGGAGACAGGTCGATGGTCAGGCCGGTACTGGCTCGTCTGCCAGGCCCACCCGGTCCTCAGCGCCGGCCGGTGGACCGTCCACCCCGTCGGCCAACGACCAGGGACTGAGCTCGGCCCGTGGCGCCATCGCAGACCCTCCGCCCTGAGACCGACGGAGCGGGTCTGAGTTTCCCGTCACGGCTTGGGTCGGCTACCGTTGGTCGTGGTTGAGGCCACAGCCGGCGCTCTTGCCTGCGCATCGGCTGTCTCATCCCCGAGGTGGCTTCCGTGACCACCCTCCCCGACCGTGCGGCCCCGCCCGTCGCCTACGTCGGGTCCTGCGTCGACGGGCAGACCCCACCCGCCGCTGACGGTGCCGCCGAGACCGGCGGTCCAGGTCGAGAACACCCATCTGCGGGCCCACCTGGCGTCGATGCCGGTCATCGAGCAGGCCCAAAGGGATCTTGATGGCGCGCTACCAGATCAGCGCGGACGTCGCGTTCGCCCTGCTGCAACGGTGGTCCAGCCACACCAACATCAAACTCCGCGACATCAGCCGCTGGCTGGTGGACGCCGCCGCCACCCCTGACCCGCCGACGGCCCGTCAACCAGGGCCCTGCAGCACAGCCCTGGAACGAGTGATCGCTGACCTGATCAACAATCCGAATCAGATGACCCGACCCGCCGCAACCGAGGAGGACCAGTGACCACAACCCACCCGAACCCCACCCGGGCGGCCGCCGCCGATGTGACGGTCATGGCCGACGACGACCTGATACGCGAGCTGCAGCGGGTGGAACACAGCATCGCCAGCGTGACCGCGTTCAGCTGCCAGATCGACGGGGCGGGCGCCGTTCGTGTCCGGGTCAGCGACGACCTACTCCGCCTGGCCGAGCTCGAACACAAGGTGTCCACCGAACTGTGCCACCGCCGATCTGCTCAGCCCGACAGCTACCGACTACCGATCTTGTGAGGAACGTCGACGATCGGCGGCGACGCGGACCTGCCTGACCCTCGACCCCGGAACTGTTCTTCCCTGTTGACAGCATGGATCCGCCTGGAACAGGAACAACAAGCCCAACGGAACTGCGCCAACTGTCCAGTCCGAACCCGGATGCTCTGGACTCATGATCGCATCGTCACCAGCGGGCGTCGATCAGGCCGGCGGATGGGTATGTCATGGCCATGGACGCAAGATTGAAGGTCGGACTTGTCGTCGATGTGAGGCGCGGCGGCCAGCCAGGTGCGGGTCGAGCATCGGCCCTCTGAGTTGTCGTTTCGAGCAGCATCCTGACGGCCGTGGCAGCGATCTTCGCTGTGCTGTTGGCAGGTTGCAGTGTGGCCGGGCGCACTGAGGCCGTCCAGACGGTCCGTGAGTTCCAGCGACAGATGGCGCTGGAAGGTTGGACAGGTGCCTGCTCGCTCCTGTCAGCGCAGACTCGGACTGCGCTGGAATCCAGTACCAGTCAGTCATGCGTACAGGCTTTGCCTGCCATGCGTCTGCCGGCCGGCGACCTGGGCAACGTGGAGATCTGGGGACGGAACGCTGGTGTCATGGTCGGCGAGGCTGCCGTCTACCTGTCCTGGCTTTCTGGCCGTTGGCAGGTTGTGGCTGCTGGCTGCACCCCGCAGGGCCCGGGGCGTCCCTATCGATGTTTGCTGGGCCAGGCGCCGGCGCAATGACTTCGCTGCACGGATCTTCTTACTGCGGCAGAGGGCCCGGGCTGGGAATGGGCGGCGGCTGGTCTGGAACCGTGCGCGGATTATCCGGGCTCCCAGGAGTGCGCACGGGCGGCTGGGGGACGACCGGCTCGTCCGGGGTCGGTCCGACAGGATCAGGTTCGCCGGGCCCGGGCATGGGAATTGGTGTAGTCATTGCTGAACCTCCTCGAAGGCATGGCCTGCTCAGGAGTCACCTACCCAGTGCTGCTCCGCTCACACTCCGCCGCAAGGTCCTGTGGCGAAACCGATCGGCAAGTGTCGATTCCTCGGCCATCTGAGAGTCGATCTGGTCAGGCACAGTCTCTGTGGAGCGTAGCGTGACCTGCTCATCCAGGTGGCGCAAGACGGTCGCACGGCGTTGGCGGTCACCGCCGGTGGGGCCATCGCCAACGCGCGCCTGTTCACCGAGTCACAGCAGAACCAGCGCTGGCTCAGCGCCTCTGCCGCGCTGACCAACAAGGTCTTGACCGACGACGCGCAGGAGCCGCTGTCGCTGGTGATCGAGGCGGCGCTGGCCGCGGCGGAGGCCGACTTCTGCACACTCGTGAAGCCGCACGGCGACACGGAGGTGATCGTGGCCACGGCTACCGGGGTGCTGGCCACCGATCTGATCGGACGGACCGCGCCCCTGACGGACTCGCTGGCGGGCGAGGCCATCCGCACCGGCCAGGCCAACCTCGTCACCGACTACAGCGCCCTGCCCGGGGCGGATCGTGGGCTGCGGGTGGGACCGCTGATGATCCTCCCGCTGGCCCACGGTCACCGCGCCCGTGGCGCGTTGATCCTGGGGCGGCTCACGGACACGACACGGTTCGACGAGATGGATCTGAAGATGGCCGCCGCTTTCGCCTCGCAGGCGGCGATCGCCCTCGAGCTGCTGGAGTCGCGCCAGACCCTGGTCGACGTCGCCCGGATGCAGGACCGGGAACGGATCGCCGCCGATCTCCACGACCAGGTCATCCAAGACCTCTTCGCTGTCGGGATGGGCTTGCAGGCGATGACGGGCTCCCTGATCAACCAACCAGCGCAGAGGGCTCGGCTCGACTCCCATGTCGACACCATCGACACGATCATCAAGAACATCCGGACCCTGATCTTCCAGCTGCGCCGGAACCCGGCCGACGGTGGCGGACTGAAGGCGGCGATCCTCGACCTCGTGTCCCGGCACACCGCGCAGCTCGGCTTCACCCCGACCGTCCGCTTCGTCGGACCGCTCGACACCGCTGTCGACGACACCCTGGCCGAGGACATCTTGGCGGTCGTCGGCGAAGCAACCTCCAACTGCGCCCGTCACGCACACGCCACCCGAGCGAGCATCACCACCGAGCTCTCTGCGATGCTCACCATCGAAGTGGTCGACAACGGCCGACGGATCGGCAGCCCCGACCACCTCAGCGGGCTGGAGAACCTGCGCCGACGCGCCGAGAAACATCACGGCACACTGGACATGACCACCCCCGACAGCGGCGGCACCCGCCTGCTCTGGACCGCGCGCCACTCCACTCCCGCGATGATGTCGCCCCGCCGAGCGTCGTAACGCTTCACGGACGACTCGCAGTCACCAGAGGCTCACTGAACCTCACCAGTGACACCCAACCCGGTCATGGAGGTGCCCGCATGAGGTCGCACTGCGGCGACGCCAGTACTGCACGACAGTCGGGTTGCAACGGCTCGCAACGCTCGCGTCCGAGCAACGACGAACCAGATCCAGAAAGGTCATGCTGACGAGCATCCAAGTTTTCGCCGAGTCCGAAACAATAGGGAGTCCGCAGTCGCCTGGACCCCCGAGCAGTCGGCTGCGGACTCTTCGATCTCGACGCTGGCTCATGACTACAGCCGTCTCGGCGCAACGGGCACCACCCGGCTGGTCGCGACAACAGCAGCTCAAACTACCGAGACGGTGCACGGACTCGCCGACGACACCGCCGGAACCTGGAACCGCTCACGCACCGGCACGCGAACCATCCCGGCACGGTTCTTACCCAGCCGAACGGTGGTCCCTCGCGGCACACTTGGACCATGGTCGGCGGCGGCGGGGTTTCCCCAGCGGATGAGCAGCTGGTGGCCCGGTTCAGCGGACGACTCGAGGACCGGGTCGGCCGGTTCCTCGGCCGACCCCACGCCGACCAGTGGGTGTGGGACGAGCAGCTGATGGTGATCCTGGGTGATCCCGCCGCGGGGACTCAGCGTCGCTGCAGACCCTGCTGCAGCGTGTCGCCGACGACGAACGACAGCTGGCCGCCGACGCGTTCCAGGCCGCCGTCGAACACGGTGACGAGGTCATGGTGTCGTGTCGCCTCCACGCCGGCGACGGCAGCGTCCGCTCGGTGCTGATCACCGCGGAGATCAGCGACGACGAACCCAGTGGGGTGTCGATGTCGGCCCTGTTGCGGATGGACGGGCTGGCCGCCGCCACCGGCCCCTGGCTGGTCGGTCATGTCCTCGATCTCACCACGCTCCGTCTGAGCGCGACCCGGGCAGCCGCGAACCATGCCGTCAACGAAGCCGCCAAGCATCGGGCGGTCATCGAGCAGGCCAAAGGCATGCTCATGCTGACCTACCGGATCGACGCCGACACCGCCTTCGACGTGCTGCGCCGGCACAGCCAGACCACCAACACCAAGGTCCACGACCTCGCCGCCCACCTCGTCGCCCAGGCGACCACACTGCACCTGGAGACCGCCCCCGCCCAGATCGACGCCCTCCTCCAACAACCGCGCTAGCAGGAACCGCAGGTGGCGGTTCTGACGCCGTCACCCTGCACGACGTCACCCAGCTGATGGTGCTCACCCCGGGCGCTGGAACGCGGTCGGCTACTGCGTGCGTCCCGCCCAATGGTCGACTCGCGAAAGAGCAGATGACGCCTCACGGTCGGCCCTCACTGGAGTGTCTGGCGCTTCAGGTGATGGTTTCTGGTCGGAGTTCATGTTCGGCGAGCCGGTCGGCGACGGCGTCGAGGGTGAGGTTGTGGCTGAAGGCGTAGCTGCGGAGCCTGGCCAGGGCGTCGCGGCTGGGTTCGCCGGCGTGGGCCATCATCATCCCGACCGCGTTCCACACCCGGAAACGACCATTCGCAGTTGGCGACAGCATCCACCGCGGACCGGATCGCCGGAACCGGGGGCACCGGCTGCGTACATCAGCGAGACCGCCATCAACTCCGCGATCCGGGCGGCGTCGTCGATCACCACGTCCAGTGTGGTGGCGTCGCTATCGGTGGAGTACAGGTCCACCGCCCCGAACCAGGAGCCTCCATCGGTGCGCAACGGCACCGAGGCGACCGATCGGAAGAGTGTCCGGTTGGTCAGTGCCGACGCAAACACCGGCCACGTCGCGGCCATCGAGGTCGCGTCGGCGACCAACCTGGTGCCGTGCGCGGCAGCGGTCAGACAGGGTCCCTCACCGATGGTGGTCTGCAGCGCCTCCGCGGTCACCGCGTCGACGCTGGTCGCCGCCAACGGGACCCGCATCTCCCCGGTCAGACTGATCCCGACCCCGTCCACCTCGAGCAGCTCACCACAGGCCTCGACCAGCGTGGTCGGCAACGCATCCGCGGACCGATCGTTCTGGCGGGCGTGATGGACCCGGCGGAAACGGTCGCTGAGACTCATACCGCCCCCGTACCCACTTTCCAGCCGGTTCCCCAGTGCGCTGTCCTCGTTGGGCATGATCAGCCGGAACCCTCTTATCTCGTCCCTAGTGAGGGTGCACGGGGAACAACGAGCCGAATCGAAAAGGGGTGGATCGCGGGGCGGCCAGACGTCTCGCCAAGAGCAGCTCCAGGGGTCGAACAGCGCAGTTCGACGCCGAGGTCTGGGCGTCTAGTCACGATCACCAAACGGCAGGGCCAGCCACCAACTGGAGTGGGCAGCGCCGAGAAGGCCCGCAGGTGAATCAGCAAACCAAGATCGACGACGCGACCGACGTCCCCGAGCCGCAGTCGGCATCTGAGAGATTGAAACAGCTGTTGGCGCTCCCAGAGAGGACGCCGGTACGCAGTCGACGAACTCGGAATCCATGGGCGCTTGGCACGCTGCTGCCTAAGTCACCCCTTGACACCGGCCGGGCGTAGGACCGGCGGGAACCTACGCCGTGCGGCCGGCGGACTGATCGGCCCCACGGTTGTCTCCCCGCACGGTCCCAGTCTTGTCCATGACGTACCCCGGTGCGTCAACACCCAAACTCACATGACACCGGCCGGAGCGACAGGAGTGGGGGCTCGCAACCGGCCGGCGGACCGGCAGTGCCGTGGGTGAGTTCCCGGCCACCACAACGCGCGATGAGGCCACCGAGGGCAAGCCCCACGACGGTCGACCCCACTGACCGACCGTCGAGGGTGCACAGGCCGCCGTAGCGCGGCTCACGGTCGACCTGACCCGTCGCCACCGCCCCAAGCACCCACAGCTCTCGGGTGCTCAGCCGGACATCGACGTCTTCGGCCGACACGCTGGTGGTCACGTCCTGGACGTACCCCAGGACATCTGCTGGCCAAACGACCGTGGCGATGGCGCCGGCGGCGCATCGCCGGGCGATGCTGCGAGGGCCGGCGGTCATCCACGGTCTTGACGGAGGGTCTGCTGGCGCGATCGGAACCAGCGAGCCGCCCGCTCCCCCATCTTCGCGGCGCGGTTGCCCTCCGCCGTCACCGTGCTGACCTCGTCGGCGTGGACTTCACCGGATCGCAGAGCGGTCTGCTCGGTGAGGTAGCGGAGCACTGTCGCCACCATCGCCGCGACCGGGACCGCCAGGAAGGCCCCCGCAATGCCGAACAGGGTTCCGCCCGCCGCGACCGCCAGCAGCACCACCGCAGCATGCAAGTGCAGAGATCGACCCTGCAGCATCGGCTGGAGAACATTGGACTCGATCTGCTGGACCAGGATCACCAGCCCGACGACCAACAGGGCCGTCGTCGGACCGTTCGACACCAACGCGACGAGAACGGCCAGTGCACCGGCGACCACCGCGCCGACGATCGGGATGAATCCGGCGAAGAAGGTCAGCACCGCCAGAGCGGGGGCCAGCGGAACCTGGAGGATCACCAGCCCCAGTCCGATCAGGATCGCGTCGACCAGGCTGACCACCGCCTGGACACGGATGTACCGACCGAGCGTCAGCCACGTACGAGCCAGCAGCTCCGTCAAGTGAGTACCCATCGCCGGACCGGCCTGCCGTCGGAGCCAGGGCAGGAAGCCTGCACCGTCCTTGAGGAACAGGAAGGACAGCACGAGCACCAGCACGAACGTCACGACTCCGGAGGTGAGAGCGCTGACTCCGGTGAAGACACCGGCAGCAATCTGCTCCGCGCTGCGCTGCAGCCGCTCCACCAGCTGCGTGGTGAGCTCATCGATCCGGTGATCGTCGACAGCCAGCGGAGACCGAGCCAACCAGCTCCTGAGCTCTTCGATGCCGCGTCCGGCACTGGCACCGAGATCAACTGCCTGACGTACGGTCGGACGGACCGCCAGGGTCAGCACACCGGCGATCAGACCCAGCAGCCCCAGCAACGCCACCGACGCCGCCAGAGCGGACGGCCACCCTCGGCGACGTGCCCAGTCCACGAGGGGCCACAGCACGGAGGAGAACAGGAGCGCCAGCAGCACCGGCAACACGATCACCCAGATCTTGCCGACGAGCCACAGTCCGGCGGCCACCGCCACCCCGATGATCAACAGCCGGGCCGACCACCCCGCCGCCGCCTGCACACCGGACGCGATCACTGCCGCGCGGTCGATCCGCGGGGACTGCGGCGGCGACGGCGGCGCGTCGGTCACCTGGTCGGCCTTGTGGGCGCCACCGGTCCTCACCCGCGGCTCGTCGTTCGGCCCGCTCGACCGCACTCGGTTGAGCGGCGGTATCGGTCATCGGTCAGTCGCCCGGCCAGGCCCCGGTGGCACGTTCGAACAGCCGTGCGCCGCCGCGGTCGAGGGCCGCCTTCGCCACGGCGAACACGGCACCCTGCAGGGCGGCACTGACCAGCACCGACCTCAGCGCGTACTCCGACTGGAGCGCCCCCGGTGCATCATCCTCGTCCGACAGCCGACGCCAGACCTGCTTGACCACCGCGCCGGCGACAGCACCAGCCAGCATGCTGCCCGCCAGTCCGATCGGCCGGTAGGCGACCTTGGCCAGGGTGCTCACAGGATCGGCCGTCCACCGGTGACCGCAATCCGGGCACCTGAGATGTAGCTGCCCGCCTCGCTCGCCAGCAGCACGTACGCAGGCGCCAGCTCAGCCGGTTGACCTGCCCGGCCCAAAGGGGTGTCGCTGCCGAAGTTGGCCACCTTCTCCGGCGGCATGGTCGCCGGGATCAACGGTGTCCAGATCGGGCCAGGCGCGACGCTGTTGACCCGGACACCCTTCTCGCCCAGCAGTTGGGCCAGACTCGCGCAGAAGTTGGCGATCGCGGCCTTCGTGGCGGCGTAGGGCGCCAGAGCCGGAGAGGGCATGTCGGAGTTGACGGACGAGCTGCCGATGATGGCCGAGCCCGGTTTCAGGTGCGGCAGGGCGGCCTTCGTCAGGTAGAAGAACGCGCCGACGTTGGTGGCGAACGTGTACTCCCACTCCTCGTCGGTCACCTCGTCCAACGACTCGTGACTCATTTGGTAGGCAGCGTTGCTGACCAGGATGTCCACACCGCCGAACTCTCGGACAGCAGTGTCGATGATGTGACGGCAGTGCTCAGCTTTTGACACGTCGCCGCGGACCAGGATGGCCCTGCGGCCGGCCTTCTCGACGTAGTTCTTGACGTCGTCGGCGTCGGAGTCCTCACTGAGGTAGCTGATCACGACATCGGCGCCCTCCCTGGCGTACGCGATCGCTACCGCACGGCCGATCCCGGAGTCGGCACCCGTGATGACCGCCACTTTTCCCTCGAGCTGGCCGGTCCCCACGTAGCTGTCTTCGCCGCAATCCGGTATCGGCGTCATCTGCGACTGGATTCCGGGGACTTCTTGCTGCTGCTCAGGCTGGTTCACGGTCTACCTCGTTTCTCGTTCGCTGGTCTGGGCGTGCGGGCGGCGGACCCACCGTTGGTGGCTGCCACGACGACGTACCCTGGACCCGCCGCCCCAAACGGACGAGCGCGTGACGACCCTTCGGCCCACGTTCGAGTTGCTCGGCACCCCGTCGCGCAGGATCCAGGTTCTTCAGCCCTGGAGGAGGGACTGAGCACCGTCGATGCAGATCTCGGTGCCGTTGATGTGGCTGGCCTCATCCGAGGCAGGAACGCGATGAGATCGCCGGCATGTTGGGCCGAACGGGGCTCCCGCCGGTCCGCGGGATGTTGCCCTCGGGCTACTCGACCGGGATCTTCACCTCCTGGTTGTCGGCCTCGGTGTTGTCGGCGATCTCGCTGCTGATGGCACCTGGACAGATCACGTTGTCCCGGATGCTGTCTGGCCCGAGCTCCACCGCCAGCTTCTTGGCCAGAGCGACCTGGCCTGCCTTGCTGCTGGAGTAGGCCGACGCGCCAGAGTTGGAGAACACCCGGGTGCCGTTGAGGGAGAAGGTGATGATCACCGATCCGCCTCGCCGCCTCAGGTGCGGCACCGCATGCTTGATGGGCGTAAAGGTGCTCACCAAGCGCGGTTGTCCGACCTCTCGCCTCCTGCGCCATCGCCTACAGCTACACATGAACAAGCACTGATCTCGCCACCTCAGCCTCGGCGTCACCGGTGAACCACCCTGGCGCCATCACGACAGGCTCACCAGAGCTCGACTCTGCAGGCGTGACTCAGCCGACCGTTGCGGTTTAGCCAGTCGGTGAAGCGACTCGACCGGCCACTATTGATCGGCACCGTGTTCGGCGGCCAGCTTGCCAACTGCTGTGGGCTGGCCGCGCCGCCAAATTGATGGCCGGGGAGCATGGGCGGGTCCTTGCCGTATGGCTCCTGCTGGTGGTTCGAGGTGGTTGAGCTGCCAGTGGCGGGGTACGTTGAGGGTGCCGTTGGTCTACCAGGCAGGGCCGGTCAAGGTTTTCCTGCCGCTTCCGGTGAACGCCGAGAGGCCCCCCTGGGGCTGGACGGGTCGTTTCCGGTGATCGAGTCGCAACCTGGCGATGCTGGTGTCGTGTTCCAGCGGTTGCAGTCGTTGTTGGTGACCGCGAGCGGGGTGGAAGGGTTCCTGCAGCGGCTGACGGAGTTGGCGCCGAGCGCGGTGGAAATTCCGGTGTCGTGTGGGGTGACGTCGCGGCGGGACGGTCAGCCGTTGACGGTAGCCTCCAGCGATCAGCAGGCCAGTGGCCTCGACGAGAGCCAATACGCGGCAACGGACGGACCGTGCCTGCACGCCCTGAAGACCGGGCAGGTGGTCTCCATTGCTGACATCGACACCGAGCAGCGGTGGCCGACGTACTTGAAGGTGGCTCATGCGGCGGGGCTGCGGTCGTCGTTGAGTCTGCCGTTGGTGGTGGACGGGTCGACGGTGGCGGCGATGAATCTGTACTCGTTCACCGGACCCGGGGTGTTTGATCAGGAGATCCGGCGGCGTTGTGAGGTGTTCGCCTTGTTGGCGGCCGGGGCGTTGCAGCTGGCGATGGGACGCGCCTCCGATCAGCAGCTGATGGATCAGCTGGAGGAGGCGCTGGCGTCGCGGACGGTCATCGACCAGGCGTTGGGCATCCTGATGGGTCAGCAGCAGTGCACCGCGGAGGATGCGTTCGCCCTGCTGCGGATGCGGTCCCAGTCGAGCCAGCGGAAGCTGCGTGACGTGGCCGGCGATCTGATCGCCCGGGTCACCGGGGAGCCGCCCCAGGTCGGCCGGCGGTTCGACCGCACCTGACAGCACCAGCGGCGAGGTGTCCCGCGCTGGCATGCGGGGCCACCAGCACGGGTGGAGGATCGGCCGGCCGGTTCACCACCTGAGGGGTCGACGTTCGGGCAGCAGCGTCAGATCCCGGAGGATGCTTCCGGTCTGTGCCCGCCACGGACCGGAAACCTCTCTGCTTTGCAGCGTGCTCCGGAGCTATGCTGTTTGGTGGGTTGGGACCACAGCCCGGTGCTGTCACCTGCGCCGGCCCCTGCTCCTGACAAGGACAGTTCGTGGATGCAACTCCCGACTCCATCTGCCCGTACTCGACCTCCCCGCAGTCGACCTCCAGGCACTCGATCGTGATGGACCCGACCGGCGTCCTGCCCTCAAGAGTCCGGCCGGCCGTGGCCTTGTCCGGCCGTTGGTCGGTCACGCATCCGTCCACCGATGGCCGGGACGTCGCGGGCGACGGCTCAGGCCCCGGTTTGTCTGATGGTGTCGAGCAGCTGTTGCTCGATTATGAGCATCTGCAGCGTCGGCTGGAGACGATGCCAGTCATCGAGCAGGCCAAAGGCATCCTGATGGGCCGGTTCGGGATCGACCCCGATACCGCGTTCCAGCTGCTGCGCCGCTGGTCCTCCCACACCAACCACAAGCTCCGCGACATCAGCGGTCTCCTCGTCGCCGCCGCCGCCCAACCCGCTGCTGACCCGACCGACGGCCCACAGCGGCAGCGCACCCCCACTGCCCTCGACCACCTCATCAGCAGACTGAACACGTCCGTGCACCCCGGTCAACACGCCAGCCAGCACGACAAGGACCACCCGTGACGTCGCAACATCAGCCGTCGTCAACGACCCCTCCGCCCCGCGGCAGCATGAGAGCAGCACACCATGACTGGCAACAACATGGTGCCTGCCTGACCGGGGATCCGGACCTGTTCTTCCCGGTCAGCACCGGCGGCCCCAGCCAGAAGCGTGCAGACCAGGCCCGCCGCATCTGCCGAGGCTGTCCCGTCCAAGCTGCCTGCCTCGACTGGGCCATCGACATCGGCATCACCGACGGCATCTGGGGCGGCCTCGATGAAAGCCAACGCCGAGCACTGCAACGCCAACCTCGGGGCCACAGCCGGAGCTACGTACGGCGTGAATTGAGTTGAGGCGCGCAGCACACCGGAGTGCTTCTTGCAGCTGTCAGTACAGGGTCGTCACCCATGTCGGTCGTCCTGGGCTGATCCAAGGAGACGTCGACCAAACACTCTTCGCCGATCCGGGTCGGGACTCGGGATTGACCGCTATCCGGGTGGGCAAT
This sequence comes from uncultured Actinomycetota bacterium, assembly GCA_963707005.1. Taxonomy (GTDB): domain Bacteria; phylum Actinomycetota; class Actinomycetes; order Propionibacteriales; family Propionibacteriaceae; genus Microlunatus. The sequence continues at coordinate 24,101 of CAVPPP010000028.1, forward strand.
ACCTGAAGGAAAGCATTCGACGAGTTGCAGGACCGCCATGAGCAGCAGCGACAGTGAAACCTCCAACCTCACCGGCACCAAGGACAAGGACTACAACCTGATCTTGTTCACAGAGGCGTGCCTGAGCAACGCTCTGCGCCTCGAGAGCTACATCCACTACGCCGAGCGCGACGGAGACACCGAGCTCGCCGACTTCTTCCGTCGAGCCCAAGGTGAGAGCCGCAAGGGTGCCGAACGAGGCAAGCAGCTGCTCGCGGGACGCCTCAGCAGCTGAGCCCGGTGATCAGCAGACCATGACAGCAAAGGAGTCCCGGCATGGCGACGTGTGAGGTGTGTGGCAACGACTACGACAAGGCCTTCAGCATCACCCAGGCTGACGGCACCACGGCGACGTTTGACAGTTTCGAGTGCGCCATTCACCGGGACGCACCTCGCTGAGCCCACTGCGGCTGCGCGATCATCGGGCACGGGGAGGAAGCCGAAGGCCAGATGTACTGCTGTGCCCATTGCGCCCGCCACGTCACCGGCTCGGGCTCGTGAGCCCGGACTAATGCTGAAGGTGAGGCCGCGGTGGCGGGGCTCTGGTGGATGAGCGGCGTCGGCGGTGTGGTGAGATCCAGCATCGGACGGATTAGGGCTGTCGTCATGAGTCGTCCACAGGTCGAGCCGGGAACTGTTGTGGCGTTCACCGATGTGCTGTGCGGCTGGTCCACCGTGGCGTTCGCTTCAACGTCGCGCGCGCCGCCGCCGGTCTGGACGACCAGGTGGTGCTGGATCCACAGCTGTTCGGTGTTCGAAGACCTCAAGTAGATGGCGCTCAACCCAAGATCATCGAGGGTGAGAAGCCGGTGGTTCGCGCATTGGTCGAGGAGCTGTAGTTCAAGCCGTGGTAGCGGGACTCGTTGGAGTACCGGTCAGCACCCTGCTAGCCAACGAGGCCGTCTACGCCGCGAAGTACCAGTCCCGGCGGGCCGCGGAACAACTCGACGTGGCGTTGCGGCTGGGGTTCTGGCGAAACCGCCGGTGCGTGACCGGCTGCGATGCCGTCGACGTCGACCAGCTCGCCGATGACCTGCACTCCCGACGTGCCCTCGGCACCATGCTGGCCCGCTACCAGTCGTGCCGCGACGACGTGCAAAGACTCAGAGGTGCCACACAGCCTCGAACCGCCGCCAAGGCGGGAAACGCCGGGTGCACTGTCGATCGGGCGTCTCGGGTGAATAGTCGAGTGTTGGGTACCAGTCGTCTGTGAGGCAGACGAGAAGAACGGCTGTGACCGACCGAATCCAGGACATCTGGGGTGAGCGGACCCCTCACGGCCGGGGCACGGTGTGGCCGGCACGCGTCGATCAGTATCTCGAGGATGGGTTGACTGACAACGACGTGGATCGGTGGGTGCAGAGTGCCTGCGTGCTGTGCAGCAACGGCTGCGGCTGCGAGATCGCAGTCAAGGACAACGTGATGGTCGGGGTACGAGGGGTGGCTACCGACGTGGTCAACCATGGCCGTCTCGGGCCGAAGGGCCTGTATGGCAGCACGGCCTGGAGCCGAAGCCCGGACCGGCTGACGCGGCCGCTGCTGCGGCAGAACGGCCAGCTCGTGGAGGTCGACTGGTCGACGGCGATGGACCGCATCGTGGAGGTCAGCCGCCGCCTGCTGGCCGAGAAGGGACCCCTGTCGCACGGCTTCTACACCAGCGGTCAGCTCTTCTTGGAGGAGTACTACACCCTCGGTGTGCTCGGTAAGGCCGGTGTGGGAACACCGCACATGGACGGCAACACTCGGCTGTGCACGGCGACGGCAGCCGCGGCGTTGAAGGAGTCGTTCGGCTGCGACGGTCAGCCCGGCTCATACACCGACATCGATCACGCGGACGCGATCTTCCTGTACGGGCACAACATGGCGGAGACGCAGACTGTGTTGTGGATGCGGGTCCTGGACCGGTCCCGTAGTCAGGATCCGCCGGTCCTGGTCTGCGTCGATCCGCGGGAGACGGCGGTGGCCGCGGAGGCCGTTCGGACCGGAGGGGTGCATCTGGCGCCGCGGGTCGGCACCAATTTGGCGCTGATGAACGGGCTGACCCGGGAGCTGCTGGTCCACGGCTGGGTCGATGAGGAGTGGGTACGCGAGCACACGATGGGCATCGGTGAGATCCGGGAGACGGTGGAGCCGTACACGCCCGCGGAGGTGGCCCGGATCTGCGGCATCGACCCGGACGATCTGCGCCGTGCGGCCCGCATCTTCGGGACCAGCGGCCGGGTGGTGTCGACGGTGCTGCAGGGCTTCTACCAGTCCCATCAGGCGACGGCGTCCGCGGTGGCCGTGAACAACCTGCACCTGCTGCGGGGGATGCTGGGCCGGCCGGGTGCGGGGATTCTGCAGATGAACGGGCAGCCGACCGCGCAGAACACCCGGGAGTGTGGCGCCGATGGTGATCTGCCGGGATTCCGCAACTGGGACAACCCGGACCACATCGCCGAGTTGGCACGGTTGTGGAACGTCGACCCGTTGGTCATTCCGCACTGGGCTCCTCCGACCCACGCCATGCAGATCTTTCGGTATGCCGAACAGGGCAGCATCGGCTGGCTGTGGGTCAGCGCCACCAACCCCGCGGTGTCGATGCCGGAGTCGGCGCGGATCCGCAAGATCCTCGGTGGGAACCAGTGCTTCGTCATCGTCTCCGATTTGTTCCTCACCGAGACCGCCGAGTTGGCGGACGTGGTGCTGCCCAGTGCCGGTTGGGGTGAGAAGACCGGCACCTATACGAACGTGAACCGAACGGTGCATCTGTCCGAGCAGGCGGTGTCGCCGCCGGGAGAGGCGCGATCGGACCTGGACGTCTTCCTGGCGTATGCCGATGCCATGGACTTCCGCGACGCCGACGGTGGCCCGTTGATCACCTGGCGAACCCCGGAGGAGGCTTTCGACGCCTGGCGGGACTGCAGCCGCGGCCGGCCCTGTGACTACTCCGGGCTGTCCTACCCGAAGCTGCGGGGCGGCACGGGTGTTCCGTGGCCCTGCAACGATGACGCACCCGAGGGTGCGGATCGGCTGTACGGTGACAGCGTCTTCCCCACCGATGCCGCCCGATGCGAGGACTACGGTCATGACTTGCTGACCGGTGCCTCGGTGACAGCGACGGAGTACCGGGCCCGGCGGCCGGCCGGACGTGCCCACCTCAAGGGCGCCGAGTTCGTGCCGGCGCACGAGGAGCCGAGCTCTGAGTTCCCGCTGCTGTTCACCACCGGGCGCACGGTGTACCAGTTCCACACCCGCACCAAGACCGGCCGAAGTCGCACCTTGAACGCCGCCGCCCCGGACGCCTGGGTCGAGCTGAACGCCGCCGATGCCGCCCGTGCGTCGATCGGCGACGGCGACCGGGTCCGGGTCGAGTCCCCCCGAGGAGCGATCGAAGTCACTGCCCGAATCGGCCCGGTCCGCGAAGGCTGCGTCTTCGCCCCCTTCCACTACGGCAGCTGGGACCTCGACGACCTGGACCCGCATCGTGCCCCTCGGCAGGCCAACGAGCTGACCATGACCATCTGGGACCCCGTCTCGAAACAGCCCACGTTCAAGACCGCGGTCTGCCGGATCACCCGTGTCGGCGACGGCGGGTTATCCGCTGACGAAGACACCACCCCGCGAGAGGCGCGCGACCGGTCCACCAGCAGGTCGACCGGCACCCCCACCATCAGCAGTCAGCCGCCGACCCCGGCCTACCCGAACGATCCCGCCGGATCCGAGGAGGGCTGATGTCTCACCTGGCCGTGTACGTGGGAATGCTGCACCGAGCCGAGCAGACCCTGATCGACTCACTCGACACCGTCGGTGCCGCCCATGCAGCCGAGGCAGATGTTCCGCACACCTGCCGGGCACTGGCCGATCTGAGTCGTGCGCACCTCCGCCTTCTCACGCCGGTCGCCGCCCGCTACGGGGAGCAGCACAGCGGCTCCGACATCGAGGAGCCGGAACGTCTGCACGCCGACGGTCTGGCCAAAGGGCGGCAGGGCCCGCTCGGTCTGCTCCGCGACCTGCAGGATCTCTACGCTCTCGCCGCCCTGGTCCAGACCACGTGGACGGCCGTCTACCAAGCAGCCCAAGCCGTCCGGGACCGCGAGCTGATGCAGGCTGCAGAGACGGCCAACACCGGAACCTCCCGACAGCTCGCCTGGCTCACCACGAGAATGAAGGCGGCCGCGCCGCAGGCCCTGCTGGTGGCATCGTGAGCGGCCGCGCCGAGGGCCCCGGTGGTGGCGTCGTGAGCGACCGCGCCACCCGGGCCGACCACAACACCTGCGGCTGGCGGTCGGGAGCGGTCAGCGGCTTCAGCTCGGTGGTCGCGCTCGCAGCCGCGGGCGCCATCGGTCTCCTCGTGCAGCAACCGTGGATCTTTCCCAGCCTGGGCCCGACGATCATGGTGATGGCCGAGACTCCGGCACAGCCGGCAGCCCGACCGTGGAACGTCCTCAGCGGGCACCTCGTGGGTGTGGTGACCGGCTACCTGGCGCTGCTGGTGACCGGCCTCAGCCAGGCCCCGCCCGCCACGCAGCAGGGGCTGACCGTGCCGCGGATCGTGGCTGCCTGCTTGTCCCTTGCAGTGACCGCGCTGGTCCTGCAGATTCTCCACCTGCCGCATCCACCGGCCGGGGCCACGACGCTGCTCGTCAGCCTCGGGATCTTGACCACACCGATCCAACTGTTGACGATTGTGCTGTCCGTACTTCTCATCACAATCGTGATGACAATGATCAACAAGGGGCGACGGTAACCGGACCAGAGCATGCTCGGATGGACTGTCAAGAGCGCTTTTTTTGTGCGTCTCTGTTCGCTCCTCGCCGTCTTTGAGTCGTACCGTATCGGTCCGTTCAGGCGCTCGGGGCGACCGCCCTAGTAGGGGTAGTCGCTGATCCGACGACGTCATGGACCGGGTGCCGGCGGCGAACTCGATGCGCGACCCACGTGGTTGAACCAGTCGACCCACTCGGCGGTCGCGATCTCGAGGTCGTCGAACCCCTTCCACGGCCGGCGACGAAACTCATCGGTGTAATGCTTGCGGACCATAGCGGAGGATCATCTCGCTCTCCCCGCTCAACTGCGGGATTCAGCGTGTCCAAGATCCAGGGCTGGCGGTAGACCGTGTCGGAGAGCCGTCGTTTGAGTGCCACGCAACGACTTGATCTGGCGACTTGGCACCACGAAGACTGCAAGCGCGGCATCGAGAAGGACCTCGACCAAACAGTCAGTTGTCAAATAGCTTCATAGTCAAGCAAAACCGCCTTCTCGTCGGTGCTGCGACGCAAACCGAACTCGCGCTGCCGAGGCCGAACACCTCCTCGCCAACGCGAAACGAGCCATCCGCACAGCCAGCGGAAAGCCGACGACCTCACCGGCGAGGGTGCCAAGGACCCCGAGGGCCAACTGCATCTGCTGCACGTTCGCGCAGCTTCGTGCCACCCTGCTTGTCAGTGGGAGCCTCGCTGAGCTCCGCCTGCAGGCTGATGCTCGATGCGTGCGTCGTCTGCTCTGCTCTACCTCTCAGCGTTCGGGTCCTGGCGTTCCTTCTCTGCTCGCAGTTCGCTGTTCTGCGTCTCGAGGTCGAGGACCATGCTGATGCCGGCGAGGTTCAGACCGGCGTCGAGAAGGTCGCCGATGCGGCGCAGCCGCTCGAGGTCGTCAGCGCTGTAGCGGCGGGTCCCGCCGTCGGTGCGTTCAGGCTCGAGCAGACCACGGGCCTCGTAGGCCCGGAGGTTCTGCACCCCCATACCGACCAGCTCCGCGGCCACCGAGATGCCGTACACACCTTGCTGAGGGTCGGGTCGGGACGCCTTGTCCATCTGACCTCCCTTCACGTCAACTTTCTTCGATGTTCCTCTTGCTCTCAGCATGCCACTGGTGCTAAAAAATCTGTAGCGCATGCCACAGATCACACCTGGTGGTCGGTGGTCTCCCTGGAGCATCACAACAGCAGATGGAGGTGACAACGATGCTGATGCGCACCGACCCTTTCCGTGACCTGGACCGACTCACCCAACAGATGTTCGGCACCGACGGCACCCTGGCACGCCCCTCGGTGATGCCGATGGACGCCTGGCGCGACGGTGACACGTTCCAGGTCGAGTTCGACCTCCCCGGCGTCGACGTGGACTCGATCGACCTGGACGTCGAGCGCAACGTGGTCACGGTCAAGGCCGAACGCCCGGCCCGCGCCAGCGACGCCGAGCTCCTCGCCGCCGAACGGCCCCGGGGCGTGTTCAGCCGGCAGCTGATCCTGGGCGACAACCTCGACACCCAGAACATCACCGCCAGCTACGACGGCGGCGTGCTCACGTTGAGGATCCCGGTCGCCGAGCAGGCCAAGCCCCGCAAGATCACCATCAGCAGCGACAACAACGACCAGCAGGCCATCAACGCCTGACGCGCCGGTGATCGTGATGTCCCAGATCTGGCAACCTGCCGGCGCCGAGCACACACGCAGCGTCGAGGAGCAGTTCCTCGACCTGCTGCTGGCCGACGACGACCTGATCCAGGCCGAGTTCAACGCGATCATCGCCGCGGAATGGCCAGGCCCACCCCCGAACCTGCCGCGCCGACGCGTCCGCGGCGGCCCAGACCCCGGCCGGAGACGTCGTCAGCGAGCTACGGCGACCAAGGGGCCCGGTGCCGGACGGCGACCACCGGTGGACGGGTCCGCGCGGCAGCGCTCACCGCCGTCGAACGAGCAAGGAGAGACCAGGAGGAAGGCAGGTGATCGCGAGACTGTGATCGAGTCACCCCCGAGGTGACCCTTCGTCCCGCCCGCACGTTCCACCCCTGGGCGTCTGACCTGCAACCAGTACGCCCGCGCCGCCCGCGCACCCGTTTCTTGGCGGGCCAGACGAGACGGTCCCCTCCCATCGTGGTCCCGGCCCGCCGTGGCCGGGACCACGGCCACCGCACACTACCCGACCCCAATCGTGATCATGACCACCGAACCGATCGACTGCTACGCCATCCTGGGCCTCCCCCGCGACGCCACCCAAGCCCAGATCAGCGCCGCCTACCGAACCCTGCTGCGCCGCTACCATCCCGACACCCGAACCCCCACCGACAGTTCACGCGACGACATCTCCGATGCAGCCCTCCAGCAGGTCCTCACCGCCTACACGGTGCTCCACGAGCCCGCCCGTCGCCTCGACTACGACCAGCAGACCACCCCGCGGATCCCACTCGCCCGCGCACCAGCACGTCGGGTCCACTTGTCATGGACCCATCCATTGCACGATCCACCCCTTCGAGCCGGACCAGTGCACTGGACGCCTTGACGCCTACCTCGTCGGCAATACGGCCCGCCCAAGCAGCAGATGCATGGTGGCTCGCCGGGATCGGCGCAGCGATCGACATCCCCTGGACCGGAACATGATCGTTGTCAACGCGATCGGCGGGGACACCCAGCGGTCGATCGGAGTCGAACTGCGCACTGAGCCCTGATCCACCGACTCCATTTCTGCGGGATAGTTCCCGGCGTCGTTTCAAATCGACTTGTTGCTGGGCGTGGTGATGCTGCCGGTCTGACCGGCTTTTCCACTTCTGGTCCTTGATGGGGCCCGGCGGGGCTGGCGGTCAAGTGGGTCGCAGGGGTGGCGGGCCGGTCGCGACGGCCCAGAGGCGTTGCCAGCCGGGTTCGCTGGCCCAGCCGTCGGGGAGGTGCAGGTCCAGGCGGCGGCCGGTCGTGGCGATTCGCCCGGCAATGTTGATGATCTTGGTTCGCAGGCTGGCCCAGCGGATGGTGGCCAGGTCGGCGGCAACGGCGGCAGCACGGGCCAGGTTGAACGCGATCACCGCGCACGTGGTCCAGGCCGCGTTCGCGGCGTACTTGCCTGACGGTAGGTGCGCCAGCGGCCCGTCTTTGAGCTCGGCGATGACCTGCTCGATGATCGCGTGGTCACGATGGCGTTCGTCGGCGGCGATCGTGGTCAGGGTGGAGTTGGTGATGAAGGCATGGTGCCGGTAGGTCGCGAACAGCTCGCCCTGCACCGACCCGTCGCTCGTGCGTGGCTGCAGCCGGCGCACTCGGCGCACGACCAGCCGGCAGGTGACCTGCTCACGGGTCCGGCGGCCGGTGAACGCGGTGAAGGAGGTTTCGGCGACCTCAGCGTCGGAGACGTAGCGGTCTTCGTCGTGGTCGTAGACCGCGTGCGGGTAGCGGATCGGGATCCACGCCGGTTCGGCGATCCCGGCGATCGCGGCGGTCACGGTCGGAGTCATCCGGGCCGTGACCGAGAACCAGGCGTCGGCCTTGAGCGCGGCACCGACGAACGCCCACCCGTAGTAGGCGGAGTCGGCTCGGGCCAGGACCTGCCCGGTGACGCCGGCTCGTCGAATGGTGGTCACCGCCTGGGCCACCAGCCTGGCCGCACCGGCCGCTGACGCGGTGTTGCCGGCCCGCAGCCTGGCCTGGGCGATCACCGGCGCCGACACCGGCGTGGAGATCGTGGCGAGCTGCAGGTTCAGCCCCTTCACCCCCGAGTAGCCGTAGGCAGCGCCCTGCTTGGCGTAGCCGTGCACCTGCCCGATGGTGTCGTCTGTGAAGCTACGGCTCCAGACGCCGAAGGAAAAGGGGCGCGGGGCGGTTGCGCAGGCCTGCTTTAAGACTGGCGCAACCTGGACCCTGTCTTCCTCGCGCGAGGAGCGTTCGTGCTTACCGTCACATCTGCGTCGGCTTCTCACGGAGGGGTGCCGGTCGGGCCAAGTTGTCCGTTCAGCGCTGCAAGACGACGCTGGCCATATGCGCGCTGTTATCGGGCCGGGATGATTGTCAAGCGGACGTACTTCAACATGCCCGGCTGCCGCGGACCGCGGGCGGCCGATGGAGTTCCGCGCGACGGTGCGCTGAGAGTCGGCACCTGAGCCAAACCGAAACCCGCTGCCTCATGAGCTCTGGAAGCGATTGCGCTGAGCATCAGAAAGGGCGTACTTTTCCGGTCGTCCCACCTGTTCGTTAAAAAGGAGCGAGCGGCATGGCAGAAGTACGCGCAGAACCCGATCAGCACTACGACAGGGTGGTGGACGAACTCACAGACAGATTCGCCGGCGTCCACGACCGCGACGCCGTAATCCAGGCAGTGAACGACGCCCGCCATCAGCTGGAAGCTCACGCCAAGGTGACCAACTACCTGCCCGTGCTGACGCAGAAGCTGGCCCGCACCAGACTGGCCGACCTAGGAATGCACCCACCGGTCAGCGTCATTAGTACAGGTGTATAGAGCTAGTGCAGGTGTATCGAGCCGACGAGGCTGATGCTGCCCACTTCATGCGCCTGCTCACCCTCGAGAACCTCCCCTTCGAGATAGAGCGATTTGGCGCGAAGGTCGCCTACGTCACGGTGAAGTCCGTCAGGCCGGACATCCCTGGACTTGCCAGGTCAGCCGGCCGGACCGTAAGGCGCGTGCACAATCTCGATCAACTTTCCGCACCCGAGATCCAATAATCGATCGTGCACCCGACGCTGAGTCGCGCCAGGCCATCAAGACCATGGAGCCGCACACCTGCATCTGGATGAGACCGGTGGGGTGCACGTCGACCGCTGGGTGAACGATGGCGACACCGTGGAGTCAGAAGTCGAGCGCCTGGTGGCCCTCGGCGCCAAGCGCGTCCACTGGGAGAACTCAGACGACTCTACGCACTTGGTCCTGACAGATCCGGACGGCAACCTCTTCTGCGTCTGCGCATAGGGGTGGTTGAGCGCGAGATGTGAGACGTCGGTGCCCGCCGGGAGCTCTCATTGGGCCGCCCGCAGGAGGGTCCCCTTCTGCGGAGGCTGAAACCTGTCCCCCTCCCCCCCGGAATTCCCGCCGTAGTGATCCCGGCTGGTGACCGTGATACTCCCTCTTCAGGTGGAGGCCAGCCGACCGGCAAAGACTCGAGTAGGGACATGAGACTTCGTCCTCGCCCGGTCAGACCGGGCGCTGGACCGGAGCGCGTGGGCACACCAAGCGCTCAACCAGCCGAACCCCGCCACGACGGAGGCGCGTTGAAACGCTCCGGCCGACGACATCAACGCTGGCTGCTCCTGACTAAACCCTGCGCCGGCCGCCACGAACGCGACGATCTGGGTGACTGCTGCTGTGAGCGAACTGAGGACCCAGGTGCGGTCACCGGCACGTGACGCTGCGCGAGCGTAGACGGCCGCCGCCGCCGGCAGGCAGAGGAATACGGGTGAAGAGAACAGGTCGTGCAGTTGGCCCGTCGGGGTACGAGCACTCATGCCGACGGTGCCGGGCGGGTAACCGTTGATGGGATCGCAGGGGAACACGCCGGCGCCGATCAAGCCGACACCGACGGTGCCGAGCAGGATCGGTCCGGCCCGAGTGTCCAGGCCGGACTGGGTCCGGGATCGCCACAGTCCGAGGGCACCGGCGACGTACAGTCCTCCTGTCACCCAGAAGTTGACCCGTTGCGACCAGCCCGTCGGCCCGAGGGACAACGAGCTGATTGGGTGTCTCAGTGGGTTGTAGTCGGGTCGGATCGCACCCTCCACCAAGAAGACGGAGGTGAAGACAGGGCCGGCGACGACTCCGCAACGCAGCAGGCCCGCTCGCGTGCGCGGCCGGGGGGACCGATCCGGAACATCCATGCCTGCCTCCTTCCGAACAAGAATATTGTCTCCTCACGCTCGTCCAGAGGCTAGGACGGGCAACCGACGTCGCGCTGACGTTTGGTGAACGCCGATCGTTGTTGAGGAAGACGTCGCCCGCATGACGGTCGTCCTGCGGTCACGCGCTCGGCTTGCTCATCCTGATTGCCGGGAGGATGGTGCAAGAGTGATCGACCTTGACTTGCCCGTGGTGCAGGCTCCGATGGCGGGAGGTCCCTCGACGCCATCGCTCGCTGCTGCCGTGTCAGATGTTGGCGGGCTGGGATTCCTGGCTGCCGGCTTGAAGCCTGCTGAGGCGGTGCTGGCCGACATCACCGCCACCCGTGCGCTGACCCAGCAGCCGTTCGGTGTGAACGTGTTCGTGCCCTCCGGCGGTCCAGCTCACCGCGCCACGGTGGACCGTTACGCCGACCGTCTTCGAGACCAAGCGGCGGCTCTTGGGGTGGTGCTGGGCGAACCCCGGTTTGACGACGACCACTACCAGGAGAAGGTGGAGCTGCTGGTGCAGCAGAGGGTGGCGGTGGTGTCGTTCACCTTCGGCTGCCCCGACCCCTCGGTGGTGGAGCGGCTGCAGCAGGTCGGGACAGCGGTGTGGGTGACCGTCACCGATCCTCAGGAGGCTGTGCAGGCGGCCGCGGTCGGGGCGGACGCTCTCGTCGTGCAGGGGGTTGAGGCGGGCGGGCACCGCGGCTCCTTCGTCGACTCCGACAGTCACGAGGACTTCGGGATCCTTGCCTTGCTCAGCCTGGTCAGCGCCCGAATCGACCTTCCCCTGATCGCGGCCGGCGGGATCGCCACCGGCTCGGCTCTGGCAGGTGTGCTCGCGGCGGGCGCTACGGCGGCATCGGTCGGCACCGCGTTTCTCCGCTGCCCTGAAGCGGGCACCGCGGCAGTACACCGGGACGCGCTGACGCAGCCTCGGCGCACCGGACTGACCCGTGCGTTCTCAGGCCGCCTCGCTCGCGGCCTGGTCAACACCTTCCAGGCCGACCACACCGCGGCTGCCCCCATCGCCTACCCCGAGCTGCACCACCTGACCACGCCGTTGCGCGCGCGGGCCCGCGAGAACGGCGACGAGGAGCAGTTGAACCTGTGGGCGGGGCAGGCCCACGAACTCGCCCGAGACCTACCCGCCAGGCAGCTGGCGGTCGAGCTGGCCGAAGATGCCGCCGCCGCCCTCGACCGAGCCGCCCATCAACTGAACTTGAGGAGGAAGGCCATGTGATGCCGGCGCGACCCTGACTGTTGATCAACAAGGGATAGCCGGCACCCCGACCGGTCTTGCTCGCAGGCGTAACCGCAGAGGGGTCCTTCTACGACGAGCAGCCTCCCACTCCTGGTCGCACGTCCGGGAGATGTCGGTCTTGGCGTACGACCGATTAATCAACTCCGCCGGCCAAGGCGATCCCCAGGGTGATCAGCTCTCGTACGGAACCCGTGCCCAGCTGAGCGCAGCGCGACCTCCGCGGTTCACGCTGACCCGGAGGTAGTCGTTGTTGTTGTCCGATCCGTCGACGGTGATGCGTTGCAGCTTGTCCACCGGGGTGGTGACGCCGTAGAAGGGGAGCCACGAAGACCCGGTGGCCAGAGGCCGATCGCTGTTGTAGACGTGGCTGTCGCCGTTGAACAGGTAGACCTCGCCGCGGAAGGACGCTGACTCCTCCGCCAGTGCCCGCACGATGGGGGTGAACGCGTAGTAGCTCGCGTATGACGGGTTGGTCACCGTCGGGTCGAACATGTCTGCCTGCGTCATCACCACCACGGCACGGTCACGATGGGCACGAGCGTCGTCGAAGGCGTCGCGAATCAGCTCCACGGACGCGGTGGTCCGACCCAGAACCTCGGCGGTCTGTTCCGGTGTGGCCGTGGTCTGACCTGTCCAAGGCGCAAGGCTGTTGTTGCTACCGACGATGTGGGGCAGCACGAACGACACATCAGCTCGTCGGTATCGGACGTTTTCGGGGTAACCGGCGCTGGTTTGGGAGGTGACGCGGGCGGGGCGCTCCCCCAGGCTGAGACCAGGCTGGTCGAAGAAGACCTGTCGGATGGCGGCGAGGCGCTCGAGCGGGTTGTAGCCACCGTTGTTGGGGCGATGGCAGTCGGTCCACTCGTTGTCCCCTGGGGTGTACACGAGCGGATCCTCGAACCGGTCGAAATCGGTGCGGATCTGCTCGAAGTAGGCGTCGCTGCACACCGTCGAGCCGCTCTTGATGTCGCCGAGGTGGTTGACCAGCTTCACCGCGGGATCGGAGTTGATCTGATCCACCCGGCGCGGGAAGTCGGCGACCTGCTGCGCTCCGTACGGGATGTCCCCGATAACGACGAAAGTGAAGGGACTCCGGCCATGGTTCGTCCGGCCGGACCCCTCGGCGGGCACCGGGACAGCACCGGAGATGGTCAGGCCGAGGACAAGAACAGCGGCAGCGGTGAGTATGCGGAGGCGCATCGATGCTCCTGGGAACGCGGTGAAGTCCGACGGGGCGCGGGACGTCGGGAAAGATACGCAGACGCGCTGACGTGCACATGGCGCACAGATGAACACTCCCGACACCACTCATGGCACCGCTCAGCGCAGATCGGTCACCGAAGCAGGCAACCTGCCCCAAGCCCCCCGGCGCCAGCAGCAGCTAAATAGCTGCGACCAATGTCTTCGGGTCGGCTCGACCGTCCAGCTCGATGGTTGCTCCGCGGCGGAGCAGCGGCTCGACTGTCTCGATGTAGCCGGTGATTCTCTGCCCGGTCCTCGGCCTGATTTCCGTACGGGTTCGAGCTCCTTGCCGTCACGCGCTCAAGCCTTGCTTTCGTGAACGACCCGACCTCCATCGGCGTCGTTCCGGACAGCTTTCCCACCGTGGCCTGACGGGTTGGTTCCGGCGCGCTCGAATCGATTTCCACCACAACCAGATCCTGGATCCCGTCCAGGTATCCGCTGCTGTGAAGCCCGTCTAGCTCGGCTGTGAGCCGGGCGTCGACGGACCGGTCGGTCGCCAACCGTGGCGCCATGATCGCCGTCGCCGCGACGACAATCAGGGCGCCGACGGTGAGCCCGACCAAGAGCCGGCGCCCGACCACGTGGACGAGCGACCAGGACCGCAGCCATCACGAGCGCTGCCCAGCCGGTATCGACATTGGTGCCCTCCACTACAGACTGCCCCACCTAGCAGAACCCCTTGCGGGCATGCGGCCGGTGGTTCGGCGTGCGCCGATGAACAGTTGCTGAGTCACACGCTGCGGTCGCCCACAATGTCGCTTACAGGGTTCAAGCCTCAGGGGAGGCAACCGGGGCGGAGGTAACCGGGGCAGGAACGTCCTCTGTGGTGTCAACTGCAGAGGTGTGCGTGCGCTGTTCGGAACGGTCGGTCCAAAGCGCGTATCCCAGCCAGACGAGAGCGAGCCCGACCGGTATGCCCGCCTTCAACTGGTAGGCGGGTGGGAGTAGGACGGCGGCTGGTCCCAGGGTGGTTCCGACAGCGAGCAGGATGCCGGCCCAGCGCGGCAGGATGTGGGCGCGGTAAGTGGCGATGCCGAACAGCAGCCCGCCGAGGATGTAGACAGGTCCGGAGAGGGTCCAGAGCAGGGGGAGCCCAGCGAGGTTGATCTGGCTGGGAGTTCCGGTGAACATGCCGAGCCACCCCGCTACGAAGGTGGGTGCGGGGGTCGCCACGATGGGCAGGACGAAGACTTCGACGAAGGCGAAGCCCGCGATGAGCACGAGCCACAGGGTGAAGAGGAGATAGCCGGCTAGGCCGAGCCAGCCGGCCTTGTGAGCTTGCTTGGCGTACAGCCCCGTCATGCCGAGGACTCCGAAGTAGCACATGGCCATGGCGAGGATGTGGACGATCTCCCATCGGGTGGTGGTGACCGAGGCAGGAACGTTGAGTGGATGGAAGACGCTGAGGGCGGTGTAGCAGAGCCCAGCGATGAGGGCTGACAGGCCCGCCCAGCGAAGGAGGCGAGGGATGGTGATCTTCATGATGGAGTTCCCTGAGTTGATGTCTCGGTGTTGTTGCCTGAGACGACGGCTTGCATGGGAGGCGCTTCTGTCGCCGGTGGGCTCGTCGACGTGAGAGGGGTGTCCTTGAAGCCCTTGATGAGCAGGTAAAGGCCGAGGGAGAGTTCCCAGGCCGCGATCGGAAGGACGAGGATCCCCGTCGCCGTGGACACTCGGTCGGTGATGCCGAAGAGGGTGAGGATGACCGCCAGGGCCTGCAGCGGGGCTCCGATGAGACCGACCAGGGGAATGACCCTCGGCACCAGGCCTGATCGGTACAGCAACGTTCCGAGGAGGAGGGCGTTGATCACCGGCATCAGGCTCTGTCCGAGCAGGAAGGTCGCGTTGTAGAAAGCGATCAGGGCCCGGCCCATCTCGGTCAGCGACGCTGCTTCCGGTCCCGAGGCCGCGCTGGTTCG
Source organism: uncultured Actinomycetota bacterium (assembly GCA_963707005.1). Lineage (GTDB taxonomy): Bacteria > Actinomycetota > Actinomycetes > Propionibacteriales > Propionibacteriaceae > Microlunatus. The sequence goes on from CAVPPP010000028.1 coordinate 39,144, forward strand.
GAGCCCGATCAAGGAGAGCAGGCTGGCGACGCCGGCGAAGATCATGGCGGCTTCGAGTGTGCGTGATGCGACGAGACCAAGCGCCATGCTCTCGTTCTGGCGCTTCACGACGGGGAACAGGGTCACGGCCGTTCCGATGCCGGCGAGCGCGACGATGATCTCGAGGGTGCAGCCCCACAGGGCTGCAGTGCTGCTAATGGAGCTGACGATGAATCCGTCGCCCTTCACGCCTCGGTACAGCGTCACCGTGGGGATCGAGATGAAGGTGATCACGTAGAACAGGCCGGCGACCAGCGCCGTCCGTCGCATCGACGTCATGGCAGATTCCTCACCGCCGAAGATGCTGCTTCGGCTGCGTCCTGTGGTGCTGATGCCAAGACGGGAGGCTAAACGCCTTGGGTCGTCCTCGGCACAGGCCTCAGAGAAGGGGCGACGACGGGACGCGGCCAACCGTGGTCGGGTTTCTTCGCAGCTCTTGAACGAGCATCCGTGCCCCGATCGGGCACGTCTCCGACCGTAGTCCTCATTAACTCCTTCATCAAGTAGCATGACGGACGAGGTTTCTGACCGGGAGTGTGATGACAGACTCCGAGATTGATACCGCAGTGGCTGCTCTGAGAGAGCTGATCCTTGCCGGCGAGCGATACCGGCTCGTAGTAGCCCACCACCTCGGCGTGACCGTCAGCGAGAGCCAAGCGCTGAGTTATCTGCTGGCCCGTGGCCCCATGGGCCAGACCGACCTCGGCAACGCTTTGCACTTCACCACTGGATCGACCACCAGCCTGGTCGATAGGCTCGAGCGGCGACGCTTCGTCGAACGCGTCCCGGATCCGCAGGATCGCCGCCGGAACACCGTTCAGCTCTCCGAGCAAGGGCATAAGCACATCGGCGAGGCAAGCAACTGGATGTTCCTCGCCTTCACAGACATTGACCCCGAACATCGGCACAGCCTGGCCGAGTCCCTCCACACGCTGGCCGACGGTTTGCGTCGGCTTCCTGCCGACGATGCGACCCCCTCGGTTGAACACACCAAACCGCGCCGAACACGTTGAGGCAGACACGAGGATGCGGGCCTAGCGCTCGACCTGCGGAGGGGTGAGGACAACGCCTGGTCTCATGCTGCTCGTGCTCACAGAGGCGGCCGGCCAACCACGATGCCAGTCAGGGCGTGTCCGACTTCGTGCAGGATTAAGGCGACCGGGTAGAGCATGACATGACGACAGCTATACCGAGCGCGGCGTCGCCGAAGGTAGGGCGGTCATGTCCGCGTCTGACGATTCACGGCCGCACCTATCTTGGGAACGCAGCAGGGTGCACACTCGCGGTACGGAGGTGCTTGGCCCATGTCTGAGAAGAGCGCCCGACTCGTGTCGGTCAACGTCGGGATGCCCCGCGACGTCGAGTGGCAGGGTCGAACCGTCTTCACCGGGATCTGGAAGGAGCCGGTCCAGGGCTCGCGTCTGGTCCGACGGCTGAACGTCGATGGCGATGGACAAGGTGATCGAGGCGGGCACGGGGGCGAGCAGCGTGCCGTCTTCGTCTACCAGCTCGACTCATATCGTCATTGGCGCGAGCAGCTGCACCGCGACGACTTCGTCTTCGGTCAATTCGGTGAGAACTTCACCGTCGACGGGCTCGGCGATGACGAGGTGTGCATCGGCGACCGATACCGGATCGGCTCGGCCTTGTTCGAGGTCACCCAGCCACGGACGACGTGTTATCGGGTTGGCATCCGGATGCGCGAGCCTCGCATGGCCGCGCTGCTCACCGGGCAGGGTCGACCCGGCTTCTACTTCCGAGTCATCCAGGAAGGTGTGGTCCAGCCCGGAGCCGACGTCGTCAAAGTCGCAACCGGGGCGGGGCGAATGACAATTGGCGCCGTCAACGCCTTGCTGTACCTGGAGCGCCGACCCAGCATCGGACTGCTGGAACGCGCCCTGCGTATCCCCGCGCTCAGCCCCGGCTGGCGAACGTCGTTTCGGGCGATGCTCGAGCAGCGGCGCAACGGAGCCGCCGACGGTGGGAACACAGGCCTGACGTACCTGGGGCCTCCGCCGGCGTGGCCTGGGTACCGGAGCCTTCGGGTGGTCGCCAAACGTCTGGAGACCCCCAGCGTGGTCTCCCTGGAGCTCGACGCCGAGGACAGCACACCGCTGCCGAGCGCGCTTCCGGGCCAATTCGTCACCCTCAGACTCGAGCCCGCCGACGGCGAACCGCCGCTCATACGCAGCTACTCCCTATCCGGGTCCTCTACCGACCCGCACTACCGAATCAGCGTCAAAATCGAACCGCACGGAGCGACCGGCCGATATCTTCACACCGCCGTCGACGTCGGAGACCGCATCAAGGTCGCAGCCCCACGCGGAAAGTTCACCCTCGCCGAGGGGACCACCGCCGTCACGTTGGTGAGCGCAGGCATCGGCGTCACACCCCTGCTGGCCATCCTGCACGCACTACATGACAGCAACTCGACGCGGGACATCTGGTGGCTCCACGCGGCCCGCAACAGTGCCGAGCACGCCTTCGCCGAGGAGGTGCGGTCGCTGCTCGCCACCATGCCCACCGCACGCAGCCGCGTGTGGTACAGCCGACCGGGCACCGACGATCGCCCCGGAACCGACTACGACGAGTCCGGACACATCAACGCCTCAGGAATAGCCGCGTCCGGGGCAGCATTGAACGGCGAGTTCTACCTCTGCGGCCCAGCCGGATTCCTTACGACGATCCGGACCAGCCTCGACACGCTGGGAGTGCCGAGCTCCCAGGTGCACAGCGAAGCATTCAGCGCCATCGCTCCCATCACACCCGGGATCGTCACCCACACGGTCCAGCCACCACACACACCCGAAGGTGCGCCCGGGACCGGCCCGCTCGTCTCGTTCGTCCGGACCGGCCTGAACGTCCGCTGGAACAGCGCCTACGGCAGCATCCTCGAGCTCGCCGAAGCATGCGACGTACCCGTTCGCTGGTCCTGCCGCACAGGCGTATGCCACACCTGCGAAACCGCACTCCTCGACGGCACAGTCACCTACACCCCAGACCCCCTCGAGCCCTCGGCGACCGGCAACCTCCTGATCTGCTGCTCCCAACCGAACACCGACCTCTCCGTTGATCTCTAGCCAGGCAAAGTCGACGGTCCTGTTCGAGAGTGAACACGATCAATACACCTGGCTGAACAACACCGTTGCGTGGGCGACGGAGTCATCGATCCGGTAGCCCTGACGGCTCCAATTGATATCTTCTCCCCGACCAGCGAGCTTTAGCGGGCGCCAAGAGCGAACCTCGACCCCGAAGGATGCCTGGCCCGGCCCATCCGAACCGCAGGCGGAGAGGAAGAGTCAACGACGGCTGATCTGTGTGGCTTCTGCAGAGAAGCGTGTATTGCTTCGACACCGGACGGACAGACGTCATCGCCGGTGTGGTTTTGTCGCGGCACTTGAAGCGACGCGGTCCGCCGGGAGGGGATCGGGGGAATCCCCTCCCGATACGGACTGCTGTCACGGCGCTGGCAGCGTCAGGTCCACCGCGCCCACGGGCCACCACACAGACACAAAGGGGAGTTGCCTGGGTGACCACTACTGTCGGATCCGAACTCGGGGGATCTCCGTTCCGACACCCACAACGTTAGAGCCTCGTCAGACCGGCTGACAGCCGAAACGCTGTCCTCTTGGTGCAATGTCCTCAAGTGGACATTCGCGCCGGCGGGGGACTGCTATCCGCCCATACAGACAGCGGCGGATCGACAACTCAACCCCTGAGCCGCTCCCCCACCGCGACAGTCTCGATCGGCTGGTTCACATCATGAGAGGTGCGGATCGTCGAATGACGGACGACCACAAGATGTACAACCCCGCTCATGTGGGACCGGCTGATGAGGAGCCCCGCACGTTCGCATGCCGTATGAGGTTCTGAAGTGCCCTCTGTAGCAGCTCCAACTCCCCGATGCTCATGCCGAGCCGCGCGATGATGGAGTCAGGGACAGCGCCCGCCCGGCTACGCAGCTCTCGGCCGCGGGGCGTGAGGGTGATGAGTACAGACCGTTCGTCCGCTGGGTTCCTTTCCCGACTGAGGAGTCCAGCACTTTCCATGCGCTTGAGCAGCGGAGACAAGGTGGGGGCGTCGACCTTCAGTAAGCCGCTGAGATCCTTGACGCACAGCGGGTCAGGATGCTCCCAGAGTGTCACCATGAGCAGGTACTGCGGGTGGGTGAGGCCGAGGGGTTCCAGAAACGGCCGATAGAGCGAGACGACATCGCGGGACGCCACGGCCAGGGTGAAGCAGATCTGCTGCTCCAGGCTGAGCCTGTCGTCTTGAGCCGTCTCGACAGTCATGGAATACCTTCCCGCCGGTGGCACATCGACACTGTAGACGCTCGGCACAGCTGGCAGAACCGAAACTAGTTCGCACCCCATGGATTCGTCAGTGAACTATCTGGGTATCCTCCTGTGCGTGAGGGGCCGCCGACCGTGGCAGTAGTCGAGCGCGAAGGAACCATGCGGTCGCCGGGGGGCGTCGCACTCGTCGGCGGCCACTCACACACCCCGGGGTGTAGGGCAGCGATTAGACCCATTCAGTGAAATAGGGTCCGGCGAGCTCATCCACGCTGATTGTGGCTGAAGCCGTACCCGCGCGGTCCAGTCCACAGGTGGCGCAAACTCCCCAGCGCGGGCCTGCACCAACGCGAGGTGCTGACCGGGACGAGGCTCCACGCTGCGGCGGGCGACAGCGAGCAGATCAGCGTCGACGTCGACGTCGATGCCGATCACGTCATCGACCCCGTCCGACAGCGCCTCGACCACGAACCCGGTGCCCGTGCCGACGTCGAGCAGGCTGCGGGGCCGGCGATCAGGCGCAGCCTCGAGGAGGATGGCGGCCACGTCAGCTGGCACTCCGGACCGAAACTGCCGGTAGAACTCTGCCGTTCCCTGGAACAGACTCACTGACATCACCCTAGCCACACCGAGCTGGAGGTCTACCGCCCGTTCTCGCAGCAGGGTCGGCTAGCGATCCATCAGAATTCCGTTCGCGAACTCGACGATCGCGTCAAATACTGGCACCTGATTCAGCATCGATCCTCGCCAATCGTCCCGCTGCTGCAGTCCGTGATCGGAGGATCACACCGCCCAGCCCACTTCCGACCGACGTCAACGAACACCCCTCCTGATCGTCGGTCTCAGTCGTCGGTCGCCTTGCCGTAAGCCGACTGGTCCAGCCTGCTGGACCGTCGGCCCGATGATCGACGTGGACCGCTCAGCGGTCGCAGAGGAGACCGTAAATCGCTCCGTCGTGGAAAGTGTCGTCCTCCTCCCAGGAGTAGCGCCGCCGCGTCCCTTCCCGGGCGAAACCGAGACGGCCGAGCAGCCGTGTTGACGACGTGTTGTCGGCGATCGTCTGAGCCTCGATCCGGTTGAGCTGCATCTCGGAGAACCCGAATCGGATGGCGGCGGTCAGCGCCTCCGTGGCCAAGCCCTGCCCCCACAACTCACGCGCCAGGTCGTAGCCGATCTCTGCCCGGCGGTGGTAATGATCCCAGTGGTGGTACCCGAACAGCCCAACCACCCGGCCAGACGACTTGAGGGTCAACGCCCACGGCACGCCCGTCTGGGCGGCGTAGTCGCCGCGGACCTCCTCGATCAAGGCAAGACTTTGCTCAAGGGTCTGGAGTGGCTCGGAGTTGAACCGCTGCTCCTCCGCGTCGCCACGGAACACCAGCAGGTCTGCCGCGTCCTCCTTCCGCAGCTCACGCAGAACGATCCGGTCGGTGACCAGCACCGGGAACTCAGAGAAATCCAACGCCACTAAAGGAGTCTCGCAGGCGTGACGCTAAATGAGTGTGACGGCGAGAAGTCCTTCTGGGCGCTCCCGAATCAAGTGCGCAGACAGATCGGGTCGAGTCACCCTTACCGCCGGCAGGATGTGGGCAGGATCGGGCAGGAGTCCGAGCACGTCGGCGGTCGTCCAGAACTGGGTTACGTCGGGGTGGGTGTCGAGGCGACCTCCGGCCGACAGGTAAGGCGTCCGGAAACGGTCGGCGTCGGCAGGGGCGTGCATCATGGCGAAATCGGAACACATGTGCGCCACATCGACCTCCGGCGGCCCCCAGGAGGTTTCCGCCCAATCGATCAGCCCTGTGACCTTGTCGTTGTCCCACAGCGTGTTGCCCAGGTGGAAGTCTTGATGCAGGAGGCCGTGAGAGGTTGCCGGGAGACCGGCATGAAGGACCTCGATGGCTCGTCTCCACAGGTCCGGCTGAGTGGTCCAGTCCGGCACCTGCGGGTCGTCGAGTCCACGGAACGCAAACATCGGAGGTCGATCGCCGTGCGGTACGGCCTGCTGATGGATGGCCACGACTGCATGAGCAAGAGCGTCGACGGCGGCCGCACTCAGCGGGTCCAGCCGTGAGTGACCGGGACGCCAGGTCAGCAGGTTCGACGGGCCTCCGGCCGAGCTCCCCTCCGGGTCGCTCGCGATGAGGACGGGGACGGGAAGCTCGGAACCGGCGAGCAGCTCGCAGGCAAGGACCTCCCGCCGCACGTGCTCACTGCCGAGCCGCCCCCACCTCGCCGGGTCCGCCCACCGCATGACCAGCCGCTCACCAGTGGCCAGAACCAGAACCCATTTCGTGTGGTGATGCCCCCACCCATCGGTGCGATGTCGACAATGTCGTGTGATGCTGCCGTTGTGGCCCACTTCAAGGCTGCTACAGACAGCCCGGCCGGATTCTCTAGACCCACCCGGCCAGGATCGCAGGGTCGATCCTCAGAGGCTTCGCTGAGGCTGTCATGGGCAGGATCTTCGTTGGGGTCGCAATCGATGATCGGGCAGTTGCTCGCCCGGTAGCGGGGATTCGCTGGATTCTGCTTCGGCGGACGGACGGCTACCGGCCGGTCTGAACGCCAACTTGGTATTGCCGCGCGAGTCCGCCACCGCTATGCAGTCCGATGCGTGTCAGCGCCGGGACCGGCGGAGGACTGAACTGCGTGGCCACTCCCTTCTTGGCGGGCCCGGCGCTGTACCCGACGACGAGGAAGGGATGCCGGCGATGACACCCGCCGGGGGTTCAGTTGCCTGAGCACCCAAGCGTGGCTTGCGTCGGACCAGACTGATTCCAGTCCGCCCGGAGACCGCTCTACGGGATCTACTCGTGGCCCTGGATCGGGTGTGGTGTGTAGGCGGCTTCCAGTTCCTCGATCTCGTGATCGTCGAGGCTGACGTCGACGCTGCTGAGTGCCTCGGTGAACTGCTCGGGCTTGGTGGCGCCGATGATCGGCGAGTGTACGTACGGCTTGCTCAGCATCCAGGCGAGAGCAATGCCCGCGCGCGGCGCGCCGCGATCGCCGGCGATCTTGGCTACCGCCTCGACGATCGATTTGTCGCCGGGGTCGTTCGGTGACGACTCGCGCTCGTTCAGCTCGGATCGGGCCGTGCCGCGTACCCCCCAGTCGCGCACCAGGCGCCCACCCGCCAGTGGGCTCCACGGGATGACACCCACGCCAGTCGCGGCGCAGTACGGCATCATCTCGCGCTCCTCCTCGCGGTACAGCAGGTTGTAGTGGTTCTGCATCGAGATGAACGGGGTCAAGCCGTTGGCCTCGGCGACGTTCTGCAGCGCCTGGAACTGCCAGGTCCACATCGAGGAGGCGCCGATGTACCGTGCCTTGCCGGCCTTGACGACGTCGTGCAGCGCCTCCATCGTCTCCTCCATCGGCACCTCAGCGTCGTAGCGGTGAATCTGGTACAGGTCGACATACTCCATGTTGAGCCGACGCAGGCTGTTGTCGATCTCGGCCAAGATCGCCTTGCGGGACTGGCCGTGCCCATAGGGACCGGAACGCATCTCACCGTGCACCTTGGTGGCAACAACAATGTCGTCGCGGTTGGCGAGCTCCCCGAGGATCTTGCCTGTGATCTCCTCCGAACGACCCGTCGAATACACGTTGGCGGTATCGAAGGTAGTGATGCCAGCATCCAGCGCCTGCTTGATGATCACTCGGCTCTCGTCCTCGCCGAGCGCCCAGGAGTGGCGGCCGGAACCACCGCCGAAACTCATGCACCCCAGCGTGATCTGCGAGACCTTCAAGCCGCTATCGCCCAGTCGCACTACATCCACCGTCATACCTGCCAACTCTCCATTCGTGTTGTCGCATTCAGTCCGTCGTGCCCGGACCCCGGGCCAGTCTGCTGCGCCGATGAGACGGCCGCAGCGGCCAGCATGTGCCGCATCGGCCGAGGTACAGCACCGAATCGATACCCGTAAGTCCGTCGCTCGAAACCTCGACACCTACCCATCCCTTGACCGACGCCTGGGTGATCAAGTACGCGATCGTCACCACCGACCGCAACCGACGACGTCGGCCGCGTCCACGACCGGATGCCCATGGCTCTCATCGAGGAGAACCGGGACGCGTGGCTCGACCCACGGACCGACGCACACACGGCGACCGATCTGATGGCTCCCGCGGCCGCCGGCAGCCCCGACATCTACGCGATCACGAAGGCGGTGAACAACGTCCGCAACAACGGTCCCGAACTGCTCGCGCCCCCGGAGGAGTTCTGATGGGCGACAACGGCAGCGGCAATTCCGGCCGGTCGCGGTGAACTCTGGGTCAGGAGTGGTCGGCGCAGGTGGCGAGCATCTGGCGGAGCGCGGTCTTCTCTGAGGTGTCTACGCCTAACCGGTAGCGCGTCTCGATGGTGACGTACCTGGTGGGGGTCGCGCAGATTCGTGAAGGCCAGGAGTCGGGAGGTGTACGCGCCGTGCCAGGTGCCGGAGGTCATCTCGTGGGTGCAGGCGCCGGAGGTCCGGACGGTGAACGGCTGGCTGCGGTCCGCATCCCGAAAGAGGACGTCGGCGCGCTTTACCTGCAGTCTCTTCTCATGGCGTTGGACGTGGGTCAGGAGAACTGTCAGCCTCGGTGACATGGCCGGGGTTGAGCTCGAGCACCTCTCAACCGATCGGCCACGACGCGTGCAGCAGCGGCCGGTGATAATGCCCAGACGCCTCGATGCCTACCTTGACCACGGCGTCGACCGGGAGAACCTCGACGATGTCGGCCACCACCCGCGACTGCGAGGGCCTCGTCATTGGACACCCCGTGCGGGGTTTGAGCAGCAAGGACCGAGCAGAGTCGGTGACCGAACGCGAACTCCGTCTTGCCGACATCGACGGCAACCACGACCGACGATGATGTGACGGGCCTTGACCCTGGATCTTGGACATGCTGAATCTCGCAGTTGAGCGGAGAGAGCGAGATGATCCTCCACTATGGTCCGCAAGCATTACACCGATGAGTTTCGTCGGCAGGCTGTTGACTTGTACGAGTCCACTCCGGGCGCGACGGTGCGTGCCTCGCCGACGACCTGGGCATTGAGCGCGGCACCCTGCGGGGCTGGCTCGAGACGCTCGGGACTGGCAAGAAGACCGCTGCTGACGGCACGTTGACCCGCAGCCCGCTCAAGAGCGTGACACCGCCGCCAGGCCGTGTTCCCGGAGAGACACGGGAGCAGGAACTGGCCCGGCTCCGGGCCCGGGTGCAGCAGCTGGAGGCTGAAACCTCCAAGCTGGTCACCGAACGCGAGAGGTCCTGCGCCGGGCGGCCAAGTATTTCGCCGGGGAGACGGGCTGGTGAACCGCTTCCAGTTCGTTGCCGACCACCAAGACACCTTCGAGGGCGGTTGTGCCAGATCGTCGAGATCAACCGGTCCTCGTTCTACGCCTGGCAGAACGCGGCCCCGACGCGAGCAGAGCGGGCCACGGCTGGCGCCGGCTCGACGGCTGGATCCGGGCCGTGCACGATGACGACAACACCTGCGGGGCCCCACGGATCACCGCCGAGCTCACGACGGCTTACCAGTCGAGGACCGCATCAACCACAAACGCGTCGGCCGGGGTGATGCGCGAGAACGGCATCGCCGGCTACCGGCGCCGCCGCCGGGTCCGCACCACGATCCCGAACCTGCCGATCACAAGGTGCCCGACCTTGTTGAAGCGGGACTTCACCGCCCCCGCGCCGAACCAGCGCTACGTCGGCGACATCACCTACCTGCCGCTGTCCGACGGGGAGAACCTGTATCTGGCGACCGTGATCGACTGTTACTCCGGCCGGATTGTCGGCTGGGCCGTCGCCGACCACATGCGCACCGAGCTCGTCGAGGACGCACTCCCAGCCGCCCAGACCATCCGCGGCAGTCTGGCCGGGGCGATTTCCACAGCGACCACGGCTCGCCCCATGAAGCTGGTCCATGCGGCGGCGAGCTTGGCCTGCACGGGGATCGGCGGGTTGTCGAGCAGGTTCGGGGTGTTCGTTCGGATGGTCATCGGTTCTTCGTTCGAGAGGAGCAGTCCGTCCGCCGGAGTGGCGGCAGGTCTGGGCGTGCATACGCTCGGGTTGGGTCGTTCTCGTCGGTCCGGTCGTCAGACGGTGATGACGACCTTCCCTCGGGTGTGGCCGGCCCCGACGTAGCGGAGGGCGTCGGCTGCTTCGTCGAGGGGGTAGGTGCGGTCGATGACCGGCGTGACCTGCCCGGTCGCGAGCAGGTCGGCCAGGGTGAGCAGGTCCTGGCGCTTCCCGACCGACGTGAAGGGCTTCAGCTGCTGACGGGTGAACCCGGACAGCACGCGCGCTTGACGATCCGACCGAGGGGGCCGAGCCAGCGGCCACCGCGTCCGCTGTTGGGGATGAGGGTGCCGGTGGGCGTCAGCGCTCGGCGGACAGCCGCCAGGGGCTGGGCTTCCACGTTGTCGAGGATGACGTCGTAGCGCTTCTCGGTGCGGGTGAAGTCGGTGCGTCGTGTAGTCGATGACGTGGTCGGCACCGAGCGACCGGACCAGGTCGACGTTGCGGGTGCTGCACACACCCGGTCACCTCGGCGCCGAACGCCTTGGCGATCTGTACGGCGAAGGAGCCCACGCCGCCCGACGCGCCCGTGATCAGCACCGTCTGGCCCGGTCGCACGTGTGCGATGTCGCGCAGATGCCTGCAACGCCGTCATGGCCGACGTGGGCACCGCCGCCGCCTCCACGACCGACAGGTTGGCAGGCACGGACACGAGGTTGTCCGCCGGGACGCAGGCGTACTCCGCCAGTGTTCCAGCGGTGCTCCAGCCGAACACCTCGTCGCCCGGTTGCAGATCAGTGACGTCCTTGCCGACGGCTGCCACCACGCCGGCGAGGTCCCTGCCGGGGATGCCGTGGCGTGGCCGGCGGAGACCGAACACCAGCCGCACGACGTACGGCTCGCCGGTCATGACGAAGTAGTCGCCGGGATGCACCGAGGCCGCGACCACCTGGACGAGCACGTCGCCTCGACCAGGCAGCGGTCTTTCGATCTCGGCCACTTGGAGCACCGCGGGCGGGCCGTAGCGGCGCTGGACGGCGGCTCTCATCGTCGCCGCCCCGGCCGGGCCCGCCGCCCCGGCACCAGGTGTGCTCCGGCGTTCGATCGCTGTTCGGTTCCCACAGGAGCCTTCCCCGGCGCACCCCCGGCGAACGCCCCAAGCGCTGCGGCGATCGCGGCTGCCTTGATCTCGGTTCCCCATCATTCCTCCTCGTCGTAGGTCGATGCGTTGTCAGGACGGTCGGCTGTTCGAGCGCACCAGCCGTACGCCGGTCGCAAGCAGCCACACGAGCCAGGCGACGAGGCCGGGCAGCCCCACGAACAGGAGCGCCGAGCCGTCGGCGATCGCGAGGGGGGCCGCCCCGGCGGCGAGCAGCAGGCCTCCCCCGGCCACGCCGAGCAGACGCTGCCACGGCGGTGTCAGCCGGCTCGCATGCGCCGCCAGCGCAGCGCCGATGAAGGTGGTGCCGAGCGCCGGCAGCGCCAGCGCGAACGCTGCTGCATGCAGCTGCCAGACGAGCTCGAACGCCGGGCTCGGCTCGGCGAGCTCGCCGGCGGACAGCACGACTCCGATCCACAGAACGGCGTAGAGCGCGAAGACCGCCGAGAGAGTCGCGCCCGCGGCCACCGCGAGGCGCGACCAGTCCGCGCCCGCACCCCCGCGACGCCCGACGAGCCCGTGGAGACCGGTCACGAACCCGAGCAGCAGCGGCAGGTGCAGCGCCTCCTGGCCGACCGCGATCGCGACCACGACCCGGTTCTGCGCGTGCCAGGCGAGCACCTCCTCGATCGGGTCCCCGTAGCCGGGAGGTCCGGTCACGGCAAACATCGCGTTCTGGATCGCCATCGACGCTGCGAGCGCGATCGCCGTCGCGCCGACAACCCGCATCGTCGCCGCCCCGGCTGGACTCGTCTCCGGCGCCGGGCGGGTTCCCGCATCCGGTCGCTGTCTGATTTCCATTAGAGCCTCCTCACGTTCGAGCCGCGACCCTCGCTGGCTCGTACACCGTACGTCGTACACCGTACTATGCTCGTACGCTGTACGATTGTCAAGCCGTTCGAGGGAGCGAGGAGATCCGTGTCTGTGAGGGAACAACGCCAGGTCGCGTCAGACGCGGGGCTGAGCAAGCAGCGGGTGGTGGTCGAGGCGGTCCGGCTCGCCGACCGCGAGGGGGTCGACGGGCTGAGCATGCGCCGGCTGGCTGGCGCGCTCGGCGCGGGCGCGATGTCGCTCTACCACTACGTGGCGAGCAAGGAGGAGTTGCTGGACGCCATGATCGACGTCGTGTTCGAGGAGATCGAGCTCCCGCCCGAGGAGACCGACTGGCAGTCGGCGATGCGACGGCGGGCGGTATCCGCCCGACAGGTTCTCGCACGCCACCCGTGGGCGATCGGCCTGATGGGGTCGCGGACGTCGCCGGGGCCCGCGAACCTCCGCCACCACGAAGCGGTCACCGCCTGCCTGCGGAGGGCTGGCTTCTCGGTTCTGATGGCGACGCACGCCAACTGGTTGCTCGACAGCTACGTCTACGGGTTCGCCCTGCAGGAAGCCAGCCTGCCGTTCGACACCGCCGATGAGCTCGCGGACATGGTCGAGGACGTCTTCCTGCCCCAGCTTCCTCCTGACGAGTTCCCCTACCTCAACGAGTCCGCCGCGGCGCTCGTCGCTGCCGGCTACGACCCGGCAGAGGAGTTCATCTTCGGCCTCGACCTCGTCCTAGCCGCCCTCGAGCCCCTGAGAGCCTCCCCATAGCAACACTCACGGACCGTCACGCGGCCCTCTGCACCGCACCTCGGATCCATGACCGCCGCACCAGGTGTTCCTACCGGCGTTCTTCTCGAGTTGCGGATGCCGTGGGGGTGGCGGGCGTCGGGCCTCGATGATCCCGGCGATGGCCTCGTCGCCGTCGAGCCTTGGACGAGACCCAAAGCAGTCCCGGCGACGGTCAGCCCCCGGCGGTCGGGCGCACCCAGCCCCGACCGACCCAAGACCGAAGAAGCAACGTCTGACCGGCGTTGCCGCATTGACGGCTGCCGAGACTCCATCAACCGCCCCCTTCGAGACCCTAGAACCCACTACCTGCACGCGAAGGCGACCGAGGTAGCACGGATGGCAGCAGCACCGGAGCTCTGGCGAGCCCGGTATGAGCGAGAGCGTCTCGAGATCCGAGAGCGCCTTGTCCGATAGGCGGCCATATGACAGCACTCAGGTCCGAGTCCACCTCCAGGCAGCCGCACCGTGACATGAAAAACCTGGCCTAACGGGCCAGCGAGGTACAGGTGGCCGAACCGGCCGAGGACCCCGACCAGCCCGACGAGGACGAGGCCCGCTTCGCCCTCACCTCCGAAGCCGGACTGAACGACGGCCTCGCCTTCCCCTTCACCTACCTCGCCCTCGGGCGTGGCCTCCGCCGGTGCCCTCACCTGGCCCGTCCTGGGCGCTGGGTCGCGGTCGATCTGGGCTGGCGGCTGATCGCCGGCATCACCGTCGGCGTCCTGGTGGGCTGAATCCTTCGACGGCTCTTCTTCCACACGGCCGTACCTTCTGCTGCGGTTGGCCGAGCACGCCGAAGGCTTTGTCGCTTTGGCGGCGACGTTCCTCGCCTACGGCACCGCCGAAGCCGTCCAGGGCTACGGCTTCCTCGCAGTCTTCGTCTGTGCCTGCACCATGCGCGCCGGCGAGCGCTCCCACGGCTACCACCGCGTGCTGCACAGCTGGGTTGAACAGATCGAGCGGTTCCTCGCCGCCGTGCTGCTCCTCCTGCTCGGCGGCGCGATCGCCCGTGGACTCCTCGCCCCCCTCCAGCCCATCGACGTGGCCGTCGTCGCTCGGCTTCCTGCTACTGGTCCGACCCCTGGCGGGATGGCTTGGCCTCATCGGGGGCCGGGCGGTCCACGAGAACGCGCTGTGATCGCCTTCTTCGGCGTCCGCGGCATCGGCACACTGTTCTATATCGCCTACGCCCTCGGGCACGGCACCTTCGACCACCCCGGCCGGCTTTGGGGCATTGCCGGACTCACCGTCGCTGCTCCGTCGTCCTCCACGGCATCACCGCCACCCCAGCGATGATGCTGCTGGACCGGACGCGTACAGAAGGTCAGCCAGCAGCGGCACGGCACCACCCGACAAGCGAACGACACCGCCGTCTGACCCGACACAGGTTTCGCGGGAGCAGTCGCAGACGCCGACGGGAGACCGATCGCTGGTCCTAACCTGGGTTGTCGAAGTTGTTGCTGCGCACGACCAGATTCAGTGGCGCCAGCATCGGCTCCTTCGTCGGGTCTGACGCCTAGGGCGTGTCTCCCTATTGGCGTAGCCACATCAGGATGGCTCGGAGCACGTGCCGCCGCGGTAGACGATGGCGAGCTTGTCGTAGCGGGTGGCCAGGCCGCGCCATTGCTTGTGGTCGTTGAAGGACCGCTCGACGACGTTGCGGCCTTTGTAGATCTCGGAGTCGAACGCGGGTGGTCGGCCGCCGTGGCAGCCACGTCGGCGGCGGTTGACCGGCCTGGTCGGCCGGTTCGGCGATCACGGCCTTGATGTCCTGCGCGCGCAGCAGTTCGCCGGTTCGCGCGTGAGGAGTACGCCTTGTCGCCCAGCACGGCGTCCGGTCGTGGTCCGTGGCCCGTCCGCGGGCCGAGGCGCTGGCACCCGCAGGTGCGCCAGGAGAGTGGTTCAACATCGGGGAATCACCGGCCTGACCAGCCCGATCAAGGCGATCACCAGCGGCCGGCCGCGGCCGTCGACGAGCTGGTGGATCTTGCAGCTCAGCCCACCCCGGGAGCGGCCGACGGGCATGGTCCGAAGGGCTCGGCCTCGACCGGCGCAGGAATCTTGTAATTCGACTCAGCCCCCTGTGCGCAGACCCGAGGCGGGCCGCTCGAGCCCGCGGGAGCATGTTGGTCGCGTGCTGATGGGCACGGTTGACCGTGGAATCGACCGCTGACCTGCCAGTCCGACCCTCCTGCTGCGTCGGCCTCGGGCGAGGAGCGCGGGCGTGGATCATGTCCCACGTCCCGTCGCGCTGAACCGGCGGTGCCGCTTCCACACCGTCTGCCACGGCCCGAATACCACCGGCAGGTCACGCCAGGCGATCCCGGTCCGGAACCGGTAGATGATGCCCTCGATCACCTGGCGGTGATCACGGAACGGGCGCCCACGCTGCCCGCAGAGGACGGCATCAACGGCTCGATCCGATCCCAATCCTTATCTGTCATGACGGTGCAACGCGACATCACACCACCATCACCGACTCACCCGCGACCTTTAGGAGACACGCCCTAGCGAGCACGGCTTTGGTGGTTCGAGGACGTTGGGACCGATCACCAAGGTCGGCAAACAGCCACGTCCGTCGGCTGCTGGTCGAGCGGCCTGGCATCACCGTCCGGCCTACCGGCCTGGGAAGAGCCTGCACGAGCGGTGGGCGCGTCGTGGACCATCGGACATGGTGCCTTCCACACGCATCCCAGTCGCCTACCTTGCCGTCCCCGCCGGTGTGACCAGCAGAGAGATCCCGGCACGCGGCTTCAAGGCGACGTTGAGTGCTCGGTCCTTCCCGATGTGGCCCATCGTCTTGTGGTTCCACAGGTCGATCAGGCTGTTACCGACATCAAAGTGCTCGGAGCCGGCCTGGCCGGTGATGTGACGGTTGGAGAAGTTCAGGGCGGTCGCCTGGGTCTGCCCATCCGGAAGGCGATGGATCATGACAAGGAGGGCGGGATCGGAGACCTCGGGCACCGCCAGCTGTTGGGCGACCGCGATCCCGGAGCGACGCCGCACCTGGAGGATGGAACGGAGCCGGCAGGCGAAGGAGTTCGGGTCGTCGAGCTGCCGCAGGAGTGAGCCGTACAGGCTGACACCACGGGGCATACCGGACGCCGACTGCATCGTGGTTGGCTGGTAGTCCATCAGGTCGTAACCGCCGCGATGAATCCATCGGGTGTCGCCGGTTGCGATCAGCACGGAGACTTGCTCGGCATCGACCGTGAGGGTCCCGCACAGGTCCCAGCCCGACAAGGCGAAGACACCGGGCTGCCAGGCGTTGAACATGGCCAATAGCAGGTGGGCCCGGGTCACGGACTCGATCTGCGATGGCGACAGCTCGGCGAGGTCGGAGTAACCGAGTGTGGCGGCGCAGATCGTGGTCAATGTGGAGGCGATGCCGTTGCTGGTGAAAGTCTTGTTGTATGGGGCTGCCGGTCCAGTCAGCCCCTCGACAAGTTCCGACCGGATCAGGTGGGCAAGCGCCTCGCCGGTCCGGTCGGCCCCTCGGAAGGGGAAGCGGTCAGTGCTGTGCGTTGCCGCGAAGTGCACCAGTTCATAGGTCATCTCGTCGTGGTTCTGCAGGCCGTGCACCAGGCCGATCGGCTGGACGTGCTGCTCGAGCGCGGCGTTGAGCGTAAGCCGCAGGAACTCGGTGTCACCCGTCGTCAGTGCGTGCACGTACGACGGGCGGTTGACGAAGTCGTAGGACAGATCGGCGCCATG
The DNA here is from genome assembly GCA_963707005.1 of uncultured Actinomycetota bacterium. Lineage (GTDB taxonomy): Bacteria > Actinomycetota > Actinomycetes > Propionibacteriales > Propionibacteriaceae > Microlunatus. The sequence goes on from CAVPPP010000028.1 coordinate 55,968, forward strand.
TTCCGATGTCCTCTTGATGTCCTCGATGGCCAGGTTGAGCTCCTGGAACGTGAAACCGCCGATCTTGCGGACCATGCTGGCGATGAGCTGGTTGACCGCGTCAGACATCGGATGACCTTCTGACCAGGCGGGCTCACCCGCCTCGCCTCCTCGCTCAAGGCCCAGGAACCCGTTGGCATCGAGTCGCAGCGCACCAGCCCCGAGGTCGTGGAGGGAGTGCAGCGCATCCCCCAACACCAGTCGCATGCCGGCGAAGGTGGGGTCCAACCAGTTGATCGAGGGCTGACCGGCCTTGAAATAGTGCAGATAGACCCAGCGCCGCAGGACACCATCAGCTCCGGCCACCGGCCCGGTTGCGCTCCAGTTGGTGTCCTTGATCCCGGGATCATGAAAGATCACTCGCTGCAAGGGGCCGACGATGTACCCGGCCCGTTCCAGCCGGAGCTCGGTCTCTGGTGTCAGGTTGACTGAGTCCTGGCCGACCGGGACCTCGGGTAGCAGTTCCCAGTCCTGTACCGGGATCTCCACCATGTGGTAGATGCCCGGATAGTCGCCGACGTTCATCTCAGCCAGCCTGAAATCAGCACCTTTGCCCGTGTGGCCGGGCACGATGTCGTCGATCACGATGCCCCCGTGACGTGCAGCAACCTCACACAGCCGACGGAACTCCTCCTCCGTTCCGAACTTCTCGTCGATCTGTGTGCTGATCCGGTCGAACTGACCGTCCACGCTGGGCGTGGCCTCCCATCCCGAGAGCCCGCCCGCACGCTTCACCGGGCCGGTATGCACCGCGGCTATCCCCAACGTCTCGAACGCCGCCCACAAAGCCTCATCGCTCAACGTGGCCAGGAACGACTCACCCGGCTTGGTGACCATGGACGCCGGATAGGTGGTCAACCACACCGGAGCCTTCTCGATCGCGCGCTTCGGGTCCGGGTTGCCGAACGGGTTCTGCATTGTTCGGCCGAGAGTCGAAGATTCCCCTGCCGCTGCACTGGCGGCGCTGAGCATCGACTCCTGAACAAGCCAGTCCACGTATGAACGCTGCCGCATCCCGTCCTCGGTCACGCTAGCCTGCTCCCCCGATCCCGTGCTCCACCCAACGATGTGCGGAATCCTCATTCAACCTATCGCGGCGCGACCTTCCTGCTGGAACTCACGCCCAAGTCACCCGTACCGATCCACAGCGAGTACCGGGATGTCACCGGCACGCCGGACAAGGACTTACAACATCATCTGACACACGGAGGCGTGTCTGAGCAACGTTCTGCGCCTGGAGACGTTCATCCGGGACGTTGAACGTGACCGGGACACGGAGCGTCGCCGACTACTTCCGCCGACGCGATCAATCTCGTCACCCACCTCCTCCAGAGCTGACCGCCAGCGTGAACAGCCGTGTCGCGGCTCTGCCTTGCCGGCCCATTCGGGTGACTCGCCCGATTGGTGCGAACGACACTGGGTACGTAGGTGGTTGCGGGCCGAGGGTGTCGCGGGGACGACACCGTCTCTGCTTGCCTGGCATGGGAGGTCTGTCGTGAGAATCGGGCTCATTTCGCCACCGTGGGTTCCAGTGCCCCCACCCGCCTACGGTGGGCTGGAAGCAGTCGTGGACAGATTGGCTCGTGGGCTGGTCCACGCAGGCCATCAGGTGCTGCTCGCCGCTCCTGCCAACAGCGCGTGTCCCGTGCCTCGGGTCGAAGGCATGGACGAGGTTGATCCCGACGCCCCTATCAGCGGTGACACCATCACCGAGTTGGCCCACATCACCCGCGCGTACGCGGCGATGACCGGCATGGACGTCATTCACGATCACACGATCGCGGGGCCCTTGTATCGCCATCGCCCAGCGATCCCTGTCGTCACCACCAATCATGGTCCGTTCGAGCCTGGGCCGAGGCTGCTGTTCCAGCGGATGCAGGACGACACCGCCATCGTGGCGATCTCCCATCACCAGGCATCGACCGCCGAGGGCGTTCGGATCAGCCGCGTCATTCACCACGGCCTGGATGTGGACAAGGTCCCGGTGGGGACCGGCGACGGGAACTACCTTGCCTTCTTGGGGAGGATGACCGCGGACAAGGGACCGCTGCAAGCTATCGAGGTGGCCCGCATCGCCGGCATGCCGTTGAAGATTGCAGCCAAGATGCGCGAGGACGCCGAGATCGAGTACTTCGAGACGAAGGTCCAGCCCATGCTCGGTGGAGGCGTCGAGTATGTGGGTGAAGTGGATGAGGCAGGCAAGTTTGAACTGCTCGGTGCGGCCACCGCCTTGCTGAACCCCATCCAATGGCCCGAGCCGTTCGGGTTGGTGATGATTGAGGCTCTTGCCTGCGGGACACCAGTAGTCGCGACGTCGGCCGGGTCAGTGCCGGAGATCGTCGATGACGGTCTGACCGGCTTCATCCGTGACGCGGCAGAGGATCTGGCCAGCTGCCTGCTCCTAGCGGTCGATCTCGACCGGGCGGCCTGCCGTGAAGCCGCAGAGTCCCGGTTCAGCACGGCACGCATGGTCGCTGACCACCTCGAGCTCTACACGGAACTGGTCTCGGAGGCACCCGCCGGCAACTTCCCGGAGAGGCTGGACGCTTCGCCCCATGAGCGCCCATCATCGTTCCGAGAAGAGACAGTTCAACCCGCACTAGTCCGCTCCAAAACGCCGGCTGGAACACTCCTCGCCGGTGCCACGGGATCCAGCTGTTGAATCGCTGCCTCCTGGATAACCACAGACACGAGTTGGAACAGGCTCTCAAGGGGCTTCGAGGCCGCTGGATCGGGTCTGTTGCAACGATCGGGAAGGAGAATGACAGTGATCGTCGAAACCCGGGATACGGCATCGAAGCATCCGCAACAACTCGTCATCGCGCTCGTCGCGCCTCCGTGGGAGCCCGTCAGTGCATCCAGCCCGGATCGTATCGGGCGATCCGTCGATGCACTGGCCGCGGCTCTCACGCGACGAGGACACCAGGTGCACCTGATTGCTCCGTCCGGATCGACCGGTGCGGCGACAGTGCACGAGATCGACCAACCGTTTGACGTCCACGAGGTCGGCCGTCAGTGCTTCGAGATCGACTACGCGTCTCGAGCGGTCGCCGAGGTGATGCGGCTCAATCGTTCGAACAAGTCTCTCGACGTAGTTCACGACCACTGCGGCATGGCCATTGTCGCGCAAGCCGACTTCATCCCCGTACCGCTGGTGCACACCATGCGGGGGCAGCTCAGCCGCCCACTGAGCCAGCTCTACGCCGGCTACGCGGACAAGGTCAGCTTGGTAGCCACGAGCCCACGACAGCTGGCCGAGGCCTCGCCGACCATGCAGCTGGCCGCCATAATCTCCGACCCTGTCGACTTGACCGGCTGGTCCCTCCAAACCACCACCGATGGCGGAGTGCTGTGGCTCTGGGGCTATGAACCCCTGCAGGGCGCCGGCGAGTTGATCACACTCATCAAAGACGCCAACGTGCCGCTGACGCTAGCGGGTCCGATTCTCCGTGGACAGGAACGCTGGTTCGATGCCGAGATTGCACCGCATCTCAGCAGTCACGTTCGCTATCTCGGCTCGTTGGACGGACCAACGCGGAACGACGCCATCAGCCGTGCACGAGCGCTCCTTGTGCTGGGCGGCCACTATGAGGCCCATCACGCCGACATCGTTCACGCCTTGGCGTGTGGGAAACCAGTCGTTGTCGGTCGCACTGGCGAGCACGATGTGGTCCATCACGGCGTGAACGGCTATCTTGCCGACGACGATCAAGCGGTGGTCACCGCTCTTCAAGAGACCGACCGCGTCGATCCCCGGGTCTGTCGCGAGTCCGCTCTCAGCGGGTTCGATGCCGACGTACTCGCAGCCCGCTATGAAACGCTCTACCGAAGCCTTGCCGGCCGACGCGCGCCCGGTCGGTCCGATCCTCTCTTGCGCGAATCCGTCAGAAACCTGGCCGCCATCCACTGGCGAAGCCGCACCAAGAACCCGACCCGCTGAGCCACGCGGATCGCCGGCTAGAACACCTTCGCGAGTCCAGCTCGGTCACCCGCAGCCGATGTGAGAGTTGTCCGGCTGCCGGGCAGCCGCCGAGGCGTTCGGCTGGAGTCGGTCCGAACACCGTGACCGCATGAGGCTTCGCCCACGAAGGTTGCCCCGTGGAGACGACAATCAGTTCCAATCTCTCCATGGCTGCACACCCGACATTTGCTGTCGCTGACCACCGGGACGCTGCGCTGTCTTCTTGTCCTGTACCCGGCGAAAGGCGCTGTTCGGCCCACCGCGTGGTGATGGTGGCACCCGAGAAGCCGATGGCGGTCACCAGCGCAGAAGCGCAGCAGATGGTCGACGCCTCGGAGCGGACCGGAAAGCTGCTCACCATCGGCTACAAGAACAGGTTCCGCGCCGACGTGCGCCACATCCGGAAGCGCATCGACCAAGGCGACCTCGGCGAGATCTACCTGGTGCGCGCGCACGCCGTCCGCCGCCGCGGCGTATGACCCGTATTCGTGAGA
>CAVPPP010000029.1:0-29734 GCA_963707005.1 uncultured Actinomycetota bacterium
AACAGCGTCGGCTCGAAGAAGGCCCCCGGTCCGTCGACCCGCCCGTTACCGGTGACGATCCGAGCTCCCTTCGCCACCGCGTCCGCGACCTGATCAGCCAGGCGGTCGGCAGCCCGCCGCGACGACAGCGGACCGAAGTCGGGTCGCCGGATCTGTCGGGTCGCCCGGATGCACGGCAGCGAACTGCTCGGCCAGGCCCTCGACCACGTCGTCGTAGAACTCGGCGAGGACGATGATGCGCTTTGCGGCTATGCAGCTCTGACCGGTGTTACCCAGCCGGGCTTCGGTCGCCTCCGTCACGGTGCCCGTCAGCCCTCCCAACGCCTCCAGGTCGAGGACGATGAAAGGGTCGCTACCACCCAGCTCGAGGACGCACTTCTTGTAGGTGGCGGCCGGCGAGCTCGGCGACCACGGCACCGGTGCGGTCGCTGCCCGTGAAGGTCACACCCCGGACGGCGTCATGAGCGATGACGCGCTCGACGTCGGCGACGGCGAGGAACACGTTGGTGTAGACCCGTCGGGGCCCCGGCATCGTGCCACAGCCTCTCGACCGCGAGCGCCGACTGGGGACAGATCCTCCGAGTGCTTCATCAGCACCACGTTCCCGGCGACGAGCTGCGGACCGGCCACGCGGAGAGCCTGGTACAGCGGGAAGTTCCACGGTTCGATGGCCAGCAGGACACCCAGCGGTTCGCTCACCACGGTTGACGCGCCGTACTCGGCGGGAAGCGCCTCCGGCTCGAGGAATCCGGGCCCGTGCTCCGCGTAGTACCGCACGATGCCGGCGACCCACTCCACCTCGCCCAGGCTGTCGGCGATGGGCTTCCCCATCTCCAGCGTCTGCAGGCGAGCCAGCTCATCCGAGCGCTCGAGCATCAGGTCGGCCACCCGACCGACCACCTCGGCCCGCGCGGCGGCTGGTCGTCGCCGCCAGCTCCGGCAAGGCGCACTCGGCCGCTTCGATCATTGCCTCGAGCTCGTCACCCCGGTGGTACGGAAAGTCCTGCAGGTGTTCCCCGGCTCGCGGGATTCACCGTCGCGTACGGACGTTCGTCGCCGAGCGCCGCCCCGTCCTCACGGTGCTCGACAGACAAAGTCACCGGTGCTCGACAGACAGAGTCATCGCCCATCCCCCTCAGCCCTGCACGATCCTCCTGCCGCTGAGGACCGTCAAGGAGCGGCGGTCGAGGCCCTCAGCCCCCGGAAGGCGGTACGGAGTCGGTCGACGGCGCCTGATCGGTCGTGGCCTCGCCGTCGGCCGCCGCCGCCGCCGCCCGACGATGCCCTTGGCTTCGCACCGTCTGCTGGCAGGTGGCCCACTGGTGCAGCTCGTCGGCCAGGTCGTGCGCCATCTGGGTGTGAGCCGAGGACCGGCCCCCGACGTGGTGATCTCGAGGGTGTGGTCCTGGCTGACGAGGGTCACCTCGCGCCCGGTCTCGTCCTGCACGACGATCCTGTGGGCGCCGGCGCGATGGACGTGGGTGCTCATTGCCTTCCCCCGATCGGTACGTTCTGCAAGCTGCGCCGGTCGCTGCCGCGACCGCCGCGCGTTCTCCTTCTCCTAGTGGACACTCGACCGGGCTCCCGTGATGCGTTTCCTGACGGGATGGGCGCCTTGTCGCCACATTCTTGGTTGCCGTTCAGCACAGGCTCAGACGTCGGGGCGGAGTAGGGTCAGCCACACCGGTACTCAGTCCTCCAGCCGGCCGCACCCACTCTGGGCGGCCGTCTCCCGACGAGCCGGTCGAACAGGGTGTCCGCCGTCGAGCGGACCGTGGGGAGACACCGTGTCCCGACTCGAAGCGCTGAGCGAGCTGCGCGAAGCACTGGGTTCGCGTCGCGCGGACGAGGCCCTGCAGTGGCTGGTGGACTGGCTGAAGCGCCGCGACGAGGTGCTGGACCAGTTCAAGACCGACAACATCGCCTCGGCGCTGGAGGTGATCTCCGCCGAGTTCGCCCATGAGGCAGCCGAGCAGCCCTCGTCCACCTCGAGCGTCGGGCTCAGCCTGGCGGCCACTGTTCTCGCCGACTCGGCCGACGGCGTACGCGTCGGTGACGAGCTGACCTCCGACACCGTGGAGGGTTCCGCTCACGCGGCGCTGAGCGATGCCGACACGGATGTGACACTCGGGGAATGGAACAACGACCGTTCGGCACCACCGGCCTGACCATCTCGGCTCTCGGTCTGGGTGCGGGCCAGGTCGGCCAGGACTCGGTGACCGAGGACCAGGCTGCCCACCTGCTCAACGGCGCACTCGATGCCGGCGTGACGTTGCTCGACACGGCGCGCGGTTACGGGTTGAGCGAGGAGCGGATCGGCCGACACCTCGCCGGCCGGCGGGACGAGTTCGTGCTGTCCAGCAAGGGCGGCTACGACGTCCCCGGGGCGCAGGACTGGACGGCCAGAGCCGTGACCGCCGGTATCGACCGCGCCCTCCGTGAGACCCGGTCCGAGCGGATCGAGATCTTCCACCTCCACTCATGCCCGGTGGACGAGCTGGAACGCGGCGATCTGCAGGACGCTCTCGACACGGCCGTGACGGCCGGCAAGATCGGCGTCGCGGCCTACAGCGGCGACAACGAGCACCTGGCGTACGCCGTGGACTCGGGCCGCTTCCGCTCGATCGAGGCCAGCGTCAACCTGGCCGATCAGTGGAATCTCCACCACGTCGTCGGTCGGCGCCCCGAGCTCGGGGTGATCGCCAAGCGTCCACTCGCCAACGCCCCTTGGCGGTTCGACGAGCGCCCGGTCGGCGACTACGCCGAGCTGTACTGGGAGCGGTTGCGTGAGCTGGCGCTCGACCCCGCCGGACTGGCCTGGGACGAGCTGGCCCTGCGCTACAGCGCATACGCCCCCGGGGTCCACTCGGCGATCACCGGCACCGCGCGGCTCGAGCACCTGCGGCGGAACATCGAGATCGTCGAGCGCGGGCCGCTGCCGGGAGACGTGCTGGCGCAGATCGATGCCGCGTGGACCCGGGTGGGATCCGACTGGCCCAGCTCGACCTGATCGGCTCGGTCGGCGTACGACGAGACGCCGGGTCGCTCACCCCAGGGGCGCGTGGCCCTCGATCTGCGGCACCGCGCCGACGGGTTCCGCGAGCTCCTCGAGGCTGGGGATCTCGGCGGCGACGTCCTCGGCTTTCAGTGCCTTGGACATCGCCCAGCCGATCCAGCCGAACAGCACGATGAGCACCGAACCCACGGCCACGAAGGCGGCCGGACCCGGCAGCACGGTCAGCTGGAACATCACCCAGCCGACGACCAGCGTGCACGGGATCGTGACCACCCAGGCCAGCACCATCTCACCGACGACCCTGAGATTGACACCCTGACCCGAGGAGACTCCGGAGCCGGTGACCGACGACGCGGCCGCGTGAGTGGTCGAGATCGGGACACCCATGCCGGTGGCACCGAAGATGGCCGTCACCGCGCCGATGTTGGCGGCCAGCCCCGAGCTCGCCCGGAGAGTGGTGATCCGCAACCCCATCGTCTCGATGATCTTCCAGCCGCCCCAGATCGTTCCGCCCGCGATCGCGGAGTACGCGAGCAGCGGGATCCACCAGTCGATCTCCAGGTTGCCGTCGGGCTTCAACGCGATGTAGCCGCCGGCGTACAACGAGGCGGCCATGATGCCCATCGTCTTCTGGGCGTCGTTGGCTCCATGACCGAACGAGACAGCGGCGGCCGACACGAGCTGCAGGCTCTTGAACACCCTCGCATCGGAATGCACCTGCCACCGTCGCTGGAGGCGACCGATCGCGGTCATCGCCAGGAACGCCACGGTGAACGCCAGGGCGGGCGACGCGACGATGGCGATCACCGCGGTGCGAACGACACCCCAGTTGATCGCCGACAGTCCGCCGGCGGCGAGGCCGGCACCCACCAGCCCACCGATGATCGCGTGACTCGACGACGAGGGCATGCCGATGTACCAGGTGACGTAGTTCCAGGTGATCGCCGCGATCAGGGCGGCGAAGACCACCGCTACCCCCTCGGCGTCGTGCTTGACCACCTTGGCCACGGTGTTCGCGACGGCGGTTCCGACGACGAAGAACGCGGCGAAGTTGAAGAATGCCGAGAACCACGGCGCCCAACGAGCTGGCATCGCCCGGGTGGCCACGACCGTCGCCACCGAGTTCGCGGCATCGTGGAAGCCGTTGGTGAAGTCGAACAACAGCGCCAAGACGATGACGCCGACGATGGCGATCAGCAACCAGTCCACGGGAACTCTCTTGTCTGCAGTGACTGATCCCATGATCCGATCCGGTGGCGGGACTGGCGAGAGTCTTTGGTCCCGATCACCCGTTGGGGGTGACAGCGATGACCGCGTCAACAGCATGGGAACGTGAGCCGGCTACCTGAAGGCAGGGTCGGCTCGATCGTGGCGATTCTTGGTGGCTGGAGCGGACCCAACGGCAAGACATCGCACACCAGCTCGTACAGGCCCATGTCCTGGCTCTTCGGTCTGAACACCCCTTGGTCGCGTCGCCGGTGCCCGACGACCCTGCGCCTGCGGCCACCCGGACGAGACCTGAGTTAGGTGGAAGTGCCGATGCGGCGACCCCCCGTCCGACCAGATCATGGATGGGCGCCACGATGACCAGGGCGGGTCCGTCGGGGCATCGTGGCAACGGCTGGCGTTGCACCAGAAGCTGGCGTGGCGGACAACTTCGAAGGAGGGATCGTGTCGCAGGAAGAGACGAACAAGGAACTCGTTCGGCGCTACTTCAACGAGCGGTGGAACGCTCGAAACTATGGGGTGGTGGACGAGCTCAACGGCACTGAGGCCAGCGCTATCGAGGAGCACAAGGCGTTTCTGGCGGAGGTGAATGGTCTGCTCAGCGAGTCACGCCTGACCATCGGTGACATGATCGCTGAGGATGACCGCGTCGCCTTGCACTGGACGTTTGATGCGGTGCTGCGGGAGGGATACAGCGGAGCTGCCGGCTCGCCCGGTGAGCACGTCACCTACTCGGGGCTCGCCATGCTGCGCATTGCGAACGGCAAGATCATGGATGACATTGCGTACAGCGACGGCTTCGGCGAATTGACGAGTTGACAGACCGACGTGCCAAGCATCTGGGCGACCAGGCCTTTACTTCAATTGCACTTGGGGTAATGGATTATGGTGTTGAGGTTGCGGAGTTGCCTGAGACTGATGAGCCGGACAGCGAAACTTCCGCCGACTAGCACCTTTGGTGGAGCCGCCTTGGGGATTTGAACCCCAGACCTACGCATACGAGTCGCTTGGGAGTCGTCCTCGACGGCTTCGCTGAGCGTAAATCTGTCCACCGCCGGGCGATTTAGACCGCCCTAGTGTGCAACGTTGGCTGCCGGTCTGGCTGCAAGAAAGGCGCCGGAGCGATGGCCTCCGAGAGTCCGACTCCGGATGCCTGGTGGCGTCGGCCAGGTCCTCGGACTGGGCGGCACGACCCGCCTTGAGCATTCTTTGCTGTCTGAATGGGCGAACTCGGAGTTGGCGGCATGATGTGCGGTATTGCTGCCCAGGCGCCCTGCCGTTCTTGGCGTACGCAGTTCTGCGAGGTGGTGGCCCGGACACGCGAGATGACCTTAGGCTGCGTTTGTGCTTGCCGGCCACCGAAGACGGACTTGGCGATTCGCGGTGCTCCTGTCGCTGGTGCTCGTGCTGGGGGTTCGTACACCCGGTCGTACCGGTCGTACACGTCGAGACCGTCGCCACAATGCTGATCTTGAGCGGGGTGGCCGGGGTCTGATGGTCGTGTCGTAGGCGCGGTTGGGCTCGTGGCCCCGTAATGCTGTTGGTCTCTCACAACACATCAACAAACGAGGCCACGAGCATGACGGATGCTACGTCACCCTGCCCACCCGAAGTGTCGTCTGAAGTGTTGTCCGGCAGCGCTGCAGTGTTGTTCGGACTCGAGCACCAGTTCCGAGTGCTGCACGCGCAACGGACGGCCCCGGATGCGATCAAGGTGTTGGTTGAGCTGACCGCCCGCGAGGGACCGTGCCCGGCGTGTGGGGTGCTGACAACAGCGGTGAAGGAACGCCCTCTCAGCCGGCTGAAGGACCTGCCGCCTCGGGACAGCGGGTCGAGCTGTGGTGGCGGAAGCGTCGGTTGGCGTGCCGGGAGACGCTGTGCCCGCGTCGCTCGTTCACCCAGACCTGTACTGCGGTGCGGCCCCGTGGCCGGGTCACCGAACGGCTCCGCGACCAGGTGGCGACCGCGATCGCGTCCTCGAACCGGGCCGTGTCCGACGTCGCCGCCGAGTACGGCGTGTCGTGGCCGACCGCGCACCGGGCCCTGATCGCCGCCGCGGCCCGCTGGTTGCCCACACCGACACCGACCCGGGTGTTGGGGATTGATGAGACCCGGTTCCGGACCGTCCGCTGGATCCTGGACGGCATCAGCTGGAAACGGTCCGACCCGTGGTTGACGTCGTTCGTCGACTGCTCGGTCGACGGGCCGGGATCGCTGCTCGGGTTGGCCCCCGGCCGCACCGGCAGCTGCGTCACGGACTGGCTGGTCGAGCAGACCCCCGAGTTCCGGACAGCGATCCACACGGTGGTGATCGATCCGTCCGCCCCCTACGCCTCCGGGATTCGAGCCGCGCTGCCGGACGCGGTGATCGCGGTCGACAAATGGCACCTGGTCGCGCTCGCGCACACCATGGTCACCGAGGTCCGCCAACGTGTCACCCGCGAACACTTGGGCCGGCGCGGCACGACAGCTGACCCGGTGTGGGTGAACCGGCGGATGCTGCTCACCGGTGCCGAGCACCTGTCCGCCAAGCAATGGGACCGACTGTGGACTGGCTTCGATCAGCGCAACGACCCGACGAAACAGATCCAGGCCGCCTGGGCGGTCAAGGAACGGCTCCGGATGCTGCTCGCGCAGTCGGAGCCGTCGAAGATCCGCTGGGCTCTGGCCGACTTCTACGAGACCGTGCTCGATGCCCACCTGCCCGAAGCGACCCGACTCGCCGGCACGATCGAACGGTGGTGGCCCGCTATTTTGGTCGCGCTCAGAACTGGCATCACGAATGCCCGGACCGAGGGGTTCAACCGGATCATCAAGCAGACCAAGAGGGTCGGCTGCGGCTTCCGGAACATGATCAACTACCAACGCCGTATCCTGACCCACATCGCGGTCACCAGACCACGATGGTCAACAGCATGAACGGGCACACCCCGCTCAAACTCGTAGAGCCGCCAATGCAGGCCAGGTTTGCGTTGTGGCTGCGCGCAGCGTTCGGCTCACCAAGGGCTGCGTCGGACGGAGGCTGCTTCTCTGGTGCAGTACCCAAACGAGTCCATCGGCCGGTCTGGGTATCGCGATGAAGTCAGGCGCCGGGGTATGTGGGAGGGAGGCCGGAGTCGCCGCGCTCCTGCCGCTTCCACGATTCCGATTCTCCTGAACTGTTCCTCTCGCGTTGGGCCCCACACCGGGCGCACGTGCGAGTCGCAACCTGGCGACTCGGATCGTAGTGGGATGTGGTCCACCTGTGGAGATTGATCAGGCAGCGCAACGGTCGAGACATCGTGCCTCCGCTCAGGCTGAGGCGCGGCAATGCGCCTGACGCTTAGTGTGGTCGAGCCCCAGAATCTTTGGCAACGCACTTACGGGGTCGCTCTTTGGGCCAACGGGACTAACTTCTTGACCGCGCGACGCCCCCGTTCCTACTCAGTTTTGCGGTCTCCAACCCACTTCTTCGAGCCACGAGGTCACACCGAACAACACGGCACCCATCTTCTCCGCGACGGCGAACTCATCGACGATCTTCCCGTTCTCCATCCGCGCTACAGTCGTTCCCCAGAAGCTAATGGGCTTGCCTGTGGCAGGGATGCCCTTGTAGTCCTCCCGGTGGACGGCGGTCACGGTGAACCTGATCAGGACATGATCGTCCTCGGCGGCCAGCACCAGATCAGGGGTCGCCTTCAGGTCACCGAACGCGACGCGAAACTCGTCCGTCTCTTGATCGTCCGCTAAGCGGGGAGCCCAGGCTTCCTCAAAGTACGCCAGGAACACGGCCTTGTTTTCTTCCGCCGACATGTCGATCAACACTCCCTTGTGTCACCCACGCTGCTGTAGTTCACGTGTTCGGTGGACACGTTCCAGCCAGGGTCCCAGGAAGGCCTGAAGATCCACAAGCCCTTCAAGGGTCGGCCTGAGCGGACGCCTCTGCTTGAGGCGACCAGCGCGCCTGGTCTCATGCCGAGCACGGCACGAGGCGGGTGCAGACGCGTACGAGCGCGTGTACGCACTTCGGACGGATGAGAACGATGACGGCTAGAGCCACTGACTAGGGCCGACTGTGGAGCCGCCTTGGGGATTTGAACCCCAGACCTACGCATTACGAGGCAGTTTCTCACTCCGGAAGTGCGGGGCCACCGCCACTGGGACTCGGCCGCCGCCGGCACTATTTCGCCTGGTCAGACGGATGTTGGTCGAGCATTGCCGCTCGGCGCGATGAGACTCACCGGCCCCCATGTTGTTGGTGGGAAACGGGCCAAAACGGCTGCTGTCGATGATTCGGGGGCATTGTGGGGGCACGATCATCGACATGGTCGGAGTCGCGCAACCCAATCCTGTCAAGACGCGCCGGGGGTGACGCAGCCAGTTCAAGCTGGCCTGCGGTCGGCCGCCAAGCCTGTCCAGGGCACAGAGGCTCGCGCTCCCGGTCCCCGAAGGTCCGACTCTCTCGCCTGGCCGGTGCCCGCCATCAGATGATCCGCAGCGACGCCTGACAACCACCACGCCAGAGCGGTCAGCGTCGCTATGCGCAAAACGGTATCGAGGATTCGCTGGCCGGCGACTGTACAGCTGTGCGTCGGGCTCGCAGTCGTCCGACACAGGCCCGCCGGCACACCGGCGATCGAAGGTCGGTGGGATCTTCGTGTTCTCGGGTCGAGCAGGCGGAGTCCCGTTCGACGCCGGGACCACGGGCCGATGCGCCCGGGACATCGAGCGTCGCACTCTCGATACGTCGCGGGCGAAGAGCGCCCCTCAGGAAAGGGCTGACAGTCATGATCTCGCTAGTAGCGGTGGAGAACCGACCCGGCACCATCAGCTGGCACCGTAGGGGGCGATACGCCGCGGCCGCGGCCTTTGTGGGTTCGTCTCTCCTCTGGTTTGTCGGCGACCTCGTCTCGTGGGCAGCTCACGGTGCGGGCCGGGTTGCGTTCACGCAGGGCCATCCGCAGCTGGTCGGGCTTGCCGTCAGCGCCGACATGTTGTCGGTGCCGTTGATGTTCGGCACCGTCGTCGCGTGGTACTTACTAGGGACGGTTGCTTCGCCGCGGATCGCGACTGTTGGGGCGCTGTTGCTGACCTGCGGCACGGCCGGCCAGGCGTTTCTGATCGGCGTCGACGTGGCCCAGTACGTGATCAACACCCACGCAAGTGAGCAGCTTTCGCCGGGCGCCTTTGACGTGGCCCTGAACGGGTCGATGAGTGTGCCTTTTGTCGTGTTCTTCGTCCTCTTCTACATCGGCGCTTTCCTTGGGACGCTGGTGTGCATGGTGGCCGTCTGGCGGTCGCGCACGTTGCCGCGCGGGGCGTTGCTGCTCGCCTTGTTGTTCCTCGTCGCATCGATTGTCGGTGTGCCTGTGGCAACAGCGATCGAGCTGGTGGCGTGCATCTGGTTCGCCATATCGATCCTCGGGGGTCCACAACATGAACTCACCGGGAATACCAGTGGCCGTTGACCCGACGAGGGGAGCTGTGAGCGCCGACCCGCGCGCATCGTCAACCGTCGGCGGCGCTGAAGGGATGCCTGGGGGTCGCCGGTGGGCCGGTCTCGGGGCGGGGTTGGCGGCCGCCGCGGTCATCGAGGTGTCGGTGGCCGCTGTCCTGGCCGTGCAGCAGGGGCTGACCTTCACCTACCTGCTCGAGGGCCACGAGGTGAGCGCGGCGGTGGTCGGTGTCGCGTTCGGGGCCGTCGGTGCGGCGGTGGTGTGGCGGCAGCCGCGTCATCGGCTCGGCTGGCTGTTCATCCTCGTGTCTCAACTGCTTTGCCTGTCCGGAGTCGGCGCCCGCTACGGCTCCGTCAGCCCACCGCTACCCCTCAGCGGGCTAGCAGAGTGGGCCGGGAATGTCCTGTGGGTCCCGGCCATGGCCATCAGCGTCGGGCTGCTCACCCTGCTGTTCCCCGACGGGCGTCCCCGGCCGCGTCTGCGGCCCGTCATCTGGATCGCCGCCGCCGCCTCTGTCGCGGGCAGCGCCGCGTTGATGCTGGCCGAGGCCGGACGTGCCTACCCCATGTTGGTCGGTGCGGCGGTGAGTTCGACCCTGCTCGTCGTCGGCGCCGTATGCCTGTTCGTCTGTTTGGGGGCCGGTCTGATGGGGGCGGCCGAACTCGGGTTGAGGATGCGACGCGTGGCCGGCCCTGAGCGGGTCAGGATCGCCTGGTTCTTTGTGGCGTTCCTGGTGGCGGTGCTGACCTCGGTGCTGCCGGTGCCCCCGGTCGTTCAGCTGGCCGGAGTGGCCAGTGTGCCGATCGCCCTGGGCGTCGCGATCTACCAGGGCGGCCTGTACTCCGCCGATCGGGCACTCAATCGCACGCTGGTCCCCGTCGTGCTGACCGTGGTGCTGACCGCGCTGATCGGGGCGATCGTCGGCCTGACCGCGTACGGCATGGCCGGTACCGGGATCGCGGCCCTCGCCGTCGCCGCCGCCCTGGCTGTCGGACTGCGGCCGGCTCACACCCTCGTGCAGCGGGGCGTCGACCGGTTCCTGTACGGTCCACCGCGGAACCCCTACGCCATGTTGACCCGGCTCGAGAGCCGCCTGGTCGGTGCCGATGATGTGGACGCGATGCTTCCCGACGTCGCGAAACTCGTGGTCGAGGGGGTGGGTCTGGGAAGCGCACGGATCCTCGTCGGCCGAGATCCGGTGCCGGCCGCCACCTACGGCAACCCGTCGGTTGCCGAAACCGTTGTCGAACTGTGCCGCGGCCACGAGCAGATCGGGCGGGTGATCGTGACGCCTCAGCCTGGACACCAGCTCGATGCCCACCAGCACCGGCTGCTGGCCGATCTCGCCGCACCACTGACCAGCGCCGCTCATGCGGCCCGGCTCACCCACCAGCTGCGGCGCTCGCGGGACGAGCTGATCCGCGTCGCGGACACCGAACGCCATCGGATGCGCCGCGACCTCCACGACGGGCTGGGGCCCGCCCTCGCTGGCCTGTCGCTCGGGCTGCAGGCCGCGTTGGACACCGCCCGAGGAACCAACCTCGAGCCGCTGTTGAGCAGACTCGATCAGGAGATGCGAGCGACAACCGACGACCTACGTCGGCTCACAGCCAGCATTCCCCCCACCGACCTCGACGTCTACGGCCTCGTAGAGGCCGTGCGACGTCGAGCCAGATCGCTCTCGAGCGGGCACCTCCTGATCGACACCCAACTCCACGCCGAGCTCCCCAGACTCCGGCCCGACGTCGAGCTCGCGGCTTATCGGATCATCACCGAGGCCCTCACCAACACCGCTCGGCACGCCGACGCCAGCCACTGCTCGGTGACCATTGCCCCCAAGGACCAGGCACTCGAGATCACCGTCACCGACGACGGCCACGGATTGCCAGCCACCCTGTCCCAGGGCCTCGGCATCCGCTCTATGCACGAGCGTGCCACCGAACTCGGCGGCACCTTCCACCTCGGCGCACCCCCGAAGAACTCAGGAACGCTCATCCAAGCCAGCCTGCCGCTCCAAGCCGACACATGACCATCCGCGTGCTGGTCGTCGACGACCATCCACTGTTCCGGTACGGGCTCCGCGCCGCCCTTGCCGACGTCGACGACGTCGCCGTCGTCGGTGAGGCCGTCGACGGTGCAGACGGTGTTACAGCGGCTCTTGAACTCGGGGCGCATGTCGTGCTGATGGACCTGCACATGCCGGGCATGAGCGGCATCGAGGCGATCCAGACATTGACCGCCGCGACTCCAGACATCGCCGTGTTGGCGCTCAGCATGCTGGACAACGACGAGGCGCTGTTCACGGCATTGCATGCCGGGGCACGCGGCTACCTGGTCAAGGGCGCCGACCGTGACGAGATCATCCGCGCCATTCGCGCCGTCGCGCAAGGCGACGTCGTGATCGGTCGAGGGATCGCCGATCGCGCGCTCGCCTACTTCGCCGCCGCCCCCACCAGCAGCCGCGCCGCCCGCCCTCTTCCCGAACTCACCGATCGAGAACTCGAGGTACTGACCCTGATGGCCGCCGGCCTCAACAATCACCAGATCGCCACCCGCCTGTACCTGTCGGAGAAGACCGTACGCAACCACGTATCACACATACTCACCCGACTTCAGGTCGACGATCGCACCGCGGCCGTCGTACGGGCACACAGATCGGGCATCGGGACGACCCAGACGTCCGATGAATCCGAAGGTCGGGGCTGAACTTGTGAACAGCGCTTCTATCGGCTGTCGGATGCGACTCCCCTGACAAATGCGCCGGTTCGACTGGCCAAACATGCGCAGACATCCGCTTCGCGGTCTCGGGCATTCCACCAAACGTAGGGGCCGGCAGAGGTCTTCGATGGCACCCAGATTGCCTGTTCCACGCATAAGCCAGCAAGGAATACCGGCATTCTGCTCGTTCGACGGACATCGCAAGCCTCCCGGATTTCGCCAGCCTGGTCCAGTCCCGGTCTGGTGGTTAGCGGCTCGGGCCGGCTTTTAGCAGCGACGCCGGCGTCTAGGCCTGCGCCGCACACGACGGCGACGCCGACACCACCGACACGGTGATCGCCACCTGGACCGACGACACCTGGCCGCTGACCCATCGCTCGACCACGACGTGCTCGGCTGGTGGCACGGGCCCGCCCAACGAGACCGGGTTCGGAACAACTCACGTCCGTGAACCTCCGAGGCTGCATGAGGTCAGGTGAGGTGTCGGTGCGGTGCCGTTCGATCGCTCCAGCCGGTCGGTTGGGTCGGAGCTTTCAGAAAGGCGTGGAGCGGTCAGATGGTGGCGAATGCCGCACGCGCTTGTGGGACGGGACCCCACTCGGTGTCGGTCAGTCTGGCGATCCGGACACCCAAATAGCCGAAGACGACGGTGAGGACACAGAGGGCGCCGATCTCGACCGACGGCGTGCTGGACGGCATGACTTCGTGCAGGACAACGACGGCGGACGCGAGCAGGGCGCCGGCATGATCGGAAGCGGCGGTTAACATCACCTCCCCGGTGCCTCCCGGCGCCGGGTCAAGCGGGGCCTCGACGACGAGCAGGGCCGGGAAGGCGAGCAGCGACCCCGCGGAACCGTAGCGACGGATCCTATGGGCAATCGATGATGTGTGGCTGGTGATGTTCACGTCATCCTCCGATGTGTCGGTGGGTCGGCGCCGTGCCGATCCTTCAGGGGCGGTTGCGTGTCCACCGCAAGGGATGACATGGCGGAGGGTCCGTGTCGCTCACGCGGGTGAGGCGCCGGCCGGTGTGCGGCCCTAGGCTGACGGCATGCCTGGATGGGCGCCGCGCCCGGTGGACCTGCGGCCCGACCAGATTCCAGAGCGTGCCGCACTGGAGGCGGTCGAACGCACCGGACGGGAGCCGTTGGCCGAGATGCACCGGCTGCTCGGGGTGCTCCGTTCGCCGATAGACAGCGGGCAACCCGAACCGCCGCCCGGGCTCGCCCGGGCCGATGAGCTGTTCGAGCCAGTCCGGCTGGCCGGCGTGCAGGCCACCCTGCGGGTGGTCGGTGACCTCGAACAGCTGCCGCCGGGTCTCGACCGGGCCGCCTACCGGATCGTGCAAGAGGCGGTGACCAACGTGCTCCGGCACGCCTCGGCGAGCCGGCTGGACTGCCTGATCCAGGTGGACGACACCGCGGTGCGGTTGGAGGTCGTCGACGACGGCCACGGGGCCGATCCGTCCGAACGGGACGGCCACGGACACACCGGCATGGAGAGCGGACCCACATGTACGGCGGCACCCTCGAGCTCGGCCCACGGCCGGGCGGTGGCTTCGCCGTCACCGCGGTGCTGCCGATCCCCGTCGCCATCAACCAGCCACCCGCCAGGGCCGTGCCGTGATCTCGGTCCTGCTGGCCGACGATCAGGCCATGGTCCGTGCCGGGTTCCGGCTCATCCTGTCCGCCGAGCCCGACATCACGGTCGCCGGCGAAGCCGCCGACGGTGTCCAGGCGGTCGCCGCCGCACGGCGGCTCCGACCCGACGTCACCTTGATGGACGTACGGATGCCCCACCTCGACGGCATCGCCGCCACCCGGCAGCTATTGGAGAACAAAGGCCCACCAGGGTGGTGGTGCTGACCACCTTCGACGTCGACTCCCACGTCTACGAGGCGCTCCGTGCCGGCGCTAGTGGCTTCCTACTCAAGAACGCACCCCCCGAGGACCTGGTGCAGGCGATCCGTGTGGTGGCTGCCGGCGCGGCCCTGCTCGACCCCGCCGTCACCCGCCGCGTCATCGAGGAGTTCGCCCGCAACCCGACGACCGGACCACCGACAGCCGAAGTGAACCGGCTCACCGACCGGGAGCTCGAGGTGCTGCACCAGGTCGCTCGGGGCCTGTCCACGCCGAGATCGCCGCGAGCCTGGTGGTCAGCGAGGCCACCGTCAAAACCCACGTCGCACGCATGCTGGACAAGCTGCGGCTATGCGACCCCGTCCAAGCCGTCGTCTACGCCTACGAAAACGGACTCATCCGACCCGGTACCTGATCAAGAAGATCACCGCGATCGGCGGTCCGTTGCGTCGTACCGAGACGAGGTGGGACTCACCGCGACATAGCCGAGTCGGCGCAGAGCTGTCCGGAATTCGAGTTCGCATTCGAGCGGCACCGACAGATGGCGTTCGCCCAGGTGGCGACACAGACCGCGCAGGGTGTGGTCGTTCGCGATGAGGACAGCTACAGCCCGATCGGCGCATTCGATCACGCGGGCATAGCCGAGATCAGCCAGTTGGCAAGCCCGGTGGGTCACATCGTCGAGCAAAGTCGCCATCGAACTGGGCAGCTCGGTCTCAGCGCGCTCGGTCAGGAAATCGACAAACTCCGCCAGGTCGCGGCCGGCATCCAGCGCACCCAGCAAGCTCGTGACGGAGACAGCCCACACCCGATCAGCGGTGCGCTCGGCGTAGGCCGACAACAGCAACTCCTCACCCTGGGCGATCATGCCAGTGGCCACGACGTCGAGGTTTGGCAACAGTGTCAGTGCAGCGCCGTCGACGGCCAGCGGCGACGGACGCGCACTAGCCAGGCCGAGCGCGTAGCAGCCCAGACTCGTGAGCCGGATCGCGTGCAGACCGTCGTAACGACTGAGCGCGTCCAGGTCTTCGCCGCCCCAGGTGTGGTGGAAGTCATCACGCGCACCGCTGGGATCGACGTACTCGACGTCGACCAGGCCAAGCGTGGCCGCGTACTCGAAGAGCACAGCCAGCGTGTAGCGGCCCTCGACCATCTCCCACCGGTAATGGCCGTCGTACCCGAAGCTGCCGTAGTGCGCATCGACGAGGTACAGCTTCCAGAACGCCCTCTCGTTGCGAATGATCGTGGGGCTGATGCGCCGACGTCGCATGGTCGCGAACAATCCATCGATGCCCACCCACTGATCGGGCGGACAGCTGGCCAACGCCTGTCCAACGATCTCGCGACGGGGTCGGGCTGCGGTGAGGACGTTGCGAGCACCTTGTCCTTTGATCGCGTCGATCCGGCTGAACTCGTCGATCACCCCGTGGGTCAGCCACCGGCGCCACAATCCGCGGATCACGTCCTCAGGAGGTTCACGCAGCGCCGCCAAGCCCCTTGCGGTCAGCTGCAACCTCCCACCGTCGACCTTGGCCAGTCCTCCCGCTTGAAGCAGCAGTGGCCAAGCGAACGAAGCGATGGACTCCAGGCGGTAGAAGTCGCCCCGCACCAGGTGCGAGGCCACGATGGCCACCGTCGCCGACGCCGGGCGACCGGTCTTCTCGCTACAGCGCAGCTTGCCCGCTGAGCACAGCTCCAGCATCGTCCGCAGGTTGGCTTGCGCTTCGTGGGCAGTCAGCCGCACCTGATGCTCGTCGACGGTGGTCACCGCGTCGTTCCCCGGGCCCAGTGCCGGTATGCCTCGATCCACTCGGCACCGCCGGGCGGTGCCGACAACGGCAGGTCGAGGATCGAGATGCGCTGCCGCGTCCCCCCACGTACACACACAGCCACGATCTGCTCGTCATCGGTCAGGTCAATGCTCTCAACCATGACCGCGACCCCCAGCACCTCGGCCTCGAACGGCAGCCCCAACCGCTCCTCGAGCATCGTGTAGAACGCCGTGGTGCACTCGCTCTCGTTGTAGCAGTCGACCGTCGCTTCCGCGACCCACTCGTTCAGTTGCGCACGGCTCGGAGACCTCACTGGGACAACGCTAAATGCTCGGGCCCCACTTCCCCAGCGAATCCGGGTCAACGTCGAAGTGGCCCGCTCAGCTCGGTCACGGCAGACGCCGCCGTGACGCGATCGCCGTTGGCGATCTGCGAGGGTACATCTCATGTTCGACCTCGCCGACCTGGATCTTGATCTCGTCGCCGACGCTCTGCAGGACAACAGCTACGAGCACAGGTGGTTCATCGATCCCATGACTGGCGCGATCGTCTTTCTCCCGGAGGACGGTGTCGAAACCGACCTCGACGACACCGACCTCGTGTGGATCGACGCGCTGCCGTCGCGCGTGTGGTACGGGGACATGGCGGACTTCGCCGATGAGATCAGCGACGACAGAGCCGGACGACGGCTGGCCCGCGCCATCCAGGGACGCGGTGCCTTCCGCCGGTTCAGGAACCAACTTCACGACGAGGACCCGAGCCTGCTGACGCTCTGGTACGAGTTCTCGAACCGCCGGGCGCTGCGGCGCGCCGTCGCCTGGCTCGCCGACCGTTCGTTGGTCGACAGGGACGCTGCGGAAGGCTTCCTGGCTGAGCATCGCGACATCGACCTGGCGTGACGAGCCCAACTGGATGTGCCCACTCCGGAATCGCGCAAGGGACGTGCAAGGGTGCGCGTTGTGATGACGATGCTTGCCGCTGTCGGCCTGGCATTCGTCTTGCCGGTATCACCGGCGGAAGTTGCGGCTACGTCGGCGACCCGTACCCGCGCCAAGGTGATCCGCTGGGTGGATGGCGACGCCCTGGTGACCGGATCACAGCCGAATCAGACTGATCGGGGTGGACGCTCCGGAGAAGCGACGCTGCGGTGCAGGCAGGGCGGCGAGAGACGAGCGAAGAATTGGGCCGAGCGGGGAGCACCGTCCGCCTGGACAATCCGAAGAGCCAGCAGCTCTCGTCGTCAGCTAGCAAGACGGGATGGCGAACGTGAGGAACCCGCGGGTAAAGCCTCTCCTGAGATACACAGGCTCCAGCCTGGTGGATGTGGGCCGGATTGCGGTGCACGCCCACCGTGGACGGGAGACGCCTGGGCCGGGTGAAGTCGCCGGCAAGGAGGCCACGAGGAAGGTCTGGAGTGGACTCGTGGCGATACCGCAGGGACAAAGCTGGCCCACCGACCCCGTCGACCGTGTGTGGTGAACGTGGGAAGCGTCTGTGGCCGGCCCCGCCGGCCATCCCGGGCCAGAAGGGCGGGTCGGGGGGTCGTCGGCTCAGCGGCCGCAGACCTGGTGGAGCCGTCGTAGGAGTCCGAGACCGGGAAAGTCGGTCGCCTGGCGAAGGGCGGCAGCGAGTGCGCGATGACAAGACTGGAAGGTGGGAGATTGCCGGTGGCACCCGTGCTCTGGCCGCACCGCTAGTTGGCCGAGGCGTAGGTACTTCGGATCCAGATAACGAGTCGCCCTGACCCGGTGTCCGGCGTGCTGACGCGGCAATCCTGATCTGGACAAGACAGGCCCCTCCCTGGCCTGCGGGGGCATTCTGGGCGTTGAACTAGCCGTTGACCAGGCATGACTACACACGCGAGATGCGTAGGTCAGATGAAGGCATTCCGGGGGCACGGACTGGTTGGATGGTGAGATTCCTGTCCGAATTACGAGATGCAACTCGAGAAACTGGCGTTTGGCTAGGGGAAACGCTACGAGCCGCCTTGGGGATTTGAACCCCAGACCTACGCATTACGAGTCGCTTGGGAGTCGTCCTCGCGGGCCCGCTGAGCGTGAATCTGTCCGCTGGCGGGCGATCTAGGCCGCCATAGTGAACACTGCTGGCTGCCGCTTTGGCTGCCACACCCAGGTGGCGAACACACCCAGGTGGCGAACATTCGACCCAGACTGGTCGCCGTGGAACGACGTTACGAGCCGCTTGGAAGTCGCCCTCGCCGTTTCGACTAAGCGTGAAATCGTCCGCATTGGTGCGACTCAGACCTCTAGATGAGCGGCTGGCTCACCAGAACTGGTACACCGCCAGCGTCAACCTGCAGCATGACGACATACCGTGGGTGTGGCACGGTGGTTGCACTTACACAAGGAACGGGCATTCCCGCACAGGAACGGGTCGCCAAGGTCGTGTAACTGTGCGGCCACACCTACCGTGGCTAAGAAGTCGCCGCACTCTTGCTTTCTCCCGGTTATGTTTGGTCGTCAATCCGCTTTAGGTCTCGCTCGCTCATCCCGAGCAGGGGGTTCGGCCCCTTCGCATACCTGATCGTGTAGCCAGCAACGAGGGCGGCGGCGATCAGCTCGCCGTTCGTCACATACTTGCCCATGGCCCTCTCCGCGACGTGCTTCACGTGGTAGCTACCAACCGTGGGCGTCTTGATTGGCGTGATGTTTTCATTCAACCATGTCGCAATTTCTACTACACCGACTTCGTTCGCTCGCAGCTCTCGTCGTCCTTCGCTGAAAGCAGCCCGGCGCTCATCAGGAGTCTTACCGGGGGAATCGAAGATGCCGATCCCGAAGGCGGTTAGTTGCGGATGCTGGTCCATCACCTCGGTCAGACTCAGTGTGGGTTCGTTAGTCACCATATGTGCTCCTCGACGAGGTCTCGGATTAGCTACTACTCCGTGGAGCGTGGGTCGTTGGCACCGGGGTACTGCGGCCCTGAGTACAAGGCGTGGCCGAGCGCTGGCGTGTCCATCAATGCTTGGATCCGGTAGGAAGGTTACCCAGAGGAAGTCTGCTGGATCCTGCTCATGGACCACGCCATCCAGTTTCTCAACGAGGCCAGCTAGGTGCTCCCGACATGCGTAAGAGCCGTTCTGAAGGGGCAGGAAGTTTCAAGCACTGACCCGGAAGGCGGGCGTGCTGTTGCACTCGTGACAGCGAAATCCTGACTGGGGCATGGCGACCCTTCCGTGAACTCGGTCCTGAACGTACCCGATCGCGGGTAGTTGGAGCCAGGTCTACTGGCTGTAATGAGACCCTAGCTCTTGTGACTGTGACTGCCCTCGTCGTGTCGATCCTCGCTCTGCTCGTATCTGGCGTCGCAGCCGTGTACTCGGCGCTGACCTCAAAGGAGACGCGCCGACAGGCCGATGCTGCTCAGGCTGAGATCCACTTGGCCTACAGTCCGATTTTGACCGTCACCCTGAAGCATGGCTCGTCGAGCAACGACTTGGACCTGCTATATGAGGTCCGCAATGATGGTCGCCAAGACCTCGACTCGGTAGTGGTGCAGCGGCCTGAAACTCCCGATCGCGTTCGATATCCGGTCGCTCGGTTGGGTACGGAGTTCGACGATCACGCCGAACTCGGCCCGCTTCCGATGGGCGCTTCAAGTGGTCTCGTGCTTCGGGTCGGTGCCACTAAGACTCTGCCGGAATTTCGAGTCCGCGTACCTGCCGCGCCGACGGTGAGAACTGGACACTGAGCCAACTACTGAAGCCCAGGCCGACGATTCAGCTCTTCTGAGCGGTGACGGCACCCCCAAAGTCCCAGTATCGGGTGGCGTAGGCGGCCCGAAATCAAGCGGAGTCCGAGGCTGGCCCGGCCGCGTGAGGAGGCGCTGCAGATGGCGCAGCTCACGTGGCAATTGGTCTGGCTTCAGAACGACGGCAGCCGACGATCCGCTGCCAGCGGCCCAACATGTCTGGCGCACAACCCCGGGCCCTGGGATAGCGAGTGATGCATCTCATCGCCGGTGGTCCTCTTTACGAGCCTCGGCCCTCTTCACCTATGGAGGCCCCCGCACCCATGCGAGCCGATCCGAGTTGCACCTGAGGGTTGAGCGAACCTCGAGACTAGCCCTGTGGCAGGATCGCCGATGGCGCAGTCCAACGTGCAACTTCCCTCACAGCTGCTCCATGCGGCGGCAGCCCGCCACAGACGCGTCGCTATCGTCGTCGGGGCGGGTTGCTCTCTGGAAGCACCACTGATCTCAACTTGTCAAGGACCTACTCGCTCGCAGCACATGATGCACTCGTCCGGGACCATGTCCTTGAGCCCGAGGAATGCATCGCGCCTGAGGACTTGTCAGTGCTCGGCATCGACCGTACACGGAAAGTTGGGGAGACAGAGTGAAGTAGTTGACCGCCTGCCTGTCAACCAATTCAAGTTTGCCCGTGCGAATAAGGGCTACCTCCTAGCTGCGGCACTCCTCCTCGAAGGAGCTGTGTCATGTGTGATGACGCTCAACTATGACCTCGCACTTTCCGATGCAGTTCGCCAGCTTGAAGGGCATGCAGACATCTTTGAGATATCGGGCGCCGAACGACCTTTCGCTACTCGGCGAAGCAGTTGTCGTATTTGCATCGGAACGCAAATGAAAGCGATTTCGAGAAATGGATTCTGAGGAAAGAAGCTCTCGAAGAGGAGTGGCGCACTGGATGGGAACACGTTGTCGCGGCACGAATCATGGCTAGTCCGACTGTGGTCTTCGCTGGTCTCGGGTCGCCGGCTGCGGTCTGACCGAAACCGTAAGTCGCATCAGAGCGGCCGCGCCGAATGCACTCTCGGTTTATGTTGCAACCCGAGATGACCAGAATGCCTTCCTCGACGCACTCGACATCACGGCCGAAAATAGAATCGCCGCATACTGGGGCGAGTTTATGGACGGACTGTCCGCAAGAGTTGTCCTAGAGATGATGGTGGACTTGCACGCCGTCTGTGTCGCACCGGATCGCTACAGAGACTCTCTGTCGGCGCGAGACGATCAAGGTACTCATCGAGCACCAGTTGAGCAGGGTGGACCTCCTAACCTTGGGATCCGTTCGAGCCCGATGGCTTCTGGAAGAAAGACGCTATGTGGCAGACAGTGTCCACGGAAGAAGCTTGATTGCGGACCTACTCCTAGCTATCGCGGCGTTCGCGGACAATTGAGCTTCTTCCGTCGATTACGACGCTTCGGGGCATAGTCCGACTTAAGTCGCTACCCGATGGGCGCTCACTTGCCGTCTACCCAATCACTGGGGGTGGACATAAGAGGTGGACCGCCATCGAGCCGAAATTGCATGACCTAATCGACGCTTTGCCTA
Source organism: uncultured Actinomycetota bacterium (assembly GCA_963707005.1). Lineage (GTDB taxonomy): Bacteria > Actinomycetota > Actinomycetes > Propionibacteriales > Propionibacteriaceae > Microlunatus. The sequence continues at coordinate 21,342 of CAVPPP010000029.1, forward strand.
TCAAACCTGACAGAGTCGTTGCGTCATCTTTTGTCGGCGCGCGCCCCGGCTCTGTTGCGGCTCCGTTTGATATTGTCGAAGGTGACCCGGGAGACGATGTTGTCTCCAGAGCGCAGTTTCCCCCGAGATCTGCTGGTTTGACGACATTTGCACTGATCCGCAGAGTTTCCGCGTCGAGGCGGCGTCGTCGGTGGTCCTTCCAAGAGAGCAAATTCTGGGAGCCATTCGCGCGACCCTGGAGGAAGGGGGATTCAGGTATGCGACCGACATTGATAATGACCTTATCCACGGAGTATTGGAGGAGCCGCTGCGCGTTTACGAAGGCGAATATAGCATCGTCGCGGTTGCTTTCTATGCAGGGTGGAACTCGCTCATTGCTCGTTGGCCCGACGCGCAGAGTTTGTTCGTCGAAATGATTACAAAGAAGTTTTCCCGAGCAGATGCCAAAGTTTGGGAGGGATACTTGGTACTTGTTACTCCTGAGGCGCCGCTTGAGCGTGAGTACTCAGTGGATCGCATCCGCCGTGACACCACCAGGGTTCGAAAACTCGTAGTCACTGGTGGTCGAGATATTAGTCACCATCGCGAGTGTCAAGATCGCGCTACTCCCGCTCCTCCCTCTCGCTCGGGTCAGACGAGCGTCGTCCAGACAACCGGATTACTGATCGCCTACCGGGAATGTTGGCCAGCCTGGGAATTCCGATGTCTCTTCGGATCCGACGTAGTTGCAGCGTTCGAGGAGAATCGTTCTCCAATGGAAGCCGTTTGGAGGTGGCACCTTCGATAATGAGGTTGACAAAGCTTAAGGTCGCGGGTTTCAGGGGTTTTGCTCGGGAGCAAGTCATCGATCTAGATGCTGACGTAATTCTATTGTCTGGTCCCAACGGGTCCGGCAAGACTTCGCTACTGGATGCGATCATGTGGTGCCTTACCGGCAAGATCCGTCGCCTAGGATCAGAGTCTGATCTCGTGAGCAAGTACTCGGAGTTTGGTGAAGCGCGAGCTGAGTTAAGTTTGACGGGAGATTTTGGTTCGTGGACCATTACGCGCCGATTCGACGGAACGAGTCAATTGCTGGTTGAAGTTGGCGAGAGACGACATACGGGGGCGAGTGCGGAGGCATTTCTGGTTGAACGCCTGTGGCCCGATGCGAAGCTCTCTACCAATCCAGACGACACGCTTGTTGATTCGATTACGACAGCGCTCTACTTCCAGCAGGATACGGTTCGTTCATTTATCGAATCTGAGGATGAGCGCCACAGCCGTTTTCAGATTGTGAGCGAGCTCATCGGTTCAGGTCGAGTTGCCGAGCTAATTCGACAGTTAGAACTCAGTCGCAGGGCTTGGACAACTGGCACAAATAGACTCGACGAGGAGGTCCAACCGCTTCGTGCGAGGCGCGACAGCATTCAGGCGAGGATCGTGGCATTGGGATCGTCTGCCTCGACTGACTATTCGCCCGAAGTACAGAGGTTTCGCCGCACTTCGGCTGTTGTTCTCGGCGATACTGATTATACAAGTGGGTCGGACACGCCAATCGAGCTTGTTGAGGCCGTACTTCGAGAAGTGCGTCGGCAGCAGCGCGAAATTGAGACGCGAGAGACGCAACTGGTGCGTCTAGTAGGACTCCTTCGCAACCTCGCTCCTGATCCGACGCCCGAGTATGAACGTTTTCAGCGGCACCTAGTAATAGAAGAAAGGGAGTGGGCCTCGGCTTCCGAGGCTTTGGGGCATGCCCAGAAAGAGGTAGAAGAGCGCCGGCGTCGACTGGTCACAGATCAAGAGTCGGCTAAGTCAAACGCCGCACTTGCGCGCTTGGCGCTGCGTGACCTTGGGCCCACGTGTCCAGTTTGCCAGCAGTTGCATGATGTGGACGCTACGCGGCAGCATCTGGAGCAGTTGATTCCAAGCGAGTGAACTTAGCGGTGCGGCGGAGACGTCAGACGATCTGGTGGGACCCGCGAATGCTCGGCTCGCTGCCGTAGAGGCTGACCTTCAGCGCGCGCGCTCAAGATTGAGGGAGATTGAACGACTCCGATACGAACGCCAATCCCAGCTGGATGAAGTGTGCCTCATTGGTGAAAGTATAGGCCTGGAAAGTACCGATCCGATCGACCTGATGGACGAGGCCGAGAAGTTGCTGCGACAGGCAGCAAAGTCGATCGCAGATCTCCGGAATTTGCGGATTGACGGTGAATCTCTCACGCTGACTCTTGGGCGGGCTCAAGAAGCAGAAGTTGCACGAACTGCAGCTCGAATTGGATCACGTGCTTTCGGATTTGTCGGCCCGCGAGCACGATCTTGCTAGCCGAGTTCGCGCAGGAGCGTTGGCGAAGAATGTCCACGAACGGCTCCGGATCGTCAAGCGAGACTCTTGTTACAGATGAACTGAGAGAAATCGAGCCGCTTCTGCAGCGCATTTATTCAAGTGTTGATCCGCACCCGTCGTTTCGAGCCGTGAACCTCCTGACGACCACCTATCGAGGGCGCGGGCAATTCTGGACTGCTTTGAGAGATGAGACACGTGACGTATCCGTGCGCTCGCCTCAGTATGTTCTTTCAAGTTCACAAATGAACGTGCTGGCAGTTGTCACCTTTATTGCGCTTAACCTCTCCGTGCATTCGCTCCCTTTGAAGGTCTTGGCTCTCGACGATCCTCTGCAGAGTCTGGATAGTATCAATTTGCTGGGCCTCGCTGACCTATTTCGACGTCTACGTTCGCAGCGTCAGGTCATCGTCTCAACTCATGACGAGCGACTGTCGGGCCTACTGCAGAGAAAGTTGCGTCCTGTGCGAAGTGGTCAACGCACTTGTGTGATTGCGGTCTCCGCGTGGACAACTGATGGACCGGTGATTGTCCAGACTGATGTTGGATTGGATCAGCGCCCACTGCGCCTGGTGGACTCCGCGGTTTAATTCGACCGATGCATAGTCATGCACTGAGTTGCGGCTTGTCGCGAGCTGGCTGAGCCGCTGTTGGCGACATGCTTTCATAAGCGGATATGAGCGGAAGAAGTCACAATCCTCCGCCAACAATTGCACTTGGCTGAATGAAGTGATCGATCGAATGGTCGAGATGCCTATCTGCAGCGCCTCGGTCGGCGATTCGCAGGCGTATACCTAAGGGTCTGAAATGATCCTGGTCGAGGAGCGTCGCGTGCCGAACCCGCAGCGTGAAGGCGAGGCACGCGTGTCCATGCCCCCATCAATCGCAAATGACCACGGGACCGGGCAGTGCGCTCCCGCGGGGGTCTCCTGGGGTGGCGAGCGCAGCGAGCCGGGGCCCCTGGGGGTGCGGTGGCGCACTTTGCCCGGTTGGCGAGCGCAGCGAGCCGCTTGACGGAGTACAGAAACTACTCACGGGGTCGCTCCTTGGGCTGACCGACGGGCGTCTGAGTCGTACGCTCGCGGGTGGAGTCGCTGACTTCGTGGGCGCGCAGTACGGCGGAGCATCATCTCGAGCCGCTCGGTCGGCGGTGGGATCATGTCGCGCAGTTGGTCGAGCAGCCGAGAGCATCGCTGAGGCCTTCGGAGACGATGGCGAGACGCTGATCGCTGCGGCGTTCTTGCACGACATTGGCTACGCACCGGAGATCGCGGCGACTGGCTTTCACCCACTCGACGGCGGCCGGTTCGTCAGAGGTCAGGGTTACGAGCGGTTGGCCCGTCTGGTCGCTCATCACTCGGGCGCTCGAATCGAAGCCGTCTGCGAGGGATCGACGGCTACTGCGACGAGTTCCCGTTCGAGGACGGACCGCTTGATCATGCGCTGACGTTCTGTGATCTGACGACCGGTCCTGATGGGAGTTCCGGTCTCCCTGGAGAGACGAGTGCAGGAGATCGGCGAACGGTACGGACCTGACGCGGTCACGGCTCGTGCGATCGCTGGCTGGTGTGCCGGAGTTCGAGCGGGCGTGCCGACTGACCGAGCTACGTGTCGCGGCAGTCGTCGACTAGCGAAGCGCTGGGCCTCGCTCGGCGAGGTGGTCGGTGATCCGTAGCCGGATGGATTCGACCATGGGCAGATCATCGATGTCGGCCGGGTGAAGTACCGGACGTCGTGGGACTCGTCGCTGACAGTCAGCGTGCCCGCCATCGGACGTGCGGAGAAGCAGATCGAGAACTCCTGGCGGACTTCGCCGTCGTCGTAGGCGAAGACATGACCGGGGTCGCTGTAGATGCCCACGATTCCCTGCAGCTCGACATCGAGACCGGTCTCTTCGCGGACCTCGCGACGGGCGCACTCGCTGATGCGTTTCGCCGATGTCCATCACTGCCGCCCGGCAGTGCCCAGAGATTGTTGTCCGTCCGTCGGTGCAGCAGGATCAGGCCCTCGTCGTTGTCACGACGACCGAGGCGGCCGGCACGAGCGAGTTCGCTCTCGGCGCAGCCGGGTCGTTGATGTAGTCACGACGGCCCATGCAGCCATTGTGGCGGGACTTAGCCGCCGAGATGCACCGGCTGCGGCTTCTCGCTGCTGACAGCGTCCGTGGTGGTCGCCCAGATCGACTTCGAAGTGCGAGGCGAACCGAGAGAACAAGCCGTTCGGTACCAAGCCGCCGCAGGTGCAGGAGCGGGTGCACGGTGGCCGGGCGTGGCGTAGAGGTGCGGCGTGACGAGCATCTCGTCGTCGAAGCGGAAGACCGAGCTGTACAGCGGCGCGTTCTGGTAGCGAAGTTCTGCGCCGGAACAGGCATCAACCAGCGGCCGAAACGCTCGAAGACTTGTCTCGATCCGGGCGGACAGTGTGATCGGATCTTGCTCCTCGACCTCACGTAGTCGGACAAACTCTGAATTCGGGGTCAGCCAGGACCAGGCGGACTTGCAGCCGGCGGCGCACTTGTCGAGAAGGACCGAGATGAGCTGCGGGTGCTGCTGAGGCAGGAAGTACAGCGTGTAGCCCAGCAGGTCTATCTGTTGCCGGGCTCTCGTGATCATGGTCCACCAGTACGCTGCGTCGACGTCGGCTCGGAACGGGAAAGCCGCAACGAGTTCGGCGTGGCGGCGTCGGAGTTCAGGTCCGACCGATTGGCTGATGGCCACAGGTACTCCTCGTCTTGGAAGGAGTGCAGCCACGGCGAACCGATGTCGCGGATGCGGTACCCGGCCACCCAGCCATCGTGTGATCGTCTTGGGGTCGACGCCAGCGTGCTCGGCGACTTGATCGATCGACAGTCGAGCCTGCAGGATGGCCCCACGTAGTCGTTCGTTAGACATGGGCTGCTCCTAAACGTCCCGCTAGACGTCCTAAGCGTCCCACACCTCGTAGACGATTGAGCCCAACACGCCGAGAGAAGATGACGTTTAGGACGTTTTTCGTTGCTCCAGGACGTCTTCGAGCGTCCCCAGATCGCGGTTATCCCGTCCCACCGGGTCACGCAAGCCTGAATCAGCGCACCCAACAGGACGGTGCCTGAGAGATGAGAGGCGAGGGCATGGCTCTTCAGATGAAGTTGGTGGCGGCGATCGCACTGGTGACTGGGGAGGTGAAGGAGAAGAACCTCTACGCCGGTTCGGGTGACAAGCAGCAGAAGGTCGGTCGCAGGACTGATCGTGACGGCCGCCCGTTGTCGGCGGTGTCGGCGCTGGTGATTGCCGAGCCGATCGGCGTGGTGGACAACGCCTCGGTGTTCTTGCCGGATCTGCAACTGGCCGGAATGGAACCAGGAACGGCGATCCGCCTGGAGGGCGAGCTCGACCTGGTGTTGAAGGGCAAGGAGTTCTCCGTCATCACCGCCGAACTCACGGCGGAGCGGATGACTCCGTTGGGGTCGTGGGTCGAGTGGGTCAAGGCGGCGGCGGGCAGGAAGCCGACCGAGACTCGGGCTGCCTGACCGTGAGCCATCGAGTTCCGCTGGCGGTCCGGCGATGACCGGCCGTGTCGCCGTGCTCCCGCAGGTCGGCCATGGTGTCCGGCTGCTCGTCCGCGGCGCCGGCACCGTGCTGGGCGAGATCGGCTGGTGGCTGGCCGGCGCTTGGCGGCTCATTCCGTGGGCTCCGCGTCGGATGGCCGCCTGGCTGACGGGCGGCGTGTTCGCGGTGTGGGCGGAGGTCTGGTCGCTGCTGGCCGGGCTCGCCGCCTGGTGCTGCTGCTCGGGGTTGTGGGCTCGGCTGTGGCCGGTGTCGTTCCAGCAGCGGGTCGCGCATCCATCGTGGCGGCGCCGGATCCGACGCAGCGTCAAGAGGTCGTGGGCGGGGCTGATGGAAGCGTGCGGGCTGTCCCGCCGGGTGGCCGACCGCACCGGGGTGATGGTCCGTGTTCCGGCGCTGCACCGGATCCGCTGGGAGGACCCGGACGTGCTGGTGATGGTGCCGCAGCTGATGGTCGGGCAGACCGTCGACGACATCGTCACGGCGTCGGAACGGCTCCGGGTCGCGGTCGGCTCCCGGCAGGTCCGGGTCATCCCGAACGACACCCACACCGGCTGCACGGTCTCGGTTCCTGTTCGCCGACCCGCTCGCCGCGGTGATCGACGCCAGGTTCCCTTCCCCGAACCTGGCCTCGACCATCACCACGGCGGAGATGGGGGTGACCGAAGACGGGCAACCGTGGCACCAGACCGGTGCAGGTCCACACCCTGACCGCCGGCGCCTCCGGGTCCGGGCAAGGCGTCGGCCATGTGGATGCTGCTGGTGAACCTCGCCCCCGCGATCAGGACCGGTCTGGTCCAGGTCCACGGCATCGACCTGAAAGGCGGCGTCGAGCACGCCCTCGGGTCTCGCCTGTTCACCCGCCACGCGACCACCTTGCCGGAGGCGGTGGTGCTGCTCGAGGACGCCGTGACGGCGATGCTGGCCCGCTCCGCAGAAGATCGCCGGCCACACCCGGTCCCACACCCCGACCCCGGCCGAGCCGCTGGTGATCATCGTGATCGACGAGCTGGCGATGCTCACCTCCTACTCCACCGACCGGGACCTGATCAAGACGCGCCGACACCGCCCTGCGGTCCCTGCTCGCGTTGGGTCGGGCGCCGGGGTTCGTCGTCTACGGCTACCTGCAGGACCCGCGCAAGGACACCGTCCCGCAACGGCACCTGTTCAACCAGTGCTTCGCCCTCCGCCTCCGGGAACGGGAGGAGGTCGTCATGGTCCTGTCCGAGGGTGCCGTCGCGGCCGGGGCGGCCTGTCACAAGATCCCCCGCCGCACGCCGGGCATCGGCTACGTCCTCGCCGAGAACGGCGACGTCACCCGGGTTCGGGTCGCCCACGTCACCGACGACATGATCCGTGCCCTCGCCGTCCACTTCCGCGCACCGGTCCAGATCCCCGTCAGTCGTCCCTGCGACTGCGCCCGCGGACATGCCTCTCGTCCTCGAGGTCCCGGAAGACCACCGGCACCCGTAGTGAAAGCCGACCGTCATGATCAAACTCGACCACACCCTTCACCACACCCTGCTCCTGCTGCTCTGCAGACCACCGCAGCGTGTGTGCCTCAGCTGCGGTTCGACACCCGCTGACCCGATCGGCGGTGTCCGGTGAACGTCACCCGGGCAGGCTCGGAATCGACCCGGTTGAGCATCGAGCTGTCACAGACACTGCAACTCCTGGTGCGGGCCAGCGGCGCCGCCCGGCGATCCCTGCCTCGGAGATGTGCGCCGTGCTGCGCTACCTGGCCACCGCCGAGTTCGGCCTGGCTCAAGCCTTCGAGCAACTCGCCGTTTGTGTGGGCCGCTCGGCCGACGACGGCCTGTTCTGGGCTGCCGAATCCGAGACGGAAACTGCCCTGGCCGCGAAAGGGCTGCGGCTGGCTGCCCGTCGGCTGAGCCGCGCTGCGGAATGCTCCACAGACGTCGGGACCTTGCTCACCGATGCGCGCGAAGACATTGCCTTGGAAGGTCGAGCAGTCAATCGGCGGCTGCTGGACCGCAAGAGTGCCAGGTGCACCACCGATGGTGACCGAGCCTTCGGATGAGCCCCGACCTCGGAGACTGTCTGAAAGGGGGCGGGTAACGATCCGGGTGAAGACCCCCCCGCTGGCCAGATCCGGTCGAGGTCGGGGCCGTCGACCCCGTCGAGTGGATCAGTCCGGCCGAGACTGCTGAGTTGTTAGAGATCACTCGCAACACATTGGCCACATCCTGGGTGACCAGCAGGATCGGGCCGCGTCGCTACCGGGTTGATGGCGCGTTCGCCTATCGGCGGTCGGAAGCGGAATCGGTGCGCGATCACCGCTCCCAACTGCTGCACGGAAGGCGGCCGGCGGCATGACGAGCCCAATCCGAACCCGATCCCTCGCCCAGATCCCGGACCCGCACAGCCAGGAGCCGATCATGACCACCACGGAAACCCACACTCACACCAGCGCAGCCGCGGAGACTCCCGACCTGGTCACCCTGTCTGGGCGTGCCGTGGCCGGTCTGGTCGAGCTGCTGGACCACTGCCACGCCTTCCTC
>CAVPPP010000030.1:0-24247 GCA_963707005.1 uncultured Actinomycetota bacterium
GCGCAGCCTCAGGGGGCGGCTAGCTCCCAAGTCGTTGGCAAAGCCGGCCGGCTTGTCAAGGGGAGACCTTGGAGTCGTGATCCGTGCATCAATGTCAACTGTCGACGGCACTCAGATTCGGACGATGGCTTTCAGTGAGTCGGGTTCTCGTGCGGCGAGGGTCAAGGCGTCCACGGTGTGGTCGATGTCGAAGTGGTGGGTGATCACGGTGGCGACGTCTACGGCGCCGCCGGCGATGAGTTCCAGTGCGAGTGGGTAGGTGTTGGCGTAGCGGAAGGTGCCGGTGATGGTGAGCTCGCGGCCCTGCACGAGGGGGACGTTGACGCTGACGTTGTCGGCTCCCATGCCGACCAGGACGACACGGCCTGTCCTGGCCATCGCGTTCATGCCGGCGTTGAGCGCAGCTGGTGCGCCGGAGCATTCCAGGAGGACGTCGTACTCCGCCTCGAGGGGTGCGGAGGCGAGTCGGCCGTCGAGCCGCAGCTGAGTGGCGGTTGTGACCCGGTTGGGGTTCATGTCGGTGACGGTTACTGATTGGGCGCCGAACGCACGAGCGACCTGGGCGGTGAGCAGGCCGATCGGCCCGGCGCCGGTGACGAGTACCCGGTCACCTGCCTGGACGCCGGCGCGGCGGCAGGCCCAGACACCCACCGACACCGGCTCAGCCATCGCCGCATGATCATGGTCCAACCCCTCCGGTGCCGGGTGCGCGAAAGCTGCTGCCAGCGTCACGTACTCACAGATCGCACCATCCACGGGCGGGGTCGCGAAGAACACCACGTCGGGACACAGGTTGTAATGCCCGGACAGACACGTCGCGCAGTTGCGGCAGGGAACGCCTGGTTCCAGCGCCACATGCTCACCGATCCGATCCTGAGGGACGCCGTCACCGACCGCAGTGATCTCACCTGAGGCCTCGTGACCGATGACCATCGGGGCGTCCACGACGTAGGGGCCGATTCGGCCGTGCTCGTAGTAGTGCACGTCCGATCCGCAGATCCCGACGGCGACGACCCGAACAAGAACCTCACCCGGGCCCGGTTCGGGCATGGGCCGGTCCTCGATGGTCACGTCGCGGGGCGAATGAAGGACGGCACTGCGGTTGGTCACAATCGCGCTCCTGGGGACAGGGGCTCCGGGCTGAGCCAGGAGTGAATCTAGACCGATGACGAACCAGGGACTAGACCAGGCGATGTCGACCGCTGATACTTTCCGGCCCCTCTTCAGCGGGCAAGGGTGGCATCGGTCAACGCAAAAACCAGAGCCACCGCAGTACAGCTAGCCGCGGTGTTGGCGGGGGGTGTGGCCGTGATGGGAGAGGAACTGCCGGTTGAAGTTGGACAGGTTGGCGTAGCCGACACGATGAGCGACGGTGGCCACCGGCAAGGTGGTGCCGCGCAGGAGCTTGCCGGCCTGAGCGAGACGGAGCCGGCGGACGGTGTCGGCGAAGGTCACACCGGTGACGCGGGCGAAGTAGCGGGAGAACGCGGACTCCGACATCCCTACGTGGCGGGCGGTTCCGGCCAGCCGCAGCCCCGGGTCTTCGAGGTGGGTGAAGATGTAGCCGAAGGCACGGTCAATGCGGTCGGCGGCGCCGTCGGCATGGTCGCTGTGCAGAGTGGACCATTCCGCGGCCAGGTACTGGCGCTGGTCGGTGGGCGAGTCCGCCATGGCGGCCAGCAGCCCGAAGATGTGAGCCAGGCGGGCGGGGCCCTCGGCGGCGCCGATGGCGTGCAGATGATCGGTTGCCGCATCCCGGGTGGAGCCGAGAAACTCGATACCCCGTCGAGACGCGTCCAGCAGCGCACGTACCCGTGCAAGCTCGGGCAACAGCTCGGTGCAGCGGTCGATCCATTGCGGATGGAACTGGAACACGATGTCTCGGTCCGGTAGACGTTCCCCGGGGAATAGGTCACTGATCCAGTGGTGGGGGACGTTGGAGCCCACCAACACAACCTGTCCAGCGGCGAAGACGTCGATACGGTCCCCAACCACGTACCAGCCGGTGCCCGCGGTGATGAGATGGACCTCGTACTCCGGGTGGTAGTTCCACCGCGAGAACGGGCCCGGCACGCCATGGCGATGCCACCGGGCGGAATGGTCGGGGTCACTCGGCACCACCTCGCGCGCGGCCCGGATGGTGGCCAGTCGCTGGGCAGTCCGCTCCGACTCCGGCATGGGTGACCTCCTGCGCGCCGTCGACGACGCAGGCAACAAAGTATCAGTGTGTGGCATCGCGGGCGCTATCCGGCACCCAACGTCAAGGTCTACCTTCATTCACAGCCCGACCAATTCACCACGTTCAATCAGGAGGCGCACCATGGCAGTTGCGGCACACGAAGAGGAGGCCAGTCCACTCCCCGTCGGAGAGCTGGCGTTCAAGGCCGTCGGAGTCAAGAAGCACTACCCCGGGGTCAAGGCGCTCGACGGCGTCGACCTGGAGGGCTACGCCGGCAGCGTGCTCGGCGTCTGCGGCGCCAACGGCGCCGGGAAGTCGACCTTCGCGAAGCTGCTCGCCGGGGTCGACACCCTGACCGACGGCGAGATCACCATCGCCGGACATCCCCACCCGGTCCGCAACGCCGCCGAGGCTGAGCAGGCCGGGGTGTTGATGATGCACCAGGAACCGCTGATCATCGACGACTTCACCGTCGGAGAGAACGTGTGGCTCTACAAGCTCCGTGAAGGCAAGGACATCCGCCCCTGGGCGCAGAAGATCGACACCAACAACGCCGAGACCCGCAAGGTCCTCGCCGGAGTCGGTCTCGGCCATCTCTCGACCCGGCAGCTGGCCCGCGACCTGGGACCCGGGCAACGGCAGATGCTGTCCCTGTCCCGGGCGGCGGTGACCACGCACAAGATCATGATCTTGGACGAGACGACTGCTTCGACCAGTGAGGAGCACTTCAACGACATCCTCGACCTGGTCGAACGCGAGAAGAACGCCGGCACCTCGATCATCTTCGTCTCCCACCGGCTCAACGAGGTCTTCGCCATGTGCGACCGGATCGCGGTGCTGCGGGGCGGCAAACTGATCAAGACGCTGAATGCGGCCGAGTCGAACCCTGACGAGATCACCTCGCTGATGATCGGTCAGGCGCTGAAGGCGCTGGCCCGGCCGGCTCCTGTCCAGGTGGCACCGGATCACCAGCCTGTGATGTCGGTGCGAGACCTTTACGGTGGCGGCGCCAAGGGCGTGTCGTTGGACGTCAACCCCGGCGAGATCGTCGGACTCTACGGGCTGGTCGGCTCCGGTCGCTCCTCGGTGGCCCGCACCATCACCGGTCAGCGACCGGCGGTGTCCGGAACCATCAAGCTCCACGGGCAGGAGGTCAACCTGCCGACCCCGACGGCGGCGGTGGCGAAGAAGATCGCCTACCTGACCGAAGACCGACGACTGGAGGGCTTCGTCAAGGACTTCGACAACGGTCAGAACATGAGCCTGGTCGTGCTGCCCAAGCTGGCCAAGGCAGGTGTCGTCGACGCCGGCGCGGAGAAGAAGCGCATCGGTGAGCTGATCGGGGAGTACCAGGTCAAGGGCGGCACCAAGACCTACACCAGCACCTTGTCCGGCGGCAACCAGCAGAAGGTCGTCGTGGCCAAGTGGATGGAGACCGACCCCGACTTCGTCGTCCTCGACGAGCCGACCAAGGGCATCGATGTCGGCGCCCGCGCGAACATCTACGAGATCATCCACTCCGTCGCGGCCCGCGGCAAAGGCGTCCTGGTCGTGTCCAGCGAAGCCGAGGAGCTGCTGTCGCTGTGCCACCGCATCCTGGTGATGCGCAACGGCCAGATCGTCGCCGAGTTCGACCCCGACCACGCCGACACCGACGACCTCATCCGCACCGCCCTCACCCACCAAGACTGACCCCGCATGCCAGTGACCCCGCAACCCACTGACACCCCAACCCCCCAAGCGAAGGAGCTTGCCATGTCCACCAGCACCACTGCACCGCCCCCGGCGGTCCACCATTATGAGGAAGACACCTCCCGAGGTGGCCAGTTCATCGGCTGGCTGAAGCAGCAGTACGCCCTCTACATCCTGGTCGCCCTGCTGATCGTGGCCACCATCACCAAGGGAGCCGTGTTCTGGGGCGGCACCAACCTGACCAACCTGCTGCTGCAGATGTCGATCATCGGCGTCGTCGTCCTGGCCGAGCTGATCGTCGTCCTCACCGGCGGCATCGACATCTCCGTCGGCTCCGCCCTCGGCCTGGCCGCCGTGATCGCCGCCGGCCTGTTCGGCGGACCATCGGTGTTCCTCGCCCTGCTCGTGGCGGTCGTCATCGGCGGTGCGGTCGGCGCCGTCAACGGCTGGCTGGTCGCCTTCCGCGGCCTGGAGCCGTTCATCGTGACCTTGGGCATGCTCGCGCTGGCCCGCGGTCTGGTCTACGCCTACGGCAACGGCATCCCGATCACCCCGGCCGCGGCCCCGGCGTTCGCCGAGTTCGGGCAGTCCACCTTCCTCGGCATCCCGGTGCTGGCCATCATCTGGCTGGCCATGGTCGCCCTGATCGCGTTCCTGCTGTACCGCACCGTCTGGGGTCGCCGGGTGTATGCGATCGGTTCCAACATCGACGCCGCCCGGGCCTCCGGCATTCCGGTCAAGACGACCCTGTGGTCGGTCTACATCCTGGCCGGGCTGCTCGTCGGCCTGGGTGGTTGGATGTTCCTGGCCCGGTTCGCCTCCGGCACCTCCACCGCCGGCAACTTGATGGAGCTGGAAGCGATCGCTGCGGTCGTGATCGGTGGTGCGGCCCTGTCCGGTGGCAAGGGCAAGGTGTTCGGCGCGGTGATGGGCACCGTCATCTTCGCCGTCATCGCGAACCTGCTGTCGCTGCTGAACGTCTCCACCTTCCTCCAAGACGCGTTCCGCGGCGCCCTGATCCTGGTCGCCGTCACCTTGGCCACGGTGACCTTCACCCGGAGCCGCGCCAGGTCCAAGAGCGACACCACGACCACGACCGACACCACGACCACGACCGACACCACGACCACGACCGACACCACGACCACGACCGACACCACGACCGAGACCGAGACGACCAAGTGACGACACGAACTCGACGGAGAGAACAGTGAATACACACCGCACCAGACTCGCCCCGGCGAGCAGACGCCGCCGCCGGCTGCCGCTGGCCGTGGCCGCCGCCCTGACCGCGCTCGCCCTCAGCGCCTGCGGCGACATCTACCCGTCGTCCACCCCCGCTGAGGGACCGGCGAACGGTGTCAAAGCCAACGTGAACGAGGTTGTGGTTGGCTTCGCTCAGCAGCAGCTGCAGGCGCCGTACTTCGCGGCCATGGAGGTTCAGTCGAAGGAGATCGCCGACAAGCAGGGGTTCAAGCTGTTGTTCCAGGCAGCGAACAAGGACCCGGTCATCCAGATGAACCAGATGCAGGCCATGATCGCCCAGGGCGCTGACGTGCTGGTCGTGAACGCGACCAGCGTCAAGGGTCAGAAGCAGATGATGACCCAGATCGCCTCCCAGATCCCGGTCACCTACATCGACACCTCGGTGCCCGGCACTGGGATGACCAGCGTCCAGTCGGACAACCTGACCATCGGCCGCGAGTCCGGGAAGCTGACCGCGAAACGGTTCCTCGACGCCGGCAAGAAGTCCATCACCATGGTCATCCTCACCGGTCCCGCGACCGACGAGTTCGTCGGCCCGAACCGGCGCCAAGGGTTCCTCGACGGGCTCAAGGAGGGCGGGCTGCCGTATGAGATCAAGGGCGAGCAGGCCGGGGACTACCAGCAGGACAAGGGCCAGGTCGCGGCGGAGAACATGCTCGCCGCCAATCCCGACATTGACCTGATCCTCGGCCTGAACGACTCGATGGCGTTGGGCGCCTACAACGTCATCAACGGCAAGGACCAGTACAAGAACGTCTACGTCGCCGCTTCCGCCGACGGGCAGAAAGAGGCCCTGGCTTTGATCAAGAAGGGCGGCTGCGAGGGACGTTACATCTCCACCGGCCTCAACTCCCCGTCCCTGGCCGCCGAGGAAGCGCTGAAGATCTCCGTCGACGTGGCCACCGGCAAGACCAAACCGGCCGACTACCCGAAGGAGTCCTTCACCGAAGCCGTCGGCATCGGCTGCGACAACATCGACGAGTACTACGACCCCAACAGCGTCTTCTGACGCCCGGTAGTTGTCGCTTGCGCACCACCGCCCCAACCGGGGAGCGGCTGGTGCGCGGGCGACACCTAACTCCCCCTCGCCGCGCACTGGATCTGGACAGAAACGCCGTCCGTGATCGCGAGGTCCCTCGGAGTACGCAGCGTTATCACCATGGGCCGCCACGGCACCGTGGATCGTGACGTACGGCTTCTGCGCTCCGCCGGCCGAAGAGTTGGTCCCTCTCCAGTGCAGCGACCTCCCCACCAGCACAGGACAACGGCATGAATGCAGCAGAGTACGACTGGCGGCGCGACGCTGCCTGTACCTCCCACCACCCGGAGCTGTTCTTCCCGATCGGTACCGCCGGACCGGCCCTGGCCCAACAGGAGCGGGCACGACAGATCTGCCGCAGCTGCCCGGTACGGCTCGCGTGCCTGGAATGGGCGATCGATGTCGGCGCCGATCATGGCATCTGGGGTGGACTCACCGAGCAGGAACGGCAAAGCCTCCAGCGCCGGCGCCGCTCAGGGAGACCTACAGGAGCGGACCTGAGGGTGGTGGCGTCCGATACTGCCTTGGCGACTGGGGCAGCGTCACGGCAACGCACCGCGAACGCAGCGAGCGCCTTGCAACATCACCCGCACCCCACCGAGTTATCCGCACCCATCAGGCCGTCAACGTGACCGCTGGATGCGTCGTCCATGGCCGAATCACCCCACCACTGTCACCGCGATTCCACCGGGGCGAGCAAGACGACATGACGACTGCCGTCACCGGTACGCGGCTGCCGCCCACCCCGACGTGTGGCCGCCGATTAGCGGAAGCGTGGGTGCTGGGAACGGGCTCGTGTCATCAGCGGCGGCGGCGATGACGTCGCCCCCGATCGTTCTGTTCGTCGGCGATGACGCGAGTTCGACCCAGATCGCCGAAAGCCTCTTGCGGCAACTCGTGGGTGACCGCGTGGAGATCCATACCGCTGGGGCCCAGCCGCCCAACCCAGGCGGCCGTGAAGACCAGATGCTGGTGATGATGGGACTGAATCCCGCCCATGAGGAACGGCTCAGTGTTCGCGCGCTCTCCACCTCGGATCGAGTGATCGTCTTGGATACCTCGCTGGACGTGGCCCGGGTCCCCGGCCGTCACTACGAGGACTGGGACCTCAGCGTCAGCAACTTGGAGGAACGGGTCGAAACCCTGGCCGCGGAGCTGGTCAGCGCCACCGACGCCGCCTCCACAGTCGGCGCGCCGGCGAAGAAGGAGCGAAGTCGGCTGGTCGCCCGGCAGATCCGACAACGTGCGGCCACGAGGATGGCACGACAACGCGAGCAGTTCGCTCGCCGAGTCGCATCCGCTCGGCGACGCGTCCGCCGTCGATGATCTGCAGCAGCACCTGCTGTGATCTACGAGATCTACCCGCAGCGTTTCACCGAAGTCGGCGGCGACAGGATCGGCGATCTTCGCGGCGTCACGCGACACCTAGGCAACCTGAAGCGGCTCGGTGTCGCCGTGATCTGGTTCAGTCCGTGCCCGAGTCACCGTTTCCAAGACGCCGATGAGTACCAAGAGCGAAGTGCGCGCGTTCCTGATCTCGCGACGAGCGAACGTCACCCCCGAGCAGACCGGGTTGATTGGCTACGACGAGGACCGACACAGACCGGGCCTACGGCGTCGAGACGTCGCGGAACTGGCCGGGCTCACTCTCAACGACTACTCGCGGCTGGAACGCGGATACATCCGCGGCACCTCCGAGCACGTACTCAACGCTGTGGCCAAAGCCCTGCAACTCAGTGAAAGAGAACGTGAGCACCTGTTCGACCTGGCCCGCACCGACCCGGCAAGTTGCACGACCCCCCAGACTGCCCGCCGCCAGAGGTGAGCTGTCCCTCAACCCCGCCCCTCGGCAGACCTCGTTGGTGCTGAGATCCACAAGCACCGCGCTTGGCCGCAGGACGTCCGCTGAGCGTCCGGTCAGCGCGAGATCGAACGGTAGACAGCGCCGGTCATCCAGAGGTTGAGCCTGATCTTCGTACCACCTGCCCGGGCACGATTCTCAGTCAGGGGCGTCTTGCGAAGGCGCTGGTAGTGATCCTGCGGGCTGGTGGGTGCGGTGGGGGAGTGACCCGGGGGTGCACGACAGGTGCTGTCAGGGCGGCCTACCGGGCAACGCACGAGTGACTTCGAGGAGTGGTCATGGGCGAGAGGTCGGAACGCGACATCCGCAGACAGGTCGCGGTGCCCTGGCCCAGACCTCCCCGGCGTCGCGCCCTCGGTTGCGTCAGTCGCTGGCTACCAATAGCGACGAAGCACGGCGCGCCCGCGACGAATCGACCATCCGACCAGGCGTTCGAAGCGTCGACTTTGGCGTCGCCGAGAACGCCGAGATGACACGCCACGACTGA
Source organism: uncultured Actinomycetota bacterium (assembly GCA_963707005.1). Classification (GTDB taxonomy): domain Bacteria; phylum Actinomycetota; class Actinomycetes; order Propionibacteriales; family Propionibacteriaceae; genus Microlunatus. Next base: position 8,525 of record CAVPPP010000030.1, read on the forward strand.
CTGAATCGCCGTCATCACCAAACGCTGTGGGGAAGACGATCGATGCTGCGGGGAGGAGACCGAGGGCGTAGCCATCGAGCAGCTTCTCCAAATGGTCGTGGTCCGGGGGCCGTCGGCGCCCGGACAGACGCGACGAGAGTTGACGCGCATCGTGCCGTGACCTTGCCATCGTGGTTCACACCCGCTTTGATCGGTGGCAATCATCATCACATCGACCGCGCGGACCTCGTTGGTCAGGAACTCGACTTGCCGGACCCCGTGGTCAGAAGTCCTGCGGGATCTTCGCTGCTGTTCGAGTTAGGACTGGCTGGCGTCGTGGACCAAGATCGCGATCTGTACGCGGTTGGCGACGTCGAGTTTGTTGAGAAGCCGTGACACGTGGGCTTTAACGGTTGCCTCGCTCAGGAACAGCGCCGCGGCCACTTCGGCGTTGGAGGCTCCTGATGCAACTGCGGTGGCGACCTCACGTTCGCGGTCGGTGAGGGCGGCAAGGCGGTCGGCCGCGGCTTTCCGTCGTTCGGACGCTTCGGTGTTGCCGAAGTGGGACAGCAAGGTGCGGGTGACCGATGGGGAGATGATCGCGTCGCCGGTGGCGACGACGCGGACGGCGTTGATGATCTCAGCGGGTGGCGTGTCCTTGACCAGGAAACCGCTGGCACCGGCTCTCAGGGCATTCATCACCATGTCGTCGGCCTGGAAGGTTGTGAGGACGATGACGTGGGGCGGTCGGTCGAGCTGTCGCAGTGCGGCGGTGGCGGTGATGCCGTCCATCTCAGCCATCCTGATGTCCATCAACACGACGTCAGGACGGTGTTGGCGGACGGCGGCGACCGCGCGGGTTCCGTCGTCGGTCTCTCCGACCACCTCGATGTCCTCGGCCGAGGACAGGATGATCCTCAGGCCTGCTCGGACGAGGGCGTCGTCGTCGACCAGCAGGACTCTCACCGTCACCATGGCAGGTCGGCCTGCACCACGAAGTCGCCTGATCCGTCGGGACCGTGCACCGAGGGTGCCGCCAGCGAGGTCGACGCGTTCTTGGAGGCCGAGAAGACCGGCGCCCGACCTGGCAGCGTTTGCTCTGATTGGTCCTGGCGTCGGGTGGGTGTTGCGCACGGTGATGTGGAGACCGTGGTCGGGGGCGCGGTGACAAGGACGTGCGCGTCCGAGCCGCTGGCGTGTTTGCCGATGTTGGTCAGATGCCTCCTGCACGATCCGGTACGTGTCGCGGGCGAGTGCTCCGGGAACGTCGTTGGCCCGCTCCACCGCACGTCCAGGCTGATCTGCGCGACCCGTTTGACGGGTGTCGTCCACCAACGGGGAATGTCTGCCAGGGTCGGCTGCGGCACCGGCGGCGTCACCTCTGCTCCACCTGAGACCTCTCGCAGCACCCCGATCACCGTCCGCAGCTCCTCGAGCGCCTGACGCGCGGTCAGACGCATCAGCTCGGCAGTCGCCCTCACTTCCGCCGCGGGCAGGTCAGGTCGGACCTCCAAAGGCCCCAGCGTGTAACGCCAGCAGCGAGATCCGGTGCCCGAGCACGTCGTGCATCTCCCGGGCGATCCGGGTTCGCTCAGCCATCCGTGCGCGGTCCTCGTGCTGGCGCTGGTCGGCTTCCGCCCGTTGCGTGCGGTCGCGCAGGCTGTGCAGAAGCTGCCGGCGAGCTCGGATGAACATCCCCCACGCGGTGACGGCGAGCACGATCGGCACGACCCGGACAAGGACGGCCAGCGGGTCGGTGGTCGGGCTGTAGAGGGCGAATAGCAGGATCGACGGCCCCACAGTCCAGCGACCAGCAAGGCCCGCCGGGCCGGGGCGTGCACGGCGAGGGAGAACTGCGCAAGCAGCCCTGCGGGAGTGGCCGAAATCGACAGGGTTCCTAGCAGCAGACAGCTGAGCGCGACGCCGACCGGCCGGCGGCGTCGCCACCACAGCAAGACAACGGCCAGCACCCCGCAAGTCACGTCGACCGCGAGCTGCGCGCTCGCCAGCTCGGCGCCGCTGCGCAGCGTCGGGCTGATGAACAGGGCGCCGAGAACTACTGCCACGACACATCCGGCGGCGTCGACCGCGCGGTCGCGTCGAGATGGCGTGGTCGAACCCGGGGCGAGATCTTCCGAATCCAGGAGCGCCGCCGCCCTCACGAGTTCGGCCCACAACCGGTAGGGCGGGACATGACGTCAGCCTAGAGCGGGCGAGGGTGCGGCAACACCAACGAAGGTCTAGGCACGCACCGCCGAAAGGTGGTGGACCTGCCGATGACGACCCGTCCGATGGCGCAGAACAATGGCTGCTCGGCCGAAGCGCGACATCACCCGCCGCAGTCATCGTGGAGCTATGACTACCGAGGCCGACTTCACCTTAAGCAACAGATCAGCGGCCTCGCCAAGATCGTTGATCGACGCAGTCCCACCTGTGTCGACAGAACCACGCGGGGGCGGCGGGTCTCAGCCGGCCGCGGTGTCCTTCGCCGGGTGCGTGCGTCAGATCTCGATGCCGCTACAGGACCTTGGCCACCACTCCACCCCCGGTGCGTGAGCACAGCACCGTCTAGATCACCCACCGGCGAAGCACCGGCCACACCCATCAGAGTGCGGCACTCGCCATCGCCATCAGGACCCTCAAGAACGGGAGCCAGCCTGTCGCCACCCGGCGACGCCCCGACACGACCACTGCAAGTCCCACATCCCAAGAGGAGACGTCCATGTCCACCGTCACACCCACTGTCCCGCCAGCGGCACCAACCGCCGCGGACCCCGGCCTGTCCCCGACTCGGCTGAACCTGATGCGGGTCGGGTTCCTCCTGATGGGGGTCGGACTAGCGCTCGTGAAATGGCCCCTCCTTCTCCATGCTGCCTCTCTGCCGTTCTACGACGGGGCAACACTCTGCCTCCTCACGGCCATGTCGCTGCTGGCCTTCCTGGGCTTGCGCTACCCGATCAAGCTGCTCCCGATCTTGCTTTTCGAGGCAATCTGGAAGCTGCTGTGGCTGTCGCTGGTGGCCCTGCCGAAAGCGATCACCGGCTCCCTGGACGCCCTGACGACCACGAACGTGTACAACTGCTCCCTGGTCCTGGTCATCCTGGCAGTCATCCCCTGGCGATACGTGTGGCGCAGCTACGGTGCGTGCCCGCGGGGACCAGTGGCGCTGACCTGAAGGGAGGCGACCACCCGGCCCGGAAGCTTGACGGGTGCCCCTCGTACCCGCCTCAATGTTGCGTTGGTCAGGAACCTGGCTGATCGATTGGGGAATGTGGCACGCCGGCTCACGCATCGGCGAGCTTGCGTACGTGGCGACCGCATTCGGCTGGGAAGATCTGCAACCCGTCCTGCAGGGCTATGGCTACAGCCCGGCCAGCGACGGCAACGACCTGCAGCGGGGCAGTTGGCGACCACGCTGCCGCCGTTCAGCTCATCGGACACATCGCCCATCACGTTCGGCATGGATGACCCAAACGGTGCCGCCAGTAACGTCGCCGGCGAGTCCGCCAGGCGCTGCACGTGCTCGATGGCAACACGACCACCTGACTCACCGCAGGCGGACCGTTCTACGCGAAGCTGACGTTTTCCCGTACGCCGCTGACCAACGATGCCGCGGGGACACTTTCGGGCAGTCGTCGGGTGCGGTGGATGGATGGGGGCGAGCAGGTCGACTTCTTCCTCGATACGGAATTCATCGAGCTGGATCGGGCGATCGAGCTGATCAGCTTGGGCTTGGTCGCGGCGGACGGTCGAGAGTTCTACGCCATCTCGACCGAGTTCGATGACTCAGGCGCCAACGACTTCGTTCGGTCCACTGTCCTGCCCCTGTTGGAGCGGCGAGACCATCCCGCCTGGATGTCCAGGGCGGAGATGAAGGACGCGTTGGTGAACTTCGTCGGATCAGCTGTGGCGCGGTTCTGGGCGTGGGGTGGTGCACCGTACGACTGGCTGGCGATGGCTCAGTTGTTCCCCGTGGAAGAGCGAGTACCGGACGGTTGGCGCTACACCGCGTACGACGTCGCTCTCTTGGTCGAGCTCGCCGGCATACCGCTCGAGTCGGTCGATACGCGCCTTCCCGCGCATTCTGGCGAGGGCCATCACGCCCTCGCCGACGCACGGTGGCTCCGGGACGTGTTCCGCGCACTCACAGTCGGCTGAGCGCACCGGCGGCCCGCATCGCTCGGTGTTGAGCCCTGGTGTGCTTGGGCGCCGCACAAGGGGACCCTCCTGCGGAGACGAGGCTACGCATGTCGGCCTGGGTCACCAGCCGATGGCTTGCCGGATCTCCGCCTCGTGCTCGATGGCGTGTCGGACCCGCTTCCAGCGCGCGTCTTGGTTGGCGAACATGGCTGATCGTCGGACTGAACAAGAGCCCTATCGCTACGACGCCATCCGTAACGGGAAGCGGCGTCGTAGCGGCCTCTTGATAGCCACGGAAGAAGCTTTCTGCCAGTTCGCCGTGCCAGATCAGGTCCTCAGTGAGGAACTCACAGATCAGCGGGTAGCCCAAGTCGATCGCAGACAGCCCGGTGCCCGCCTCGTCCCAGTCCAGCACCGCAACCCCTCCGTCAAGCCGCTGGATCACATTCGCGAGGTTCAGCTGACCATGGACCACTGCACTCGGAGCACCGCCAAGGCGGAGACGGTCGACGACCTCGCGTACCAGACCTGCTGGCCACCCTGGTTGACGCTGCAATTCCTCACCCACCAGATGCAGCGGCACGGCGAAGTCCCGGGCCGCCGCGGGCAGCCCATGCAGTGCGGCAGCGGCTGCACCGATCCACGCCCAGGTCCTCGGCTCAGCGATCGGCTGTCTCCCGCTGATCCATTCGCTGACCGTGAACCGGCGACCACGCACAATGGCGGCTAGGTCGCCGTTGACGGTAGGTACAGGTTGCGGCGCAAGCCCGGGTCTATGCGTCGCCACGTGTTCCTGGACGCTGACGCCGCCGACGACGGAGGCATGCGGATGATGGTCGACCTTGACCGACAGGTCACCGGTCTCGATGGAGATCCGCCACACCGTCCTGCTGCGGCTGGTCTGGTGCCTGGAGGCTGCGGCCGGTTGCTGCATGCCCCAGAACGTCCGCAGGACCGTCGCCACGTCCTGGTCCAGTTGCACCAGGCCAGCATCACATCCGCAGGCGAGCGCCCGTGGTTTGCACTCGTGTTCGCATGCCGACCCTCCACCGGTGATGTCGAGCAACTGCGCGATCGAGGTGGTCGATCAGGTCAGATTCGGGTCGGCTGCTCGCTCGTTCTAGACCAGGTCGCGAACCATGTCGTCACCTTCGTGGCGGAAGCCGACATCGGTCAGGTAGTCACCTGCGTTCTTCATCCCCTGGGGTGCGACGGCTCGGTGGTATCCAAGCGTGGCCAGGGGACCGTCGGAGCGGTAGACGAACTCCCCGAGAGTGAAACCTTGATACCGCGGCACCACGTAGTCCAGATCGATGTGGGCGGTGGCGTCGCCGTCATCTCGGGCCAGGACCAGACCAACTGTCTCCGCTCGTCGAAGGACGAGGAATCCATGGTCGGCTCGTGCGGCGTTGTCGGCGGAGAAGCCGGGATTGAAACGCTGGATGTCGGCGGCGAACTGGTTCAGCAGGTATCTCACGTATTTTTCTTGCGGAGAGATCTCGACGACGTCGAAGGTTTCAGGATCGTGGCGTGTGCGCAGGAGCCGGACGATGTAGAAGACGTTGATCGCGGTCAGCACGACGTTCATTGCCACCATCGGCCAGACCGCGATCGCCGCGTTGAAGATCACCAGTACCGCCGACGCGACTCCGCCGAAGATGCGCAAACGCAAGATGCGGGTCTGCAGCACTGAGAAGACCAGGAGGGCCGAGCCGGCCCAGCCGAGCAGCTGCAGCGCTACCACTGACTCACCTCACGCACCGGCCCTTCTGTCACTGGCGAGCTGATCACCGAGTAACGGTAGCGGCGAGAAGCCGCTTTGTGAGTCGTTCCAGTGCGGTGGTGGCATCGCGCATCAGGTCGTTCACCAGTTGTTCGGCTGGTACAGCCCTGGCCAGCTCGTGGGCTTGGCCGGCCCAGAGGTTGATCTGTTCGGCGTCGCCGTGGGTGCGGGCGTGGGCGCGTAGCGGGGTGGTGAGGTGGTGCAGCTCGGGGTAGGCGATCGGCGCGGCGGCGGTGTGGTCGGCTTGGAAGGTGTTGACCAGTCCGCGGGCGAGGCGGCCGGAGAAGGCGCGTGTCAGGCCGGTGTGTCGCGGCTGGGTGACTGCGTCGCGGTGGGCGCCGTTGGTGCCTGCTTCGGGGCAGCGGAGGAAGGCGGTGCCGAGCGCCTCGGCTGAGGCGCCTGCGACGAGGACACCGGCGAGGGCGGGGCCGGTGGCGATGCCGCCGGCAGCGATCAGGGGAAGGTCGACCTGGGCGTCGATCAGGCTGAGCAGGGCGAGTAGGCCGTAGTTCTCGTGAGTGTCGGCATCGTCGAAGGAGCCGCGGTGCCCGCCTGCCTCGATCCCTTGGACGATGAGTGCGTCCACGCCGGCGTCGGCGGCTAGGAGGGCCTCCTGTGGGTCGGTGACGGTCACCCACACCGACGTCCCGACCGTTTGCAGCTGCTGGACCACCACTGGGGTGGGCAGCCGAAGGTGAACGAGACCACCGGCACCCTCTCCTGGGTGAGCAGTTCCACTTTCTGCTGGTAGTGGTCGTCGTCGAAACGCGGATCACCGAGCTGGATGCCGAGACCCGCCGCGTGGTCGCGGAGGCGGTCGGCGAAACGCTGCACGATGGCGGGATCGGCTGGGCCGTTCGGCGGGGCGAACACGTTGACGCCGAACGGCTGCTGGGTGAGTTCGCGGGTGGCGGCGATCTCCGCGCGGACAGCGTCCGGCGTCTTGTAGCCGGCGGCCAGGAATCCGAGTCCGCCGGCGTTGGACACGGCAGCGGCAAGGGCGGGCGTCGACGGCCCTCCGGCCATCGGGGCTTGGACCACGGGCACGTCGAACTCGATCATCTGGGGCACGATGTCACAACCCTGCTTGTTGCTCGAAGGGAAGGAGAGGTGGACGCGGGCTAGCGGGCAGGTTGGGTGCTGATCGAGCTGCCGATGGTGATGTGGCCGTCGGTGAGGATGTCGACACGGAGGCCACCGCGGTGGATGAGGGGTCGGAGCAGACCCGGACCTTGGAGCCGCTCCAGGTGCGCGCACGGCTCGGCCAGGCGCAGCCCACGGCAGTGGACGTCGCCGATGAAGAAGTCGCGGCCGACCAGGGCGTTGACGTCGATGCCGCGGGTCAAGACGTTGCGTCGGGTGCTGGCGAAGTCGAGACGGGCGTCGCGGGCGGTGAGGTCTTCCACCACTTCCGCGGCGATCAAGGTGAGCTCGTACCCGGGCCGGTGTGCCCCGCGGGGGCTGAAGGTGCCGGTGCCGTCGGCGTAGCGGTCACCCTGGAGGCCACGGCCGGCTAGGGCTCGGGCCTGCGTGATCAGCTGCATCGGCGCTTCGACCCGGGGTGCGACGGCGAGCAGCTCCACCGCACCGGTCAACTCGGCCCCTCGTTGCGGTGGTGACAGCACGGGGTCGAGAGAGGCGACCGCGTACGCGCTGCTGATGTCGAGGTCGGCGGTGGCATGTCCGAGCAGTGTCGGGTCTTGCGGGCTGAGGACGACCCCGGGTGGGGTCCCGAACGCCACCACGGCAACCAGGCCTTCGGAGCCCGCAGCGAGCTGGCTGTCGGTGTCGTTCACGATGGCGATCCACCAGCCGGCCCACTGGAAGGACTTGGGCTCGGCGATCGGGATCATGCCGAAATCACGGCCGGCGAGCCAGCTCTTCCATGCGGCGAGGGCGTGCGGCACCGTCAAGTTGTCGAAGGCGGGAAGCTCAGCAAGGGCCACCTCGGTGACCGACGACAGACATGCCGCCAGGCCCCGGACCAGTGGGAGGGCTGGGCCGTCCGGCAGGTCGACCTGAATCATCTAGGCTCCCAAGCGTTGCCGGTGAGCAAGACCGGCGTGTCGACATCCATGACGTCACTCTGCCTCGAAGGCTCGCCACCGACCATGCTTCCGTGCAGTTTGGCCCGCTGAGTCCGCTCGTGCTCAAGACGAGGGGCGCCAGCAAGCCGTCGGATCAGCGAGCGCTGTTTGGGACGGTCGACGGGGCGCCCAGCCGTCCAGTAAGAACCTGGAACGGGTTGGCTGGCTCGCTATGGGCTCGCCCAAAGACGTGGATGTGGACGTGCGGTGTCTCTTGGCGTGCGGTCGCGCCGTCGTTGGTGAAGCAGCTCAGTCCGCTGGAGCCGCTCCGTCTGGCGAAGTAGGTCTGGAGTTCGCTGAGCCGGCTGGCGATGGACACCACCTCGTCGGCGGTGAGGTCACCGGCGCTGATGACATGCCGGACGGGCAGCACGAGAGCTTGCGCTTCGGTGACTTGTCCGTGAGGACGGAGGACACGGACCCCGTCGGCACGCCAGATCTCCTGTTGCAGGGTCGCAGGGGTTTCGCAGCCGTCGCATTCAGCTGACGCATGGGGAGGCAGCGGTCGCACCTCAACCGGAGAGCCCCACGCTTCTCGAAGCGTTGCTTCGAGGTGGTGATCGGTCACCATCGATGGGCGTTCGTGGGCCGGTTGGGCAAGGACCCTGATCGGCGACACGTCGTCGCTGGCTGCGCGCCCGAACACGTGGAACACCTGGCGGGCATCGTCGCGAGGACTCGGTTCGCCGATGCTGTCCTGGTCTGGGTGCCAGCGCAGGGGGAAGCTCACGTTGAACCCGCGAGCGCCCAGCACCGACCACAAGATGGATCTCGTGTGGCGGTAGGCCGCGAGCAGCTGCTCGGCAGCATGGAGATCGAACTTCTGGGTCGGGTCGGAGTCCACGATGACGACGTGACCGCGCGTCAGGGTTGGGGTGGGCCGACGGATTGCCCACCGTTGGTTCGTCCAGATGTCGCCGTCAGCCACGTCCCGAATCTATGCCGTGACCGCTGGCTCAGGGATCACCACAAGCAGGCCACGCTCAGACCGCTGACCGTCCGGTCAGCGCGAGATCGAACGGTAGATAGCGCCGGTCATCCTCAGGTTGAGCCCGATCGTCGTACGACCTGCCCGGGAACGGATCTCAATCAGGGGCGTCTTGCGAAGACGTTGGTAGTGATCCGGTGGGGTTCAGTGCGGGAGTGATCTGGGCGTGCACCACAGGTGCTGTCATAGGGCAGTGAGGACAATGACCGCTTCAAGGTGTTGACAGAGGCCGATTGCGAGACGTTCATGGACGGCTTTGGCGACCTACGTGCTGCGGGCCCAGCTGAGTGTTCGTGGTGCGCCTGAGCCGCGACCTAAGGAGCTGACCCGCCGGAGTCGGCGCAGTTGCCCGATGCATCCCTCCGTGGCCCTGGTTGACGCTGGTGTTGCCAGATCTTGAAGGTGGGAGGGGTGGTTGGGGATGTGTTCAGTGCGTGGGGCGGGCAGCCGCCGAGAGTATCGCCAGCCGGCGCGGGGTCGACACCAGGAGGCAGACGATCATGGCGGTGATCTCGCTGCAGCCCGGTGTTCCGGCTGTTGATCTTGCTGGTGTTGCTGCTCGTCACGGGTCCGCTGCACGCGTGCGAGTCGCTTGTGCCGCGAGCGAACTCGTCTGACGTGGGGCGGCGACCGCCCGGTTTCACCGAGGTGTATCCCTACACCGACGGCATCGAGGTCCAGGTCAGCGAGGTGTGGACGGGGCGTCGACTCGGGGTTGCGGTGGTCGAGTTGACCGTCGTCGTCCGGAACAACTCGGCGGACACGTTCGAGGCTTGGATCAGTGGCGACTTGCGGTATGGCCCCTACCGGCTTCCGGCGGTGCGGTACCTGACCCCGCCGGGTCCCGACGACAGTGGCAGCGTGCAGCTGATCGCCATCGGCGGGTACTCCGATCCGTACCGGCTCGCTTTCGCCCTGCCGGCCGGCAGCGGTGACGACGTGGTCTTCACGCTGGCTATCGACGCAGGCGCGCATGACCCGGCCGTCTTCGTGGGACGGCTGTGATCATGATGCCGGCATCGTTCCTGGCAGTTGGTGGCGAGTGGCGACCCGTCCGCCTCGGACGGTCTCCGTCTGTCGGACCTTGGGGGTTGACGCGGGCGCGGTGTGTTGCTGGTCTGGTGGCGTGCGTGGGATCAGTGCGTTCACCGGCCGCACAGCGCAGCTGGGTGCTGCTCCGTGCAGGTGTTCGCAGCGGATCGACGACTCTGGTGGTCGGCGATGCCGGTATCGGCAAGTCCCGGCTCGCCGCGGAATGCGCGGCCGAGTTCGACGCCGCATGGTTGGTTGGCGGTGTCGGCGTCGTGTCTGCCGTTGACCGAGCAGCTGCCACTGTTGCCGGTGGTGGACGGGTTGCGGCAGCTGCATCTCGTCGAGGGCGGCGCCCTGCTGCGGGACTGCTTGGAGGACTGTCCCCCCTACGTTCGAGGCGACGTCGCCGGGCTGGTGCCGGAGCTGACGTCGCCGTCGACAGGGACAGCTGCCGAGGAGGGGCCGAGGCAGCGTCTGTTTTCTGCCGTGCTGCAGTGCTGGAGGGCGGTCCACCAGCGGCGGCCTTTGTTGATCGTCATCGAGGATCTGCACTGGTCCGACGGCACGACCCGCGACTTCTTGACCTACGTGTCGGCCCAACATGGCACCGGATCGGTGCCTGTCGTCGTGACGTCCCGGCCCGGGAACATCTCAAACGACGGTGCGGCCGCGGTCTGGTCGGCACCGTTGGTTTCGGACGGCCGGTGGCAACACATTCACCTGCCGCCGCTCACGCCGCACGAAGTCGCGGCGATGGCGGCCTCGGTGGTGCCGGATCCGTTGAGCGCCGACCAGATCGCCGCACTGGTCGGGCGGGGCGAGGGCAACCCGTTCTTCGTCGAGCAGCTGCTGGCGTCGGGCGAGGTGACCATGCTGTCCGACGAGCTTGCCGAGCTGCTGCGTAGTCGAGCAGCCGCCACCACGCCCGCGGCCCACGACGTTCTCCGGGTGTTGGCGGTTGCTGGGCGCCCTCTGTCGGACGACGAGCTCACCACCGTGACCGGACATGATGCGGATCGGGTTCGAGGCGCCCTCCGTGAGCTGGTCGGTGCCGCGTTGGCCCGGCTGACCCGGGACGGCTTGTGCACCTTGCGCCATGCCCTGCTCGGTGAAGCGATCGAAGCCGCAATGTTCGCCGGCGAGCGGGCCGAACTGCACGCAGCGGTGGCAGGCCTGCTGCTGGACCGGGCAGATTCGTCCCTTGCTGCTGAGGCGGCCCACCATCTGCGTCGTGGCTGGGCGAGAGCGTGAGGAGCTGCCGGTACGGATCACGGCGGCTGAGTACTGCGACCAGGTGAAGGGGTACGCCGAAGCGTCCGGGCACTGGGCGCGGGCCGTCGATCTCGCCGAAGAGTACGACGACGAGCAGGTCGCGGCCCTGGCCCAGCGGGGGTTTCGGGCCGCCGGCCGCGCCGGATCCCCTGACCTTTTCTTGGAGTATGCCGAACGCGGGAAGCGCGCCGCCATTCGGCACGGGCAGCACCACCTACACGCGACGCTGATGACCGGTACGGCAGGGGTTCACAGTCCCGATCGCACCTTGGAACAGGGTCTGTCCGAGCTGCAGGCGGCCGTGGACGAGTTCGCGGAGCTGCCACCGTCAGCGGAGCAGGTCGAAGCCTTGATCATCTTGTACTGGTTGCACAGTGCTCAAGGCCGACCGGCCGAGGGGTTGCCGTACCTGCGGCTCGCCGTGGACGTCGCGGAAGCCTTGGGAAGCAACGTCGTGATGGCGCTGGCCACGCTCGCCCAGGCGCTGCTGTCGGGCGGAGAGGTCGACTCGGGTCTCGCGACCATGGCGGAAGCGCGGCGGCGGATGGAACCGGATGCTGACCTGCAGACGGTGGTGCGTGTGGCGCTGGCCGAGACCGACAGTGACTTGAAGCTGAACCGGTTGGAGGAGGCAGCGGTCGAGGGGCTTGCCGTCTGGGATCGGCTGCAGGAGAACGGGCTGGCGGGCACGTACATGGCTGTGGGGGTCTTGTGCAACGCCGGCGAGGCGTTGCGGGGCCGGGGGCAGATTGCTCAGTTCCGCCGGATCGTGGAGCCGCTGACTACCGACCAAGCGGTGGAACCGGCGACCTGGTTGATGCACGTGCAGCGCTGCTGGGCTGACCTTTACACCGGTCGGGTCGGGGCGGCGACCGACCGTGTGAACCAGATCCTGAACAGGTCCCGGCCGCTGTCGTTTGAGGAGAAGAGCGAACTGGCCCAGCTGCGGCTCGAGGTGGCGCTGTGGGGGAGCGACCCGCAAGCTGCCGTCGGCATCGCCCAACTCGCGGTCGAAGGCATGGCCGGTGTCGCCCCGGACGGCTGGGCGGCGCGCCTGCTGACCACGGCCATGTGGGCCAGCGCCGACCTGGCTGAGGACGCCCGAGCCCGCCGAGACGACACCCAAGCCCGCACCGGTCAAAGGCTTGCAGAACAGCTGGAGACAGTCCGCGCCGATCTGCTACGGGACCCGTTCGCCGAACATCCCTACTTCATCACCGCCACAGTCGAAGGCGGTGAGTGGGCCGCCGAGCTCAGCCGCTGCCAAGGGGACAGCCAGCCAGAGTCGTGGCTGGCAGTCGCCAGGCAGTGGGACACGTTCAACCGGCCACACCGCGCCGGCTACGCATGGTGGCGCGCCGCCCAAGCCCTGCTCAACCTCGGTCACCGCGGGCCGGCAACGTCCGCCCTCCAAGCCGCCCGCCAGCGCAGCGATCATCACGTGCCGCTGACCGGCGCCGTCACACACCTGGCGCGAATGGCACGCGTGAGCCTGCCACCACTATCGGCACCAGCGGAGATGTCGAACGTGGTGTCAACAGCGCAGCCGATGCTCGGGCTGACGAGCCGGGAGGTCGACGTCCTGCGGCTGCTCACCGAAGGTCTCACCAACGCCGAGATCGGCTCCCGCCTGTACATGAGCCCCAAGACCGCCAGCGTCCACGTCACCGCGATCCTCCGCAAGCTCCACGCCACCAACCGAGTACAGGCGGCAGCCATCGCCGAGCGGCTAGGCCTCGCCAGCACCTGATTTGAGGCCACGCCCGACTGATCTAAGGACTACTGCCCAAATTTTCGACGCGACTTCCCGATGCCGTCGCGCTCCTGACCCGATAGACGTAGTGGGGGGCCGAAAGCCTGGCGAAAGCCCTGGCCACTTCGCTGACGAGAGGGACACGTCATGAACTTCAGCCACCGGCCAAACCTTCTGCTCCGGCTCATTGTCGTGTGCTCGGTTCTCACCTTGACTGCGGCACTGGCCAGCACGCCGGCGGCACAGGCCACCTATTCGGGGCGAAACGGCCGGCTGGCTTTCGCTGACAATGTCGGAAAGGCGGCCACTGCACCTGACATCTACACCGTGCGTGCCGACGGCACACGACCCCGCAGGCTGACCAACGACGATCAATTCGATGCCTGCGCCGCTTACTCGCCGGACGGCCGGTGGATCGCTTGGTGCAAGGGGACCGTCACTCCGGAACGGCGCCTCGAGATCTGGGTGATGCGCGCCAATGGTCGCCACCAGCGGCAGGTCACACGGCTCGGCGGGTACGCCACCTTCCCCGACTTCTCACCCGACGGCCACCAGTTGGTCTTCACTTTGGTGACCGCGAACGGCTCGACGGATCTGTGGACGATTGGAGTCGACGGCCGCAACCCGCGGCCCCTCACCACCACGCCAAACCTGTCGGAAGACAATGCCGCGTGGTCGCCCGATGGGCGCCGCCTCGTCTTCCTGCGCGGGGAGTCCCTTGCCGACAACGGACAGGTCTGGGTTCGAGACCTCCAGAGCGGGCGGGAACGCCAGCTGACCACAGACAGCAAGCCCAAGGACCAACTGCCCGACTGGTCACCAGACGGACGACACATCGCCTACGCCGCCCGGATCGGCGACGCAGACGACATTTACATCATGCGCTCCGACGGCAGCCGCCAACGCGCCGTGATCACCGGCGCAGCTGATGACTTCGCGCCGACCTGGTCCCCCGATGGTCGCCGGTTGGCGTTCCTACGTCTGCTGCCAACCAGCCGCGAAGTGTGGACGGCCGCCGTCGACGGCAGCGACCAGCGCCCCGCTCTGCAGTCCGGAGGCGGCCAGTACGCCCCCGCGTGGCAACCCCGCCACTAGCGATCCCTGGTCGCTAATAGTCAACCTCGTCATGCTGACGAGAACTTCTCAAGAAGGGGATCCGACGATGTCGAACTCGAGGCGGGCCCGCAGATGGCAGGTCCGACTGATCCGGCTGGTAGCCGTACTCGTCTGCGCTTGGACACTCGCCGCGGCTCCGGTCGTCGCCGCGAAGGCCGACACCTCCAATGGGAACGGCGGTAAGTGCCGGCCGGGCCGTTCCAGCCCTCACAGCCCTGGCAGGTCGGCTGGCTCAACGGTCACAACAGATGGGCATCGTTGGAGCATCGAAGAGTTCCCCCTGCCCCAGCCGACCAGCACCCCTCTGGTGATCACGCTGGGACGGGACTGCGCACTGTGGTTCACCGAGGTCTTTGCGACGCCGAGCCGGATCGGGCGAATGACGGTCGACAGGCATGTGACCGAGTACGCCCTGCCCACCCCGGACGCGCGCCCGCTCGACATTCTGGCCGCGCCCGACGGCAACCTCTGGTTCACCGAGTACAGCGCCAACCGCATCGGGCGGCTAACCTACGACGGCGTCCTGACCGAGTTCGTCCTTCCCCACCCGGACAGCTTCCCCGCCTTCATCAGCGTCGGACCCGACGGCGCACTTTGGTTCACCGAACGGGAGGCGACCGGCAACCGGATCGGTCGGATGACCTACGACGGGACCGTCACCCACGAGTTCACGCTTCCCAGCCCGGGCGTCCGGCCCGCCGACATCGTCACCGGACCCGACGGCAACCTCTGGTTCACCGAGCTGGCCGGGAATGCGATCGGCCGCATGACCCCTCAAGGCGTCTTCACCGAGTTCCCGCTGCCCAACCCGGACAGCTCGCCGAATACCATCATCGTCGGCCCTGACCGCAATCTCTGGTTTGTCGAGACCGACGGCAACCGGGTGGGCCGGATCACCCCGCGGGGCAAGATCACCGAGTTTCCCCTACCCCACCCGGGCAGCTTCCCCAGCGTGATCGCCCTCGGTCCACATCGCCAGATCTGGTTCACCGAGCTCGACGGCAACCGGCTTGGCCACATCACCACTCGTGGTGTCATCCGCGAGTACGACATCCCCACCCCCCAAAGCGGCCCGCGCGGCCTTACCGTCGGCCCAGACGGCCAACTCTGGTTCACCGAACTCGACGCCAACAACATCGGCCGTCTCACCATGCACCACCCGCACCGATAGCGACCGCCATCGACGAGCGGCTTGCAGCAGTTCCAGACGATGCGCCGACCGATGGACCCTCCTGAGGTCCACGCCGACGAGACGTCGTGGTCGACTCGGAGCCGGGACCCCATCCCCAGCCTCTGCTGGCTTGGCGGCCACGGCAAGGAGCGGCTGGGAGGCAAACCCTGGCTATCGTCCAGCTCGGTGCTCGGTGCTCGGTGCTCGGTGCTCGGTGCTCGGTGCTCGGTGCTCGTCGACTCGCGCCCCGCCCTCGAACTCCCCAGGACTGCGCGGGAGGATGCGCGCCGGTTCCGACTAGGAGTCAGTATGGGACCGCCGAGCGGGACGGACGCAGTAGCCAGTGACCGTGTACCGACGCCACAACCTCGCCCAGTCGCGGATCGGCACCCTAGAGTTTGC
>CAVPPP010000031.1:0-66790 GCA_963707005.1 uncultured Actinomycetota bacterium
GAATGCTTGCCGACCCGTGTGCCCGGGTTCACGGAGGTGTCGGTGTTGCCAATCCAGGACTTCGGATTTTGGCGCTCCTACCAGCTGCGGAAGCCGACCGAGAGTAGGGGTCGGCCGCTGATTGAGTTTCGGATGCTGTGCGGCGCAGCCGGCGTGGCGGTGAAGAACTACGCCGGACTGCCGCTCGGCCTATGAGTCTGACCGCGCTCACCGTGGAGCAGGGCTCCCAAGCTTCGGCGGTGCCGCCTACCTACTCGGCAGGCTGGGCGACAACCTGAAGCACATACTGTCCATGAACATCGGAGGATGACGCGCCAACCGGTCAGGCCCAGCGATCCGTCGGTAGCGGTGAACGTCGGCCGGTTCCTCGGTGGGACCGTGGTGATGTGTCGGTGGCCGGCATCCCGCCGCAATCAGGGTTGGCGAGCGCCGCTGTCATAGGGCAGTGAGGACAACAACCCAGGGCACTGGTGCTCCTTTGGGCGCCTGCCGTTCCAGCGGTTTACGCTGCGGTCGTTTGCTTCTTCTTGATCCCGAAGACCGTGTAAGCCAGCGTGACGACCGCGGTGACGGAGAGCAGGATCAGGCCGATGGTGTAGCTGTGGGTCTGCTCGTCGTAGGTCGCCCCCATCACCAGGGGCGGGAAGTAGCCACCGAGGCCGCCGGCCGCACCGACGATGCCGGTGACGGTCCCGACCTGCGCGGGCGGGGCGAGCCGGGCCACCCAGGCGAAGGTGGCCCCGGTGCCCAGGCCGAGGAACACCGCCATCAGTACGAAGGCGATCCCGGCCGGGATCTCCGGCGGCAGCTTCAGGGCGATCACGATCGCCATCACCGCTGCACCGGCCAGCGAGACGATCATCACCGCCCGCGGCCCGACCTTGTCGGACAGGATGCCGCCGACCGGTCGGGCGATCACGGCGGCGATGGCGAAGCCGGCGGTCCGGGTGCCGGCCCCGGTGAGGTCGAAGTCGTACACGTCCTTCAGGTAGGTCGGCAGGTAGGTGGAGAAGGCCACGAAGCCGCCGAACGTGACGGCGTAGAGGAACGCCATCTGCCAGGTCACCCCGAGCTTGGCCGCGGCCGCGAGCTTCGGGGCCACGGGGTCGGTGTTCGGCGACCAGAGGGGGGAGTCGCGCATCATCGTCCAGACGATCACCGCGACGACGGCAAGGGCGATCGCGATGGACACGTAGGTGGCGACGTAGCCGATCGACTGCACCATCCGCGGGGTGAAGAACGACGAGAGCGCGGTGCCGCCCATGCCCGCGCCGAAGACGCCGGTGGCGAAGCCGCGGCGGGGCTTCTCATACCAGGCGTTGACGAAGGGGATGCCGATGGCGAAGGTGGTGCCGGCGATGCCGAGGAGGAAGCCGAAGGCCAGCAGCAGGGAGTAGGACTTCAGCGTTCCGGCGAGGCAGACCAGCAGCACGGGCACGATGGAGGCGAACAGCATGATCGTGAACATGACCCGACCGCCGTACCGGTCGGTGAGTGCGCCGACGGGAATGCGGCCCAGTGAGCCGACGAGCACCGGCATAGCGACCAGCAGGGACTTCTGGGTCGCGTTCAGCCCGAGCTCGGTGCTGTAGCGGACGCCCAGCGGGCCGATCAGGTTCCAGGCCCAGAAGGTGATGGTGAACGCCAGCAGGGCCAGCAGCAGGTTGCGGGTCTGGGCCGATTTTTCGATCGTCGGTGCTCCGGCGGACGCAGTGGTCATGGTCAGCTCCCGGTTACTCGAGGGTGCGGCAGGCAAGGTCAGCGGCTGCCGCGACTGCGGTCGCGGGTGCCGACCGGGTCCCAGCCGCGGTGGCCGGGAGCGGCGCCGGGCCGGCTCTGGTCGTCGCGGCTGCGGTAGACGATGTAGGGCCGGAACAGGTAGTGGAGGGGGGCCGTGAAGGCGTGCACCAGTCGGGTGAACGGCCACAGGCAGAACAGCAGCATCCCGATCAGCACGTGGATCTTGAAGGCCAGCGGCGCGGCGGCCATCGCGGTGACGTCGGGCTGCAGGATGAACACCGAGCGGAACCAGGGAGACACCGTCTCCCGGTAGCTGGGCCCGTGGTCGGGCGCGACCACGCTGAGCACGGTGGTGGCCAGCCCGGCGATGATCGCGGCCACCAGGACGACGTACATCAGCTTGTCGTTCCTGGTGGTGGCCATGAACACCGGTCCGGTGGTCCGCCGCCGGTAGATCAAGATCACCACACCGACCAGCGTGGCGATCCCGGCGACCGAGCCGAGCGCCAGGGCGTTCAGGTGGTAGAGGTGCTCGCTCACCCCGATCCGGTCCGTCCACGACTTCGGGATCACCAGACCGACGAAGTGACCCACGATCACCACCAGGATGCCGAAGTGGAACAGTGGCGAGCCGATCCGCAGCAGCCGCGACTCGTACAGCTGGGAGGACCGGGTGGTCCAGCCGAACTGGTCGTAGCGGTAGCGCCAGATCGTGCCGCCCACCAGCACCGCCAGCATGAGGTAGGGAAGGATCCCCCACAGCAGCACGTTCATCAGACGTTCACCGGCTTCAGTGGCAGCAGCCGCGGATCGGCCGGCTCCAGTCCCACGGTCTCGGTCGGAGGCCCGGCCGCGGCCATCGCCATCACGGCCTGCCGGTCCCGGGGCGATGGTCCCGGCAGGGTGGCACACACCGCGGCCACCACGCCGGCGTACGGGGTGGCTTTGTCCACCAGGGCCAGCCGGAGCAGCTCGAGGCTGCGCCGGAAGTCCTGCAGCAGCTCGGCTCCGTCTCGCGGGTCCACCCGGGCGGCGTACTCCAGGATCAACGGCAGGTAGTCGGGCAGCTCGCCGTGGGTGTCGACGAGGAAGCCGGAGCGGCGGTAGCGCTGCTTGATCGTCATCAGGCTCTCACCGCGTCGGCGGGTGTCCCCGTCGGTGTAGTACGAGAGGTAGAGGGTGTGTCGCCGGGAGAGGTCGAAGATCTCGACATAGTGGTTCTGCACCGTGGCGGGCGCGGTGGTCGCCCAGAAGTCCCACAGGGAGGCGAAGTCGGCGGAGCGTTGCGGAGCCGCGTCGGACAGGGCCGCCCGGACCAGCCCGGCGCGGTCGACCACCTCGTCGTCGGGGTAGCCCAGCACCAGGGAGGCGGCCTGCCAGACGACCCGGTCGCCCCGGGGGATCCCGGCGTCCCTCATGCCTGACCCTGCCTGTCCGGCGTCGCCTCGGGGGACGACGGGAACATACCCGGCGGCGAACCGTTGCCGTCCCAGTTCAACAGGTTCACCCGGCCGCGCAACGTCTCGTCGGAGGTGGCGCTGTCGGAGGTCTGCCGCTGCTTGAGGGCGTGGAAGGTCTCCACCGCCACCGGTGTGGATCGACCGCTGGCCTCGCCGAACGGCCCGGACTGACCCATCTCGTACGGTCCACCGTCGAAGTCCAGCGAGCAGCCCATCTCCTCCAGGTCGTGGGCCTGCTCGACGTGGGCCTTGGGGATGACGTAGCGATCCTCGTACTTGGCGATGGCCAGCAGCCGGTACATCTCGTAGACCTCCTGGCTGGTCATGCCCACGGCGGACGCGATCGACTCGTCGGCCGTCCGGCCCAGCGTGACGTTGCGCATCTGGGCCCGCATCGCGGCCAGCGTGGTGAGGACCCGCTCCACCTCGCCGGTGTCTCCGGCGGTGAACAGCTCGGCCAGGTACTCCAGCGGAATCCGCAGCTCGTGGATCGCGCCGAACAGCACGTCGGCGCTCTCCGCGTCGTGGCCCTGGTCGCGGAGCAGGTCGACGACCGGTGAGAGCGGTGGGATGTACCAGACCATCGGCATGGTCCGGTACTCCGGATGCAGCGGCAGTGCCACCTTGTACTTCTTGGCGAGCGCGTAGACCGGCGATCGCTTCGCCGCGTCCAGCCAGTCGGCTGGAATCCCTTGCTGGCGAGCGTTTCGGAGGACCTCCGGGTCGTTCGGATCCAAGATCACGTCCAGCTGAGCGGCGTAGAGGTCCTTCTCGTCCGGGGTGGCGGCGGCGCCCGTGACGGCATCGGCGTCGTACAGGAACAGACCGAGGTAGCGCAGCCGACCCACACAGGTCTCCGAGCAGATCGTGGGTAGCCCGACCTCGACCCGGGGGTAGCACATCGTGCACTTCTCGGCCTTGCCGGTCTTGTGGTTGAAGTAGATCTTCTTGTACGGGCAGCCGGTTATGCACTGGCGCCACCCTCGGCACCGGTCCTGGTCGACCAGCACGATGCCGTCCTCGGACCGCTTGTAGATCGCGCCTGACGGGCAGGACGCCATGCAGGACGGGTTCAGGCAATGCTCGCAGATCCGCGGGAGGTAGAACATGAACGTCTTCTCGAACTCGAACTTGATCTTGTCGTTCGACTCCTGCCGGACCTTGGCCACGATCGGGTCCAGGTGGCCGAGCTCGCTGGTGCCCCCGAGATCGTCGTCCCAGTTAGCCGACCAGGTGATCTTGGTGTCCTCACCGGTGATCAACGACTTCGGTCGGGCCACCGGGAAGTCGTCACCCAGCGGGGCGTCGATCAGCGTCTGATAGTCGTAGGTCCACGGCTCGTAGTAGTCCTTGAGCTCCGGCTGCACCGGCGAGGCGAAGATGCCCAGCAGCTT
This sequence comes from uncultured Actinomycetota bacterium, assembly GCA_963707005.1. GTDB lineage: Bacteria > Actinomycetota > Actinomycetes > Propionibacteriales > Propionibacteriaceae > Microlunatus. The sequence goes on from CAVPPP010000031.1 coordinate 4,595, forward strand.
CTTCAGCCGACCGCCGGCCCTGAGCTTCAGCCGACCGCGGCGGTTGAGCACCCAGCCGCCCTTCCACTTCTCCTGGTCCTCGAACCGCCGGGGATAGCCCTGACCGGGTCGGGTCTCCACGTTGTTGAACCAGACGTACTCGGTGCCCGACCGGTTCGTCCACGCCTGCTTGCAGGTGACCGAGCAGGTGTGGCACCCGATGCACTTGTCCAGGTTCATCACCATGCCCATCTGAGCCATGACGCGCATCAGGATCTCCCACCCGGGTCACTGGGACTGGCTTCACTGCTCCGCGTCACTGCGGGGCCCATCTGAGCCATGACGCGCATCAGAACTGCACCTCCTGGGAACGACGACGGATGGTGGCGATGTGGTCTCGCTGGTTGCCGGTGGGCCCGAGGTAGTTGAACGCGTACGACAGCTGCGCGTACCCGCCGATCAGGTGGGTCGGTTTGACCAGCAACCGGGTGACGGAGTTGTGGATGCCGCCCCGCCGACCTGTCTTCTCCGACTTCGGTACGTCGATGGTGCGCTCCTGGGCGTGGTGGACGTAGACCACCCCGGTCGGCATCCGGTGCGACACGATCGCCCGGCCGACCAGCACGCCGTTGGCGTTGTGGCACTCCATCCAGTCGTTGTCCTTGACGCCGATGGCGTCGGCGTCAGCTGGACTGAGCCAGACCGTCGGTCCGCCGCGGGACAGCGAGAGCATGAACAGGTTGTCCTGGTACTCGGAGTGGATCGACCACTTCGAGTGCGGTGTGAGGTAGCGGACCACGACCTGCTTGGCGCCGTCGGGACCGAGCTCCGGTTCCCCGAACAGCTTGTGCATGTCCAGCGGGGGTCGGTAGATCGGCAGCGCCTCGCCGAGATCGCGCATCCAGTCGTGGTCCAGGAAGAAGTGCATCCTCCCGGTCAGGGTGTGCCAGGGTTTGAGTCGTTCCACGTTGACGGTGAAGGGTGCGTAGCGGCGACCACCGGTCTCGGAGCCGGACCACTCCGGCGAGGTGATGACCGGCACCGGGGCTTGCTGGGTCTGGGCGAAGGTGATCCGCTTCTCCTCCGAGCCCTCGGCCAGGTCGTGCAGTGGCTTGCCGACTCGGCGCTCCAGGGTGCGGAAGCCTTGGGTGGCCAGCTCGCCGTTGGTGGTGCCCGAGAGGGTCAGGATGGCCTCGGCCATCTTCTGGTCGGTGTCGATGGCGGGTCTGCCGTCGGCGGCTCCGCCGAGCATCACCCCGCCCGACTCGGCCAGCCGGGCCAGCTGCGCCTCCAACCGGAAGGTCACGTTCTTGACGGTGAAACCGAGCTTGTCGGCCAACGGGCCGATGCTGGCCAGCTTGTCGGCGATGGCGGTGTAGTCGCGTTCGACCAGCTGCAGCGCCGGCATCGTCAGTCCAGGGATCGGCCTGACGTCCCCGCGGGCCCAGTCGCGGACGACCCCACCGGGCTGTGCCGTCTCTCCCGGGGTGTCGTGCTGGAGGGGCACGGCGACCAGGTCGTGTCGGGTGCCGAGGTGGGTCTTGGCCTGTTTCGACAGCTCGCGGGCGATGAGGTGGAACATCTCGAAGTCGCTCTTGGCCTCCCACGGCGGGTCGATCGCCGGGGTGAACGCGTGCACGAACGGGTGCATGTCGGTCGAGGACAGGTCGTACTTCTCGTACCAGGTCGCGGCCGGCAGCACGATGTCGGACAACAGGGTGGTCGAGGTCATCCGGAAGTCGGCCGACAACAGCAGATCGAGCTTGCCCTCCGGTGCGTCCTCCCGCCAGGTCACATCACGCGGCCGGACGTCTTCGCCGCCCTCGGTGGCCATCACGTTGCTGTGGGTGCCGAGCAGGTGCTTCAGGAAGTACTCGTTGCCCTTGGCCGAGGAGCCCATCAGGTTGGACCGCCACAGGGTCAGGGTCCGCGGCCAGTTCTCCGGGGCGTCGACGTCGGCGATCGACGGCGTGAGTGTGCCGTCGACCAGCCGGTTCGCCACGTACGTCGCCGCGTCGGGGGCTTCGCCGGCCTCGACCGCCGCCCTGGCCTGATCGGCCAGATCCAGCGGGTTCGCGTCGAACTGCGGGTAGAACGGCATCCAACCCATCCGGGTCGACTGGGCGATGGTGTCTGCGGTGTGCAGACCGGTGAAGCTGCCCTCTGCCAGCGGGGAGGCGAGGGCGTCGGCCTGGTAGCCGTCGAACCGCCACTGGTCGGTGTGCATGTACCAGAACGCGGTGCCGATCATGGTCCGTGGTGGCCGGGCCCAGTCCAGCCCGTTGGCCAGCGAGATCCAGCCGGTGATCGGGCGGCACTTCTCCTGGCCGACGTAGTGGGCCCAGCCGCCGCCGTTGCGGCCCATCGCGCCGGTCAGGATCAACAGGCTGAGGATGGACCGGTAGGCGGCGTCGGCGTGGAACCACTGGCAGACGCCGGCTCCCATGATGATCATGGACCGGCCTTCGGACTCCTCGGAGTTGTGGGCGAACTCGCGGGCGATCCGGATGCACGCCTCGGCCGGCACGCTGGTGATCTCGGCCTGCCAGGCCGGGGTGTAAGGGCTGGCCGCGTCGTCGTAGCCGGTCGGCCACTCGCCCGGTAGGTCCGGGCGGCCGACACCGTACTGGGCCAGCATCAGGTCGAACACGGTGGTGACCAGCCGTCCGTTGACCCGGGTGACCGGCACCCCCCGGCGCAGCACGCCGCCCTCGCCGCGGGGGTCGGAGAAGTGCGGCAGCAGCACCTCGGCCGTCTCCGGGCTGATCTTGGCGTCCCTCAGCGAGAGCGCCGGGACGACCCCTTCGAGGTCCAGGTTCCACTTCCCCTCACCCGACTCGGCGTAGCGGAAGCCGAGCGAGCCGTTCGGCACCCTCGCCTCGCCCGTGGCGGCGTCCAGCAAGACGGTCTTCCAGGCGTCCTCGGGGAGCGGGGGCGTGCCCTCGGTCGCCAGGTCCGCGGCGGTCAGGAACTTGCCCGGCACCAGACCTCCGCCGGGGGCGGCGGCAGAGACCGGGGCCTCGGTGAGCGTGATCAGGAACGGCAGGTCGGTGTACTGGCGCACGTAGTCGACGAAGAACGGCACCCGGCGGGCCACGAAGAACTCGGTCAAGATCACGTGGCCCATGGCCATGGCCAGCGCGGCGTCGGTGCCGGCCTGGGCCGGCAGCCACTCGTCGGCGAACTTGGTGTTGTCGGCGTAGTCGGGGCTGACGGTGACGACCTTCGTCCCGCGATAGCGCACCTCGGCCATCCAGTGCGCGTCCGGGGTCCGGGTGACCGGGACGTTGGAGCCCCACATCATCAGGTACGTGGCGTCCCACCAGTCCCCGGACTCCGGCACGTCGGTCTGATCACCGAACACCTGCGGACTGGCCACGGGGAGGTCGGCGTACCAGTCGTAGAAGGACGTCATCACCCCGCCGATCAGCTGGGTGAAGCGGGTGCCGATGCAGTGCGACACCATCGACATGGCCGGGATCGGGGAGAAGCCGGTGCAGCGGTCGGGTCCGTACGTCTTGATCGTGTGCACGTGCGCGGCGGCGGCAATCTCCACGGCCTCGGCCCAGGAGGCTCGGACGAGTCCGCCCTTGCCGCGGGCGCGGTGGTAGCGGCGGCGTCGTTCCGGGTCGCCGACCACGTCCGCCCAGGCGAGCACCGGGTCCTGCAGCCGGGCCTTGGCCTCGCGGTACATCTCCAGCAGCACGCCGCGGACGTACGGGTAGCGGACCCTGGTGGGGGAGTAGGTGTACCAGGAGAACGCCGCACCACGCGGGCAGCCCCGCGGCTCGTACTCGGGCCGGTCCGGGCCGACCGACGGGTAGTCGGTCTGCTGCGCCTCCCAGGTGATGATGCCGTCGCGGACGTAGACCTTCCACGAACAGGAACCGGTGCAGTTCACCCCGTGCGTGGACCGGACCACCTTGTCGTGACTCCACCGGTCGCGGTAGAAGACATCACCGGCCCGACCGCCCTTGCGGAAGGCCACCCGGCCATCATCGGACTCCTCCCAACGGCTGAAGAACTTGCCGATGGAAAGCAGGGCGTCGGACGCGGGACCGTCGACCCCCGGTGACGGAGGGGAAGCCATGGCACGAAACTAACGCCGGGTACAGGAGTAAGGACAGGCTCACATCGCATCACAGGACCTTGGTCCCGAGTGAGAGGTTCTGTTCATCTTCACGGATCGGTTGTCGCAAAGGACATCTTCGGTGGGCCCGAGTTTGCTGCAAACAAACTTCGCCAGCCCCCTCGACTCAGTTCTCCTCCGCGTCCGTCGAGTCAGCTGCACACCAGCAAATTCGGTCGTTGTGCTTCCGGGGTCGAGCAACAGTGCAAGCCCACACACAATCCAGCTCGGCGGCAGCGCAAACCTCGCAGCGCCATGGTGCAACGGCGGGGGGAGACCGGACGGCCGCAGCACCATTCCAGTTCAGAACCCTGCCTGCCGCCAGGCACGATGGCTAGAGTCGATTGAGTCGGCGTCCGCCGGCCACGATCGGACTCGATATGACTGATCACATTCCCGATGAGGTCTCACCGGCCGGCCGAGACCTGCGTGCCTACACCGACGAGCTGCGACCCGACCACCCCGTGGTGCGCAACGATCGTGGGGAATGGGTGCTGCTGCGGCACGACCTGGTGCGGCGCGCGGCGCTCGATGACCTGGGCTTTTCGAGTGGGGTGTCCCGGTTCCTGCAGGTGCCCAACGGGCTGGACGGCTCAATGCACACTGCGTTTAGGGAGGCACTGGACCCGTTCCTGGCCCCGGCGGCACTGGCGCCATACCGAGCAAAGTTCGACCAGATCGCCGCCGAACTGGTGAGGTCCCTACCGCGCGGCGCCTCGGTGGAGGCGGTCGGGGAGATCGGCGCCGCCTTCGCGGTCCGAGCGCAGAGCGCCTGGCTGGGTTGGCCCGCGGATTTGGAGGGGCGGCTGCTGGCCTGGATCGAGGACAACCACGCGGCCACCCGCTCCGGCGAGCAGGCGCGCACCGCCCAGGTAGCAGAGGAGTTCGACGACATCATCCGGTCGGTGCTGGCACAGCGGCGCGCCACCACCCTGATTGATGTCACCGGCGAGCTGCTTCGGATCCGTGTGCGCGGGCGCGAGCTCGCCGACGCCGAGATCGTGTCGGTGCTGCGCAACTGGACCGGAGGCGACCTCGGCTCCATCGCGTTATGTGTCGGGGTACTCGTGCACCACCTGGCCAGCCGTCCCGAGCTGCAGTCCCTGCTGCGCGACGGCGTCCCGGACACCGAGCTGGATCTCGTCATCGACGAGGTGTTACGGATTGACGACCCCTTCGTGAGCAACCGCCGGGTGACCACCGCTGCGGTGGACCTCGGTGGGGTCCGGCTGCCGGCAGGAGCGCCCGTGAAGCTGCACTGGACCTCAGCGAACCGCGACGAGACTGTGTTCGGCGACCCCGACGCCTTCGATCCCGCCGGTCACGCGAGCGACAACCTGGTGTACGGCCTCGGTCGACACGCCTGCCCAGGCCGGCTGCTGGCCACCCTGGAGCTGCGCATCGCGGTCCGGGCGCTACTGGCTGGCACGACGAGCATCACGCTCGACCCCAACCGTCCAGCCGAGCGGGAGGTCGCCCCGGTCGGCGGCTGGGCCCGCGTGCCGGTGCTCCTGGACTGACCCTGACCAGGGACCAGAGTCATCGTAGGAGCGGTGGGAGCGACTGGGCTTCGGTCATGAGCTGAGGCGTACGGTCAGCAAAATCGCGGAGCGTTCCACAGCGGCCAGCGCGTGCCGCGCCGGTGGAATCGTCACCAGGTCGCCGGCAGTGCCCTCCCACGCGTCGTCGCCGGCCGTGAGCCGGACACGGCCGGACAGCACCTGCAACGTGGCCTCGCCCGGGCTCTCGTGCTCCGCCAGCTCGTGTCCGGCGGCCAACGCGATCACTGTCTGCCGCAGCACCCGATCATGACCGCCGTAGACACTCTGTGCCGCCCGGCCGCTGTGGCTGTTCTCGGCCCGGGCCAACAGCTGGTCGGCAACCTCGGTCAATGAGCTTCCCTCCACCACCTGCCCCTCCCTCAAAGTCCCCAGACCGCATCCATAGACCCCGAGCGGCACACCGGAGCACGGTGACAGTGTTCCGGCTGTCCTCCGCTGATGACGGCAGGGTGCCGGTCGATGTCTGATGCGGCAACATCTCGACCGACTCTACGGTGCGCCCACCCATGCGTTCCCGGTCGTCGCGCCGGACTTGGCGGAATCACCGACCGAGCGCTAGGCGTCGTAGTGCACCATCTGGTAAGCCGTGACGGCGTTGCAGTCCCGGCTGCGCGACGGTGTACCTGACCCTGAGATGGCTTTGATCATCGACGAGGGCTGCGGATCGACGATCCGTTCGTCACCAATCGCCTAGTGGCCACAGGCGCCGCCGCCAAGTGACGCGAACCTCAGGCGGGGATCTGAGCGGCCCACAAGTCGGGCCCGAAGACCTCGTAGCGGATCCGCTCGGGGGGCACGCCACGGCTGATCAGGGAGGATCGGATGTGCCGCATGAACGGCAACGGTCCGCAGGTGAACACCTGGACATCGGGCGGCAGCTCGATCTGCGACAGGTCCATCAGACCCTGCCGCGAACGGCTGTCACCGTCGGTGAGCTTCTCATACCAGGTGTAGCTGGTGAAGTCGTCGAGCAACCGGCCGACGTGTTGGACGGTGTCACGAAGCGCGTGATCGGCGGCCGTCCGGTCGGCGTGTGCGACGATCACCGTCCGCTCCGGCTGGGTTTTGGCGACGTGCTCGACGATCGGCAGCACGGTGGTGATGCCTGCACCGGCGCTGGCGAGCAGCAACGGCGTGTCGGCCTCGGTGATCACGAAGTCGCCCGCGGGCGCGCTCACGTCGACCAGGTCTCCCACCGCCAGGGAGTCGTGCAGGAAGGTCGACACCTCCCCGTCGGGCGCACCGCCGACCCCGCGGACCCGGCGGACGGTGATCTGCAGCCGGGTGCCGAGAGCGGTGGAGGAGACGGTGTACTGCCGGCCCTGGCGGCGGCCGTTGGGCAGGTTCACGAACACTGACACGTATTGGCCTGGGGCGGTCGGCGGCACGGGCTCGCCGTCGGCGGGTTCGAGCACGAAGGAGGCGACATCGGCGGTCTCCTCGATCGTGCGGACCAGTCGGTATGGGCGCATGACCTGCGTGGGGTCGACTCCGGTCTGCGCGTAGATCCGCGCTTCCGCGGCGATCAGCTGGGCGGCGAACAGCCAGTAGACCTCGTCCCAGGCGGCAGCCAAGGCGGGCGTGACAGCGTCGCCCAGCACCTCGCCGACCGCGGCCATCAGGTGACGACCGACGATCGTGTACTGCTCGGGTCGGATGCCCAACGAGCAGTGCTTGTACGCGATCCGTCGCAGCACATGGTCGAAGGACGGTGCGACGGGGTCGATCAGGTGCACCGCGTACGCCACGACGGAGGACGCCAAGGCGCGACTCTGCTCTCCGGTGGCTTGGTTGCCCTGATTAAAGATGCGGAGCAGCTCGGGGTGCTCGCCGAACATTTTCGGGTAGAAGACGGCGGTGATCTGCTCAGCATGCGCGGCAACGACGCCGGCGGTCGCGGCCACCACCGCCTGCGCAGATGCGGACAGCAGCTCGGTCGGCTGCGGGCCGACGGGGACGGTCGGGGCGGGGCTGGACATGGGGATGGCCTTCCTGGCGCGGGAGTCGCCGCCTATTTTTCCGGCAGCACTCGCCGGCGAGGAACGTCCGAGAGTCCCTTGGTCGCGGGACGAAGGTCCTTCGCCGTCGGGGGTGGTGGCGGGCGGGAAGGTGCGCGTCGGAGCGCTGCTCGCCTCCTGGGTGCCAGACCCTCCCGCCCCCGGCCTCATCCATCTGGGGGCTGTCGATGGCGACCTGACCCCTGGTCGCCACCGCCGGGGACCCGGGTCAGGGCCCGGATCGATCTGGCCGACTCCGCCAGCACATCCCGAAACCACTGGTATCGCGCAGTCTCCACGACGCCCGGTTTGAGGCCTTCGATGCACATCCGCGGGCGCATGGTGTGCGTGCGACGGCCAACGACGTGTCAGGTCAGTTTGGCCGGGCGTACTTCTATTACGCCGTCGACGTGTTCGGTGCTCCAGGCTTGACGACGCGTGATCATGCCCAGACCGTCGACGATGGTCATCCGGTCCTCAGCGGGTTCAGTCATCGGATGGAACTCGGTCGGGCGCGGCTGGGGTGCGCCACAGCCGGTAGCCGGGCCACGCGAGCCCGGCGCCGAGGCTGGCGGCGCCGACGATGGCGATCGACGACATGGCCGGTGTGACGAGTTGGGCCAGGCCGAAGCCGAGCAGGTGCAGCGGACCGCCCACCGCGACGAGGAAGCCAGCCAGCCGGGGAATCGTCGGACTCCGGGCCATGGCGATGCCGAACACGAGATAGCCGATCATGAACGCAATGGCGGCCAGCCCGTTCACGACGACGACGGGCTGGTATCGGATCAAAGAGTCGAGCACGCCTGGCGCCTCCTTGGCGAGCACCGGCGCGAGGAATCCGAAGTTCCCGGTGACCGCGATCAGATAGGTGCCGGTGAAGGCAGTGAGGAAGCCGGCCATGCCCAGCCGACCCATCCCCCCGCGCTGCGCCGCATAGAGACCGGGCAGGCCGAGCAGCACCAGGAGCCACGACAGTGTGTAGGTGATGTGAGCGGCTACCAACCTGGCCTCGCTGGCAATGATCGTGGCAGTCGTCTCCTGGCTCGGGTGCAGCAACGTGGCCACGGCCATCAACCCACCGGCGGCCATCAGGGCCACCCCGCTGCCTTTCAGCAGACGCGCCAACGGTCCAACCGCTTCAACCATCACTCATCTCCAAGGGAGTCAGCCGACAATGCTTCGCGAATGAATGTTGGCTCGGCTGCTGATCATGTGCACAGCATTGGCTGGCTAGGCCTCGTCGCGCATCCAGTCGGATACGTGCTCGCCGATCATGATGCAGGTGAGGTTGGTGTTGGCGCGTGGGATGGTCGGCATGACCGACGCGTCGGCCACGCGCAGGTTGGGGATTCCGCGGAGCCGGCAGTATTGATCGACCACGGCCATCGGATCGCCGGGCGGGCCCATCGGGGCCGTGCCGCAGGGATGGAACTGGGTTGAGACGGTGGCGCGGACATACGCCGCCAGCGCGTCGTCTGAGCCGATCGCTTCCTCCGTCAGCAGGGCGACGTGGCGGATGTGGCGGGCGATCTCCGGCTGGTGCGCGATCTGCCAGGCGAGGCGGATGCCGTCGATGAGCCGCCGCAGATCCTCCGGGTCGGTGGCGAAGTCGAGGTGGATCAGCGGTTGGACTCGCGGATCGGTGCTCGCCAGCTCCAGTCGGCCGCGCGTGTGCGGGCGTTCGAGCGCCACGGGCAGCCCGATCGCGAGCGGGGTGCCGACCGCTGCCACCGCCTGCTGGCCGCCGATGCCAGCCACGTCGACGTGGCTGAACATGACCTGCTGCATGTCATTGAACTCCCCAGAGTCGGGTGCGGTGTAGCGGACCACCACCTGCGCGAGCGGGGTCTGCGGGTCGCAGCTGCCGGGCTGGGGGACCAGCAGCAGCCGGGCGACCGGGTGATCGGTGAGTCCCGCGCCAACGCCGGCAAGGTCCGCGACGGGCTCGATGCCCAAGCCAGCCAGCGCGGCTATGGGGCCGATTCCCGAGCGAAGCAGGATCGCCGGCGAGCCGATGGCGCCGGCGGCCAGCGTGATCCGCCGGCCACGGAGCCGTACATTCTGGCCTTGACCAGCAAGCTCCACGCCGACGGCCCGGTCGCCGCTGACCAGGACCCGGTCGACCAGACTGTGCGGCTGGATGGTGAGGTTGGGCCGGTGCCTGGCCGGCAGCAGGTAGGCGATCGCCGTTGACAGGCGCAGGCGGCCCCGCCGGTTTTGGGGGAACGAGCCCACGCCAGCCGCTAGCGGGTGGTTGTGGTCGGTGATCTCGGGGAAGCCAAGCCTGCGGCACACCTCGAAGAAGGCACGCTGGACCGGGATCAACTCATCCAGCCGCCAACGGCAGATCTCGACCGGGCCGCCGCGCCCATGGAGCTCGCTTGCCCCCTCCGGATCATCCTCCAACCGGCGGAAGGTCGGCAGCACTCTTGCCCAGCTCCACTCACCGTTGCCCAGCGTCGCCCACTGGTCATAGTCGGCTGGCACGCCGCGCAGGGCGATCGTGGCATTAACAGCTGAGGAGCCGCCGATCACCCGGCCACGCGGATAGGGAATGACCCGACCGGGCACAGCCTCCGCTGTCAGCCCCCAGTCATGCGCCCGCAGCGACATGCGCCAGCCATCTTGCAGGTCGTCGGGAGTCGACTCGACGGTCGGGTAGTCCGGGCCCGCCTCGAGCAGCAGGACACGGCGCCGCGGCTGCTCCGACAACCGGGCCGCGAGCACCGCTCCAGCCGAACCGCCACCCACGATGATGTCGTCATACTCCATGGGCCGGGACCTCCGCCTATCGCGGCGCGAAGAGGTGATCAAAGAATCGTAGACCCAGCGAGTTCCTCCCGCACTGCCATAGACCAGACCAGGCGGCGTTTGAGCCGATGCCGGGATCTCCCGCTCGCGGGAGGTGAGTGGCTCGCCGACGCCAGGGCCTTCCATGGTGGTGGCGGGGGAGGTGAGTTGTCCTCACCTTGGTGGCTGTGCGTGAGTCTTAGGGCGCCATATCGGACAGGGCCGGTGCCCCGCTCTTGATGACAGGAGCCAGTTTCGGTGTGTTGAATGCGCTGCGCCCCAGCCACCTGGAAGATGTCGGCCGTATTGCCGCCGGCATTCAGCAATCTGCTGCCGCCAGGACCAGCGCCTCACTGACGAACGGCTCGCCATGACTCACACCCTGAACATCTCCCACCCAGCCGAGAGTGGACCCGTCAGCCTGAGCGGGGGCAGCGTCATTGCGCCGCCTGTGATCTTGATCCAGCTACACCCCTGCCGTTTGAAGGTTCCGGCGGTGCACCGGGGCTGCTGGTCTGGCTCTGTCCGTTGTGCGGCCGCGCTTGGCCGCGATACGCGAAGGTGACCGAGGGCTGTTGGCCTCAGCGCTGAGTGACCGCATCAATCACCGCTCACGCCGGCGGACCGTGTCACGACGTTTCGCCACCTCGCCCGTTCTTCCGGTACAGCAGTGGTCGGTACATCTTGTATCACTGGCCGTGATCGGGCGTGATCTGCTGCGGAGAGATGGCGCTGACAAGGGCATACCCGTTCGCCCTTGGTGTAGGCCTTCAGGGTCAACAGGCCGAAGAGATCTTGAAGATCGTCAGGTTCCACTGGGACCTCTGGATGATCACCCCTTGGCGGGGGGACAGGCCCGGGTCGGGCCGGCGGGGCCGTTGCCCGACGCCGAACAGGCTGCGGACTGCGGGGATGTCGAGCCGGGTCCTGGTCCGGTCCACGATGGTGTCGAACAGCTGCTCCATCCGCCGACCGGACGTGAAGATCAGGTTCCGGGAGTACTCGAGCTGGTAGACGGAGTAGGCGTAGTGGAAGTGATGGACCGACAGCGCAATGACTTCTGACTGGCTCAACGACGCAGTGCTGTACGAGGTCTAGCCCGAGGCCAGCCGTTGTGGTGGCCGTTGCTGATAACTCAGCCGGACTTCCTCACTCAGGTGGCCCAGACGTGCGGGGTCCACGAGCTGTCGTCCACATCATCGTCCACGTGCGTGGGCGCGGGGCGCACGACCTCCAGGCCCTCGGGTAGCTTTTCATCCGGGCTCAGCAGGTACGTCTCGCCCGCCGCGAGGGGGAATCGGGCTTCCAGTGTGAGAACGGCGGTCCCTTCGCAGTTGACGACGAGATGGTGGCCGTCCAGCAGCACCCATGGGCTCTGTTCCGGGTCCACGTAGAACCGCCGCCCGTCGAAGCGCATCAGGGTGCGCTCGACGGAGGCCCAGCCCGCGACGTCGCAGAGATCCAGGGTCTTGGTTTCGGCGTTGATCTGGACGAGTCTCCAGCCGGGATCGACGGGCACCAGGTTGGCGATGCGGTGCCTGATGCGGTACCGGTCGATCAAGCCGGACTCGGTGATCGTGATCTTGCTCGTGCTCATGGTGGTGTGTGTGCTCCTGGGTGGCGGTGCTTGCTCCAGCAGACCAGGAGGGTCGAACAGAACCCGGTCGAAGCAGGAGACACATCGGTACCTGGGACGCGCGGGCACACCGTCGAGAGCGGATCTGACGCAGACCACTGCTGAATGGGGTCGGGATCTGTAGCAGGTCGACGTCCAAGGCTTCCATGGCGTCGACCCAATGGCCCCTTTGCCCTGGTCCACCCGGTGGCGCCGTGGTGGGTCGGCGGCCCGCTAGAGTCGACTGGTAGGACACCGAGAACTGGTAGGAGATCAGACCATGGCGCAGGGAACCGTCAAGTGGTTCAACGCGGAGAAGGGCTTCGGCTTCATCGCCGTCGACGGTGGAGGTGCTGACGTGTTTGTTCATTACAGCGCGATCGCCTCATCTGGCTTCCGGTCACTGGACGAAGGTCAACGGGTCGAGTTCAGCACGACGCAGGGCCCGAAAGGTCCTCAGGCTGCCGACGTCCGTCCCATCTGATCGCGGCCGCAGCGGCCAGGCCGCTTCTACCGCCGCGTCACCCTCCTGCTCGCAGCTCACGAACGGTGTCGTCGACGCCGCCGCAGTGCTGGGCCGGAGGTTCAAGGTCCTGGGCGATCCTGCGCGAGTACGACCGTTTCTCTCGTGGCCGTTGGTGACCCCGAGCAAGCCACCAAGACGGCACTGCGGCGACTCGCTCGCCGGCATCAACAACTCAGCGAGGAGATCAGCGAAACCGATCACGACATCGCCCAGCTGGTCGATGAGGTCGCGCCCGAACTCCTCACTCTTCTTGGTGTCGGGCCGGAGGTGGCAGGCCAGCTGCTGACCAGCGCCAGCGACAACCCCGATCGGATCACCTCTGAGGCTGCGTTCGCCCACCTCTGTGGTGTCGCACCGGTCCCGGCCAGCAGTGGCCGTATTCATCGCCATCGCCTCAACCGAGGCGGCGACCGCCACGCCAACAGCGCCCTCTACGTCATCGTGATCAACCGGCTCCGCTACGACCCCCGCAGTCGTGCCTACGCCGAGCGCCGCACCCAGGAGGGCCTCTCCTAATCCGAGATCATCCGATGCCTGAAGCGCTACGTCGCCCGAGAGATCTACAACGTCCTTGTCCTCGGCCGGTCAGGAGAACCAGATCATCTAGCACTTGCCAGTGCATAGAAGCATCGGCTTATCGGGCGAACAGGCGGGGTGCCGCGGCCAAGACTCCGGGGTGGTGGATCGCCGCGCCGACCGCAGTGTACGTCGTCGGTGTACAAGTTCGCGTCGATTCCTTCACGGTGGCTTAGAAGGTGACTTCGCGGCCTGATCGGGCGGAGTCGTAGACGGCTTCGAGGATCTGTGTCACGACGAGAGCTTCGCGTGGTTTCACGAGCGGTTCACCGTTGCCGAGGATGGCGTCGAGCCATTGACGCGCTTCGCGCTCGGCCAGGTCGACAGCGGCGGCGGAGCCCTGCGCGCCGGAGAAACCGCCGGTGCCACCGGGTTCGGTGACGACCATCAAACCGGCTTCGATCGAGTTGTAGCTCGGCTGGTATTCGCCGTTGCTCAGCTCGATCTCGGCGCCGCCCTCGGTGCCCATCAGCGTGCACGCGGCTTCGCGGGGGTTCTTGTCGTTCAGCGCCCAGGCCGCCTCGAGGTAGATCACGGCGCCGCTCCTCATCCGGATCATCGCGACCGCGGACTCCTCGACGTCCATCGTCGCCGGGTCCCACGGCCCGCCCGGGTTGCCGTCGGGTTTGTCGCGCAGCTTGTCGAACGTGGTCCCGCTGACTGAGGCCACGTCGTAGTCGCCCATGAACCACAGGGCGAGGTCGAGTGCGTGGCTGCCGATGTCGATCAGGGCGCCGCCGCCTTGCTTCTCCTTGTCGGTGAACACCCCCCAGGTGGGTACGCCGCGGCGGCGGACGGCGTGTGCGCGCACCAGGTAGATCTCGCCGAGGTCGCCGTGGTCGATGCGCTGCCGGATGTGGCGCACGTCGGCGCGGAACCTGTTCTGGTAGCCGATGGTGAGCAGCTTCCCGGTCCGCTCCGCGGCGTCGACCATCTGCTGCGCTTCCGCGCTGGTGACCGCCATCGGCTTCTCGCACATGACGTGCTTGCCCGCTTCGAGCGCGGCCACGGTGATCTCCGCGTGGGAGGCGTTCCAGGTGCACACGTGGATCACGTCGATCGAGGGGTCCTGCAGCAGCCGCTGGTAGTCGGTTGTGGCGTAGGCGTCGGAGCTGCCCCAGGCCCGGGAAGCTGCTGCCGCGCGCTGTTCGTCGATGTCGCAGAACGCCACGATGTCGCACAGGTCGCTGCAGGCCCGCAGTCCGAGCAGGTGCTTCAGGTCGACGGACACGAACCCGAGGCCGATGACACCGACTCGCAGCTTCCTGGTCGAGGTGGTCATGCGCTGGCTCCTTGGGTGCTCGGGGCTGGTGATGGTTGTCACTGGAATAGTCAACTTATCTTGGGCCTGGCTGCCTTCACCGACGACGGCATCGGAATGCCCAACGACCAGCGGACGCGGACTTCGACCGATTTGGCTGCGGACTCAGCTCCACCCGCGTCGGACTGGGACTGTCCATCGCCCGCTAGTCAAATGCCAGGCTTGCCGAACAAGCCACCAGCGAGCACCAGATCGCCACCCGGAATCACCGTCAGACCGATCAGTCGGCAGATGCTCAACATCCGCAACAACGAACCTGAGTGCGGTCAGCCAGGGTGTGTCATACGGCGGCTTAACGGACAATTGACCACCGAGCTCGATGTGGCTGGCTTGATGGTCAGCTCAGTTGGAGCGTGAGTGCACGCTGGAGACGTGGAGCTGTTCTCTCCTGCTGTGGAGTTCACTTCCGTCGCCATCTTGGTCCTGATGGCCGCGGCGGCAATCCTGCTACGCAGCAAGCGCAGACCCCGCAGTCGACAAGCCCCTAAGAACAAGGCCAATTCGCGGCGGGATGATCCGCCGACTGAGGATCAGATCGGCGCGCTTCGGAAGCATGGGAAGTCTGCTTCGACGAAAGTGGAGGCATCGGACCTGCTGACCGCGATGGGCCATTCTCGTGGGCGTTGCAGCGTGTGCTGGCCAAGACGGCGTTGACGGTGGGCCGGAGCCGCGTCAGCAGCGCAGCCCACGACCAACATCATGAGCGGCCACCCAAGGTCGCTCTCGGGTCGCAGCGCCTCGGCGCTGAGGTTGTCGGCGGTTCCTTGATCATGGGTCGGTAAGCACGCCTAGAGGTGTGATGGGTTCCGGATCTGGGAGTACGTGGCACTCTTCTGTGCATCAGGAGACGAGTCGCGCGTTATGGAGGCACCATGCAGAGGTGGAGGCGAGTCAGTGCTTTGTTGCTGGCTCTGAGTTTGGCGACGTCTTTGTCCGGATGTAAAGTCACGACTTCTTCCAGTCGCTTCTGGCGGGCGTGGACGGCCTGCGGCTTCGAACTGAAGGTCTATGAAACTCAGAAGTCACCGAAGGAGAAGAAGGCCGACTGGACAGAACTGAAGAACGACACTGCGCGAGCCGTGGAGGTCGTGGGGGAGTTCTGGAAACGCCACTGGGAGGAGTGTCATCTCTCCGGGTGGGGCCCCTTTCCGGACCGGTATGTGGCTCCAATGGTATTCCAATCGGATGGTTTCTATACGCGAGCCGACGCTCCCATTTGTGGTACTACCAAGCTGGAGCCCCTAAACGCCTCCTACTGTCTGAAAGGCAACTACGTCGCCTGGGACGAAGACCTGATGAAGTTTGGCACGCAGTTGGGCGACGCCTGGGTATACGTGGTGGTTGCGCACGAGTGGGGTCACGCTGTACAGCGCCAACTGCCGGGGCGGTTCGTGTCAGACCGACTCGAGTTACAGGCGGACTGCCTAGCTGGGGCCGCTCTCTACGGAGCTGACCTTGAGACCGATTTCATCTGGCAGGACAACGATGTCGACGAGGCCGCCGTCTCTTTGATTAGGGCGGCCGACAAGACGGCATGGGCCAAGCAGCCACAGGGACAGCCTGCAGCGCATGGCAACTCGTTGGAACGAATTTACGCATTTCAGGACGGTAGGGCAGGCGGCGTTGCCGCCTGTATCACAATGCCGTGAAGTGTCACGCGCAGCTACCAGCAATGGACCAATATGGTGACCTTCGAGTTGATGTGGAGCATGTTGTTGTGTTCCGGCTCTCGAAAGGCCTCCACGTTGCTGTCCGTGTTGCTCATGTCGGGACGTTGAGTGCCGCTACTTCGATCGAAGTTCACGTCGACGTTGGTGAAGCCAACCCTTCAAAGCTCGTCCGCGTAGACCTCGGCGGGCCCGCTCGAGTGCCTTGACGGCAGCTTGGCTTGTTTCGACCTACTGGCTGTCGACGGGATCGATCGGCGGGATCGACCGTTGGTTGAGCGCGGGGCCCGTATGGAGGCGTTGCTGTCGGGTCTCGGGCCGCCGATTTCCCTGTGTCAGCAAACGCAGGATGGGCAGCTGGCCGCTGAATGGCTCGCCACCTTGGCCGCCGGCGGGATAGAGGGTTGGTGGTGAAGGCACGCGGGTCGCGGTATCCCAACGGTGCCGGGGCAGCGGCCTTGGTGGAAGGTGAAAGCGCGCTCTTCGCTCGACCTGGTGGTGGGGGCCATTGGGGACCTGGCGGCGCCGACTGCGCTGGTGCTGGCCCGGCCTGGCGGGGTGCGGTCGTTCGCGGTGACTAGGGTGCTTCCCCGCCGCCTGGTCTCTACGGAAGAGACTTGGCAGCGTCTCGTGGGCTGGGGATCGAGTGAGACGGCGACGGTGCGGGTTGTGGAGCCTCTGGTTGTCAGCAAACGCAGGATGGGCAGCTGGCCGCTGAATGGCTCGCCACCTTGGCCGCCGGCGGGATAGAGGGTTGGTGGTGAAGGCGCGCGGGTCGCGGTATCCCAACGGTGCCGGGGCAGCGGCCTTGGTGGAAGGTGAAAGCGCGCTCTTCGCTCGACCTGGTGGTGGGGGCCATTGGGGACCTGGCGGCGCCGACTGCGCTGGTGCTGGCCCGGCCTGGCGGGGTGCGGTCGTTCGCGGTGACTAGGGTGCTTCCCCGCCGCCTGGTCTCTACGGAAGAGACTTGGCAGCGTCTCGTGGCGGAGGTCAGCGCCGACGTTGCCGTCGACAGCATCGCGGGGATCGAGTGAGACGGCGACGGGGCAGCGTTCCGGCCTTCAGTTGTCCTGACATAGACATCCCACGGTTGGAAGGTGTCAAGCGGCGAGTTGGTGCTCGGTGGGCCAGGCGGTGGCTTCGTTGTAGAGGGTGTGGTGGTTCAGGCAGCCGTGGAGGATGCCGACGAGCCGGTTGGCGAGGGTGCGGAGGGCTTGGTGGTGGGTGGCGCCGCGGGCACGGTGGCGGTCGTAGCATGCGCGAGCCCCAACAGACCCGGTGAGGGCGGCGAAGGCTTGTTGATAGAGCGCATCGGCGAGGCGCCGGTTGCGGGCCCAGCGGGCCAGGACAACGCGTTTGGTGCCGGAGGCCTTGGTAATCGGTGCCATGCCGGCGTAGTTCTTCCGGGCCCGGGCATCGGCATAGCGGTCGCGGTCGTCTCCGAATTCGGCGAGCACCCGGGCGGCGAGGATCGGTCCGAGCCCGGGCTGGCTCAGATAGATCTCACGGTCCGGGTGCTGGCCAAAACCCTGCTTCACCTGCTCTTCGAGCACGCCGGTCTGGGTGACCATCTCGGTGATCACCGCAACAAGGGCGCCAACGCTGACGGCATAGACCTCAACCAGGCCGGCGCGGATCGGTAGTTGCTCGGTGCGGAGCGCGGCCACAATCTCGGCGGCACGGGTCTGCAGGTTGCGTTGCCGCCCGGCCGCCTTGAGCAGCGCCTTGACCCGGGACACGGTGAGTCGCCGGCCCCGCTCGGGGTCGGGGGCGACTTTGAGGACCGCGAGGGCATCCCTGCCAGCCAGATCCTCGTGGAACGCCTCGAGAGCGGCGGGGTAGAACTCGCGCAGCAGTGATCGCAAGGTGTTCGTTGAGCGTTGCCGGGTCCAGATCATGCTCTGATGTGCCCGGGCGGCCAGCCGGGTCGCTTCCGCGATGGTGCTGTCACCTGCTACGGGTCGGTGATGGGCCCGGTCCAGTCGGACGATCTCGGCGAGCACGTGTGCGTCGCCGGGGTCGGATTTCGCCCCGGCCACACCGTGGCGTTCGCGGTAGCGGGCGACCTGCAGCGGGTTGATCGGATACACCGTGTAGCCGGCCGCGATCAGCGCCTGCACCCATGAGCCGCGGTCAGTTTCGATGCCGACCAGCACCTGGTCGGGTTCGTCGTCTTCACCGAGATGATCGGCGATCCACCCGTGCAGCGTGGCCAGCCCGGTCACCCCTTCCGGCAGCCGTCGCCGGACCAGCACCGTGCCCTGGGCGTCGACCAGCTCTACGTCGTGGTGGGCCTCGGCCCAGTCGTTCCCGACGAACAGCACCCTCGTCTCCTCTCGATCATGAACCGAACCCATCTGTGGGAGCCGTTGGAGGAGATCTGGGCGACCTAATGGTTCAGTGCTCGACCGGCACGTCATCCCACCAGCCCTGCAACCTCCTCACCAACCACCGGGGGCACGATCTATGTCTAGACCTCGAAGGCCTGGGCGACCCAGTGCTCACCCGATAGCGGCTCGGACACCGATTCTGGGCCAAGACCCGACGGTGCATCCCCATTAGGGCGGCCTATCGGACAACTGACAGCATCTACACCAACTCCGGCACCACCCTCGCTGACAACAAGAGCTGGATCGATGCTGATGCTTAGCCTGGACGTTTCGGCTGTGAGTGCCAGGGTGCAGCCAGCATCGAATGCTGACTGGTGTGGCCGACCGGCCTGCGTGCCACAGTCGCTACGCTGAGGGCAACCGATCGCGGCGTTCGGTGCCCGTCTTATGCAGCATGCTGCTGACGTGTGTCTCGACGGTTCGGCTCGATATGAACAGTTGTTCTGCTATTTCGTTGTTGCTGGAACCGGCGTTGATCAGCCGGAGAATCTCGACTTCCCGTGCGGTGATGCCGAATTGGGCCAGGTGTGCTGGCACTGAGGTCGCGGTCCTGGGCACCTTCACGCCGAGGTCGGCGAGCGTCTGGCGGACTCGACGCTGTAGGGGGCGTTCTCCGGCGGCACCGAAGAACGCGTCGGCCTGCCGTAGCCAGCCTTCCGCTGCGGAGCGCATTCCGAACTGGAAGGCGGCCGGGGCGATCACGGTCCGGAGAAGGTGTCCCCAGAAGGGTGTGTTGCGGAGGTGGTGTTCTGCCTCGGCGAGGGCGGTGTCGGCGGACTGGCCCGCTGCTAGTTGTCGGACTGCGGTGCCGAAGGCTCGAGCGGCCCAGTTGGTGGCGTCTCCTCCGGTCAGGTGGATACGGTCGAACGCCGCGGACGGGTCATCGCCGTTGACGACGCGGAGCAGGCGTGCGAACCCCCACCATGGCGAGATCTTCATCTCGTCCTCCTTCTGCTGAGCGTCCTCTTCGATCAGCCGGATTGCGGTGGCGCTGTCGGCGTGGAGCCAAGCCCGCGCACCCAGAGCCGATTTGACACTCGTGAAGAAGTTGTATTCCTTTTCGAGTTCCATCGCCTCGGCGATCACCGCCTCGATGTCGACCGCCTGCTGGAGACCCACAGTGTCGGGCAGCGGCTGGTCGGCGAGCAGACAGCAATCGACCAGACGGCAGTACGCATCGGCGCGCAAATCGGTGATGCGCAGCTGACGCGCTTGCCTCTCAACCCGCAGGAACCGCGGATAGGCCGCCACAAACCCTTGTCCCGCTAGCTCGCTCCACGCAATGTTGTAGTCGCAGGTCACGACAATGCCCACCATGCCGGCGGCCGTCGCGAGCCTGTGCGTCTCTTTCATCCGGGTCAGATCGGATCCGGTGAGCGCGTCGATGACCGCAAGTCCCTCGCTCGCTTTGACTTCCCAGAGCGTGAGCCCGTGTTGCCGGCTCAGCTCGAGTGTCTGGCGGAACGCCTTCACGGCTTGTTCGCTCCCGAGCCACGCGGCTGCCAAGCCGGCGATCGACAGTCCTTCGCAGGCGAGATCCGGGCGGCCTTCCTGTTCGGCCTGGGCCGCGGCGCGGCGGCCGAGCTCGACAGCCTCGGCGCGGCGGCGATCGGTCAAGGCTGCTTGAGCCCGGAGCACCATTAGGTTGGCGTCGGCCGTCTCACTTTCACGCTCGAGCCTGGCCAGCAGTTCTCGGCGCTGTTGGAAGAAACCGGCAGCATCTGCGGCTCGAATGGTGGCGGCGAGGAGCCGGCGAAGGTTAGGACTCTCCACGCCATCCAGGGCAGCCATGCCGCTGTCGTAGGCGTCTCCGGCGCGTCCGGACACGGTGAGCGTCTCGATGCGGTCGATCAGCACCTGGTGGGCACTGTCAGGCATGTCGCCGGTCAGCCGCTGAGCATCGGACAGGTCCTGGAGGGCAACGTCGAGTGCGGCATGGGTGACCGCCAGCCGGGCGGCACGAAGCAACTGTTCTGCGGCCTGATGCCGATCCCCGGCCAGCTCGTACAGGTGTGCGGCCAGACGCAGCTGCCCATCAGTGCGCGTGGCGCCGTCGGCGAGCCGATCGGCAGCACGGCGCGCGATGGCCTGCTTTTCCAGCGGCAGCAATAGATTTCGGATCGCCTCACCGATCAGAATGTGGCGCCAGGCCACGCCAAGGGGGCTGGGAGCCGGAACCAGCAGCGTGCTGGCTAACCCGGCATGTAGTGCCGCAGCCAAGCGCTCAGAATCCAAACCGGTGGCCGCAAGGAGAACTTCCGCATCGGTGTCACCGGTGACCGACAAGCCATCTAGCACCAATCGGCAATCGTGTGACAGCCCGGCCAGCCGAAGCTGAACCGCGGAAGACAGCGTGGAACTGGTCAAGTCCAGTAGGCCAACCTCGGACCCATGCTCCTGGATCTGGCGGATGAACTCGTCCATGATCAACGGCAGCCCGTCGACAATGGTGACCAGCTGCTGCAGCTGGTCGACCGGCAGTTGCACCACCTGGTTTGCTCGCAGCGCCTCTGCAACCTCGGGCGGGCTGAGCCGCCGAAGCGGGAGCACCCGGATGGTGGGTCTTACTCCCAGGTGCTGGAGGGCTGCCTCTGTCGGGACTTCGCCACGGGTGGCGAGGATCAGAGCCAGCGGCAGGGTGTCGGCGGAGTCGACCAGGGATGTGAGCACCGAGAGGGTGTCCGGATCGGCCCATTGGAGATCATCGAGTATCAGGACCGCTCCGTTGGGGGCCATGGTCTCGAGCAGCAGGATCAGGGCAGTGGCCAGCACGGCGGCGGGATCGGCCATCGGTGCCAGGACTGCCGTCTCCGCGACCCAGCCCGGCAGCACCCGAGCCAGCGCAGGCCGCACCCCGACCAAGTTGGCGTGAGTGGCGAACGGCGCGGCAGGACGAGCGAACGCCTCGACCAGCGGCCGATAGGCGCCACCGGATTCAACTGCCCGACCCGTCAACACCAGCAGTCCGCGCCGTTCGGCCGCAGCCCGTGCCTCACGTAGTAGACGCGTCTTCCCGATGCCGGCCTCACCCGTGATCAGGACGCCCCGACCGCACCCATCCGCCGCGGACTCGATCACCTCGGTGACCACCACGACTTCGAGCTGGCGGGCGACCAGCGGGAGCTCGGCAGCCATGGGCGCAGTCTAATCCCGGTGGCAGGACACCCGCCCCGGCCAACACCGACCTGCAGTCACCGACAAATCGGCTACATCCGTGGCGGACCGGGCCTAGATCCGTGTTCTCCTCGGATACCTCCCGGCTCCACACAGCGCAGGATTCATGCCAGGACCACACATCGAGAGCGAAGGTGATCAAAGTGATGTACCTGGTTGATCCGGAACACACTCGCATCGACCATCAGGAGCTGGCTGTGCGAGCCCTACAGCAATATCAGCTGAAGCGCGCGCTGAGTGAGGTCAAAGAGCGGCGCCGGGCCGAGCGCAACGCGGCCCGCAGGCTGCAGGGCCGCCGCTACCTGGGGCTGATCCCGCGACACACCTCACCGACTCCCCAGTGGCCGAGTTGACCGGCCGCTCGACCTTCCGCATTTGTTCCCCTAACAAAGGAGTTCCATCATGGTTCGACTGCTGTTGGTCGCCAACAAGACACTGGCCAGCGGAGAGGTGTCAGAGTTCGTCCGCGACCGAATTGCGAAAGAGAAGGACTGCCAGTTCACCCTGCTCGTGCCCGCCACTCCCCCAGACCATGGGGCGGGCGCTCGTTTAGTGCACGGGATGGCCAGCGTGAGCGAGGCGAGATGGCAGCCCACCAACGGCGTGGACCCAGGGGCGGACGAGAACGACTGGGACAACGCGCGCAGCCGCATGGAGTTCGGCCTGGACCTCCTGCGAAAGTTGGGTGCCCACGTCGATGGTGAGGTCGGCGACGCCCACCCGGCCAAGGCCATCGCCGACGTCCTACAGCACCGGAAGTACGACGAAGTGGTCCTCTCCACGCTGCCGAAGGGCCTCTCGCGCTGGCTCGGGCTGGACATCCCGCACCAGGTCCAGCGCCGGTTCCACGTCCCGGTGACGGTGATCAGGGTCCAGCGCGACCCCAGTCAAGCCGAGTCCCCCGCCGCTTTCCCGGAGACGACTTCCTAGGCTAGTGAGCTGCTGAGTAGCCGACGCCCTCCTCCACCCTGTGGACAGGCATGCCATTCGTGGTTCCCCCGAGATGGTGGAGGTTCCTTATGCCGCTTCTCGGATGAGGGCTGTGTTCTCGTAGTCGTTCGTGAACTTCATCCCGGCGGCACTGTGGCGGCGCTGGTGGTTGTAGAAGCGTGGCCACTCGATCACGACAGCCACTATCCCGCTGCAGACCTTCGAGTGCGCGCACAAACGCATCGCTAACGACGTCGGGACAGCGGAAATAATGAAGTGGTCCGTCGGCAGGATCAGATGATCTATGAAGTGCTCTGCGGCTCGCGCACGGTCGTCATCGGAGGGTCCGGTTGTAAAGGGGTCACGGCCCGCGCCGGCACCTGGACGCGAGCCCGCTGAGGAGGGTACTTTTTGTACAACTAGGGGGCTGCGAAATATGAGCACTGAATCGTCTGTTCGGGACGTCGGCCTGCCACCACCTGCCGACTATGACGCGATCGCCGCAGTGATCCAGTTGTACATCGATGGACTCGAGCAGGCCGATGTAAACAAGCTCCGAGAGTGCTTCCACGAAAACGCATGGGCGGCGTGGACGACTGAAGAGGACGGCGACCTGGTGCAGCATCCAGTCCAGGAGGTGCTTGACGAGTGGACCAGTGACTCGTTCCCTAAGGGCTGGACGCACCGCATCTTGTCAGTGACGCAGGCAGGTGACGTCGCGTCCGTGCTGCTCGAGATGCACACTGCCGACGATCCTCCCGGCATGGGCTGGGTAGACCTTCACGCCTTGCTTCGCATCGACGGAGTCTGGAAGGACATGAATAAGACGGCCACGCACGTCAGTCGGGCAGGCTGGGCAAATACCGCTGGCGGCTGGTAGCGACCGTCAGATGGGTCGGTCTGCAACCAGGCGCTGACCTGAGGCGAGCGGCCTTCTGGCCCTCCACTGACCACGAGCGAGCACTCAGATTCACACCGTCGACCGGGCACCCTAAAGCACTGCGGTGATTTGATCCTCCACATTCGTAGGTGATGCAGCGATGGGTGGTTGAGCCCAGCGTGTGAGACGACGGGCGGCTCCCATCAGGTGCCCGGATGACGGCCGGCTTGCGGCGAGAGCTGTCTCGCAAGTCCGACGGCCTGCGGGACACGCCGGAGAACTTGATAACACCATCGGGCGCACTCTTGCGATGGTGGCGGCCCGACGCGCCCTGGCACCGCCCCGTCTGTCGACGAGCACTATGGTCAGGTGCATGGTCCAAGCCAGTCCGGAGCCGAGCCGTCTAGTCGGAACGGCAGTGCTCATCCATGGCTGTTGGGGAAACCCGGACGACTGGACCTGGGTGCGGCGTCCCCTCGAAGCAGCCGGCGTCCGGGTGGAGACTCCAGATCTACCAACCCACCGGTCGCCGCATGCGACGCTCGATGACGACGTCCAACTGGTCCGTGATGTCATCCGGGCGTCGACCCCACCTGTGGTGTGCTCTGGCTGGTCGTTCGGCGGCGACATCATGAGCTTGGCAGCGGTCGGCGAACCGGGTGTGACCCACGTTGTCTTCGTTGCCAGCGTTCCCTACGAACCCAGCGCCGAGCCGATGGATGCCAGTTGGATCAACGCCGACCCGCACGTGCTGGTGCATACGGACGGGACGTACGGCATCGACAGAGAGTGGTTCGTAGCGGAGGTGAAACAGCAGTTTTCAGGTGAGGTTCCTCGATCACCTGCTACGCGAACCACGACGACGCGTCGCCATGGCCACCGCAACCACTCCACCGACCGCCGTGGGGCGGCTCACTGTCCCGAAAACTGTCCTGTTCGGCCGACACGATGACGGGTTTCCTGAGGATCTTCGACGCTCCACCGAGGGCATGGTCGAGGATGTCCGCTACGTCGACACCGACCACTTCATCATCTTCCACGAGCCTGAAGCTGTGGCCCGGATCGTTCTTGAGTTCCTGAACCCCCTTGACCACAGCCGCGCGAAAAGCTGAATCTGTCAAGTAAGTAAGGCGTCGGCGCCCTGCGACCCTCCGCTGATCGTCATTCGCCCGACGGCTACCGGCCAGGTCTGAACGCCGACTCGGTATTGCCGTGCGAGTCCGCCACCGCGATGCAGTCCGATGCGTGTCAGCTCCCGGGACCGGCCGAACAGTGAACTGCGTGGCCGCTCCTCCTTGAAGGAGTCCGGTGATGTAGCCGACGACGAGGAAAGGGGACGCCGGCAATAAGAGACGGCGGGGCGGGGTTGAGCTGCCTGAGCACCTAACCCGGCTCATCGAGTTTGACCGGGGTGGCCGTGGTCTGAGGTCGTCTCGTAGACCCGGTTGGGCTCGTGGCACCGTAATGCTGTTGGTCTCTCACAACACATCGACAAACGAGGCCACGAGCATGACGGATGCTACGTCACCCTGCCCACCCGAAGTGTCACCTGAAGTGTTGTCCGACCCGGCCGCCTCGACGCCGGCGCCCACCCCGACGACCCCCGCACCACCGAGCTGGTTGGCGAGCTCGCGATGAAAAGCCCCGAGTTCCCCCGCTGGTGGGCCCAACACGCGAACCGCTCGGGACGGGCAGAAGGTCAGCCCTTCAACACGGAGCGCGCCTCGAAGATCCGGTCGTAGACGAGGTCCATCGTCGCCCTGAGGTTGTCGGCGATCGTCTCCATCTGGTAGTCGAAGGCGTGCTCCGACCAGGAATGGAGGCGCTGATCGGTCAGGACTGACAGGATCCGCGCGGTCCCGCCGAGTCCAATCCGAAGGACCAGCGACGCGAGGTACCCGAGCTGCACGTCACGGACAGGACCAGACCATCCGGCACTCCGCAGTCCCTCCAGGTAGCCGTCGATACAGCGTCTCGCTAGCTCGGCGGCTCGTGAATGATCGACTTCGAACCAGGTCAGGGACGCTTCGACGAGGGGGACGAGGTCGGATCCGATTGGGCCGATTCCGCAGTAGGCCCAGTCGATTGCGACAGTTCGATCCCCGACCGAGGACGACTGGACAAAGGCGTTGCGTGGAAACAGGTCGCGATGGCACATCGTCTGCGGCAGCGAGTCCAGGGCGTCGAAGAAGGTGAATCGTTCCGGGTTTGGTGCGCACCTTCTTGATTTGGGAGGGTGGCAGTCATGCCGAAGGAGTACGACGCCGAGACGAAGGCCAGAGCTGACAATCCGCCAACCCGGCCCCGTAGCTGCCGGTGCCCTCCACCCCAACCGCCTCCCCACGATCTGGTGCCGCGGCGGGCAGCCACGCAGCGTTGTACGAATGGACATCGCAGCAGGAGCCTGAGCCGATCGGACGACGCTCCCCCGCACGGTCGGTCTTGAAAGACTCGCACGCCCAGCGACATTCGCCCTGGTCAAAGAGCCTTTGCCGGCTCGATCACCCAATCCGCACACAGGGGGGTTAACCGAAAAGTCCCCCCTCGGACACTCTGTCTAACCCCCCTATGAGTAGGGGGGTTAGAGATAATCGTGAGGTCGGCTACGGCGGGCCCCAGATCGAGTTTGGCGCAGAGACGCCGGGCATCGTGGTGCCAGGTGAGGCCCAGCCCGATGCTTGCGTAGAACTCCCGCCGCAGATGCGGTGAACGATCTGCTGACAGCACGTCCTCGACATGGTCGCCGAGCATCTCCAAGGCCTGTTCCACCTGCTCATATCGCGCCGAACACAACCTCGCGGCCCCGGCTCATGCACGGCAAACTGGTCGCACGATCAGGTTCAGAGCAGGCCCCGCCGCAAGCGGGGACCAGCCGCCGGGCACCCACGCCAGCGAGCAGTCGCGTGCTCTCGACCCCGAGGGTGCAATCCCCTTCGCCCGGACCGAGCGACGCTGGCCCTCGTTCGCACCCCGCGCGGTCGAGCTCGGGGTGCTGTCCCAGATGGGCATCGAGATTTTCCGCCAAGGCGCCACCGTCGGAGGACTAGATCAAAGCCGCTAGCAGGTCGGCGCGACGTGATAGATGACAACCGGTCGACAAGGTCAGGCGCTCCTTCGGCCCGAAGAGTGACATGTACCCACCCGCCAGTCCACGAAGGGCACCTCCGTCGACAGCCGCACGCCAGTCAGCGATGCGAACGTCTCGTTCCACGCCGCCGATCCGATTCCCGGGGAGACCTCATCGACCTTGGTGACCGAGCAGGTGGTCTGGTTTCACTCACACGAGAACCGTGCGGCCGGCCTATCGCAGCTGGTCTGCTGCACCGTCGACCCCGTTCGCTGGCGCCTGGAACCTCAGGGCGACCCCTTCGAGGAGACGAGCCTTGAGGCCGTTCTCACGGTGGCGCGCGAACACCAGGACCGGATGACGGACGCCATTCCTCTAAGGGAGCCAGCCCTGTCAGAGAGCAAGCGTCCGCACCGCACCTTCGCATCACACCCCTCGCCTCCGGCGTCCTCCGCCGCGACGTCGCGACGTCGCTGAGGTCAGTTGCCGGCAGCCGGGAACCCGGGTGGTCTCGTCGGTCACCGCCTCAGATGGCGCTGGGCGGTGAGCCCCAACCAACCACCCCGCAACCCCCTCCGCGTGCACCGACTCTTACGCTGTAAACGATCGCAGTCTCTCACCCGTCACCAGGAGGTTCGACATGGCCGTCACCGCTTTCCAGGATCTGCCGCTGGCCGATCGAGACCGGGAGTGGGACGGCGACGCCGCGGAGAAACGGGTGCGATCGTGGGCCGACGCCGCCGACGAGCCCAACCAGAAGTACCGCGACGCGCACCTGTGGTACGACGCCGACAACAAGGACAACTTCACCGCCTACAAGATGCTGATCGCCGACGTCATCGACGGCAAGCTCAAGGCGGTCCCCCGAGGCGTCATGGCGGCCGCCGGCGTTCTCCAGGGAGCCCGCGGAGGCGTCGACATCCCGGCCCGCGACGCCGACCGCGCCAAGAGCCACCTCGCGAAGTACTACGCCAAGATGGACGACACCCCGCCCTGGGAGAACTGAACCCAGGCGGCCCAACCACCCTGATTCCGTCGTGAGCCCCCCGACCCGACCACCGTCGTCGCCTCGTTCAACCCCACCAGTGCCCTGCACGCGGCCGCGCGGCACTGCGCGGACGACCGTTCCCGCGCCGGCGCAACGCAGCGGCCCATACGGTCGCCGTGCGGGGTCGCCGGGCACCTGCCCTGGCCGATCCGATCCTCCAGGATCTACGCCGCGTCGGCGGAGCCACCGCTGCCGCCCTCCATTGAGAATCCTGTGTGTCTTGACCCTCAGCACCCCTGGGGCTGCAGCATTCACTCAGCCAGCCTTCGGCTGGTCCGTGGAGGTGGGCATGGGCTCCAGGTCGACCACCACGCCGTAGTGGTCACTCGGGGTCGCCTGATCCTGGTCGAAGGCCCGGGATGGACCTTCCAACGTCGGACCATCCAACGGACCGCGTCACATGAGCCGACTGTCTCGGGCACACCGCCTGGCGCCAAGATCAACGTGAAGAGATTGGGCCCTGTGTGTGCCGATGACATCTACCACCGGGACTGGTCTGACTGGCGTGAGCCAACAAGCAACCGATCGACCGGGGCGGGCTGCCGCCATGACCCTGCGTGACCATGGCGTCGAGGTCGTCGTACCGGGGCATGCCGACTACGACCAGACCCGTCGGGTGTGGAACGCCATGGTCGACCGACATCCTGCGGTGATCGCCCGCTGCACCAGCACCGCCGACGTCGCCACTGCCGTACACGTCGCCCGAGACAACGACCTGGAGATCGGCGTCTACTGCGGTGGCCACAGCGTGCTCGGCTTAGCGGTGCCTCAGGCCGGGATGACCATTGATCTGCGACCGATGGGGGCAGTCCGCGTCGATCCGCAGCGACGTCGAGCGTGGGCGCAGGGTGGCGCCTTGCTTGGAGCGCTCGACGCGGCGAGCCAGCCACACGGACTAGCGACCACGGCGGGGAACGTGTCGCACACCGGGGTTGGCGGGCTCACGCTGGGCGGTGGGATGGGTTGGCTGGCCCGCCGCTACGGTCTGAGCTGCGACAACGTGGCCAGCTTCAAGGTGGTGACCGCGTCCGGCGAGATCGTGCGAGCGAGCGCCGAGGAGAACACGGAGCTGTACTGGGGTCTACGCGGCGGGGGTGGAAACTTCGGCATCGTCACGGAGTTCGAGTTTCGGCTGCATCCGGTCGGTACGGAGGCGCTGAGTGTGGAACTGGCGTTCCCGGCGGCCGACGCGTCCTCGGTGCTCGCGGGCTGGCGGGACATTGCTCTCGACGCGCCACGGTCAGCGACGTACACACTGTCGGTGGCGGGGGGTGTCGCTACCGTCGGCTACGTCTGGGTCGGCGACCCCGAACGAGGGCGCGCCCTCCTTCCCGGGCTGCGTTCCCTCGGCCGACCCGTCGCCGAGAGAGTCGTCGACCTCTCCTATCTCGATCTGCAAACCCGCGACGACACCGTGCGCGGGCACGCCCAACGCCGCTACTGGAAGGGCCACTACCTCCGCGATCTGCCGGCGGCAGCCATGGACGCGTTGCTCGCCCATCCGCCTGAGTTCTCTGCCAGCCTGCAGACCTACGGTGGCGCGATCGCCGATGTTCCCGACGAAGCCACCGCCTTCAGCCAACGCGCCACCGTTTTCGAGTACGTCGGATCTGTTCGCTGGAACAACCCAGCCGAGGACGCGTTGCGCATCGATCAGGCCCGAAGAGCCGCAGCGACGCTCGCTCCGTACGCCAGCGGCGTCTACGTCAACGTGTTGAGCGACGAGGGCAGCGACGGGATTAGACGTGCGTATCCACCCGAGAAGCTCACCAGACTCTCCGCTCTCAAAGGCCAGTACGACCCAGACAACGTGTTCCACCTCAATCCAAACATCGCGCCGCCCAAACGCTCTCTAGCGCGTTGACCCGCGGACCGAGGACGGCTCACGATCGGCACCAGACTTTAGTGCGGCGCGGGAGGCAGTTGGGCGTCAAGCACTGCGCATGTCGTCAGCCTCGGTTGTGACCGCGGTCTTCGCGGACAGTGGGGTGCACGGGTTGCCTGCTTCTCTGGACGGTCCGCTATCGGCCCCCGGTCGTGTGGATCGCTTCGACGCCTGTGACACGACCGGTGTCGTCGACCGCGTAGTAGCCGGTGGACAGGTCGAGCAGGACAAGTGAGTTCCCGAATGGGTCGGTGACTACCGCCAGGCGGCCGACAGCTATCGCGTGAGGTTCGACCAGGATGGCACCGCCCGCAGCGATAATGTCGTCCACCGCATCCGATACCGATGAGACCAGCCAGTTCGGGGCGTACGGCAGGTGCATGCTGAGAACGATCTCGGTCTCGCCGTCTGGCAGTCGAAGCCCTGCCTGGCCAATCTCGTCATTCCGCCAGATCAAGTCGTGACCGAGACCGTCTCGATAGAACGCCAGCCCCCGATCCAAATCGGGAACGGGCACCGTTACTGCGTCGACCATCCGGAGAACTGGGCTCGGGCTCGTGTCCACCACCGCCATGCAACACCCTCACGACCTTCCGCTCAACGGTCGGCTAACGAAGGTCACGTGTCGGCAGCTCGCTTCGGGCTGCGGCGCGGCTGGCCTTTGCATGACCGACGTCTTGCCGAACGGCTACTGGTGGTGTCTGTGGAGCCCGTTTGCTGAGTAAGTAGTCGACCTCATGAGGGCGGCGCCGGGCATTCGATGACATCGATTGAGTTGCCCGCCGCGAGATCGAGATGTGGGTGAGTGCTGAATC
Organism: uncultured Actinomycetota bacterium; assembly: GCA_963707005.1. Classification (GTDB taxonomy): domain Bacteria; phylum Actinomycetota; class Actinomycetes; order Propionibacteriales; family Propionibacteriaceae; genus Microlunatus. The sequence continues at coordinate 34,946 of CAVPPP010000031.1, forward strand.
TCGATGCCGTACCAGTCAACCGTGTGGCGACAGCCGGCCCTCATACTCTGCGGCAGGCCAGCGCCGTCCACAACCACAGCAACCTCAGCCGAACTGAACACCGCATCTTCATCGGCACGTCCGGTCGACGCCGGCAAGACCATCACTGAGGCTCGTTCATCCTAAGATCCTGGCAGGCGAGGACTCTCGGACCGGACATGCAACCGCGCACGGGGCCCATCGGTCGACGGTCGATGCGCGAGCGGAATATTGCCTGGTTCGAGGCGTTGAGCATGTGCCGTTTGGTGCAGGACCCCCGGGCCTCACCCATCGCCGCTACGAGCGGCCGCTCGCCGAGAGGCGTCTGCCAGACGGGCTTCAAACCGCAGCAGCGGTGAGGGCTTAGTCCTCGCCGCTGCTGTGTCTGCCACCTGCACACACCGTTCTCACAACAGGTCGGTTGAGCGCAGACGACGACCTGCTCCCGCCAGGTGCCCGGGATGACGGTCGGTTAGCGGATACCGAGGTGAGGTCGAGCAACTGGGTGCCGATCAAACCCACCCCGGTCGGCTATCGACGGGCGAGCAGTTGATTGCGGCTCCTTTCGGAACGTACCGGACGAAGGTGTCAGCCCCTGTGATCAGCGGTCCGCCCACGCTCAGAATGTCGGCAAGACGCACCGCCACCAAGGAGTCGGTGACCACGAGCTGTCACCGGCGCCGCAGCTCCCGAAGCTCCGCTGTGTCGCCCGGGGCGTCGGCCAACCGCTGCTGGTCGAGGCTGGTCTGGTCCACCATGTCGCCGGCCGTGACCTGAGCGGCCGCCCTGGTCGTCCTGCCCTGCCCAGCAGATGAACGGCCAACTCAGTACTTGAACCAGGCAGAAAGTCGCTTCGATCACGAACGGTTGCCCGACGTCGGACCCGACGTCAGCGAACACGACGACGAGATGTCGATTGACACGCTGACACTTGGTCCTAGGCCAACGGTTCCCACACACCACGGACCGCGTTGGTCGCTCACGATGATGACCGTCGTCTTCAGCATTGCTGCCCTCGCCATGATCGGCGGGCAGGACCACCGCGAGCCGGGGGTCGTCGGGTCGCTCCCCACTCAGCTCAACATCCTGGTTCTCGGTGATGCCTCAGCCGGCAGGGAGGGATGCGCACATTGCTTCAGCTACGTCGACCAGCTTGCCGCTACCGAGTCGGCGGACGGTCGCCGCCGCATCCGCATTCACGACAAGACCATGTCCGCCCAAACAGCACCCCCCTCCATACCAGCTCTCGTCGAGGACCTCCGCTCAACCTCAGAGTTCCGGTCCGCGGTCGCTCAAGCCGACGTGATCCTGCTGGCCGTGGGCAACGGTGACGTAATGCAGTGCCCCCTAACACGGCGGACGCCTTGTCCAGCGAAACCCATCCCGCAGTTCCGCCAGAGCCTGACCGACTGGATAGCCGAGACCGAGACAATCCGTCATGACCGCCCGGTGAAGCTTCGCGTCATCACTCCACCACCAACCTCTGGATCCCCCCGTCAACAAGATGTCGCCCGGACCGCCTGCGAAATCGCTGCCGCACACAGCGCCCGATGCGTCAATGTGTACGCACTGGCCCGCACCGACGAGCACATCGTTGCTGTCCCGGCTGATCCGAACAATCCCCACCTGACACAGCACGGACACGACCTCGTCGCGACGCAACTCATCTCCTTCGGCATCACCTGATCAGGGACGAAATCAGCTAGCCGGCACCTTTGAACGCGCCCACCCATTCGACGCCTGGACCGGCCTCGAAGACCGCTCACCCGTCCGCCTGCGGCCCGCGTCGGCGGCCTCGCCTCGATAGCAGTTGCTGACAGGTCGTGCTGCGGTATGGACGGCCGTGTCGTCCAATTGCAGTCGCAGCGTCCCGAAGGCCCTTACAGACGATGTTGCGTCATGGATGGAACTCGTTCCTGAGGCCGAGCCGATCCTCGGGCCGATGCCAGCGTTCCAATCACTACTAGGTGGAATCTAGATGTGGACCAGTAGCGCTCTTCCAGATGTGGACCTCCTGACCAGAGATTGGCTGGGTGATCAGCGTGCAGGTGTGGGCGGGCACCCCTCCATCGTCAAACCATCTGGCCCGCCCGCATAGGGTTCCGTCCCCAGCTACACCAGGAATCTTCGTGGGTCTCCGGTGAAGCTGCGCCCTGGGAACTGGGGGTCCCCCAGCCGGACGATGACGTCGCAATCGACCATCGACCGAGGAGTTCCACATGTCAGCAACCAGTTCCGAGACGACGTCCGCGACTCGCCAACCGCCCCGCGACACACGCAGATTCTGGCGCATCCTGCTTGCCGTCATCGCGCCTTTGCCGATGCTGGCCAACGCCATCTACTACTTTCTCAGCCCTACTGACGGCAACGCACCGTTCGAGGAGAACGTCACCGCCGCCATCGCACATCCGGAGCGGATGGCTGCTCTGGAGTGGATCCAGATGCCGTTCGTGACTCTGCTCATTCCGGCCACGTTCGCCGTCGTCTTGGTCGCACGGCGCGGAGCGCCGAAACTGACCACCGCCGGCGCGCTGATAGCGCTGACCGGATTCTGTGTAGGCTTCGGCGAACTTCCCGGCACGGTGTCGTTGGCGAATCTCACGGTCATGGCGGGCTTGGATCCAGCGGCGGTGTCCCAGTTGTCTGTCGCGATAGAGAAGCATCCGATCATCCAACTCTCCGGATTGCTGTTCATCGTCGGAATCAGCATCGGGCTGCTGCTACTCGGGATTGCGTTGTGGCGCAGCCGGGTCGCGCCGGCCTGGATGGGTATCGCGTTGGCGATGGGCGGCTTCACACACCCATTTCTGCCCGGCCATCTAGCACAGGGAATTGGGCTGCTGGTGGCAGCTGTCGGCTTCTCCGGTGCGACGTACGCGTTGCTGCGGATGCGCAACGACGACTTCGACCTGCCTGCGAGGTAGCAGCTGGCCGTTGGGTTTGGGAATTGGTGTCGCGGGCGTCCCACGAAGCACCCCAAATGCTGCAATTGAGTCCAAACGGATGCGATCAACGACAGCTGGCTTCACAGCGTCCCTCCTCAACAAGTACGGGGCTGCCCGCTCAACGGTTCTGTCGTGGTGGATCGCTTCAGGGCACTTATGTCGGAACAGCCATACGGTGAGCACCCAATCAGCTGACATCGTCGTTCTGCGATCCCGGGACATGACGAGGAGGGGTTGCACATGAGGGGTCCGGCGACGGCGGGCCCCAGATCGAGTCTGGTGCTGCGTACCACCGACGGCGGAGAGCAGAACGCCATCGGTGTCGATCGCCACGAGAGCATGGTTGTCGTCATTCTGGGTTGCCGCTTCTAGGGTCGGCAGGTCTGCTGCACGTTCTTGGGTCGAGCCGAACAACACGAAGGTGAGCCGAGCCGATTCAGCGTCACTCGATGGACGCAACCCCCTGATCGTCAAGGATCGGACGCCTGTTCCTGGACATGGCTGACGCGAAGACAAGGCAGCGGACAGCTGTCATCAGCATCGTCGCGGTCCACAGCACGCTGAACCCTTCGACCAGCGAGCGGGTTGACAGCTGTCCGTTGGAGAACGTCCAGGGCGACAGGACATACGAGACGGTCAGGGTCGTGACGGCACAGATCAGCGACCCCCAGCCGACGAAGTACAACCATCTGGACGAGGCGGTCGTCCTTCGCAGGTGCCGGGTCGGCGCACCATGAAGAGCCAGGGAGCCGAGCCCGGCCACGGCCATCGCAACCACGCCGAGCAGTGTGTAGATCGTCCCGCCGCCGCCGTCCGCGGAGGTCGACCCGCTCACCGAGCCGTCGCCGAGCACCCCGGCCAGATGCCAAGCACCGAGATTGATCGCGTAGCCGAGCCCCAGGGCGATCGTCGCCCAGCGACCCGCCCGGGCCGCGCCGAGCTCGGCGTAGGCAGCAGCCACCTCCTCGACCGCGCCCAGCTCGTCGACGGCGCGGGCTTCGGCGGCGAGAGGACTCAGGCCGTGTCGACGGTGGGCTTCGGCAGCATCCTCCAGGCCGCCGCGGACCTCGGCGAGCAGGTCACGCCGAGACCCGAGCAGTCGCGGCAGACGGTGCCCGAGCCGGGCCAGGACGTCGTCGATGGGGCGGCTGTGTTCGGAGGTCATCACGACGGCTCACCGAGCACCTTGCCGATGCTGCCGGAGAAGGCCGACCAGGCCCGCCGCTCCGCCGCGAGGGCTCGGCGGCCGGCGGCCGTCAGCGAGTAGGTCCGACGTCTGCGCCCACCGACGTCTGACCAGACGCCCTTGATCCAGCCCGCGTCCTCCAGCCGACGAAGGGCGGGGTAGACGGTCCCGGTCGGCAGGTCCAGGGTGCCGCCGGAGCGCTGCTGGAGCGCCTCGATCACCGCGTACCCGTGTGCCGGACCGGTCTCGAGGACGGCCAGCAGCAGGCCGTCGAGGTGGCCCTTCACGCGATCTGTCGCCATGAGTTGGCAGCCTACTCGTCCGGCCCCGAGATCGTCTGCCGGACAGGGATCTCTCGGGGTCGACCCAGGGTCGTCCCGCCTTGATGCGTAGACAGTCTACCCATAGCGTCAGGAGCCGTGACCACTGTCCTCCGGCCTACCGGCGAGGCGACCCGCTCGGGTCGTCGACGAGCCGGGTTCGGCCTCACGCTGATCCTGCTCCGTGTCGTGGCGACCGTCCACGCACTCCTCGTCCTGTCGCAACCGGTCTCGATCGGTCAGTACCTGTCCGGGCTCTACGACTGGCTCGGAGTCCACGCATTCGGGGCGAGCATGGTGATCCTCTCCGCGATGCTGCTGTCGGTCGTCACGATCGGGTACGCCGTGACGGGTGGCCGCCTCTGGGTGGCCGCCGTGGGACCGGCCCTCTTCCTCGCCGAAGGTCTGCAGATCGGCATGGGCTACCAGCGCAACCTGGCCCTGCACGTGCCGCTCGGAGTGGTGATCGTGGTGGCCACCCTGGCTTTCGCCGGGTGGTCATGGAGCCGGGCTGCGGCGCGACCGAGGAGCGGACGATGAGAGCGATCAGCCGGCGGGCCGCGCTGACCGGCGCACTCGGACTGGTCGGCGGTGCACTGCTCGGCAGCACCGGCGGGTGCGCGAATCCCTCCCGGGACCAGACCGCCCGTCTGTTGGCGAGCACGACCCCACTGCCGGAGCGGTTCACCGTCCCGTTCGTGGTGCCCCCGGTGAAGCACCCGGTCTCGCGCGCGGGCGGCGCGAGTGCGTACGAGATCGTCCAGCGGCGTGCCGTGCTGGAGATCCTGCCCGGCCGACAGACGGAGGTTCTCGGCTATGACGGTCTGCTCCCCGGCCCGACCCTCGTCGCGTCGCGCGGAGAGCAGGTGACAGTCACCCACCGCAACGAGCTCTACCTGCCGACCGTCGTGCACCTGCACGGCGGTCACACAGCGGCGGCGAGCGACGGCTACCCGACCGACCTGCTGCTGCCCACCGCATCACCGACCGGTCGGCGCCCCTCGGGCCACACCCACGCCACCGGCGGCACCAGCGGCGTGGTGGCCCGGGGTTCCCGACCGTACGTGTACGAAAACGACCAGCCGGCCGCCACTCTCTGGTACCACGACCACCGGATGGACTTCACCGGACCTCAGGTCTGGCGAGGTCTCGCAGGCTTGTACCTGATCACCGACGATGCCGAGGAAGCTCTCGGCCTCCCCGCCGGTGATCACGACCTGCCGGTGATGATCATGGACCGGGCGTTCACGGCCGACGGGTCACTGGCCTACCCGTCGCTGGATCCGCGGCTACTGGAGACCCCCGGCGTTCGTGACCCCTACACCGCCGGCGTGCTGGGCGACGTCGTCCTGGTCAACGGTCGCCCGTGGCCCGAGCTCGAGGTGGATGCGGCCCGCTACCGGCTCCGGATCGTCAACGCTTCCAACGCCCGCCGCTACCGGCTCGGCCTGTCGCCCGGTCCGACCGGCGGCGGCGCACCCTTCCTCCAGGTGGGTTCCGACGGCGGTCTGCTCGCCGCACCGCTGTCCCAGGACGAGATCCTGGTGGCCCCGGCGGAGCGGTTCGACGTGGTCGTCGACTTCGGCGCCTATCCGGTCGGGACCGAGGTGGTGCTCACCAACGCGCTCGGGCTTGGCAGCACCGACGCCGTGATGCGGTTCCGGGTCGTCCGGTCCGTACGGGACGAGAGCCGGGTGCCCGAGCACCTCGCGCGGTTGGAGCCGTTGGAGACCGCCCCGGACACCCCGGTGCGGGAGTGGCGCTTCACCCGCGGCGGCGCAGCCGGTCCGGCCCACTGGGTGATCAACGGGCGGGCGTTCGACCCGGATCGAATGGACGCCCAGCCGCGCCTGGACCAGACTGAGATCTGGCGGTTCAGCAGCGATCTGCACCATCCCGTGCACGTACACCTGTCCCCGTTCCGAGTGCTCCGACGCGGCTCGGACGGACCCGGCCGATGGGACGCCGGCTGGAAAGACACGGTGGACCTGACGCCGACCGAGACCGTCGAGGTGGCGATCCGGTTCACCGACCACACCGGCCGGTACATGCTGCACTGCCACAACCTCGAGCACGAAGACATGATGATGATGGCGGCCTTCGAGACAGTGCCCTGAACGAGCATCAGGTCCGTCGTCTGCGCCCTCGCCACCGGGAGGGTACGCGGTCGCCGACCTCGCCGGAGGCGAGGTCCGGGGCCGGAATCGACGGGTTCGCAGCCGGGGTGATGCTGGTGATGCCGGTCGACTCGATGGTCCCCGAAGCACGAGCTGCGAGACTTCACCTGTTCTGTGTGATGCACGGGCCCGCTCGATGGCCGTACGTTCATGCCCGTGGGTGGCGCCGAGGGTGGTGAGGGCCGCATGACGAGTCTGAGCACAAGAGTGCGGGCGATGCCGCTGATGTGGAGCGAGGCGCTGCGGGCGCTGGTGTGCCTGGTGCCCATGATCGTCGCCACCGCACTGGGCCGCACAGACTACCTGGTGACGTTGGGTCAGGGCGCGTTCTTCTTCAGCTCACTCTTCCTGCCACGGAGACTGGGCGCCCGGTTCGTGATGGGATCCCTCATCCTCGCTCTGGGGCTCGGGTTCTACCTGATCGGTGGAGCGGTGGCTCCCTACCCGTGGGTCGCGGTGACCTTCACGTTCTTCGTCTGCCTCAACCTGAGCTACATGACCGCATGGAAGGTCGGCGGACCGCTCGCCCTGACACTCGTGATGATCTATACCGCGGGTCTGAACACCGGCAACCCCGAGAAGGCGGCCGCCAACTTCTTGGTTTTCGCCTTCGTCATGGGCTGGTCCGCGCTGATCTCGCTGCTCCCGTTCTGGACGCCGCTGCCGCCGCCCCCGGTGAACGAGAACCAGAGCGTAGGGGAACTGTCTGAGCAGGGGCTTCGGATGGGCGTCGGCACAGCCTTGGCTCTGGCCATCTCCTTCATTGCCGGATTCGCCAAGATCGGCTGGGCACCCAGCGCCGTCGGCAACGTCGTGCGCTATGACGAGAAGCTCTCGCGGAAGCGAGCCTGGGCACGCTTCTTCGGCACTCTGGGTGGCGCCGCGATGGCGTCGATCGCTTTGGCCTTCATCACCGATCCAACGGTTGTGGTCCTGATCGGCGCCCTGTTCGCCGTGCTGAACGGTCTGTTCAAACTGACCCAGCTCGGAAAGATGCCGTTGTTCTACACCGCGACCATCCTCCTGCTGTACACGGCCAACGACCTCACCACAGGCTCCGACAACGTGCTGACGCGCGTCTTCTACAACCTGGTCGGCATCACGATCGGCGTCTTGGTGGTCATCTATCCGTTCCCGCGGATCCTGAAGAGGATCAATCCCGAAACACCTGCATCCCCACCCGACGATCGGCTGGTGACATGACTTTCACCAGTGGATGGAGTTCTTCGAAGGCCTGGGAGCCGTTGTGCTGCTGAGTGGCTTGTTCGACCAGGCAATCAGGACCATCGAAACGCTACCCACCAAGATCAACAAGCGCTGACGAACACCGGAGCCACACGCGACGAATCGACAACGGTGGGGCCGAGACTCACCGCGGCGACGACGGAAGGATCCACGTGTGAGCACGATCCGAGATGACCGGTGTCCGGTCGGTACATCCGTGAATCCTGCTCCGGCTGTGCGCAATGAGCTGCGGCCCACGTGGTCACAACGACCTCGGGCGGCGTCGCCGCTCACGGCGCGAGCTCTGATCGGTCACGACCGGTCGAATCTCGCCCCCCGGGGATCGGGGCCGAGGATGCAGAAGATCAGCACGACGAGGCCACCGATCCCGCCGATCACGGCCAACACCACGCCACCGAACAGCGCGCCCACCGCCACCCCGCTGACGTCACCGACAGCCAGCCGGTCGGCGTCCAGCGACGCCAGGCCGATCAGCAGGAGCGGCCACGAGGCCACAGCGGGCAGGACGAGCAGGTACCACCAGCCGGTGCGGTTCGTATCGTGCAGCCGGCGGACCGTGACGGCGAGGGACGGCACCAACGTCACCAGCGACCAGACCAGTGCGGGCGCCAGGGGCAGCAGCAGCTGACGGGGGTCGAGACTCGGTCCGGCCGGGTCGAGGAACAGGCCTCCACCGAACACCAGGCTGCCGACGAGCTGCAGCACCGACGAGATCACGAACGCGATCAGCGCCCACCACCAGTACTCGCTACGACTCGCTCGCCCGGAGAACACGACGAACTTGCGCCAGAAGCGCGACGCGGCCTGACCGATGGTCGCGTCGTACTGCGGTAGGTGCAGCGGAGCGGGTCCGGCAGGCACCGGTTGCCAGCCACCGTACGACGGCGGATTCGACCACTGCCGATTCGGCGGGGGCTGGTTCGACCACACCTGATTCGGGGGCGGCTGGTTCGACCACTGCTGATTCGGAGGCGGCTGGTTCGACCACGGCTGATTCGGGGGTGGCGGCGGCACGCTGCCGGTACCGGGATCGGACACACGCATCTCCTGACGGTGGGAACTCTGGTCTCATCGTCGCCCAGCGACTTGTCGGCCGGCGGAAGGGGTCGCGCTCACGGAGCAGGAGGCACCCGCATCCGCATGCGGAGAAAGAATCGGGGCGCACCCGTCGGCGGTGCATGACCTCCTTGTCGGCGCGCAACCGTGACCGCACTAGGACGGCGCGGGACTCGGCGTCCCACCGCGCAGTCCCACACTGACCGCCGCCAGCACCAGGCAGCCCGCTCCCACCGCGATTGTCGCGGCCTGCACACCGAGTGCGTTGGTCGCGACACCTGCCAGCAGCGACCCGGCGGCCACGGCACCCACCGCGACGACGTCGTACATGCCGATCACCCGCCCGTGGGTCGACTCGGGGGTCGCCCGCTGCAGCTGAGTCACGCAGAGGACCTCGATCAGCACCGTCGCGACACCGGCGACGGCCACCGCGATCACGCCGATCGCCACCGGTGAGGCTCCGCTGACTCCGAGCACGATCACGCATCCGGCGAACACCGCGGCGAGGGCGAACAGGGTCAACGTCGGGCGCCGGCGACCGGCCACGTGATCGACCACGGCCAACGAGACGATCGCCCCCACACTGAGGGCGGTGGTCAGCATCCCCAACCGGCGATCCGAACCCTGATCCGCGACCAGGAGCACGAGGGCCACGATCAGGTAGCCGTACAGGATGTTGTCGATGACCGCGATCAGCATCGGGACGCGGATCTCGGGAATCCGAGCCGTCGCTCGCACCACCGGCCAGACGCCTTCGAGGAGCTCACCCTCGGCCACCTCCGGAAGCGGCAGCACCACGCGGATCAGCGCGAGCCCGGCCACGAGGAACAGGCCCGCTGCGGCGGCGACCGCCTCCGCCGGCCCGAAACCCAGCAGCAGCACCGCACCCAGAGCGCCTGGTCCCACCACCCAGGCGATGTTCTCGACCCCTGTGGTCAGCGCGTTGGCGGTGGGCAGGTCCTCGTCGTCGACGCACTGGACACCCGCGGCGGCGAGCGAGGGGTAGCCGGGAGTGGCCGCCACGGCGATCGCAGTGATCAGGGCCACGACGGCGGCTGTCGACCAGTCCATCAGCATCGCCAGGACGAGCAAGCCGGTCAGGACGGCACGGACCACGACGGACCAGCGCATCACCGTGGCGCGCGAGTGCCGGTCGGCGAGCGCGCCGGCGTGAGCGGAGAGCAACAGGTACGGCGCGTAGCCGAGGGCCACGGTGATCGACGTCCACACCGGGGAGTCGGTGCGGCTCAGCACGAACGCCCCGGCGCCCAGCACGACCACCTGCTGCGCCACCGTCGCGATTCCGTGACTGATCACCATCGCCGACAGTGCCCGGTGCCTGAGCACGCGGACGTACGCGCTGGTGCCGATCAGAGCCACGTTCGTAGGAGCGCGCATCGGGTGTGGTGATACGCGCCGGCACGCGAGGCCGCCGCTACCCCTCGACCGGCACCAACCCGAGAAACGTCCGCAGGTCCTCGGCGCCGTCGACCTCCAGCGGCTCGCCGCGCACCAGATCGGCCGGGGTGAGCACGAGCTTCTGGTTCAGGGCCATCTCGCCGTCGCGCCGCTTCAGCCGGACGACGCCGTTCGGGCGGTAGCCGACCTTGCGACTGACCGCCAACGAGGCCGGGTTGTCGACGAAGGCGGCGGAGGTGACCTCCTCGGCCCCCAGCTCGTCGAACGCGTACGCGCACACGGCCTGCCGCATCCGGGTGCCGATGCCCCTTCCCTGATGAGCGAGACCGAGCCAGGATCCCGTCTCCATCGTCTTGGTGACGGGGTAGTCCCGACCGTGCAGGCCCTGGGTGCCGACCAGCTCGCCCCCGACGCGGACGGCGAACAGCAGATCGAACGCGTCCGCTCCGAAGCCGGCCCGCACCGAGGAGAAGTAACGGATCATCTCGATCGGCAGCTTCTCGGGTCCCACGAGGGTCCACGGGGTCGAGAACGGCATCGCGTCGGGTGCGTGGATGCCGGCCAGAGCAAGATCGACCAGACCCGGTACGTCGTCGTCACTGATCACCGTCAGCTGCAGGTCACCGGCGCGCAGCCGGAGTCGGTACGGGGGCCAGAGGTCAGCCAGCGTGGTCATGGTTCGATCCTGGGTCATCGACGCCGACGGGCGCCATCGACTTTCCTGGTCAGCCCGCCAGCCCGGGCTGCAGCACCACCTTGACCGCTCCCTCGACCTTGCGCTGGAAGATGTCGTAGGCGTGCGGAGCCTGCGCCAACGGCAGTCGGTGGGTGGCGAAGTCGTCCACGCCGAGGGGGTCGTCATCACCCAGCAACGGCATGATCTGGTCCACCCAGCGCAGCACGTTGGCCTGACCCATCCGCAGCTGGATCTGCTTGTCGAACAGGGTCATCATCGGCAGCGGGTCGGCCATCCCGCCGTACACGCCGATCAGCGAGATGGTGCCGCCCCGGCGGACCAGGTCGATCGCGGCATAGACCGCGGCCAGCCGATCGACCCCCGCCGTGGTGATCAGCGGCGCGGCGATCGCGTCGGGGAGCAGGCTCGCGACCTTCTGCATGAAGGATGCTGCCGGCGATCCGTGCGCCTCCATCCCGACCGCATCGATCACGGCGTCCGCACCCCGCCCCGACGTGAGCTCACGCACGACGTCGGCCAGGTCATCGGTATGGTCGGACAGGTCGATCACCTCGATGCCGCGGGCACGCGCCCGAGCCAGCCGGTCCGGCACCAGATCGACCGCGATGACCCGGGCGATGCCGGGTCGGAGCGTCGCGATCCGAGCGGCCATGTCCCCGATCGGACCAAGGCCGAGCACGACCAGCGTCCCGCCGTCGGGTACCTCGGCGTACTCCACCGCCTGCCAGGCCGTGGGCAGCACGTCGGAGAGGTACACGAAGCGGTCGTCCGGCGGGCCGTCCGGCACCTTGATGTGGGTGGTGTCGGCCAGCGGCACCCGGAGGTACTCCGCTTGTCCGCCGGGCACCGACCCGTAGAGCTTGGAGTAGCCGAAGAGCGCAGCGCCGCTGCCGTACTCGCGGACCTGCGTCGTCTCGCACTGGGTGTAGAGCGACTGGTCACACATGTAACAGTGTCCGCAAGATATCTGGAACGGCATCACCACCCGGTCGCCCGGCGAGAGTCTCGACACGTCCGAGCCGACCTCCTCCACCACGCCCATCGGCTCGTGACCGAGAATGTCTCCAGGTGTCATGAACGCGCCGAGGGTCTCGTACAGGTGCAGGTCGGATCCGCAGATGTTGGTGGAGGTGATCCGCACGATGGCATCGGTCGGCTGTTCGAGCCGCGGATCCGGCACGTCCTCGACGGAGACCTTCCGCTTGCCCTGCCAGGTCACTGCCTTCATGGTCGTCATCTCCTGTTGGTGGACTACGGCTGGGTTTGCTGCAGTTTACGCTGTATACCTGAGGAGTGACCCGCATCGGGTGGCACGAGAGGTGAACCATGTCGGATCGGTCAGCAACTGACGTGCGAGAGGTCCCCGGTGCGGAGGCGGATCGCCCTCAGGACATTCCGCGGCGCGGCTGGCTCCAGATCCTCAAGCGGAGCTGGGCACAGACGACCGAGGACCAGATCCCGCTCATCGGTGCCGGGGTCGCCTTCTTCGGATTCCTGGCGCTGTTCCCGTCGCTGATCGCGCTGGTGCTCGCGTACGGGTTGTTCGCCGACCCGTCGACCATCGCGACCCAGATCGACTCCCTGGGGAGCGCCCTGCCGACCGAGGTCAAGGACCTGATCGTCACGCAGCTCACCGAGCAGTCCCAGCGGACGGGGGCGCTCAGCATCGGGGTGATCATCTCGCTGCTGCTCGCCCTGTGGAGTGCCTCCGGCGGCGTCGCCAACCTGGTGCTGGCGATCAACACCGCCTACGACGAGACCGACGACCGGCCCATCGTGAAGAAGCGGTTGCTGGCCCTGGCCCTCACCTTGGGCGCGATCGTCTTCATGATCATCCTGGTGACCCTGATCGCGGTGCTGCCGATCGTCTTCTCGGTCTTCGACGGTGGACCGTTGCGCTGGCTGGTCCAGGTCGTCCGCTGGGTGCTGATCGCGGTCTTGATCATGATCGCGCTAGCTGTGCTGTACCGGGTCGCGCCGGACCGCGACTCACCGAAGATGCGCTGGGCCTCCCCCGGGGCGATCGTCGCCACGCTGCTGTGGCTGATCGTCTCGCTCGGTTTCTCCCTCTACGTCTCGTTGTTCGCCAGCTACGCCAAGACCTATGGGGCGCTGGCCGGCATCGTCGTGCTCCTGATGTGGCTGTGGTTGACCTCGTACGCCCTCCTGTTCGGGGCGGAGATCAACTCCGAGGCCGAGCAACAGACGATCAAGGACTCCACAGTGGGGCCCGAGAAGCCACTGGGTCAGCGCGGCGCCGTCGCGGCCGACTCCCGACCCCCGACCGAGAGCGACACCAGCGACGATGCCGCCGCCGACACCCCTTCAGCGACAGGACTCGCCATGACCAGTGACACCGAGGGCACGAACGTCCCGGCAACCCGAGAGACGGCCACCACGCCGGCGACCACGCCTCCCGACGACTCGATCGCCGCACTCATCAGCCAGGTGACCGAGGAATCGAGTCGGTTGGTGCGGACCGAGCTCAAGCTCGCCCAGGTGGAGATGACGGCCAAGGCGAAGACCGCCGGCGTCGGTATCGGCGCCTTCGGGGTGGCCGGCGTCCTCGCCCTGTTCGGCATCGGCTGCCTGATCGTGACCGCGATCTTCGCCCTCGCCCTGGTGCTGCCGACCTGGGCGGCGGCCTTGATCGTCGGCGTGCTCGTGTTCGCCGTCGCCGGTGTGGCCGCGCTGATCGGCAAGAAGAAGGTGGGTGAGGCGACCCCGCCGATGCCCACCAGCACCGTCGAGAACGTCAAGGCCGATGTGGCCGAGATCAAGGAGAGCGCCCGCAGATGAGCAGCAGCCCTAACGACCCGACGATCGATCCGTCCACCACCGGCAACGCCCCAGTGGACATCTCAGCCGCGGACACGCCGGCGGTGGACCAGCCGAATCCCACGGTGGAGCAGCTGGAGGCGGATCGTGCCGCCACCCGCGAGCGGCTCGCAGCGTCGGTCGAGGCGCTGGTGGCCAAGACCGATGTGAAGGGCCAGGCCAAGGCCAAGGCCACCGAGACCGCCGATCAGGTGAAGTCGGGTGCCGAGGACGTTCTCGAACAGGTACGGCAGCTGCCACCCGCGGTGCTGGCCGCGGTGGCGATCGGCGTGACGCTGGTCGCCATCGTGCTGATCAGGCGTCGCCGTCTGAGCTGACGTCGGACACGGTCGCGGTCCCGCGGACGTAGGCCTTGACCGTGCCGAGCCGCTGCCCGACGGACGTCCCGTGCGGGGCGATCGTGTACGGACCCACCGAGGCCGGCACGACGAACGTCTCGGCGTAGTGCACGACGAACGGCTCGAAGGCGTCCGTCGGGCTGGTGACCACCGCCTGCGCACCCTCGACGAGGTTGAGCACGTTGACCGTGCCCGCGGTGTCGTGCTGAACCGGTCCGGTGAACCAGTGTCGGCGGACCTCGATGAACTCGAGCTCGTGGAGACCGGTCCGCTCCTCCACCCAGCCCGCCCCGGAGGCCAGCTCCTCGGTGCGGTGCACGAGGTTCTCCGACACCCAGGTCGTCCGTCGCTCGGCCTGCACGTTGGCCCGGGCGTGGTCGAGGTGGACCGGGCGGGGGACGCCGTCCAGTCCGAGCCGGCCCCAGTCCCACATCTTGAAGGTGAACAGGTACGGGGTGGCCGAGATCTCCAGCACCATGGAGTTGCGCCCCGAGCAGTGCACCGTGCCGGCCGGGATCAGGAAGTGATCGTGCTTCGCGGCCGGGTACCGGTTCACGTAGGCCTCGGCATCGAACGGGTGCCGCCCGTCCTGGGCCGCCGTGAGCTCGCGGAACATCTGGTCCACGTCGGCGTCGTCGCGCAGTCCCAGGTAGACCGTGGCATCGTCTCCGGCATCGAGCAGGTAGTAGCTCTCGTCCTGGGTGTAGGTCATGCCGAAGGTGTCGGTGATGTAGTCGGTCTGCGGATGGACCTGCAAGGAGAGGTTGCCACCCTCCATGGTGTCCAGGAAGTCGAACCGGATGGGGAACTCGGCGCCGAAGCGGGCGAACGTCAGCGGTCCCAGCAGCTCCCGCGGCCGACTCAGCACCAGGTCCATCGCCGGGATCTCCACCACCGTGCCGTCCACGTCGAGCAGCAGGCTGTTCTCCTCCGGCACGCAGTCGAAGCACCAGGCGTAGTTGTTGTCGACCGCCTCGAGTCCGACCACGTCGGCCATCCAGGTGCCGCCCCAGACCCCAGGGTCGAAGAAGGGCACCAGCCGGAACGGCCCGGACGTGGCCCGTTCCAAGCCCGCGCGGAAGGCCTCCACGGTGACCAGGTGGGCGTCGTCGACCGTACGGGTGGTGTCGAGCAGGAAGTCCATGATCGGGAAGAGTCGCCGCTTGTGCCGATCGGCGATCCGCCACTCGACGAAGTAGCCACGTTTCACCTTGCGGAGGACGTCCTGCCCGCCGTTGCTGGAGCGCCAGTTGGGCATCCCGCGCCGATAGCGTTGCTGGAGCTCCCACCGGGGCAGATCGGCGAGCACCACGACAGGGGCAGCTGCCGCGGATTCCGCGGCAGAACCGCCCGTGGGCGCACCGGCCGCGTGGTCGAGGAGCAGCTGAGCCGCACCCCAGCCGAGGACCACGGTCGGAGCCGGAACGTCTCGGATCAGGGCCGCTGTCGATGCCAGCTTCTGCTGGTCGTACAGCTCGTCCAGGCGATGGTGGCTGAGCACCCCGAAGACGCGGTCGTCGGTCAGGTTGCGGGCGAGCAGCGCGTCGATCTCCTCGATCGGCCGAGCCGCCGCTGCCTCGACATCCACGATGCGATAGCCGGGCAGGTGCCGCTGCGCCGACGCCGTCAGCGCCGCCAGGTCGACACCGGGATAGGTGTCGATGATGACCAACGGTGCCGCCGAGCCGACCTCGGCCCGCTGCCGCAATGCGGTCCAGACCGCGGCTCCGGAGCTGACCCGGACTGCGTCGGAGTCATCCGGTGGGACCGGGATCGCCGGGAACCTGTCGTAGCCGCGGTGGTCGGGTGGCACGGTGCTCATCTGTCGTCCCTTGCTGTGGTCTGGGTCAGCGCTGCGAGTCCGCGCACGACCGACCGGCCTGGATCGTCGGCGACCACGACGCTCGGCCGCGGCACCGACGACCACAGGTGCTGGTGCAGGTAGCGCTCGATCTGCTCGATCCGGGTGCCGGCGAGCTCGACGGCCCCTCCCGACAGGATCACGACGCTCGGGTCGTAGGCGTGGCAGAGATTCACGGCGGTGATCGCCCAGCTCTGGATCACCCGTGCAGCCAGATCCTGCCCGTCCGGATCCGGTGGGGCGGCGAAGACCTCGGCCATGGTGATACCGGCCGGCAGGCTCCAGGAGCCGCCGTAGACCTCGGCACAGCCCAGGTTGCCGCAGTTGCACGGCGCGCCACCGCGGTCGATGGTCAGGTGCCCGCCGAGGATGCCCGCGTGACCGGACCGGCCCCGGATCAGCTGCCCGTCGATCACGGCGGCCGTACCGATGCCGGTGCCGGCCACGAGCAGGACGGCATCGCGGACTCCGGCCGCCGCGCCGCGCGCGAGCTCACCGAGCAGCGCGGCGCGCGCGTCGTTCTCCACCGCCGCCCGGACACCGAATTTGTCGAGCGACCAGCTCGCGAGGTCCACACCATCGAGATAGCCGTACTTGCCGTGGGCCGCGACGAGGCGCGTTCCTTCCCGGTCGACCACACCCGGTACGGCGATGCCGATGCGCGTCCGGTCACCGTCGGGTCGTAGCTCCTCGGCCAACCGCACGACGGCGTCGAGGTCGGCCGGCTCTCCACGGTTGGGAACCGAGCCGGAGGCCAGCACCGCGCCGTCGCGGATCCAGGCGGCCTTCAGCGTGGACCCGCCGAGGTCGAGTCCCAGAGTCAGAGGCGGCACGAGGTAACGTTACCATCGGAACCGGGCTGCGCAGCAAGTGCGGTGACTAGCCCGTCGGTAGGTGCAGACTGGTCGGCAGCTCGATCAGCCGAGCCGGTCCGTCGAACCCGCCGTCCAGTCGCTCGGTGAGCATCCTGGCCGCGCAGCGCCCCAGTTCTCGCCCGTCGTGGTCGATGACCAGGAGGGCGACGTCGACCACGTCCGCCAGCTCGAAGTCGTCGAAGGCCAGCACCGTCAGCTCGTCGGCGGACCGGCCGAGCTCGCCCCGACGAGCCAGCGCCCGTACCAGGCCGACGGTGTTCCGGTTGTTAGCACACAGCACAGCGGTCAGGTCGGGATGCTCGTGCAGCAAGGACTCTGCGACCACTCGGTGGTGATCCGGGTCATCGGCGAGCGACGAGCCGTCCTGCCGCAACAGCTCGTCGCGGACCGGCACCCGGGCGTCTTCGTGGGCCAGGCGGAACCCGTCGAGGCGACGACCACCGGTGAACGACGACATCCCGGAGCCGAGGAAGCCGATCACCCGGTGACCGCGTTCCAGCAGGGCGGTCGTACCGACGTAGGCGCCCTGGATGTCGGCCACGATGACCGTGTCGGCACCGATCCCGGGCACCTGGCGCGAGGCCAGCACCACCGGTACGCCGTTCAGCCGGCGCGGCAGCAGATGGGTGCGCCCGCCCGTCGGCACCACCAGCAGACCCTCCACCTGGCGGCCGATGAACTCCGCGACGAGCCGTTCCTCCCGCGCCACGCTGTCCGCGGTGCTGCCGATCATGAGGGTCCGACCCGTCTCGGCCAGCACCTCCTCGGCTCCGAGCAGGAACTGTGCGTAGTACGGGTTCGCCACGTTGCTGATCGCCACCCCGACGAGGCCGGATCGCTGACCCGGACGCAGGCTCCGCGCCTGCTCGTTCCGCTGGTATCCCAACTCAGCAACGGAAGCGCGCACCCGGTCGGCGAGCTCGGGAGAGACGGTCGAGCGGCCGTCCAGCACCCGGGAGACCGTCATCGGGCTGACACCCGCATGGGTGGCGACGGCGGTGATCGTCGGCCGCCGACTGGTCGCCATGCTGCTCCTCCACTCCTCGTACGCTCCCGGCGATCGCTCGCTGTCGGACATCGACGAGGTCACCACTTGCCCCGCCGCGGGACGATCGGTAGCGTAGACGCGAGGTAACGATACCAGCGCCGTACCGGCTGCCTCCGGCCCGATCTTCGGGTGCACCGAAACCACCGAAAGGCTCGACCGTGGCCACCCATGCCATCCTCTCGCCCAGCCCGGTCTGGGATGCCTCGCTCCAGCGGACCAAGATCATCTCCCACGCGATGGACGCTCAGGCGGTCGCCGACGGGGTGACCGTCGGACTGATCGCCGAGCCCCTGGTGGCGGCCGAGGGTGATCGCTTCCTCCAGGCCGTACGGCTGCAGGTGGTGGGCCGGGAGCGACCGATCGACCCGGCACTGGTCCGGATCCGGTTGGGCGGCGCCGAGGTGGCTGCCCGCGGCGAGGAGGTCGGGTCCGGCGGCCTCCGGCTCCTCGTCCCCGAGGTCGACGCGCCGACGGAGCTGGTGGTCAGCGTCGCCGATCCCGACGTCGAGCTGACCACGGTCCTGCAGCGCCCCCGGCACTACGACGTCCACCTGATCCAGCACAGCCACTACGACATCGGCTACACCGACCGCCAGCACGTCGTGCGCGCGCAGCACATCGACTACCTCGATGCCGCCCTGCGGCTGATGAAGGACACCGACTCCCTGGGCGAGGCCGCCCGGTTCCGCTGGAACGAGGAGGCCCTGTACGCCGTCACCGAGTGGCTGGCGAGCCGGCCGGTGTCTCGGCACGGCGAGCTGCTGGATCGGATCCGGGAGAACCGGATCTCGCTCTCGGCGATGCCGTTCAACCTGCACACCGAGATGTGCTCCACCGACGAGCTGCACGAGCTGCTCGCGCCGGCCCTGGATCTGAAGCGGCGGTACGGGCTCGACTTCCGCGTGGCCATGCAGACCGACGTTCCTGGTCAGGTGGTCGGACTGCCAGACGCCCTGGCCGGCCTCGGGGTGCGCTACCTCAGCGTGGCGCACAACTGGGCCGGTCGCTCCGACCCCGACAACGCCGGGCAGCTGACCATGCCGCGACTGTTCCGCTGGATCGGGCCCGAGGGCGGTGAGCTCGTCGTCTGGCGTACCGACACCCCCCACGGACTGGCCTACATGGAAGGGCCGATGGTCGGCTTCCACGAGTCGTACGACGTCGCCACCGACGTGTTCCCCGCCTACCTCGCCTCCCTCGGCACCCGGCCGTACCCGTTGCCCCTCGGCAGCATCTTCGGTTGGCTCGACGGCGGCGCGGACACCGACAGCCGACCGCCGTTCGGAGGGGACGTCCTGCACCTGCGCACCCACGGCCGCTGGTCGGACAACGCCGGTCCGAGCCGAGCCGTCAGCGACATCGTCGCGGAGTGGAACCGTCGGTGGGTGTTCCCCCACCTGCGCGTCTCCACCAACGAGGCCTTCTTCGACGCCGCCGTCGAGCGGGCCGGTGACACGCTGCCGACCTATCGCGGAGACTGGAACGACTGGTGGGCGCACGGGGTGGGGGCGGCCGCCGCACCGGTCGGCCTCGGACGACAGGCCCAGAACGACCTGGCCGACGCGGCCACCCTCGGGGCCGGCGCAGCCCTGCTGGGCGGCGCGGACATCGCCGACGGCCCGGTGGTCGACCCCGACGCGGGCTACCACCAGCTGGCCCTGTGGGACGAGCACACCTGGGGCGCGGCCAACTCCTGGCATCACACCGACCACGGCGCCGACGCCGGGGAACACCAGTGGTACTGGAAGGTGGCTCGCGCGTACGAGGCCCTGGACGCGTCCGACCACGCTCTGCAGCTGGCCACCGGTGCGCTCGGCCGAGCCCTCCCCCGGGCCGAGCACGCGGCCGCCTCGCTCTACGTCCTCAACACCACGGCTGCCCGGCGCGACGACGAGGTGGAGGTCTTCCTGCCGGCCAGCATCGTCGGGCTGACGACGCCGATCGTGGTCACCGACAGCCGTAGCCAGGAGACGCTGCCGCACACCGAGCGGGACGAGCCGGCGGGCAGCCGCGGCCTGGGGCGTTACCTGCGCTGCCGCGTCGCCGACCTGCCGTCGGTCGGCTTCGTCCGGCTCGACATCACCACGACGTCCGGCGAGCGGTCCGGCAGCAGCACACCGCTGCCCGATCCGACGCTGTTGCAGAACGAGGCGCTGACGGTCCGGATCGACCTGCAGACCGGCACCTTGAGCTCGGTGGTCGACCGGGCCAGCGGGCGCGAGCTGGTCAACAGCGACGCCGCCCTGGGCTTCAACCACTACGTGTACGACCGCTACGCCACCGTGGGTCAGTCCAACCACAACTCCTCGAAGTTCGCCGACATCGGCAACCTGGCGCTGATCACCAGCCGCGACGTCGGTGGGCCGGCGGCCGTGGTGGAGGCCACCGAGGACGATCGTGGCCAGCAGGTGGTGCTCGAGCAGCGGGTGGCCGGCGCCGACTGGCTGCGGATCACCTACCGCCTGCCCCGGGATCTCGCCCACCTGGAGATCACCAACCGCCTCAGCAAGTCGAGCACCTGGGACAAGGAGAGCGCCTACTTCGCCTTTCCGTTCGCCGTCGCCGACCCCGAGGTGCTGCAGGAGTCGGCCGGCGGTCTGACCGGGTCCGGTGAGGAGTCGGTGCCGGGTGGGGCGGCGTACATGCGCGCCATCCGACATTTCGTCTCGCTCGGCGACGGTGACGAAGCCGTGGGTTGGGCCACGGCCGAGGCCCCGCTCGTCGAGGTCGGGACGATCGGCCTGCCCTACGTGCCGTTCCCGTCGACGCTGCCGGTGCTCGAGCCGGCCACGGTGTACTCCTGGGTGCACAACAACATCTGGGACACGAACTTCCCGGTGGAGCAGGCGTTCGAGATGACCTTCCGCTACCGCGTGGCGGCGGGCACCGGGCACGCTCCCAGCCTGGCGGCCCGGACCGCGTCCTCGTTGGTGCAGCCGCTGCGGGCAGTGCTGTCGGAGACCGCCGGCGCGCAGCCGCCGACCGACCGCTCTCTGCTCGCCCTGAACGACGACAGAGTCCGGCTGATCGGGCTGCGGCATCTGGACGACGGCTCGATCGTGGCCCGGCTGGTCTCCGTCGACCCGGCCGGCGCGACGGCGGAGCTCACGCTGCCGGACGGCACCGTCGAAGCCTGGGAGGCGACCTATCTGGGCGAGGTCGTCCGACCGCTGGAGATCGTCGACGGACGGGTGACGATCTCGTTCACCGGCTCGGGTGCGCGGGCCGTCGGCTTCCGCCTCGGGTAGCCCGCCGCGCGTGAGCGGCGCCGGCGGATGACCGGCGCCGGCGGGTGGACAGCGACGTCAGCGCCGCCCGGACCGTAGCGCCGACCCCAGCCGGGTCGCCTCCATGTCGACGTTCAGCTGGGACGCGTAGAGCCCGAGATCGTCCACGGCGTGTCCCACGTCGGGGTCGAAGGCCAGGCCGGCCGGGCCGGCCAGGAGGCGCACTTCCGGGAGGGCCGCCATCACGGCGTGCGCGACGACGGCTCGTGACTCGGTCACCACCTCGGCGACGAGAGTCGCCACGGTTGGGTCTGGCAGGTCGGGCCACAGCTCGTCCAGGCGGCTCCCGGCGGTGCGCACGGCGATCAGTGCGGCGATGAGCTGCACTCGCACACGTCCCAGCCGGGCGTCTTGGGCCTCGGTGACCCGGCGACCGGCCAGCATCGCCACGGTGACGTCGAGCACTCGGCTCAGTCCGCCCGCCCACACGGCCGCGACGCCGACTCCACCGGGCAGGAACCCGGGGCGGCCGAGGTAGAAGCCCGGTTCACCGACCAGGTCGGCGGCGTCGACGACCAGGTCCTCCACGGTGACCGTGTGCGAGTGGCTGACCCGCATCGCCGAGGTGTTCCAGTGGCTGCGGTCCACGGGCAGACCGTCAACGGCCAGATCCACCAGCAGGTGAGTCTCCGGATCCAACCAGACCGGCACCAGGGCACGATCGATGACGCCGGACCCGGAGGCGAACCTGATGGTGCCGTTCAACCGCAGAGCCGCACCCTCGACGGCGGCCGCGACGCCGGTTCCGGCCGACCGGGAGGCCCACACGCCGTACCGGGCAGCCGACCGCGGCTCCACTCCGGCCTGATCGAGGATGCGTAGCGCGTCGACGTGACCCTCGACGAGCCGACCCAGGGGGATGTCGGTGACGCCCACCCGGAGCAGGCCCTCAGTCAGACCCGTCCAGCTCAGCCGCGGCCAGTTGAGGTGGCCGGCGAGCGAGTCGATGGCCTCACGCAGCTCGGCGGGCTCTGGGTCGTGGCGTGGGTAACCGTCCGGCAGCATCCAGGTCTGGGGGTCGGGGGTCAGGGCCGATGACGCGACTGTGCTCATCGAGGGTTCGGGCCGTCGCAGTACGGGGCGTTCACCGTCGGGCGCTCCTGTGGTCGGCCGGCCCTGGGGGCTTCCCGGGTCGGCGAGTTGCTGGGTTTACAACGTACAGACCATCGCTCTTCCCCGGTTCGCGACTCCGCTTGATACGTCAGCACCAGCGAGGCCGGCCATCGTCCTGGCGCCGGAGTCGGCGAGCCGGGGCGGCTCGCTACTGTGGCGGCGCCGCTGAGGGACCGAGGAGGCTTTGTGGAGTCGTCGTTCATCTCGCTGTTCTGGATCGCCCTGTGCGGTGTGATCGCCCCGCTGATGGCGGGGATGATCCCGCGGAAGCTGGTGCCCGAGGTCGTCATCCTGCTGATCGCCGGGATGTTCATCGGACCTTTCGGGCTGGGTCTGGCCCAGACCGACGACGCGATCGGCCTCCTCCGCGAGCTCGGTCTCGCGATGCTCTTCCTGCTCGCCGGCTTCGAGGTCGAGCTGGACGAGCTGACCGGACGATCCGGTCGCCGGGCTCTGGGGACCTGGGGCGTGTGCTTCGCCCTGGCCCTGGTCCTGGTGTTCGTCGCCGGGTCGCTCGGAGTGATCCACGCGGAGGTCGCCATCGCCATCGCGCTGTGCTCGACGGCCCTCGGCACCCTGCTGCCGATCATGAAGGACGGTGGGTTGCTCGGCACGCCGGTGGGCAAGGCGGTGATGAACCACGGCGCCTGGGGTGAGCTCGGGCCGGTCGTGGCCATGGCGATCCTGCTCGGCACCGGGGGCGCCGGTCAGGCGATCGTGGCGATCATCATGTTCGGACTGATCGCGCTGGCGGTGACCCTGCCGTGGCGGCGGCTGCGGCGGGACACGTCGAAGATGTTCTCCGTCATCCAAGCCGGCTCGGAAACCACCGGACAGACCACTGTGCGGTTGACGGTGCTGCTGCTCGTCGCGCTGTGTGTGCTGGCCGAGCTGTTCCAGCTCGACGTGGTGCTCGGCGCCTTCGCCGCCGGCTTCGTTCTCCGTCAGGCGATCCCGCAGGGCGACGAGCAGCTGGAGCACAAGCTCAACGGGCTCGCGTTCGGGATGCTGATCCCGGTGTTCTTCGTGACCTCGGGGATGGCCATCGACGCCCGGGCCGTGGCCGCCGAGCCGTCGGTGCTGATCATCTTCGTGCTCCTCATCGTGGCGGTCCGCGGCGTGCCGGTGTTCCTCTCCAGCCGGCTGGAGCGTGATCGGGTCAGTGGTGGGCGCCTGTTCGGCACCCGCGAGAGCGTACGGATCGGTCTCTTCGCCGCCACCGGGCTGCCGATCATCGTCGCGGTCACCACCACAGCCGTCTCCGCCGGGCAGATGAGTCAGGCCAACGCCTCGGTGCTGGTCGCCGGTGGCGCCGTCACCGTCTTGACCATGCCCCTGCTCGCCACGCTTCTCGGCGGCCGCACCGCGGTGTCGGACGTCAGTCCGTCTCGCCCCGCTTCACCGAGGTGAGCAGCAGCTGGGCGACGTCGAGCACCTCGACCTCTTCGCGGGCATCCCCCGCGTGCTGCTCGGCGGTCAGACCGTCCGACAGCATCACCCGGCAGAACGGGCACCCGACGGCGATCTGATCCGCCCCGGTGGCCACCGCCTCCTTGGTGCGGTTGACGTTGATCCGCTCGCCGATCTTCTCCTCCATCCACATCCGGCCACCACCCGCGCCGCAGCAGAAGGACTTCTCGCTGTTACGGGGCATCTCCTCGAAGGTGGTGTTCGGGATCACCGCGAGCAGCTCGCGCGGCGGGGCATACACCTGGTTGTGCCGGCCCAGGAAGCACGGATCGTGGTACGTGATCTTCTTCGTCTTGTCGTCGGTGGTGTCGGGAGCGACGGGCTTCAGCCGACCGTCCTTGACCAGCCGGTTGAGCAGCTGGGTGTGGTGGACGACCTCGAGCTCGACCCCGAACTGGGCGTACTCGTTCTTCAGCGTGTTGAAGCAGTGGGCGCAGGTGGCCACGACCTTGGTCGCCTTGGCCTCCTTGAGGGTCTCCGCGTTCTCCGTCGCCAGACCGGCGAACACGAACTCGTTGCCGGAGCGACGGGCCGGGTCACCCGTACACGTCTCTCCCTTACCCAGCACGGCGAAGTCGACGCCGGCGATGTGCAGCAGCTCGGCCACGGCCTGGGTGGTCTTCTTGGCCCGGTCTTCGTACGCCCCGGCGCAGCCGACCCAGAACAGCCACTCGACCTCGGTCAGGTCCTCGACGTCGACCCCGACCTGCTTGACGTCGAACGGCAGCTCCTTGGCCCACTCCATCCGCTTGCTGGGCGCCATGTTCCATGGGTTGCCCTTGTTCTCCAGACCCTTGTAGAGACCGTTGAGCTCGGACGGGAAGTCCGACTCCAGCAGCACCTGGTGCCGCCGCATGTCCATGATGTGATCGACGTGCTCGATGTCGACCGGGCACTGCTGGACGCAGGCGCCACAGGACGTGCACGACCAGAGCACGTCCGGGTCGATCACCCCGAACAGCTCGGCGGTGCCGATCAGGGGGCGGGCCGCCTCCTGGACCGTGGCCTCGGGCAGCGATCCGCGAGCCTCCTCGGCCGCTTGCAGATAGGGAGCCTTGGCGTACGCGTGATCACGGAGTCCCATGATCAACAGCTTCGGCGACAGCGGCTTGTCGGTGGCCCAGGCCGGGCACTGGGACTGGCAGCGACCGCACTCGGTGCAGGAGCTGAAGTCGAGCAGACCCTTCCAGGTGAAGTCCTCGATCTTGCCGACCCCGAGGGCAGCATCCTCGTCGAGCTCCTCCAGCTGCTCGAAGTCCAGCGGCTTGCCCTCGACCATGATCGGATCGAGCCGTCCCAGCGAGGTAGTGCCGGGGTCACGCTTGAACCAGATGTTGACCCAGGCGCTGAACCGGTGCCAGGCCACCCCCATGGTGATGTGCCGGGCGATCACGATCACCCAGGTCATCGAGATGATGATCTTGATCATGGCCACGGCGTAGATCAGGTTGTCCAGGGTGGCGGTGCTCAGACCCTCGAACGGGACGCCGATGAACCAGGTGAGCGGGAAGTCCCACTTCGTGCCGGTGCCGTGGGCGTACTCGAGACCACGCAGGATCAGACCGCAGACGACGACCCCGAGGATGACCGCCTCGACGAAGTAGGCCTGCCAGAAGGTGGAACCGAAGAAGCGGCTGCGCCGGCCCTCGGTGCGCGGGTGGTTCCGCTGCCGGATGACGATCAGCCCGACGATCCCGATCAGGGTGAGCCAGGAGAAGATGTCGGCCCACCACTCGAACACGATCCAGTGCCCGATGATCGGCAACGCGAAGGTCGGTACGAACAGCTGCCCATACGCCGTCGCGACCAGCGAGCTCAGCGTGATGAAGCCGATCATCACGAACCAGTGCAGGATCCCGACTCGCTGCCACTGCAGCATCCGGGTGTGACCCAGGGTCTCGGTGACCAGGCCCTTCCACCGCGCACCGCGTCGGTCGCTGCGGCCGACCGCCGGCCGACCGAGCCGGATCACGGACAGCATCGACCGGATGGCTCGAACGGCCAGCACGACGGCGACGGCGGTGATCGCCAGCGAGACGACGATCGCGACAACCTGCACGGTTCTCGGCTCCTCTGTACGGGGGTCTGCACGGTCTGTACGGGATTGCAGGGGGTCGTTCTGCTTGTGAACCTAAACCCTACTCGTCAGTAACATCGCGGGGCACGAGGCGTCCTGGGGTGGCCGTCTGCGACTTCCGGGCGGCATCCGGCGCGGGTGTGGGCCCGTGGGTCTGCCGTCCGTGACTCCCCGGCGACAACCGGCGCACTCCCGAGCTCACGAGTCCGCCGTCCGTGACTCCCCGGCGGCAACCGGTCGCCGGGCGCGGACGCGTACGAGTGCCCGTGATCGGGGCTGTCCAACGAGGGCCGACGAACCGGGCTCAGTGGAAGTCGCGCGACGTGGAGCGGGCCACCGTCGCGGCGGACTGCGGCAGGATCGCCGCCAGCGGGTCGAACCGGTCGGCGACCAGGTTGGTCACCCCGTCGGCGTACTCCACCCGACCGCGGATGACCAGGCCGTTGCTCTGACGGCCGATCCGGCGATACCGCTTCCACATCGGCTCCGAGCAGACGATGTTGAGCATCCCGGTCTCGTCCTCCAGGTTGAGGAAGGTGACCCCGCCGGCGGTCCCCGGGCGCTGCCGGTGGGTGACCAGTCCCGCGACCCGCACCCGTCGGGTGTCATCCGGTTCGCCCAACGACCCGACCGGGCGGATGCCCTGCTCCTCCAGCGCCCCGCGCAGGTGCGAGATCGGGTGCTCCCCGGGTGAGATCTTGGTCGCCCACAGATCGGCCAGCGTCAGCTCGACGTCACTCATGCCCGGCAGCTCCGGCGGTGCGGCATCGACCGCCGTGCCGGGCAGGGTGTCGAGGGAGTCCGCGTAGCCGGCGTTCCACAGCGCCTGCCGTCGGCTCAATCCGAAGGTGTCGAACGCCCCGGCGGTGGCCAGCGCCTCGGTCTGGGCCACGGTCAGCCCGGCGCGCCGGACCACGTCGTTCATGTCCGCGTACGGCTGCCGCTGCCGCTCGGCCACGATCTTCTCGGCCAGCGTACGACCGATCCCGTTCACCGAGGTCAGCCCCAACCGGACCGCCGCCTCCCCATCCCGTCGGTGGTCCGCGCTCCGGTCCGGCGCACCCCTGCGGAAGGCAGGGACCTTCGGCTGGTCGGCCGTCCGGCAGGAGTCCATCCCCCCGGGCGCGATCACCTCGAGCCGGCTCCCGCCCTCTTCCCCCTCCGCAGCAGACAGGTGCTCCAGGTCCGCGTCCACCCCCGACACCGCGATGTCGGGTCGGCGCACCTCCACCCCGTGTCGGCGGGCGTCGGCCACCAGGGACTGCGGGGAGTAGAACCCCATCGGCTGGGCCCGCAGCAGCCCGGCCAAAAAGGCGCCCGGGTAGTGCAGCTTCAGCCACGAGCTCGCGTACACCAGCAGGGCGAAGCTGATGGCGTGGCTCTCGGCGAAACCGAAGCTGGCGAACGCCTGGATCCGGGCGTAGATCTCGTCGGCCACCTCCGCGGTGATGCCGTGCATGGCCATCCCCGCGTAGAGCTTCGCCTTCAGCCGCTCGATCTTCTCCACGCCCCGCTTGGAGCCCATCGCCCGGCGCAGCAGGTCGGCGTCGTCACCGGTGCAGCCGCCGACGGCGACGGCGATCTGCATCAGCTGCTCCTGGAACAGCGGCACTCCCAGCGTCTTCTCCAGCACCGGCTTCAGCGCCTCGTGCAGGTAGGTGATCTCCTCCCGGCCGGTGGCCCGCCGGATGTAGGGGTGCACCGCCCCGCCCTGGATCGGTCCGGGCCGGATCAGCGCGATCTCGATCACCAGGTCGTAGAACTTCCGCGGCTGCAACCGTGGCAGCGTGCCGACCTGGGCTCGGCTCTCCACCTGGAACACCCCGATCGAGTCGGCCCGGCAGAGCATGTCGTACACCCCGGCCTCCTCCTTGGGCAGCGACTGCAACGTCCAGGTCTCGCCGAGCCGGGCGGCCACCAGATCCAGCGTGTACTGCATCGCGCTCAAGATCCCCAGCCCCAGGAAGTCGAACTTGACCAGCCCCATCCAGGCGCAGCTGTCCTTGTCCCACTGCAGCACCGTGCGGGCGTCCATCCGACCGCGCTCGATCGGGCACACCTCACCCACCGGTCGCTCGGTCAGCACCATCCCGCAGGCGTGGATGCCCAGATGTCGTGGCGCGCCCAGCAGCTCGTCGGCGAGCTCGACGACCGGTGCTGGGATGTCGTGCTCGTTCTGCACCGGGATGGCGCCCCAGGAGTCGATCTGCTTGGACCAGGCGTCCTGCTGGCCGACGGAGTGACCGAGCGCCTTGGCCATGTCGCGGACCGCCGACTTGGGCCGGTAGCTGATCACGTTGGCCACCTGCGCGGCGTTGCGTCGGCCGTACCGGAGGTAGACCTCCTGGATCACCTCCTCCCGCCGGTCGGAGTCGAAGTCGACGTCGATGTCGGGTTCCTCGTCGCGGGTCGCGGACAGGAACCGCTCGAACGGGAGACCGTAGAGAATGGGGTCGACCGCGGTGATGTAGAGGACGTAGCAGACCACCGAGTTGGCCGCGGATCCCCTGCCCTGGCAGAGGATCCCGCGTTTCCGGGCGAAGTCGACCATGTCGTGCACGATCAGGAAGTAGCCGGGGAAGTCCTTCTCCTCGATCACCGCGAGCTCCCGCTGCAACCGCTCGTACGCGATCTCGCGCCGGTCGGGGTAGAGCTCCTCCACCCCTCGTCGGGTCAGCTCCCGCAGCCAGCTGATCGGGGTCTCCCCGGGCGGCACCTCGAGCTTGGGCAACCGCGGCTTGGCCAGCTTGAGGTTGAAGGCACACTCCTCGGCCACGGCCACGGTCTGCTCGATCACCCCCGGGTAGCGGGCGAAGATCCGGGCCATCTCCTCCCCCGACCGCAGGTGCGCTCCCGGCACCGGCAGCCAGCCGTCCATCTCCGGCAGGCTGCGTCGCGCCCGGACCGCGGCCATGGCGCTGGCCAGCCGGTACTGGCGCGGTTGGGCGTAGTGCACCGCGTTGGTGGCCACCACCGGCAGGTCGTGCACCCGCGCCAGCTCCACCAGCCGGTCGTTGATCGTCGAGTCGTCGGGGCGGCCGTGGTCGACCAGCTCGACGACCACCCGGTCGTGACCGAACAGCGCGGTCAGCCGGTCCAGCTCCTGTGCCGCGGCGGCCGTTCCGCCGGCGGCGAGAGCCTGGCGTACGCGACCCTTGCGGCACCCGGTCAGGATCGTCCAGTGTCCGTCCGCGGCGGCGGCGAGCTCCTCCAGGTCGTAGAGCGGGCGGCCCTTCTCGTCGCCGCGCAGCTGCGCCTCGGTGATCGCCGCGGCCAGCCGGTGGTAGCCCTCGACCCCACGGGCGAGCACCAGCAGGTGCGAGCCCTCCGGATCGGCGACGCCGTTCTGCGGGGTCCGCAGACCCAACGACAGCTCGGCGCCGTAGATGGTGGCCAGGTCGTAGCCCTGCGCCGCCTCGGCGAACCGGGCGACGGCGTACAGGCCGTCGTGGTCGGTGATCGCCAGTGCGGTCAGCCCGAGCCGGACCGCCTCCTCGATCAGGTCCTCAGGATCCGACGCCCCATCGAGGAAGCTGAAGTTGCTGTGGCTGTGCAGCTCCGCGTACGGAACTCCTCCCTGCTGCGGCGGGGAGGGCGGTGCCCCACGCTCCCGACGACTCCGACTCCAGGGCGGGATCGGATCACCGTTGCGGTCCAGCTGCGCGGCCGGATCCGGCTCGGGCGCCAACGCCGTCCGACCTCCCGGCGATCGTCCCAGCGGCGACTGGTTGAGCCGGGCCCAGTCGGGATCCAGCGGATCGTCAGGACTGACCCGCCCCGACAGCCTGGCCTCCAGCTCGCTCCACGGAATCGGCGGGTTGTTCCACCCCATAGCTCTTCAGCCCCCCATGACGAGTCGATCGGGCGCGCACCGACCGACTGCGGGGGGAGTCTGGTGGTGCGTCGAAGGGACCTGGACGGGCCTGGCGGGAGCGCCGGAGCCTGCGAAGGCGCGGATGGTCGTCCCGAGACGCACCGCCAGACTCCCCCCGCAGACCCGCACCCGGGCGCCCGATCGACTAGTCATAGCGAGCTTCTGTCCACCATTCGCCTTGCTCCACCAGCAGCAGCCAGGCACTGCCGTCCACACCGACCAGCTGGAAGCGCGCGACCTGCCGGGCGCCGTCCGGGTCCCACCACAGCTCGTCGATCGGCCACGGACCCGCCCAGGCCTGCACCCCCAGCACCGGACCGGCGGGGTCGGGACGGAAGCGGGTCGGCTCCCCGATCACCAGACCCCGGTCCGAGACGGCGACCGAGCGACCGTCCTGGCCGACCACGGTCGCCGACCGGGGAGAAGAGAAGACCCGGGTCGGCGCGGGCGGCGGGATGCTGCCCGGCCACGGCAGCGACCGCGGCCGCAGACCCTCGGCCCGCTCCCCCCAGGGCACGGCCGCCTGCCGTTGCGCAGCCCCGCGACCGCCTTGCACGGAGGGAGCCACCACCGCCTCCGGACCGAGCATCCCCTGCAGCCGCGCCACCCCGCGTTCCACCCGGTCGTCGGTGGCGCTGCCCCACAGCCCGTCGCCATGGTCACCGAGCGACTCGACCGACTCCGGCACCAGCCGGACCTCGCACACCGGCTCCGGAGCCGGATCGCTCTGCAGCTGCCAGAACACCCGATCCACCAGGTCGGCCGAGCCGAACCAGCGGGGGTGCCCCCAGGTCCGGACACCCTGCCAGCCGCGGTCACCGCGCACCTCGACGGTCACCGTGGTGCAGACCAGCCCGTGCCGGCTCAGCTCGGCCACGAACCGGTCGGCGGTCTGCCGGGTGCTGAAGGCGATCGGCTCGATGGTCTCCAGGGGCGGCTCGAAGGCCACCCGCTGGGTCAGCTCGAGCGGTGGTCGGCGACCGGCCGCCACCCGCACGTCGGTGCCCCGGGACAGCCGGTGCAGCCAGCTGCCGTGCCGCCCGAACCGGGTGGCGACGTCGCTGGTGGACAGGGCCGCGAACTCCCCCAGCCGCCGGATCCCCAACCGGCGCAGCAGACTGACCAGCTCGGCATCCTCCAGGGCACTGATCTCCAGCTCGGCCAGGAACCGGGCCGACCCCTGCGGCGGCACCACGAACCAGCTCTGCGCCTCCGCCCGACGAGCAGCCTGCTCGGCGGCGAACATGCCGTCGGCGATCCCGACCCGGCAGTCCCACACCCCGTACTCGACGAGCATCTCCGCGATCACCGCCGCCGCCTGCGGTTCGCCGCCGTAGAAGCGACGTGGCACCGGCAACGCGCAGATCCCCGCCCGGATGGGGGTGACGGTGGCCACCAGCTGCTCGAGCCCGGACAGCACCAGCTCGTACGCCCGCAGGTCGCGCGTCTCGTTGGCGTCGACCACCGTGAGCTCCGGACAGCGACCCACGGCATCCCGACGTCGCATCCCCCGGCGGACCCCGTCGAGCCGGGCCGCGGCCGAGCAGGCCAGCACCTCGTTGGCCGCCACCACGGCGACCGGGTCGTCGGCCGACAGCTCCTCGGCCGCGATCGCCGCGACCACCGGCCAGTCCGGGCACCAGACGACCATCACCCGTGGGGTCGCCGAACTCGGTGGACGGTGAGCCGACGGATCGGCACCCTGGGCGGTGCTCGCCACCCCCGTCAGGTCGGGAAGAGCATCCAGCACGCTCATCCGGCGGCCACCTCACTCCCGTACGTGCTCGTCCCGTACCCCGGGGACTCGTGGCCGCCGGCTTCCACCCGGACGTCCAGGCGCTGGTCGGGCAGCCACAGGTCGACGGTCCGGTCCGGCACCCCACCGCCGCGCCACCGGACCGTCACCCGGCGGCTCTGCAGGTGGCCGTGGCCACGACCCAGACCCGACCAGCGGTTGTCGGTCACACCCAGCCGGCGGTGCGGTCGCGGCCAGGCCCGATC
>CAVPPP010000032.1:0-284286 GCA_963707005.1 uncultured Actinomycetota bacterium
CCCTCGTGAGCCGCCGGCAGCACCCGTGTCCACACGTCGGCGTACGTCGTGAGCTTGGCGCGGGGTGACCGCCGGCAACCCCGGACCGGACGCGGCCAACCCGCGGGCGGGGAAACGGGACGGCCACGTCATCGAGATCACCGAGCACCGCAACCGGTCCGACGGAACTACGAGTCCTGCCGGTCCTTCTTCGCCAGCACGGCCAGACGCTCGTTGTACGCCTTGAGCTCGGCGTCGTCGTCGCGGTCGGCCTGGCGGTCCAGCCGCTTGGTCTCCTTGGCGTCGCTGCGCACCCACTGGACGATCAGGGTCAGCCCGATCAGCAGGGCCGGGATGTCGCCGGCACCCCACGCGATGCCACCGCCGAGCTGCTGGTCGGCCAGCAGCGCGGCGTCATCGGTCTGCCCGATCGCGTGCCACCAGTCCGGCCCGATCAGGGCGGCGGACTGCATCAGCGACAGCCCGAAGAAGGCGTGGAAGGCCATCGTGATCAACAGGATCAGCAACCGGATCGGGTACGCCGGCCGCTTGGGCCCCGGGTCGATGCCCACCAGGGACCAGATGAACAGGTAACCCGTCAGCAGGAAGTGCACCGTCATCAGCACGTGCCCGATGTGGGTGAACATGGCCACCTCGAACAGGGACGTGTAGTAGAAGACGATCAGGCTGCCGGTGAAGATGACAGCGGCCACCACGGGCTGCCCGACGATGCCCAGGAACCGGGAGTGCACGATCGCCAGCAGCACCTCGCGGGGACCGAAGCTCTTGTCGCGGCGGGCCGTCAGGGTCCGCATCGCCAGGGTCACCGGCGCCCCGATGACCAGCAGCAGGGGCAACGGCACCATCAGCGACATGTGCTGGATCATGTGCGCGCTGAAGGTCATCCGCCCGTAGACGGCCGGTCCGCCGCTGGTCAGGAAGGCCAGCAGGAACGCGCCCAGCAGCCACAGCACCGTCCGATGCACGGGCCAGGAGTTGCCGCCGCGGCGGAGCTTGACCACACCGGCCACGTACAGGCCGATCATCAGCGCACTGATCGTCAGCCAGAGCATCGACGGGTAGCCCTGGGTCAGCCAGTTGGCCGTCGAGATCGGTGGCGGCGGCGGGTAGCCGAGCAGCGAGGTGGCCGGGTCCGTGACCGCCGGCTCCACCGGCGGGGCGGAGCGGGAGAGCGCCACCGCCAGACCCATCGTCGCCGCCATCACCAGGATCTCGGCGGCCGCGAGCCGTGCGAACCAGTGGCTCTTGGCGGGTCCGGCGACGAGCCCGGGGATGGTGGCCCGGCGGTGCAGCCAGCCGGCGGCCCCGAGGACGACCAGCGCCGTGGCCTTGCCGATCACCATCAGCCCGTACGTGGTCGCGAGGTTGCCCAGCCCGCCGAGTCGCAGGTAGGCGTTGACCAGACCGGAGACCGCGACCAGCACGAAGCTCCAGCCGGCCAGGGTCGAGTAGCGGGCGGCCACCACCGGGAGCCGGTTCCCCAGGCTCGGGCCGAAGACGACGAGGGCGGCCAGACCGCCGACCCACAAGCACACCCCGATCAGGTGCAGCAGCAGGCTGTCGACGGAGTTGCCGTGGTCCAGCGACCCGGCGGCGTGCCCGCCGAGGGCCAACGGCACGAGGGCCGCCAGCGCCAGCGCCGCAGCCCAGGCACTGCCGGTGACGGTCCGGGCCAGGGTCGCTCCGATCGCGGCCAGGGCGGCGCCCAGGCAGATCGCCACCAGGGTCTGGCCGAGCTCGGTCTGGGTCCAGAAGGAGGACGCGAGGGTCAGGAAGCCGGGTGCCGACAGCGGACTGCCGGTCGCGTCAGCGGCGGTGAGCAGGGCGCCCGCCAGCGCCGCCACGAACCAGCAGCGGGCGGCCACCGCGCCGGCCCGGACGAGGCGCAGGCGGTCGCCTTCCAGGACTTCCGGCTGCTGGCCGGGCGCGGGCGGGACGAGGAAGGTGCCGACGACCAGCAACCCGATCGTGGCTGCGGCGGCGAGGTCGTGCACCGTACGGGCGATCGGCTGACCCCAGCGGACCAGGGCGCCCGGATCGAAGATGGCCGGGGTGATCGCCGCCAAGGCGCCGGTGACGGCCAGGATCGTGACCGCGACGAACACCGCCAGCGCGACGGCCACCGCCACGACGCCCCACGTCCGTCCGGGGACGACAGCTGATGGGGTCGGGGGCGATTCGGGCACGTCGTTCAGTCTAGGAAGCGCAGCAGCGACAGCGTGTTTCGCCATCAGACGAGCGGCCCGGCCATCGGTGGGTCAGTCGAACAGGGAGATCGGCTCGTCCCAGGCGATGGTCTCCCAGGCCGGCGCCGGCAGCTCTTCGGCCCGGTTCTCCGCCACCACCGCGGAGTGCGCACCACAGCCGTGGTCGACGCTCACGACGTGGGCGTCGGATGGGGAGTACGCGTTCGCGCAGGCCCCGAACAGCACGCCGAGGGAGCCGGAGATCCGGGTGAAGAACCCACAGGTCTCACAGACGTCGGGGGCCTGCTTGGTCATCTCGTTGTCGGGGCCGCCGGCGGAGGTGAGCCAGCGCTCCGCCGCCTCGTCGCGCCCCTCCCGGGACAGCACCCGCTCGCGGCCGAGACCCAGCTCGGCCACCACGGCGCGGATCTCGCCGGCCTCGGCCGGATCGGTGTCCGCCGCGTGCTCG
Source organism: uncultured Actinomycetota bacterium (assembly GCA_963707005.1). Classification (GTDB taxonomy): domain Bacteria; phylum Actinomycetota; class Actinomycetes; order Propionibacteriales; family Propionibacteriaceae; genus Microlunatus. The sequence continues at coordinate 2,656 of CAVPPP010000032.1, forward strand.
CCGCCGGTGTAGCCCGGCTCCAGCCGCGGGTCCTCGGGTGCGGTCGGCATCAGCAGACCGGCCGTCACGTCGCCCGGCTGGATCCGATCGGCCCAGGGAACCCACTGCTCGGCCATCAGGGCGGTGTCGCCGGGCAGCAGCACGACCTCGTTCACCGTCGGGGTCTTGGCCCGCGCGGCTCGGACCAGCGTCACCGACCAGCGCCAGCCGGCGTACCCGGCGTGCGGGCAGGAGAAGAAGTGGCTGACCACGCGGTCGGCGTCCGCCTCGATGCCGAGGTGCTCACCGACACCGAGGGTGCCGGCGGCCTGTTCGGCCACCGAGCGGGCGAGATCTATCGCGTCGGCCCCGATCTGGTCGGGTTTGACGCTGCGGACACGCGCGGGAGCAGCCACAGCCGGCCTAGAGCTCGAGCTCGTCGGCGACGGCCCGGAGCACGCTGGCCGTCTTGCCGGCGGTCTTGGGGTCGGGATGGCGGCCGCGACGGTAGCCGTTGCCGATGCCGTCGAGCATCTTGATCAGGTCCTCGACGATGATGGCCATCTGCTCGGCCGGCTTGCGCTGCGCCTTGGAGAGCGACGGCGGGGCCTCCAGCACGCGCAGCGACAGGGCCTGCTCGCCGCGTCGTCCCTCGACGACGCCGAACTCGACCTTCTGGCCGGCCTTGAGCGTGGTCACACCATCGGGCAGCGCCGTCGAACGGACGTAGACGTCGCCGCCCTCGTCCTTGGTCAAGAAGCCGAAGCCCTTGTCGGCGTCGTAGAACCTCACCTTGCCTACTGGCACGTCCACCCTCACTCGAACCACCCCGCCGACCGACGTCGACGAGGACACAGAAGTTTCCCAGCCAGCCAAGAGTAGTGCGTACGGCACCCCGGCCCAACCGACTTCGCTCACGCCGACGCCATCCCCTCCGACTTGTCAGCATCCGTGGTCGCCCGAGCCACCACTCATGCTGACAACTCGGCAGTCGTCAGGGCCGCATGGGCGCCAGCGGCAGGTTGACGATGGCCCGGCTGAGCGCCTCGACCGGCGCCGCCGCCGCCCGGGGGTTGGCCAGCAGCGCCATCTCCACGTCCGGCAGGCCGGGCAGCTCGAACCGACCGGTGAGGATCCGCAGGTCCGGTGGCACCCGCGAGCGGGCCAGCACGCAGATGCCGATCCCGGCCCGGGCGGCGGCCAGCACGCCGTTGATCTCCCGGGTGTTGCAGGTGATCCGCCAGGTGCGACCGATGCCCTCCAGTGAGCTGATCGCGGCGGACCGGCTCAGACTCGGTGCCTGGTACGTGATCACCGGAACCGGTCGATCCGGCTCGACCTGCACCCGCTCGTGGCCCACCCAGACCAGCTGGTCGCGGCGAACCAGCTGACCCTGGCCGGAGTCGGCGTGCTGGTTGATGAAGATGAGATCGAGGTGGTTGGCCAGCAGGCGACGCTGGAGGATGCCGCTCTGGGTGACGGTCAGCTCCAGGTTGATCCGCGGATAGAGCTGCCGGAACTCCCGCAGGATCGTCGGCAGCTCGCTGAGGGCCAGCTCGTCGGCCGCCCCGAACCGCAGCCGGCCGGCCATCGCCGATCCGGTGAAGTACGCCACCGCCTCGTCGTGGGCCGCCAGGATCGTCCGCGCGAAGCCGGCCATCGCCTCGCCGTTGTCGGTCAGCGCGACCGTACGGGTGTCGCGGCGCAGCAGCAGTCGCCCGGCCGCCTGTTCGAGCCGCCGGACGTGCTGGGACACCGCCGGCTGGCTGATCCCGAGCCGCTCCGCCGCCCGGGTGAAGCTGAGTCCGTTCACCACCGCCAGGTAGGTCCGCAGCAGCACCGGGTCGAACGTCTTCTCGTCACTCACGGCCGTACCTCTCGGATCGATAGGCGGTCTTCATAAGCAATCGTAATGGTAGATATAGGCGCTATGTCGTTGCGGAATAGGAACGGTTCAACCTAGGTTGGCGGACATGGCTCGACGGCGAGCCTCCACGCCCCTTCGGGCGTTCCTCCAGCACCGCAACCACTTTCTGCACAGGAGATCCTTGTGACCTCGGCAGTCGCCGAAGCACGCCGTCTCGGACCCCGTTGGCCGCGTACGCTCGCCGCCCTCGAGGTCCGCAACTACCGCCTCTACCTCAGTTCCCAGATCGTGGCCACGACCGGTCTGTGGATGCAGCGCATCGCGCAGGACTGGTTGGTGCTCGAGCTCACCGGCAGCATCACCGCGGTCGGCGTGGCCGTGGCCCTGCAGTTCCTCCCGGTGCTGCTGTTCGGACTGATCGGCGGGGTGATCGCCGATCGTTACCCCAAGCGCCGGATCCTGCTGATCACCCAGTCGGTGGCGGCGTCGATGGCGCTCACCCTCGGACTGCTCACCCTCACCCACACCGTGCAGGCGTGGCACGTGTTCGTGGTGGCCACGATCCTCGGCTTCGTCACCGCGGTGGACAACCCGACCCGACAGGTGTTCGTCTCCGAGCTGGTCGGCACCCGGCACATCCGCAACGCCGTCAGCCTGAACTCATCGGTCTTCCAGTTCGGGGCGCTGCTCGGCCCGGCCCTGTCCGGTCTGCTCATCCACGCGGTCGGCCAGGGCTGGTCGTTCATGATCAACTTCGGGTCCTGCCTGCTGGTGGTCACCATCGTGGCGGTCATCCGGGTGCCGAGCACGCCGACCGGCGGCCAGGTCCGCGCGAAGGGACAGCTGCGGGAGGGACTCACCTACATCAAGGAGACCACCGAGGTCGCCTGGACCATCGTGCTGGTCGGCACCATCGGGGTGCTCGGGCTGAACATGCCGGTGATCCTGGCCGCCTTCGCCCAGCACGAGTTCGGCACCGGGGTCGGGGGGTACAGCCTGTTCAACTCGCTGACCGCCATCGGCGCCCTGACCGGAGCCATCCTGTCGGCCCGCCGGACCGAGGTGCTGCGGCTGAGGGTGCTGGTCAGCGTCCTGTCCGGCCTCGGCGCGATCTTGATCCTGGCTTCCGTGGCCCCCACGATCTGGCTGTTCGGCGCCATGCTGGTCGGCTCCGGGCTGCTCACCCTGCTCTTCCTGACCGGAGCCAACTCGCTGGTGCAGACCCGCTCGGACTCGGCCGTCCGCGGCCGGGTGATGAGCGTCTACATCATGGTGCTGCTCGGTGGGCAGGCGATCGGTGGTCCCGCCGTCGGCTGGCTGATCGACCACTTCGGTGCCCGGCCGAGCATGTTCCTCTGCGGTGGTCTGGTGACCCTGATGGCCCTGCTCACCGGGGTGGCCATCGCCCGCCAGGCCCATCTGGGTCTGGAGGTCGACCTGCACCGCGAGCAGGGTCGCTCCCCGCTGCACATCGTCCAGCACTGACCCCACCTCGCTGACGCACTCCTCCCACCGCTCACGCACGTGCTGCATCGCATGCGTGGATGACGCGGGGAGTGCGTCAGCGGGATCGAGGGGGTCTGCGATCTCCCACCTAGGATGACTGTCATGGCGACCTGGGAGGACGGGCCGGAGTACGCGCCCCTCGAACGACCCGACGCCTTCGCCGACCCCTCGGCGGCCACCGTCGGGCTGGAGGCCCCGCCACCTGCGCCGCCGACACCGTCCGCCCCGATGGAGCGGCCAGCCTTCGCCGACCCCGGGCAGCCCGTGCCGCCGCTGGCCGCGCTGGCTCCCGAGCCGCCGGCGCAGCGCGACCCGAAGGTGCCCTTCGACGTGGCCGCCAGCGTGATGACCGCGGAGACGTCCGCCTGGGCGTCGGCGAACTTCCCGTCGGCCCCGGCCGGGCCGACCGTGGCCGCGCCCAGCTCGTACGGGTCCGGCGCACCGTCCGACAGCCCGGCGGTCAACGGTCAGCGAGCCACCGGTGAGACCAGCAACGGCCGACGACCGCCGGAGACCACGACACCCTGGCCGGCGGGCGGCAGCACGCCCGGCTACCCACCTCCCGCGGGCGCACCCGGCTACCCGCCGCCCACCTACTCACCGATCGGCTACCCACCGCCGACCTACCCGCCGCCGGGCTATTCGCCGCCGGGCGATCCGCCGTCGGCCCCGTACCCGTCGGGCGGGCCGGGTGGTCAGCCGTTCCCGCCGCCGGGTCCAGCCGCCACGAACGGACCGTTCGCCGCCCCCGGCACCCCGCAGTGGTTCGCCCCCGGCGACTACCGGCAGCCACCTCCCCCACCCCCCGCACCGACGGCGCGCACGGTGCTCGCCGCGGCCACGCCCGGCGTTCTGATCACCCTGGTGATCGGCGGTTTCATCTGGGTCCTGGCGCCGGTCACGGTGATCGTGGCCTTCGTGCTCTCGGGCCGGATCACGTACGGCCGCAAGGTCACCCGGACTGCCTTCGCCGCCGTGCTGTCCTTCCTCGGTCTCGTCGGGCTGCTGTCGCTGATCACCGCGGACGGCTCCTTCTCGCAGTGGTGGGACACGGTCGCCCGCTGGGCCTGCTTCGGCAGCTGGGTGATGATCGTGGCCACTGTGATCGCCGCCTACCGCGCACTGAAGCAGGGCCGACCCGACCCACCGCCGGCGCGCGGCGCCGGCATCCGCTGATCGTGACCGGTCCCGCCGCCGCGCCGTCCGTCGCCGCTGCCCGCACGCTGACCGAGGCCCTGCGGCGGCTCGACACCGACGCCCTCACCCGCCTGCTGACGCTGCGCCCGGACCTGGCCTACCCCGTTCCGGGGGACGTCGCGGAGCTGTCGGCGCAGGCCACCACCACGAGCTCCGTCGGCCGGGCGCTCGACGGGTTGAACGCGTGGCAGCGGCTGGTCGCCGAGGCGCTGGCCGCGCTGCCCGATCCGGTGGCCCTGGCCGCCCTGACCGATCTGCTGCACGTCGAACCGGGGGGCGCCGCTCGCGCCGTCGCCGATCTGCGTGACCGGGCGCTGCTGTGGGGAGACGATCACGAGCTGCACCTGGTGCGAGCCGCTCGCGACCACCTGGGCCCCTACCCCGGCGGTCTGGCCCCACCCTCGCCCCGCCCGCTCTCGCCGACCGAGATCGACACCCGGCTCGCCGAGGTCGGGCCCGAGGCGCGCGCCGTGGTCGAACGGCTGCTGTGGAACCCCGCCGGCACGGTCAACGGCGCCGATCGGGCGGTCACCGTCGACGGAGCTCGGACGCCGGTGGAGCACCTGCTGGCTCGGAGGTTGCTGCGGCCGTCCGGCTCCGACACCGTGCTGCTGCCCCGCGAGGTCGCCTGGCACCTGCGCGACGAGCGGTTCAGCCCCGAGCCGGTGCCCGGGACCGCCCCTTCGCTGTCGGGTCGCGTGCGCACACCGGCACTGGTCGACCGGGCCGCCATCGGTGCCGCGTACGGGTTCGTGCACGACGTCGAGCTGGTCGCCCACGCCCTGCAGACCACGCCGCACCGACTGCTGCGGGAGGGCGGCGTGGCCGTCCGCGACGTCACCGGACTCGGTCGGGTCCTCGGCACCGACCACGGCCACGCCACGTTCGTGCTCGAGTGCGCTGCCGCGGCCGGACTGCTCGCGATCGGAGACGGTGGCCGGCTGCTGCCGACCGTCGACTACGACCGATGGGCCGAACGCGAACCCGCGGATCGCTGGCGTGCCCTGGCCGCCGCCTGGCGGCACACCGACCGCCTGCCCGGGCTGTCCAGCGAGCCCGGCGCGCACGCCCTCGGACCCGAGTCGGAGGCTCCCGGAGCGGCCAGTGTCCGCGGGCTGCTGACCGAGCTGCTGGCCGCCGTGCCGGTCGGCACCACGCTGGACCTGGCCGATCTGCTGGCCGTGGTGGGGTGGCACCGCCCCCGCCTCGTGCGGGTCGGCGGGGTCCCGTTGGAGTCGGTGCTGGCCTGGACCTGGCGCGAGGCCGGCTGGCTCGGGGTCAGCAGCCTCGGAGCGGTCTCCGGTCTGGCTCGAGCCGCGTTCGCCGCCGATGCCCGCCCGCTGCCGGCCGAGCTGGCCGAGGCGTTCCCGGCCACGGTCGAGCAGATCGTGCTGCAGGCCGACCTGACGGCCGTCGCGCCCGGCCCGGTCCCGTACCGGCTGTCCCGGGAGCTCCGGCTGCTCGCCGACCAGGAGTCGAGGGGCGGTGCCGCCGTGTTCCGCTTCAGCGGCCCGTCGTTGCGTCGGGCCTTCGACGCGGGCTGGTCCGCCGCGGACGTCCACCGCTGGCTGGAGCACCACGCCACCACGGCGGTGCCGCAGCCGCTGGCGTACCTGATCGACGACATCGCTCGCCAGCACGGCAGCATCCGGGTCGGCCCCGCCAACGCCTACGTCCGGATCGCCGACGCCGCCCAGGTCGCCGCCATCCTCACCCACCCGGACGCGAGCGTGCTCGGGCTGCGAGAGCTGGCTCCCGGCGTCCTGGTGGCCGCGGCGGAACCGTACGAGGTCGTCGACTTCCTGCACCGGATCGGGCACAGCCCGGCGGGCGAGGACTCGTCCGGGCGCTCGGTGACCGCACCCGATCCACTGCGAGCCCCCCGCCGAGCCGCCCATCGACCGCGACCCGACGTGCAGGCGAGTGAGGCGGCCGCCGCGGTGCTGCTCGGCGAGCAGACCCGGCACGACCGCCGGTCTCGGTCGCCGGTCGCATCGGTGACGGGACCCGACACGCGCGGCACCGCCGAGAACCTGGAGCGGTTGGCGTCGGCGCAACGGGCCAGCGAGTCCGTACGGATCCGTTACGTCGCCGCCGACGGGCAGCCGGCTGAGCGCGAGCTGCGATCCGTCCAGGCCGATGCCGGTCTGGTCCAGGGCACGGATGCGACCAGCGCCCAGCTGGTGTCGATCCCGCTCTCCCGGGTCTCCTCGGTCGGTCCGGCGATGAGGGCCGACGGCCTAGACTGAGCGGATGCAGCCGGCGACGATCCGAAGACTCATGGTCTTCGGCGTCTGCCTCACCGGTGTGGCTGCGCTCTACCTGATGCCGAGCACCACCGGCTCCCCGGCCGGCGTCGGGTCGCCCGCCCAGCGTGACCTGCCCACCGCCCGGCCCAGCGTCGCCACCGTCGTCTCGGTCGCCACACCGGCGCTGTCCCCCACTGCTGCCACCCCGGCGACGTATCCACTGACGACCGCCGTCCGCGCCGGTCAGACCGGGGCCGACCGCCCGGGTAGCCGACCGATGGCTACCGCCGGTCGACCCGGCACTGACCAGAGCCCGCCCGACGCGGTCGGTGCCCTGACCGTGACCCGGGTGGATGCCGAGCGGCTCACCGTCACCTGGCCGGCGGCCGGCGACGACGTCGGCGTCGTCAGCTACTCGGTCTGGCTGAACGGCTTCTTCGTCGCGTCCACCCAGCAGCCGCGCGCGATTCTGCCGTGGTTCAACGACTCCAGCACCCACGTGGTGCAGGTGCGCGCCCTGGACGCGGTCGGCAACGTGGGAGCGTCGAGTCCGACCCTGCTGGTGGTCCGGCCCAGCCCGAGCCCCGGAGCCGCGACGCCGGTCGCCGGTACCGAGAACCCCGGGCCGAGTCCGGCCCCCCGTCCGACCGACGTCGGCGAAGCCGAGACACCGAACACCGAACACACTCCCGCGCCCCCGTCCGGCACCCAGCGGTCGAGCGACGCCGAGAAGGAAGAATCCTCATGACCCCGACGTCTGGACCCCTGGTGGTCCAGTCCGACAAGACCCTGCTGCTCGAAGTCGATCATCCGGACGCGGACGCGTGCCGGATGGCGATCGCGCCGTTCGCCGAGCTGGAGCGCGCCCCCGAGCACATCCACACCTACCGGCTGACCCCGTTGGGCTTGTGGAACGCCCGGGCCGCCGGCCACGACGCCGAGCAGGTCGTCGACACCCTGCTCAGCTACAGCCGCTACCCGGTGCCCAGCTCGCTGCTGGTCGATGTGGCCGACACGATGGACCGGTTCGGTCGGCTGCGGCTGGAGAAGCACCCGCTGCATGGGCTGGTGCTGGTCAGCACCGACCGGGCGGTGCTGACCGAGGTGCTGCGATCGGCGAAGGTCAAGGGACTGGTCGGCGCCCGGCTGGACGACGACACGGTCGTGGTGCACCCGTCCGAGCGCGGTCACCTCAAGCAGGTGCTGCTCAAGCTCGGCTGGCCGGCCGAGGACCTGGCCGGCTACGTCAACGGCGAGGCGCACGAGATCGCCCTGGTGCAGAACGGCTGGGAGCTGCGGCCGTACCAGCGCCAGGCCGCGGATTCCTTCTGGCACGGCGGATCCGGCGTGGTGGTGCTGCCCTGCGGGGCCGGCAAGACCGTGGTCGGCGCGGCCTCGATGGCGCACGCCCAGGCCACCACGTTGATCCTGGTCACCAACACCGTGTCGGCCCGCCAGTGGCGCGACGAGCTGTTGCGCCGGACCACCCTGACCGACGACGAGATCGGCGAGTACTCGGGTGCCCGGAAGCAGATCCGGCCGGTGACCATCGCGACCTACCAGGTGATCACCACCAAGCGCGGCGGGATCCACCCGCACCTGGAGCTGTTCAGTGCCCGCGACTGGGGTCTGGTGATCTACGACGAGGTGCACCTGCTGCCCGCCCCGGTGTTCCGGATGACCGCCGATCTGCAGGCCCGCCGACGTCTCGGCCTGACCGCGACCCTGGTCCGGGAGGACGGCCGGGAGGGGGACGTGTTCTCGTTGATCGGTCCGAAGCGCTACGACGCGCCGTGGAAGGACATCGAGGCGCAGGGCTACATCGCTCCCGCGGACTGCGTCGAGGTGCGGGTGACCCTGAGCGAGCCGGAGCGGATGACGTACGCGGTCGCGGAGCCCGACGTGAAGTACCGTCTCGCTTCCACAGCCGAGTCCAAGACCCAGGTGGTCATCGACCTGGTGGCCAAGCACCGAGGGGTGCCGATCCTGGTGATCGGTCAGTACGTCGACCAGCTCGAGGACCTGGCCGCTCGCCTGGACGCCCCGCTGATCACCGGCCAGACCACTGTGCGGCAGCGGGAGCGTCTCTACGAAGCCTTCCGCAGCGGGGAGGTCGACCTGCTGGTGGTCAGCAAGGTCGCCAACTTCTCCATCGACCTGCCGAGTGCCCAGGTGGCCATCCAGGTCTCCGGCGCCTTCGGCTCCCGGCAGGAGGAGGCCCAGCGGCTGGGGCGGTTGCTCCGGCCCAAGGCGGAGGGCACGACAGCGCGGTTCCTGGCCGTGGTGGCGCGGGACACGGTGGACGCCGACTTCGCCGCCCACCGGCAACGGTTCCTGGCCGAGCAGGGTTACGCGTACACGATCATGGACGCCGAGGATTGTGTCTAGAGGGAGCGGTCAGGTCGACGGGTTCGGGCGGGGTCGCTCGCCTGCGTGACCGTGCTTCTTGGTCGCCTTGTGCACCACGGCCACCGGTCGCTGGGTCTCCTGCATCAGGGTGCGGCTGACCGAGCCCAGGATGGCCCGGCTCAAGGAGCGTCGGCCGCGCGAACCGACCACCGTGAGCACAGCCCGCTGGCTGGCCTCGACCAGGGCCTCGGCCGGTAGGGCCTTGACCGTCACCTGCTCGATCGGTACGTCGGAGTAGCCGTGACCCTTGACCCGCACCAGCGACTCGCCGATGGTCTTCTCGGCCAGCCAGTGCTCGGACTGCTCGAACTCGGCGATCAGCGCCGGCTCGGACGGCCGGGCGAGCCACGGAAGGTGGTAGGCCGCGAGCACGGTCAGACCGACGCCTCGACAACGAGCCTCCTCCAGGGCCAGGTGCAGGGCGGCGTCGGAGTGCTCCGACCCGTCCACGCCGACCAGCACCGGGGCGCCAGGTAGCGGGTGCTCGTGCCATTCGGGGGGCACGATGAACACCGGGCTGATCGACTTGCCGGCCAGCCGGACGCTCACGGAGCCGAGCAGCTTGCCGCTGATCGCGCCGAGACCCCGGGTGCCCACCACCAGCCCCTCGGCGTGCTTGGACGCTTCGATCAGCACTGCGGCCGGCGGACCGCTCGCCAGTCGAGCAGTCACCTCCAGCTGGGGGGCGGCGGACTGCGCCGAGGTGAGGGCCGCGTCCAGCAGCTTCTGTGAGTAGTCGGTCAGCTCGTCGATGTCGGGCCGGGTCATCACCATCCCGTACGCGTCGGAGACCACGGGAACCGCGAGCGCGTAGATCAGCTCGACATCGAGGTCGCGGCGGGTCGCCTCCTCCAGAGCCCAGGCCAGGGCGGCTTCGCTCTCCGGCGAACCGTCGATGCCCACGATCAGGTGCTTCGACATCACTCCCCCTCCGTCGTCGGTCGGTGTCACCTCTCATCTTGCCCGCCCCCGGACCTTTCCGCCCAGAGGCGGAGGTCCGGATTCGGCGGGACGTCGGTCCGGACTCGGCGATCCCGCATGCGTACCCCGGTGTTTCTCAGGCCTCGCACAGGTTCACGCCAGTTCCCGCGCATCCGTCTTCGACACCCGCACCCACCCCAACCTTGCTCAGACGGGGACGGTGGACTCTTCCTGCCGGCCCAGCTCCAGCGGCGGTAGGCCCGGGTCGGAGGCGCGGTCCCACAGCTCGAGCAGTTGCACCGGCCAGATCCACGCACCGTCGGCCACCTCGAGCTCCGAGCGGGCCCACCACCGGTGTCCCTGGAGCGTGATCTGCTCCTCCTCGGTGTGCGCGGAGATGTCGATCTCGAAGGCCGCCACCCGGACCAGATAGAACGTCTCCTGCTGCTCCAGCACCTGATCGGAGTAGCCGTGCACCGCGTAACGGGTGGCCAGCGGCCCGATCAGCTCGGACTCCTCGAGCACGTACCCGGTCTCCTCCGCGATCTCCCGGACCGCGGTCTGCCGTTCGCTCTCACCCGGGTCCATCCCGCCGCCCGGGGTCACCCACCAGGTCACGCCCGCGATGCCGGGATCGCTGTCCTCGAAGAGCAGCACGCGGTCGCCGGGTCCGACCACGATCACCCGCACCGCTCGTCGGGTCCGCACCGGTCGGTCGGCCGGATCGTCGGGGATCAGGTACTTGCGGCCGCTGTCGTCGCTCACGTCCGTCAGCGTACGGACTGGGCCTGTGGCAGATCGGACCTGATCTCGATGCCCGGCATGGGAGCAACACCATGTACGGAGCACCCTGGGGCACCATGACCGGTTGGCAGCGCTTCGAGGTCGAGGAGCGCAGCGCGCCCGGCGGTACGGCCAGGTTCGTCGGTTCGCACGAGAGGCCTATCCGCCGATCACCGAGCCCGCGCCCGAACCGCAGCCCATCCCGGCCCTGGCCCGCGACGACGTCGCCGCCTGCGCCTGACAGGACGTCGATTGGTGAGCGGTCGCGGGCACCGGAGGAGGTCCGCGTCCGGTCGTCGGCGGTAAACCCGTCGACGACCGGAGCGTGCCCTGCTAACGTGACCCGGCTCCTCACCACCTCACCGAGTCATCGGAGGCCGCCGCATGCCCGCCCACGAGTCAGCTGCCGGTGAACCCGAGGCGATCGCTGAAGCCGACGCCGCCCTCCACCACGAACGACGACATCTCGCCGAGGCGCGTGCAGCGCTGCAGCGGATGCGCGAGAACACCGCCGGTCTGACGGCGCTCGGCGCCGACCACGTCTCCACCGAGCACCTGAAGCAGGTCCTCTACCGTCGGATGAAGGCGCTGGAGGACGACCCCACCGTGCCGTTGTTCTTCGGTCGGCTCGACTACGACACGAGTCTCGGGGGCGAGCTCGACGAGACCCTGTACATCGGCCGCCGGCACGTCACCGGCGAGATCGGGGGCGAGCCGTTGGTGATCGACTGGCGGGCCCAGATGTCGCTGCCCTTCTACCAGGCCCGACCCGGGGAGCCGATGGGCGTCAGGTCGCGTCGCCGGTTCGGCTTCTCACACGGGCAGCTGACCGCGTACGAGGACGAGGACCTCACCACGGTCGGAGGCGTGTCGGGTCTGGAGTCGGAGATCCTGGAGTCCGAGATCGAGCGTCCCCGGACCGGTCCGATGCGCGACATCGTGGCCACCATCCAGCCGGAGCAGGACCGGATCGTCCGGGCCCGGCTGACCGACTCGCTCTGCATCCAGGGCGCCCCCGGCACCGGCAAGACGGCGGTGGGACTGCACCGTGCGGCCTATCTGCTGTACGCCTACCGGGACCAGCTCGCCCGCTCCGGGGTGCTGGTGGTCGGTCCCAACGACAGCTTCCTCTCCTACATCGGTGACGTGCTCCCCGCGCTGGGCGAGATCGACGCCACCCAGGCGACGGTGTCCTCCCTGGTCACCGCGGCCACCGGTGCCGAGATCCGCGGGCTCGATCTGGTGCCCGCGGCGTTGATCAAGGGCGACGCGCGGATGGCCGAGGTGCTGCACCGGGCCGTCTGGGGCCACGTCGGCCGCCCGACCGAGGCGCTGGTGGTGCCGCGCGGTGCGTACCAGTGGCGGGTCGGCAGCTACCTGGCCGAGGAGATCGTCGACGAGCTGACCACGCGCGGCGTCCGCTACGAGGCGGGCCGGATGATGCTGCCCCAACGACTCGCCCACCAGGTGCTGGTCCGGATGGAGGCGGCGGGCGACTCCCCCGACGACCGGGTGCAGAACGCCGTCGCCCGCAGCAAGCCGGTGAAGACGTACGCAGATCAGCTCTGGCCCAAGGTCGATCCGGTCAAGCTGGTGCTCCGGCTGCTCACCGATGCCGAGTTCCTGGCTGCTGCCGCGGCCGGGATCCTGACCCCGGAAGAACAACGGCTGATCGTGATGACCAAGCCGGCTCGCAGTGCCGCCTCCGCCCGGTGGTCGCTGGCGGACGTGGTCCTGATCGACGAGACGGCGGACCTGATCAGCCGTACGCCGAGTCTGGGGCACGTGATCCTCGACGAGGCCCAGGACCTCTCCCCCATGCAGCTGCGCGCCGTCGGTCGCCGGGCCAGCACCGGATCGGTCACCGTGCTCGGCGACCTGGCCCAGGCCACCACCCCGTGGGCGACCACCTCGTGGGCGGAGTCGATGACCCACCTCGGCCACCCCGAGGCCGAGGTGGAGGAGCTCGTGGCCGGCTTCCGGGTGCCCGGTGCGGTGATCGACTTCGCCGCCCGGCTGCTGCCCCGGATCGCTCCGCACCTGACCCCACCGCACTCGGTCCGCCGCCATCGCGGGGAGCTCGATCTGCGCCTCAGCACCCGGGTGGCCACCGATCTGGTCGCCGCGACGGGCGAGGCGCTCCAGCGAGAAGGGACGGTCGGGGTGATCGTGCCCGACCTCGCCGTACCGACCGTGCGTACGACGTTGGAGAAGGCCGGTCTCCGCTACGACCTGCTCGGTGCGGACGCCCAGATCTTCGACACCCGGATCGACCTGGTGCCGGCGTCGTTGGCCAAGGGACTGGAGTTCGACCACGTGGTGCTGCTCGAGCCGGCCGACATCGTGGCCGGCGAACCCGACGAGGTCACCGGCCTGCGGCGCCTGTACGTCTGCCTGACCCGTGCGGTCACCTCGCTGGTCGTGGTCCACTCCGCCCCGCTGCCCGCCGCCCTCGCCGCCTGACCGCCGGGCACGCCGGGCCGCCCGACCCCGCCCCGATCAGGCCTTTTGTGCCGAGAACACGAATAGGCGACGAGATCGGCACAAAACGCGTTCAGGTGGAAGCGAGGGTCAGGGTGCCCGGAGTGCCCGGTGGACCGGCCGCGAGAGTGACGGCGGCGCCCAGGGGCAGGGCGAGGTTGCGGGTGCCGTGGCCGACGGCGGCCTCGGTGATCACCGGGATCCGCAACCGCTCCAGCCGGTCCGCGATGACCACCGCCGCCAGACCCGAGGAGCTGGGCGACGCCCCCGCTACCGGGCTGAACTCGCCCACCAGCACGCCGGTCACCTGGTCGAACCAGCGGGAGCGGAGCAGCTGGGTGAGCATCCGGTCGATCCGGTAGCCGTCCTCACCCACGTCTTCGAACACCGCGATCGAGGAGACCTCCGGCGGCGGCTCCACCCCGACGTCGGCGGCCACCAGGGAGAGGTTGCCCCCGACCAGCCGACCCTGCCCGACCCCGGGCACCGCGCTCCGTCCGGTCACCAGCACCGTCCCCGGCCGGGGCGGTTCCATGATCAGCGCCCGCAACGCCGCGACCGACTCCGCGTCGTCCAGCTGGCCGGTCGAGCCGAGCACCGGACCGTGGACCGTGACCTGGTCGAGGTCGCGACCCAGCCGGGTGTGCAGGGCGGTGATGTCGCTGAAGCCCACCAACCACTTGCGCCCGGCCTGCCGCAGCGCCGACCAGTCCACCAGGTCGATCATCCGCTGCGCCCCGTAGCCGCCGCGCGCCGCCCAGACCGCCGCCACCGACGGGTCGGTCCAGGCGGTGGTGACGTCATCCGCTCGACCTCGATCATCGGAGGCCAGGTAGGTCAGCGGCTGGTGGGCCGCCAGCACCCGTAACTGAAGACGGACCCGGAGCCCCCACGACTCCAGCAGGGCCACACCGACCGTCAGCCGGTCGGGCGCGACCGGGCCGGACGGAGACACGACCGCCACCAGGTCGCCCGGCACCAGCGGAGCCGGCCAGACCCGCCCGAGCGGGGGGGCCAGCACCGAGCGATGCCGTCGCCGCAGGCCGGCCCGGTGCAGCATCGCCACGATCTCGCGCGAGGTCGCCCGGTGCGCGCCGGCGGCCACCACGGACTCGTACCGGTCCGCGATCACGTCGTAGTGATCCCGCTCGAAGGCCCGCGGCGGGATCCCCACCGAGGCGGCGAAGTCGTGCAGCTCGGCGTACGAGGTGTCGCTGACCATGTGCGACCAGAACCGACCGTGACCGGGCCAGGTCGGCGGGTCGATGAAGATCACCACGACCAGGTCAGGCCGGCTCGGCCCGGCGCGTCGCGTCGTCGATCAACCGCCGCCAGGTCCCGACCAGGTCGGCGTCGACGTACGCCTTCCACGAGCCCAGCGGCCGCGCCGACGAACCGATGTGGAAGGCCCGTACGCCGGCCCGGGCCAGCCACGGCACGTGTTCGGGCAGCAGGCCGCCGCCGGCCATGATCACGTTCCGGGCGAACTCGTCGATCCGCGCACGGGCCACCAGCTCGTCCAAGCCCTCGGTGACCCCGCGAGCCGACCCGGCCGTGAGCACCTGGTCCAGTCCCGGCAGCCGGCGCAGGGCCCGCCAGGCCTTGTCGGTGGCGAAGCAGGAGTCCACCGCCCGGTGGAAGGTCCACCCGAAGTCGGGTTCCTGACCGACGATCTCCAGTGCGACGCCGCTGTCGATCTCCGTGTGGGCGTTGAGGAATCCGAGCACGACCCCGTCGGCGCCGACCGACCGGTACGACGACAGCAGACCCTGCAGTCGGCTCACCTCGCCGCCGTCCGTGCTGAAACCCTCGCGCAGTCGCAGCATCACCCGGATCGGCAGACTGGTCGCCCGCCGGACCTGCCCGACCAGAGCAGGTTCGGGCGAGAGCCCGTCGCTGGCCATGGTGCCGACCAGCTCGATCCGGTCTGCACCGCCCGCCTCGGCCCGCTCGGCGTCGGCGGGCTGCAGGGCGATGACCTCCAGCAACCCGCTCACGGGGCGACCACGTCGCCGTCGGAGCTGCCGTCGAGCTCCTCGATGGTGGCCAGGGACGGACCGCAGGTCTGGCGCAGCTCGGCCGCCACGAGCTCCGCCTCCCCGAGCACGCGGGTGATGTTCTCCCAACCCAGCTTGGCCAGATCGTCATCCGACCACCCCTGCTCGGCCAGCGCGTCGAGCAGCCGCGGGTAGCCGGCGACGTCCTCGAGACCCTCGGGCAGCGTGTCCACGCCGTCGTAGTCGCCGCCCAGACCGATGTGGTCGATGCCGGCGACCTCACGGACGTGCTGACAGTGGGCGACCACGTCGGCCAGGGTCGCGGTCGGCTTGCCGGCCAGGCGGGGCCGCGCGAACTCCGCCATCGCGTCCAGGTCACGTACGTCGATCCCCGCCGTACGGGCGTCGGCCTCGATGCCCAGCTGCCACGCGCGGACGGCCGGCGAGACGAAGGCCGGCACGAACGTGATCATGCAGACGCCACCGTTCTCGGGCAGCTGAGCCAGCACGTCGTCGGGCACGTTCCGGGGATGGTCACAGACCGCCCGAGCCGACGAGTGGGAGAAGATCACCGGAGCCGCGGCGACCGCCAACGCGTCCCGCATCGTGTCGGCCGAGACGTGGGAGAGGTCGACCAGCATGCCGAGCCGGTTCATCTCCCGGACGACCTCGCGACCGAACTCGCTCAGACCACCGGAGCGAGGCTCGTCCGTGGCCGAGTCGGCCCAGTCGGTGTTCTCGTTGTGGGTGAGGGTCAGGTAGCGCACCCCGAGGCGGTAGAGGGAGCGCAGGGTGCCCAGGGAGTTGTCGATGCTGTGGCCCCCCTCGGCCCCGAGCAGGCTCGCGACCGGCCCACCGTGCTGCGCCGTCAGCTGCAGCCCCTCCGCCGAGGTGACCAGGGCCAGGGCGTGCGGGTAGCGGCTGACCATGGAGTGCACCGCGTCGATCTGCTCCAGGGTGGCGGTGACCGCGTCGGCGCCCCGGTAGGAGCACGGCACGAACACGGACCAGAACTGTCCGGTCACCCCGCCGGCACGCAGCCGGGCGAGGTCGGTGTGCAGCTCCGGTTGCGGTTCGGCGATGTCGCGGACCGAGAAGTCGTAGCCGACCTGCCGCATCGCCCACGGGAGATCGTTGTGTCCGTCCACCACCGGCCGCGTCACCATGACGTCATCTTCTCAGCCGCACCTCGCTGGAGATCGGGCCCTACGATCGGAGTGTGCGCACCGTGGCGCTCGCCCTCGCTCTCACCCTGCTCGTGCTGACCGGTTGCACCTGGTCCGGCACCGAGCCCGGCCTGCTCCAGCGGCAGGAGGCGACCACCGCACCCCCGTCTCCGGCCGCTCCCGCGCCGACCAACCCGAGGCTCCCGGTGGCCGGGGAGACGACCTGGACCTCCGCCGAGGGGCAGCGGGTCGTCTCACGGATCGCGGTGCACGCCGTTCGCCGCGCTTCCGGTCTGACCGTGCTCGACTGGTCGATCACCCCCCTGGAGGCGCCGGATCGACAGACCGGGGACGAGGTGCCCCCAGGATTCGACCTCGGCCTGGATCGAGCCGCCAACGGTGGGATCGACATCGTGCTGGTCGAGCCGCGTCACAAGAAGGTCTATCGGCCGCTCAGCCACAAGAGCCGGGAGCAGGCCCACAGGTGTCTGTGCACCCCGATCTGGTCCGCTCAGGCGACGCTGCGTCTGGGCGAGACCCGGCTCCTCCAAGTGGCCTATCCCGCGTTGCCGAGGTCGGTACGCTTCGTCGACGTGGTCGCCGCGACGCTGCCTCCGTTCAGCCACGTACCGGTCAGCGCGAAGGGCTTCGCTCCGACGGCCACCCATCCGGCCGAGCTCGCCCGACCTGTGGAGCCCGCCGAGCCGCTGAGCCCGCCGCAGTACTTCCAGACCGATGACGGCGCCAACCGGCGTACGGCGACCTTGCGGGTGGACGAGGTGCTCGCAAGCCCCGACGCGACGACTGTCCGGTGGACCCTGCGGTCGATGAGCGGACAGGGGGCCTTCCTGGTGGTCCCGCTGGGCCCACCGCTCGTCGCGGTCGCGCCACCGGACGACCCCGTGATCAGCACCAACGCGGCGAGTGGACCCACCCTGGCCGCAGCGAACGGCCGGGCCATGCCGGCCCGGTGGATGACCGGGAGATTCGAGGACCGGCCCTTCCTCGAGTGCCTGTGCACCAACCTCGACTTCTGGGCGATCGGTCTGCGTGCCGCCGGCGGGTCCGCCCAGCTGGTCACCAGCTACCCGGCACTGCCCCGAGGCACCGATCGGGTCGACATCGTGCTGCCCGGGACGGCCAACCTGACCGGTCTCGCCGTGACGCCCGCACCGGACGGCGCCACCAGGGTCGGCCCGCCGGGTCGGGCCGTTGTCTCGCGGTGGACCTACGACGAGAAGGCGCCGCTCGCCGGATGGGGCACCGACGACTGGCCGACCCCCGTGCCCGATCCCGCTCAGCTCACCGACTACGACCGGGCGGTCAACCGGCTGACCACGCTCGGCGGCTGAGGGTCGACCACCGGCTCGAAGCCCCGAGCCTCAACCACCGAGCACCAGGGCGCCGGTCCCGACCACCAGCGCCAGCGGCACCAGCACGGCACCCAGCGCGGCGAACCGCAGCCAGGACACCTGCAGTCCGGCCGCGCGGCAGCGGCCCGCCCACAGCAGGGTGGCCAGGCTGGCCCACGGCGTGATCAGCGGACCGGCGTTGACCCCGACCAGCAGCGCGGCGAGACGTACGGGCGAGTCCAGGGCGGACGGCTCCACCGCCAGGTACGCGGGCAGGTTGTTCAGCACGTTGGCGGCCACGGCGGACACCCCGGCCAGGCGCAGCAGGTCGGTCCAGCCGTCTCCCAGACCGACCAGCTCGGTCACCAGGGTGGAGAGACCGTAGGCGTGCGCGATCTCGACCAGGATGAACAGCACACTCACCCCGAGCACCAGCGGCCACGGCAGCAGCCGCCAGCCCACCAGGCGGGGGCGGCGGATCAGACAGGCGATGACCAGCGTCACGGCAGCGATCACCGCCGTCAGGGTCACGTCGGCCCCGAGCACGAACGCCGGGCCGAGTCCGGCACAGACCAGGCCGGCCACGATGAGCAGCCCCCGATCGTCGAGCGGGAACGGCCTGGGGACCTCGTAGCGGCCACGCAGCCGCCGCCGGAACACCACCCCGAGCAGCACGACCGTGACCAGCCACACCGCCAGGGCGGGTGCCCACATGAGCGGCGTGTACGCCACTCCGGCTGGACGCAGTCGCGCGTACGCCAGCAGGTTGGTCAGGTTCGACACCGGCAGGACCAGTGAGGCGGTGTTGGCCAGCCAGACCGCGGTGAAGGCGAACAGCTCCTGACCGAGCCCCAGCCGTCGGGCCAGCACCAGCACCACCGGTGTCAGCAGCACCGCCGTCGTGTCCAGGGACAGCACCGCGGTGGCCAGGGTGGCCACCAGGACGACGAGCAGCCAGAGGCCCAGCACCGAGCCCCGCCCCAGCACCGCCGCCCAGCGGGCCACGATCGCGAACAGACCGATCCCGTCGGCCAGCTCGGCCACCACGGTGATCGCCACCAGGAAGACCAGGATCGGCCCGACCCGATCGGCCAGGTCGACGAAGTCCGCCAGGTGCACCAGGCGACCGTAGTCCCTCCGGCGACCTCCCTGGACGCACCCACGAGAGGTGAGGGACAGTCGTCTGGTGGATGAGACCGTGACCTGCACCGCCGAGGACGGGACCCCGCTCCTGGCGACCGCGAGCGGGTCCGGCCGGCCGTTGATCCTGCTGGCCGGCGGCATCGACTACCGGGCCAGGGGCTGGGACCGGGTGGTTCCCCGGTTGGCCGATCAACACCGGGTCGTCCGGTTCGTCCGGCGGTTCTACCGCCCGGAGCTGGGCGACCCGTTCCGTTGGACGATGGTCGACGAGGCGGGCGACGTCGCCGCGCTGGCTCGCCGACTGGGCGGATCCGTCGACCTCCTCGGCCACTCCTCCGGTGGAGTCGTCGCCCTCGAGTGCCTGGTCCGCGACCCCGGCCTCTACGGGTCCGCCGTGGTGTTCGAGGCACCCATCGTGCTGGACCGGCCGCTCGGCGGTGAGGCGTCCGACCGCGCCCGGGCGAGCCTGGCCGCCGGCCGCCCCGTCCGGGCCCTGGCCACGTTCTTCCGCGACGTCGTCGGTCTACCCGCCTGGTCGGCCTGGCTCGGCGCCCTCGGTGTCTGGGCCGCACCGGACTACCGGAAGCGGATCCCGGGTCAGGTGGCCGACCTGGCCGCCATCGACGCGCTCGGGGATCGTCGTCCGGCCTACGCCCGGATCGCCCACCCGGTGCTGGCGGTACGGGGTACCACCAGCCCTCCCCACCTGGGTCGGCGCATGCGGGCGCTGGCCGAGGTGGTGCCGGGCGCCTCGAGCTGGGTGGTCCAGGGCGGCCACGGGGCTCAGCAGCGACGACCCGAGCAGTTCGCGCAACAGATCTCGGACTTCCTGGCCGGTGGTCTCGAGGGGCGTTCTGACTGACGAGCCGATCGTCAGATCGCCGACGCCGGAGTGTGTTCCGGGTCACGACACTAAGAGTTGACCTGACCATAAGTCGCGGCGTAGGCTCGCATCATCGACTTAGAGTCACACTAACCAGAAGTCGACCGGCCCGAGGGTCCGCGTACGTCCAGGAGCCACCACCATGACCGAGCAGGGGATCGAGCTCGCCGTCTCGACGGTGATCTTCGCCCTTCGGCCCCATCCCCGCAGCGGCGAGACGACTCTGTGGCTGCCACTGGTCCGGCGGATCCGGCAGCCGCACGAGGGTCGCTGGGCGTTGCCCGGCGGTCCACTGCAACCCGACGAGGACCTCGCCGCCAGCGCCCGACACACCCTGGAGCGCACCACGGGACTCACCTCCAGCTACCTGGAGCAGCTGTACTCCTTCGGCACGGTCGAGCGCTCGCCGCAGCGCGTGGTCTCGATCGTCTACTGGGCACTGGTCCGCTCCGACGAGGTGGCTCGGGCGGTGGACGGCGAGAACGTCGAGTGGTTCGTCGCCGACGAGATCCCCGAGCTCGCGTTCGACCACAACGGCATCGTGCAGTACGCGCTCAACCGGCTGCGGGCCAAGATCACCTACTCCCCGATCGCCCGGTTCTTCCTGCGGCCGGAGTTCGCCCTGGCCGAGCTCCGAGCCGTGCACGAGGCGGTGCTGCGCAAGCGGATCGACCCCGCCAACTTCCGCCGCCAGGCGCTGGCCACCAAGACCCTGGTCCCGACCGGCAACCGACTCACCGGCACCAGCCACCGCCCACCCGCCCTCTACGCCTTCCAGGTCACGCCTACTGACAGGAACCCACGATGACCCGGTTCGATGGTCGCGCTCCGCGCTCCGCGGTCCTGAGCTCCGCAATGTCTCGCTCGTTCGTCACGATTCCGAACGACGAAAAGCGTGCCGTCCAGAATCGCTCCTGCACTCCCGAGAGGCTCCGCTCATGACCCAGACCATCACCTTCTCCGTCAACGACGTGATCACGGCCGCCCCGAGCGCGAGCTGTGACGCCGATCTGGCGCGCGGACCGTGGGACTTCGACCTGGCCCCCGGCTACGGCCCCGGTGCCTCCGAGCTGGACGTCATCCCCGAGCCGGTCACCCGCCCGGGGCAGCTGCCGACGGCGTACCAGCGGATGAGCGACGACGAGCTGCACGCCCGGATCCGTACGGCCAAGGAGAAGCTGGGCAACGACCTGGTCATCCTGGGCCACTTCTACCAGCGTGACGAGGTGGTCCAGTACGCCGACTTCGTCGGGGACTCCTTCCAGCTCGCCAACGCGGCGCTCACCCGGCCCGAGGCGAGCACGATCGTGTTCTGCGGCGTGCACTTCATGGCCGAGACCGCGGACATCCTGGCCCGGCCGGATCAGCACGTCATCCTGCCCAACCTGGCCGCGGGCTGCTCGATGGCCGACATGGCCGACGAGGACTCCGTGGAGGCCGCCTGGGAGGACCTGATGGAGCTGTACGCCGACGAGACGGGTCCGGACGGTGTCGGGGCCGATGGCCTGGCCTCGGTCATCCCGGTCACCTACATGAACTCCTCGGCCGCCCTCAAGGCGTTCTGCGGCCGGCACGGCGGCATCGTCTGCACCTCGTCGAACGCGTCCACCGTCTTGGAGTGGGCCTTCGCCCGCGGCCGGCGGGTGCTGTTCTTCCCCGACCAGCACCTGGGCCGCAACACGGCCAAGGCGATGGGCGTACCGCTGGAGCAGATGCCGATGTGGAACCCGCGCAAGCCCCTCGGCGGCAACACCGAGGCCGAGCTGCAGGACGCCAAGGTGATCTTGTGGCACGGGTTCTGCTCGGTGCACAAGCGCTTCAACGTGGCGCAGATCGAGCAGGCCCGGGCCGACTTCCCGGGCTGCAAGGTGATCGTGCACCCGGAGTGCCCGATGCCGGTGGTCGACGCCGCCGACGCCGCCGGCTCCACCGACGCGATCCGCAAGTTCGTGGCCGCGGCGCAGCCGGGTGACGTGATCGCCATCGGCACCGAGGTCAACCTGGTCAACCGGCTGGCGGCGGAGAACCCGGACAAGACGATCTTCTGCCTGGACCCGGTGGTCTGCCCCTGCTCGACCATGTACCGGATCCATCCCGGCTACCTGGCCTGGACGCTGGACGGTCTCGTCGAGGGCGAGATCCGCAACGAGATCGTGGTCGCCGACGAGGTGGCCGTGCACGCGAAGGTGGCGCTCGAGCGGATGCTCGCGGCCCTGCCGCGCTGACCGCCTCGTGATCATCACAACCACCCGAATGATCATCAGAAGGGACGCAGCATGCGCGTGATCATCATCGGCTCCGGTGTCGCCGGACTGACCGCGGCTCTTGATCTTGCTCCACACCACGAGGTGACGGTGCTGACCAAGGCCGACGCCTCGGAGAGCAACACCCGCTACGCCCAGGGCGGCGTCGCGGTGGTCACCTCGAGCGAGGACACTCCGGCCAGCCACGTCGCCGACACGTTGGTGGCCGGCGCCGGGTTGAGCGACGTGACCGCAGCGACCGTGCTCTGTGAGGGCGGTCCGGCTGCGGTGCGCGAGCTCGCCGAGCGCGGAGTCGATTTCGACACCACCGCCGACGGACGGCTGGCGCTGGGCCTGGAGGCCGCCCACGAGCACCCCCGGATCCTGCACGTGCACGGCGATGCCACCGGCGAGGCGATCTCCACCGCACTGCTGCGACGGGTGGCCGCCGCGGGCATCCCGTTGCGGCCCCGCACCACTGTCGTCGACCTCCTGCTGGACGGTGGGCGAGCCGTCGGCGTACGGCTGCTGGACGGCACCGAGCTCGCGGCGGACGCGGTGATCCTGGCCACCGGCGGAGCCGGCCAGCTCTACCGCCACACCACGAACCCCGAGGTGGCCACCGGCGACGGGGTCGCCCTCGCTCTGCGGGCGGGCGCGGTGGTGGCGGACCTGGAGTTCTACCAGTTCCATCCGACCGCACTGGCCGCACCCGGCAACTTCTTGATCTCCGAGGCGGTCCGCGGGGAAGGGGCCACCCTGATCGACACCGACGGCCGCCGCTTCATGCTCGACGTCCACCCGGCCGCCGAGCTCGCTCCGCGGGACGTGGTGGCCCGCGGGATCGCCGACCAGATGGCGCGCCAGCACGCGGCGCCGGTGCGGTTGGACGCCACCCACCTCGGAGCCGCGTTCCTGGCCCGGCGGTTCCCCACCATCGACGCCAGCTGCCGTCGGCAGGGCTTCGCCTGGGACGTCGACCCGATCCCGGTCACCCCCGCCGCGCACTACTGGATGGGTGGGGTGCGGACCGACGTCTGGGGCCGCACCTCGGTGCCCGGTCTGTACGCGGTCGGCGAGGTCGCCTGCACGGGTCTGCACGGGGCCAACCGGCTGGCCTCCAACTCGCTGCTCGAGGGCCTGGTCTACGGCGGCCGGGTCGCCGACCACCTGAACTCCGACGTGTCAGATCCTGTGGTCGCCGGAGCGACCGTGAGCGCTGACAACTCGGCTGAGTGGCCGCCCGCAGAACCGGTCGATCTGAGCGACGAACCTGACGCGGAGGCGTACAACCGGTCCGACCTGCAGGCCCTGATGTGGGAGTCGGTGGGTCTGAGCCGGACCGCCGCCGGCCTGAGCGAGGCGCTGGACACGCTCCGCGGCTGGCGTACGCCGGAGGTCACCGACGCCAAGACCAGCGAGGACGCCAACCTGCTGCTGGTCGCCCGGGCGGTGACCGCGAGCGCGCTGCGGCGTACGGAATCGCGCGGGGGCCACTTCCGCGCCGACTTCCCCACCACCGACCCCACCCAGGCCGTCCACTCAGGTCTGGTCCTTCACCGATGACGGATCTGCTCGGGTTTGTCGGCTCTGCACCGTCTATAGATCGAGCAGAACCGACAAACCCGAGCAGCTTCAGGACAGGAACCCGATGAGTCTGCAGCGACACCAGATCGAGCGCGTGGTGACCATGGCGCTCGAGGAGGACGCGCCGTTCGGCGACGTCACCAGCCAGACGTTCGTGCCCGCGACCACCACCGCGACCGCCGAGCTGGTGGCCCGCGAGCCCGGGATCTTCGCCGGCGTCGAGGTGTTCGAGGTCGCCATGACCACGCTGGACGACACGGTCAAGGTCACGGTGCTGACCGTCGACGGCGACCGCTTCGACACCGGTCAGGTGCTGGCCCGGGTCGAGGGGTCGGCGCGGGCGATCCTGCAGGCGGAGCGGGTCGCGCTCAACCTCGTGCAGCGGATGTGCGGTGTGGCGACTCTGACGGCCCGCTACGTGGAGGCCGTCGCCGGTACGGACGCGCGGGTGGTCGACACCCGCAAGACCACCCCGGGACTCCGGGCCCTGGAACGTCACGCCGTACGGTGCGGCGGCGGCCACAACCACCGCTACTCGCTGTCGGACGCGGTGATGGCCAAGGACAACCACCTGGCCGTGGTCGACGACATCGGGGCGGCCATCCGCCGGGCGCGCGCGGAGCTCCCGCACACGATGCACCTCGAGGTGGAGATCGACCGGCTCGAGCAGCTGGACGAGGTGCTCGCCGCCGGCCCGGACACGATCATGCTCGACAACTTCTCCCTGGACGACCTGGTCGAGGGCGTCCGTCGGATCGACGGCCGCGCCATCGTCGAGGCCTCCGGCGGCATCACCCTGGACACCATCGCCGCGGTCGCCGCGACCGGGGTCGACGTGATCAGCGTCGGCGCCCTCACCCACAGCGTCCGGGCGCTCGACCTGGGTCTGGACGTGGTCGTCGACGGCGCGCGATGACCAGCTACCTGGACGCGGCCGCCACCACCCCCGTACGCCGGGAGGTGCTGGAGGCGATGTGGCCGTACCTCACGACCACGTACGGCAACCCGTCCAGCCACCACGAGGTGGGCGAGGCCGCCGCCCGCGGTCTCGAGGCCGCCCGCCGGGCCGTGGCCGACGTCCTGGGGGCCCGACCCGCGGAGATCACGTTCACCTCCGGGGGCACCGAGGGCGCGAACACGGCGATCAAGGGCATCGCCCTGGCCCGCCCCCGCGGTCGGCACGTGATCGTCTCCGCGGTCGAGCACCCGGCGGTGCTGGAATCGGCCCGCTGGCTGGGCCGTCTGGGCTTCGACGTCACCGAGCTCGAGGTCGACGCCGATGGGCGGGTCGTGCCCGCCGATCTCGCCGCCGCGCTGCGCGACGACACGACGCTGGTCAGCATCCAGTACGCCAACAACGAGGTCGGCACCATCCAGCCGATCGCCGAGCTGGCAGCGGTCACTGGCGCGCACGACGTCCCGTTCCACACCGACGCCGTCCAGGCGGCCGGCTGGCTGGACCTCGATGTCGGCCGACTCGGCGTCCACGCCCTCAGCCTCTCCGGTCACAAGGTCGGTGCTCCCAAGGGGATCGGCGTGCTGTGGGTGGCGCGGCGGACCCCGGTCGAGCCCTTGATCCACGGTGGCGGTCAGCAACGTGGACTGCGGTCCGGCACCGAGGACGTGGCCGGTGCCGTCGGGCTGGCGACCGCGCTCCGGCTGGCCAGGGCCGCCGATCCGAACCCCGTCCGCGCACGGCGGGACGCCTTCATCGCCCGGGTGGAGCGGGATCTGCCCGGCGCCCGGCTGACGGGTCACCGGACCGAGCGGCTTCCCGGCCACGCCTCGTACGTGCTCCCCGGTGTCAGCGGCGAGTCGGTGCTGCTCGACCTGGAGCGGCACGGCGTGATCTGCTCCAGCGGTTCGGCCTGCGCGGCCGGCAGCGACGAGGCCTCGCACGTCCTGACCGCGATGGGGATCCCGGCCGAGACCGCCCAGACCGCGCTGCGGTTCACCTTCGAGGCCGACGTCACCGACGAGGACCTCGACCGGGCGGCCGATGAGCTCATCGCGGCGGTGACCGGTCGACTGCCAGTAACCTCCCCCAGGTGATCAACGAGGCGGCCCCCGCGGCCCTCGAGACCGCAGCGGCCGTCCGCGCCGGCCAGACCACCGCCGCAGCGACCACGGCCGCCGCGCTGGAACGGATCGCCCGGCTCGACCCGGAGCTCAACGCGATCATCGCGAGCGACCCCGACCGCGCGCTCGCCCAGGCCGCCGAGGTGGACCGCCGGGTCGCCGTCGGCGAGCTCCTCCCCCTGGCCGGCGTACCGCTGGCCGTCAAGGACACCGAGGACACCATCGGCTACCGCACCACCCACGGTTCCCGACTCTTCGCCGACGCCGCCCCCGCCACCCGGGACTCGGTGCTCGTCACCCGTCTCCGGGCCGCCGGCTGCGTGGTGGTCGGCAAGACCAACGCCCCGGAGTTCGCCACCTCGGCCGACACGTCCAACCTGGTCTTCGGCTCCACCCGCAACCCGTACGCCGTCGACCGGGTCGCCGGTGGCTCGTCCGGGGGGACGGCCGTGGCGGTGGCCGCGGGCATGGTGCCGCTGGCCACGGCCTCCGACGGCGGTGGGTCGATCCGGATCCCCGCGTCGGCCTGCGGTCTGCCCGGCTTCAAGCCGTCGCTGGGCCGGGTGCCCGACGGCGGTCCGCACCCGGTCGACTGGCCGCTGGTCACCACCCGGGGCGTGATCACCCGTACGGTCGCCGACCTGCTCGCCGCCCTCGACGTGATCGTCGGGCCCGAACCGAGCGACCTGCGCTCGCTGCCCGCCCCGTCCGAGCCGTTCTCGGTGGGTGTCGGCCGGACACCGCTCCCCCGCCGGATCGCCTGGAGTCCCCGACTGGGCTACGACTGGACCGAGCCGAGCATCCTCGCCGCCTGTGCCGCGGTCGTCGAACGGCTGGCCGCCGAGGGGGTGGAGGTCGTCGAGCTCGATCGCGTCTTCACCTCGGAGCCGTACGACGCCTGGGGCCCGCTGGTCTCCGCGTACGTCCAGCGCAGCGTCGGGGACCTCGACCGCTCACAGCTGACCGAGGAGGTACGGGAGGGCATCGAGGATGCCGACCGCCTGACGGCCCGGGACCTGTTGGCCGCGGAGGACGCGACCCATCGGCTGAACCTGGAGCTGATCGAGGTGTTCGAGACCTGCGATCTGCTGCTCACCCCGACCTTGCACCGCGACCCGCCACGGTTCGGGGAGACGGTGTCCTGGATCCGCGCGACAGGGGTGTTCAACCTGACCCGCTCCCCGGCCGGCACCGTACCGGTCGGGCTGAGTGACGCCGGGCTGCCGATCGGCCTGCAGATCGTCGGACCGCAGCACGACGACGTCGGGGTGCTCGCCCTGATGGCCCACCTGCACCGCTGACGCCCGCCACCGCCTGCCCGACCACAGCTGCTCGGGTTTGTCGGATCTGCTCGGTCTATAGATCGAGCAGATCCGACGAACCCGAGCAGATCCGGAACCCCGGGACCCCGGGACCCGCAGAACGCACCAGCGGCGGTCCCCACCGAAGTGGGAACCGCCGCCGGCGTCGTGCTCGAGTCGAGCAGTCAGGCTCTGATCGTCAGATCAGAAGTCCATCCCGCCCATGCCACCCATGCCACCGTCGCCACCCGGAGCGGCCACAGCCTTCTCCGGCTTGTCGGCGATGACGGCCTCGGTGGTGAGGAACAGGGCCGCGATCGACGCCGCGTTCTGCAGCGCGGACCGGGTCACCTTGGCCGGGTCGATGATGCCGGCCGCGACCAGGTCGACGTACTCGCCGGTGGCCGCGTTCAGGCCCTGACCGACGGGCAGGTTGCGGACCTTCTCCGCCACGACGCCGCCCTCGAGGCCGGCGTTGATGGCGATCTGCTTCAGCGGGGCCTCGGCCGCGGTGAAGACGATCTGCGCGCCGATGGCCTCGTCACCGGTCAGGTCGACCTTGACGTGCTGAGCGGCCTGCAGCAGAGCCACGCCGCCACCGGCGACGATGCCCTCTTCGACGGCCGCCTTGGCGTTGCGCACCGCGTCCTCGATGCGGTGCTTGCGCTCCTTGAGCTCGACCTCGGTGGCCGCGCCGACCTTGATCACGGCAACGCCGCCGGCCAGCTTGGCCAGCCGCTCCTGCAGCTTCTCGCGGTCGTAGTCGGAGTCGCTGTTCTCGATCTCCGTACGGATCTGGTTGACCCGACCGGCGATGGCGTCGGAGTCACCCGCGCCCTCGATGATGGTCGTCTCGTCCTTGGTCACGACGACCTGACGAGCCTGGCCCAGCAGCTCCAGCTCGACACCGTCGAGCTTGAGGCCGACCTCTTCGGAGATGACCTGGCCACCGGTGAGGATGGCGATGTCGGTCAGCATGGCCTTGCGACGGTCGCCGAAGCCCGGGGCCTTGACGGCCACGGACTTGAAGGTGCCGCGGATCTTGTTGACGATCAGCGCGGCCAGAGCCTCGCCGTCGACGTCCTCGGACAGCACGACCAGCGGCTTGCCGGACTGGATGACCTTCTCCAGGATCGGCAGCAGCTCCTTGAGGTTGGAGACCTTGGAGTTGACGATCAGGATGTACGGATCGTCGAGCACGGTCTCCATGCGCTCGGTGTCGGTGACGAAGTAGGGCGAGATGTAGCCCTTGTCGAACCGCATGCCCTCGGTGAGCTCGAGCTCGAGGCCGAAGGTGTTGGACTCGTCGACGGTGATGACGCCTTCCTTGCCGACCTTGTCCATCGCCTCGGCGATGATCTCGCCGACGCTGGCGTCACCGGCGGAGATGGAGGCGGTGGCAGCGATCTGCTCCTTGGTCTCCACGTCCTTGGCGGTGGCCGCGAGCTCGGCGATCAGGGCGGCCACGGCCGCCTCGATGCCGCGCTTGAGGCTCATCGGGTTGGCGCCGGCGGTGACGTTGCGCAGACCTTCGCGCACCATGGCCTGGGCCAGCACGGTGGCGGTGGTGGTGCCGTCGCCCGCGACGTCGTCGGTCTTCTTGGCGACCTCCTTGACCAGCTCGGCCCCGATCTTCTCGTACGGGTCCTCGAGCTCGATCTCCTTGGCGATGCTCACACCGTCGTTCGTGATGGTGGGCGCACCCCACTTCTTCTCGAGCACGACGTTGCGGCCCTTCGGGCCCAGCGTGACCTTGACGGCGTCGGCGAGCTGGTTCATCCCGCGCTCCAGACCGCGCCGCGCTTCGGTGTTGAACTGAATGAGTTTCGGCATGTTCTCCGCGAGTCCTCCCGCGTGCGGGGTCTGTCCCCGCGCGTTGGTGTGGATAGATGTTGGGTCTCGCCAGCGGTGCCCGCGACGGACGCCCGTACGCTTCGACACAGAGGCCTCGGCTCAGGGCTCACCGCTTGGTGAGGTGGCACTCTCTCTGCGAGAGTGCTAACGCCATGTTTAGCACTCTGCCATGGTGAGTGCAAACACTTCCGACCGCATTCTCAGTGCCTGCACAGAACGTGACCGGCCGCGTCCGCCGGCCGGGCATCACACGGCGGTAACGTGGCGCCGCTACGGTTACCCCCGTGTCCGAGAACCCCAGCTCCACGACAGACGACTACCCGGTCGACGGCCTTCCCGAGCCGGCCGCCGCGACGCCCGTGAAGCCGAAGGCGACGCACCCGCTGGCCAAGGCCCCGGTCAGCTCCCCGGCCAGCTCGGTCGACGGCTTCGTCCGCGAGTTCCTGCGCGAGCTCAATTACGGCCAGGGCGTGGCCCTGTCCACCAGCTCCGTCAACGACCAGTACCTGGCGCTGGCCCGTACGGTCCGTCATTACCTGATGGCCCGCTGGCTGGAGACGCTGCGCCGGCAGGCCGAGACCCAGGCGAAGGGCGTGGCCTACCTGTCCGCCGAGTACCTGCTCGGCCGCCAGCTCGGTAACGCCCTGCTCGCCACCGGACTGACCGAGATCGTCGAGGAGGGCCTCGACAAGTGCGGCGTGGACCTCGCCACCCTGCGGGCCCAGGAGGTCGAGCCCGGTCTGGGCAACGGCGGTCTGGGTCGACTGGCCGCCTGCTTCATCGACTCGCTGGCCACCATGAGCGTGCCCTGCGTGGGCTACGGCATCCGTTACGAGTACGGCATCTTCCGGCAGACCTTCGTCGACGGCCGCCAGGTCGAGCAGGCCGACTCCTGGCTGGCCCTCGGCGCACCGTGGGAGTTCCCGCACCCCGAGGCCGCGCAGATCGTCACCTTCGGCGGTCACACCGAGAAGTACACCGACACCGACGGTGTCGAGCGGTCCCGCTGGGTGCCGGGCTGGAAGGTCAAGGCCGTCCCCTACAACTACATGGTTCCGGGTTACCAGAACGGTCGGGTGAACACACTGCGGTTGTGGCGGGCCGTGGCCACCGACGCGTTCGACCTGCGCATCTTCAACTCCGGTGACTACGAGGAGGCGGTCCGGGCGCAGACCTTCGCGGAGAACATCTCCAAGGTGCTCTACCCCGAGGACTCCACGCCGCAGGGCAAGGAGCTGCGGCTGCAGCAGCAGTACTTCTTCGTCTCCGCCTCGATCCACGACTTCCTCAACTTCACGCTGCCCAAGGACTTCGACCTCAACAACCTGCCGCAGCGGATCATCTTCCAGCTCAACGACACCCACCCGGTGATCGGCGTGCCCGAGCTGATGCGGGTGCTCATCGACGAGAAGAAGATGGAGTGGGACCAGGCCTGGGCCATCACCCAGCAGTGCTTCGCGTACACCTGTCACACCCTGCTGCCGGAGGCGCTGGAGGTCTGGTCGGTCGACCTGCTCGGTCGGCTGCTGCCGCGGCACCTGGAGATCATCTACCGGATCAACGAGGAGTTCCTGGAGCAGGTCTCCGAGCGCTTCGACGGCGACCAGCTCCGGATCAGCCGGATGTCGATCATCGCCGAGCACCCCGAGCGGGCGGTCCGGATGGCGTACCTGGCCACCGTCGCCGGCGCGAAGGTGAACGGCGTCGCCGAGCTGCACTCCCAGCTGTTGCGCGACAAGGTGCTGCCCGACTTCAACGAGTTCTACCCGGGCAAGTTCACCAACGTCACCAACGGCGTCACCCCGCGCCGGTTCGTCCGACTGGCCAACCCGGCGCTGTCGGAGCTGATCACCGACGCCCTCGGGGTGGGCTGGCTGACCGACCTCGAGCGGCTGCGCGAGCTGGAGCCGTACGCCGAGGACGAGGAGTTCCGCGACCGGTTCCGCGAGGTCAAGGCGCACAACAAGCGTCGGCTCAACCGGGTGCTGGGCGAGCGCGACGGCACAGGAGTCGACGACACCCACCTGCTCGACGTGATGGTCAAGCGGCTGCACGAGTACAAGCGGCAGACCCTCAAGGTGCTGCACATCGTCACCGAGTACGAGCGGATCATCTCCGGGGAGGTGAAGGCCGCCGACATCACGCCGCGCACCTTCATCTTCGGCGCCAAGGCCGCCCCCGGCTACAAGATCGCCAAGGACATCATCCACCTGATCAACGGGGTGGGTGCGGTCGTCAACAACGACAAGCGCGTCGAGGGCCGGCTCAAGGTGCTGTTCCCGCCCAACTACAACGTGACGCTGGCGGAGAAGGTCATCCCGGCCGCCGACCTGTCCGAGCAGATCTCGCTGGCGGGCAAGGAGGCGTCCGGTACGGGCAACATGAAGTTCGCCCTCAACGGTGCGCTGACCATCGGCACCGACGACGGCGCCAACATCGAGATCCGTGAGCTGGTGGGCGACGACAACTTCTTCCTGTTCGGGCTGCTGGAGCCCGACGTCGAGGCGCTGTACGCGAAGGGCTACGTGCCGAGCTCGTTCTACGAGTCGGACCCGAGCCTGAAGCGGGCCATGGACCTGATCGCCCAGGGCGCGTTCTCGGGCGGGGACCGGGACACGTTCGCCCCGGTGGTGAGCAACCTGCTCTACGAGGACCGCTTCATGGCCCTGGCCGACTACCGCGCCTACATCGACGCCCAGGCCGAGGTCGACGCCGCGTACGCCGACACCGACAAGTGGACGAAGTCGGCCATCCTGAACGTGGCCCGCTCCGGCTTCTTCTCCTCCGACCGCTCCATGCGCAACTACATCGACCGGATCTGGCACACCCCGCCCTCCTTCTGAGCCCGGCATCCGCTGGCGTGGGCGGAGGTCGGGCTGTCCGTTTTCCGACCACGGTCGGCTTCCGCCCGTCCCGACCAGCCCCTGGCGTACGTTTTCCGACCACGGTCGGCCTCCGCCCGTCCCGACCAGCCCCTGGCGTACGTTTTCCGACCACGGTCGGCCTCCGCCCGTCCCGACCAGCCCCAGGCGTACGTTTTCCGACCACGGTCGGCTTCCGCCCGTCCCGACCAGCCCCTGGCGTACGTTTTCCGACCACGGTCGGCTTCCGCCCCGTCCGACCACCGCTTGGCCCACATGACCGCACCGAGCTCCGATCCTGAGCTGGACCGCATAGACCGGGAATGCATCCGGCGGCCCATGGGTTGCGAATGGTCATGGTGCAACAGCAGGTGAGCCGGGCGGAAGTGGGGCTGCGTTCCGCGCGCGGTCCGATCCTGCTGTCGATGATGCTGAGCGTCGGGCTGGTGGCGATCGACTCCACCATCCTGGCCACCGCGGTCCCCGCCATCGTGGACGACCTGGGTGGCTTCTCCCAGTTCCCCTGGTTGTTCTCGGTCTTCCTGCTGGCCCAGGCCGTGTCGGTGCCGATCTACGCCAAGTTCTCCGACCAGTACGGCCGCAAGCCGATCATGCTGATCGGCGTCGGCCTCTTCCTGCTCGGCTCGATCCTCTGCGGCTTCGCCTGGAGCATGCCCGCCCTGATCGTCTTCCGGGGCCTGCAGGGCCTGGGCGCCGGTGCGATCATGCCGACCTCGATGACCATCGTCGGCGACCTCTACACCCTGGCGGAGCGGGCCACCGTGCAGGGCTACATGGCCAGTGTCTGGGCCATCTCGGCCGTGGTCGGCCCCACCCTGGGCGGCGTGTTCGTCGAGGTCCTCGACTGGCGCTGGATCTTCTTCGTGAACATCCCGCTGGCCCTGTTCGCCGGCTGGACCCTGATCCGCAAGTTCCACGAGGACGTCGAGCGGGTGCGCCACCGGATCGACATCACCGGGGCTGTGCTGCTGACTGTCGGCTCCTCGCTGCTGATCCTGGGGCTGCTCGAGGGCGGGGTGCTGTGGCCGTGGCGCTCACCGGCCAGCGTGGCCGTGCTCGGGAGCGCCGCGGTCCTGCTGGTCGCCTTCGCCCTGGCTGAGCGGCGGGCCAGCGAGCCGATCATCCCGGGCTGGGTCTTCCGGGCCCGGCTGCTCAACACCACCAACCTGGTCAGCCTGAGCGTCGGCGCGATGCTGGTCGGTCTGACCTCCTACGTGCCGCTGTACGTCCAGGGCGTCCTCGGCCACAACGCGCTGATCGGTGGTTTCGCGCTCGCGGCATTGACCGTCGGCTGGCCGATCGCGGCCGCCACGGCGGGCCGGGTCTACCTGCGGATCGGCTTCCGCTCGACAGCGCTGATCGGCTCCGGCGTGGCCATCGTCGGCGCCGGGCTGCTCGCCACGCTCACGGCCACGTCCTCCGTCTGGCTGGTGGCGGTCACCTGCTTCGTGGTCGGCCTCGGCATGGGCTGGGTCGCCAGCCCGACGCTGATCGCCGCTCAGTCCTCGGCCGAGTGGCAGGTGCGCGGGGTGGTCACCGGGACGAACATGTTCGCTCGGTCGATGGGCTCGGCCGTCGGGGTGGCCGTCTTCGGGGCCATCGCCAACGCCGCGCTGATCGGCGCGGCGGGGGCCGGCGGTCACGGCAGCATCAGTCTCGCGGGTGTCGATCCACTGGTGCTGTTCGACGCGCTGCACCGGGTCTTCCTCGGCTCGGCCGTGGTGGCGGTCGCGATGCTGATCGGCGTCGCCCTGATGCCGCGCAAACCCGGCGAGCACCAGCTGGTCCCGCGCGGCTGAGACAGACACCGAGTTGTCAGACGCAGTGGTGGCCCGAGCGACCACAGGCGCTGACAACTCGGCAGGATGGGTGGGGTGAGCGACTCCGAACCCGGCGGTGGCCTCCCCGACCCGTGCGTGGTGGTGCTGGCGGGTGCGGCCGGATCCGGTAAATCGACCTGGGCGGCGGCACACTACGCCCGGTCGGAGGTCGTCTCGACCGACGCGCTGCGGGCCGTGGTGGGCACGGGACCGGCCGATCTCGATGCCTCCGCCGACGCCTTCGCGGTGGCCGACCTGGTCATCGACGCCCGGCTGCGGCGCGGACTCACCACGGTGGTCGACACCCTCGGGCTGGATGCGGACCGGCGCCGGAAGCTCCGCGAACGCGCCCACGCCGCCGGCCTCCCAGCGGTGCTCGTCATCCTCGACACGCCCAGCCGGCTGTGCCGGACCCGCAACGCCGAGCGCGACCGCCCCGTACCGGCCGAGGTTCTCACCGGCCAGCTCCGCCGGATCCGGGCGTTAGCCCCACTCGCCGAGGCCGAGGGCTGGGATCGGGTCGTCGTCCTCACCGAGCAGGTCCCGACCCCCGAATCGGCGGCAGGGGTCGCTTCCGCCGCCGATCCGGACCAGGGTCGGACGCCGGTGATCCTGCAGTTGTCCCGCTTCGGCTGGGGCCAGGACCCGAACGGATGGCTGCGGGAGGTCGCGCTCACCGCCGCGCAGGTCGGTTTCGCCGGGATCGCGTTGATGGACCACCTGATCCAGATCCCTCAGGTCGACCGGGCGTGGGAGCCCCTTCCGGAGCCCTGGGTCACCCTCGGTCTGCTCGCCGGACTCGACACGTCGCTGCGCCTCGGCACCCTCGTCTCGCCGGTGACCCTGCGACCCGCCGGAGTGCTCGCCAAAGCCGCGGCCACCCTCGACGTGCTCAGCGGGGGCCGCGCCTTCTGCGGGCTGGGTGCCGGTTGGTGGGAACGTGAGCACACCGCGTACGGGATCGCCTTCCCGTCGGTGGGCGAGCGGCTCGACCGCGTCGAGGCCACCATCGAGACGATGCGCGCCCTCTGGGCCACCGGCACGAAGCCGTACGACGGGAAGCGCATCCGGCTGCCGGAGACGACCTGCTACCCGCGGCCGGTCGGATCGCTGCCGATCATCGTGGGCGGCGGGGGCGAGCGCCGTACGTTGAAGATCGCCGCGACCCAGGGCGACGGCTGCAACCTGCGGGTCGACGAGCTGCTGCCGCACAAGATCGAGGTGTTCTCCCGCTATCGCGAGGCCGCGGGTCGGCCGTCCATGATCACCGTGCTCGACCTGCCGCTGGTCGGCCGGGACCGGGAGGACACTGCCCGGCGGGTCGAGCGGGTCCGGGGTCGGCTCACCGCGCAGGCGTACGCGGCCCGGCATCCGGTCGGCACCGCCGAGCAGCACCGCCGACGCTGGCACGACCTGGCCGGCCAGGGTGTCGAGCAGATCTTCGTGGCCCTGCCGGATCTCAACCAGCCGAGCGATCTCGAGGTGTGCGCTCCCCTGTTCGCCGACTGAGCGCGCCGACTGGGTCCTCCGGGCCTTGAATTTTCCGTCACTCGACGGGTATCGCAGCACCCGACCCCGTCTGATGCAGCAGAAGCCGTCGAATGACGGAAAACTCAGAAACCCGGGCCGGACGGACGCAGGTCCAACCACAGAGTCCTCAGTCGGCGGAAAGCTCCTGGTCCTCCCGTGGCGCCAGCTCGGCCACCAGTGGCACCACGTCGGCGATCGAGTCGACGATCCGCGTCGGTCGGTACGGGAACCCGCTGACCTGCTCGGCGCGGGTCGAACCGGTGAGCACCAGCACCGTGCGCAGACCCGCCTCGATGCCGGCGATCACGTCGGTGTCCATCCGGTCGCCCACCATCACCGTGTTCTCGGAGTGCGCGTCGATCCGGTTCAGGGCGGACCGCATCATCAGCGGGTTGGGCTTGCCCACGAAGTACGGCTGGACGCCGGTGGCCCGCGAGATGAGGGCGGCAACCGATCCCGTGGCCGGTAGCGAGCCTTCCGGCGACGGCCCGGTGACGTCGGGGTTGGTGGCGATGAAGCGCGCACCCTTCTCGATCAGGCGGATGGCCTTGGTGATCGCCTCGAACGAGTAGGTCCGGGTCTCGCCGAGCACCACGTAGTCGGGATCCGACTCGGTCAGGATGAAGCCGTCGTCGTGCAGAGCCGAGGTCAGCCCGGCCTCGCCGATCACGTACGCCGACCCGCCCTGCGCCTGGTCGGCCAGGAACTGGGCCGTGGCCAGGGCCGAGGTCCAGATCGAGTCCTCCGGCACGTCGATGCCGCTGGCCAGCAGCCGGGCGCGGAGGTCGCGGGCGGTGAAGATGGAGTTGTTGGTCAGCACCAGGAACCGTCGCCCGTGCTGTTCCAGGGCGGCGATGAACTCCGGCGCACCCGGGATGGCCCGCTCCTCCCGGACCAGCACGCCGTCCATGTCGGTCAGCCAGCACGAGACGGGAGGGCGTTCGATCATGCCTCCAACTTCTCAGACGAGGTCGGACGTCAGGGCCCGGGGTGTGGCTGGATCGGGTCGGTAGGCTCGAAGGACGATGCGCAAGAGCTCCTTGACCCTGATCGCCGCCGCCGTTCTGGCCGGTGGCTCCTTCGGGTTGCTCGCCGGCTGCTCCGAGGCTCCCGCGGACGAGCCGGCCGTCTCCCCCGTGCCGTCGCAGTCCCCGGCCGATCAGCCGCTCCCGCCGGTCACCACGTCGACCGAGCGAGCTCCCCTCGGCCTCGAGGTCCGTTACGTCGACGCCGACGGGAAGTTCCGGACCGTGGCCCCGCAGGACTTCCCCCGCTGATCCCAACCCGGCGAGCGCCGTCAGGGCAGCTGGTGGAGCGCGAGCGGGAGCACCGTCGAAGCTCCGGCCTCGGCCAGCAGCGACCCGGCCACCGTCACGGTCCAACGGGTCCGGATCCTGTCGTCCACCAGCAGCACCGGGCCCTGGAGTGCCACCCCCGGGATCACCGACGTCCTGGCCAGCAGATCACGCGCCCTGACACTCGACGCGGCGTCCTCGGTCGGCGGCGGTCCGGACACCGCGAGCGCGTCGACCAGCGGCAACCGGCCGATCCGGGCGACGTGGGCGGCCACCGAGGCGACCAGGACCGGATACCGCCGGGACGGCATGGCCACCACGGCCGTCGGGCGCTGCCACGTCTTCGACCACCGCTTCAACACCTCGACCACGGCCTCCAGCACCTCCGCCGGCGCTTCCGCGTCACGCCGCCACAGGTCGGCCAGCACCCCCGACCAGGCGGGATCGTCCGCGTACGCCATCGCCCGGCCCTCGCCGAGGAAGCCGATCTTGCCCTTCTTGCCGGGCAGTCCGCTGACCCACATCTTGCGCGGTTCGACGAGCACGTCCTGGCCCCGGAAGTAGCGGCGGGCGCTCTCGATCGTCACCGGATCCGGCCGCAGCCCCGGGGCCGGCAGCTGACCGTCGCACACCGAGCAGCGACCGCACGGGGTCGGGTCCGGGTCGTCCAGGGCCAGCTGCAGGAACTGCATCAGGCAGCCCTCGCCGTGGGCGTACCGGCGCATCAGGTCCGCCTCGGCGGCCCGGACCTGGCGCAGTGAGGCCCACTTCGCCTCGTCGAAATACCACCCCTTCCCCGTCGACACCCAGCCGGAGCCCTGGCGGGTGACCGCGTCGTCGACGGCCAGGATCTTGAGCACCGTCTCCAGCCGGCCGCGGCGGATCCCCGTGGCGCTCTCCAGCGCCGGCAGCGACTGCGGTTCCGTGGCCAGCACGTCCAGGATCTGCTCGACCTGCGACTCCACCGGGATTCCCGCGGTGGCGAAGTAATCCCAGATCCGCTCGTCGGCCTCGCTCGGCACCAGGACCGCCGTGGCGTCATCCAGAGCCCGCCCGGCGCGGCCGACCTGCTGGTAGTAGGCGACCGGTGAGGCCGGCGACCCCAGGTGCAGGCAGAAGGCGAGATCAGGCTTGTCGTAGCCCATGCCCAGGGCCGAGGTCGCCACCAGTGCCTTCACGTCGTTGCGGCGCAGCCGGTCCTCCAGCTCCTGCCGGTTCTGGGTCTGCCCGGAGTACGCCGCGACGTCGTGACCCAGGCTGGTCAGGAACCCGGCGACCCGTTCCGACTCGGCCACCGTCAGCACGTAGATGATCCCGGAGCCGGGCAGCTCGGTCAGGGCGTCGGCGATCCAGGCGTACCGCTCCAGCGGCGTCAGCCCGGGGACGACCGCCAGCCGCAGCGATGCCCGAGCCAGGGAACCGCGCAGCGTGACCGTGTCGTCACCGAGCTGGGCGGCCACGTCGGTGGTCACCCGCTCGTTGGCGGTCGCCGTCGTCGCCAGCACCGGGGTCTCCGGCGCCAGGGACAGCAGCGTGCGCGTCAGCCTCTGGTAGTCGGGCCGGAAGTCGAAACCCCAGTCCGAGACGCAGTGGGCTTCGTCGATCACCAGCAACCCGCAGGAGGCGAGCAGATCCGGCAGCCGGCGGGCGAAGCCGGGATTGGCCAACCGCTCCGGAGAGATCAACAGGACGTCGATCAGCCCGTCCCGGAGGTCGGCCAGCACTGGATCCCACTCGTCGATGTTGGTGGAGTTGATGGTGGCGGCCCGCAGTCCGGCGCGCTCGGCGGCCGCGATCTGGTCCCGCATCAACGCCAGCAGCGGAGACACCACCAACGTGGGACCGCCGCCGTGCGAGCGGAGCGCCGTGGTCGCGGCCCAGTAGACCGCCGACTTGCCCCAACCGGTGGCCTGGACGACCAGCACCCGACGCCGGTGGTCGACCAGCTCCGCCACCGCCCGCAGCTGGTCCTCGCGGGGGGACGCGTCCGGTCCGGCCATCGCGGCGATGGTCCGGCGGAGGGCCTCCTCGCTGGTGAGGGCGAGGGTGCTGTCGACTGCCATGCCCGCCATAGTGCCCGCTGCCACCCACAAACCCCCGATCCTCCCCGACCATCCCACTGACGCACTCCTGCGACCTCTCACGCGGGCGTTGCATCACGTGCGTGGGAGTGGCAGGACGTGCGTGAGCGGAGGGCTGAGGGGGACACGACAGAATGGGCAGATGGACGCCGCCGCCCCCACCACGCCCCTCAGCCAGCTGCTCCCCGCCGATCGCTCGTCCGGGACCTTCGTCGGTCGGCTGCTGGCTCCGGATGGCCCCTGTGTGGTCGCCCTGCGCGGCGACGAGCTGGTCGACCTGACGTCGATCACCCCGACGATGGCCGATCTGCTGGAGCGGCCGGCCGCCCGCGAGTTCGCCGCCGTCGGCCAGGCCGAACGCTCCTGGGCGCTCGATGACCCGGCTGTACGCCTGCTGGCCCCGATCGACCTCCAGGTGATCAAGGCCGCCGGGGTGACGTTCGCCGTCAGCATGGTGGAGCGGGTGATCGAGGAGCGGGCGGCCGGTGACCCGCAGCGCGCGCAGGAGGTCCGCGCGCGGGTGCAGGCCGCCATCGGCGGATCGATCGCGGACATCCGGCCGGGCAGCGCCAAGGCGGCCTCGGTCAAGGAGGCGCTCCAGGCCGAGGGGCTGTGGTCGCAGTATCTCGAGGTGGGCATCGGACCCGACCCGGAGATCTTCACCAAGGCGCCGGTGCTGTCGGCCGTGGGCTCCGGCGCCCCGATCGGGGTGCTGGCCCGATCGGCCTGGAACAACCCGGAGCCCGAGGTGG
The DNA here is from genome assembly GCA_963707005.1 of uncultured Actinomycetota bacterium. Classification (GTDB taxonomy): domain Bacteria; phylum Actinomycetota; class Actinomycetes; order Propionibacteriales; family Propionibacteriaceae; genus Microlunatus. The sequence goes on from CAVPPP010000032.1 coordinate 42,013, forward strand.
TGCTGGTCGCCCGCCCGGACGGACGGGCCGTCGGCGCGACCCTGGGGAACGACGTCAACCTGCGCGACTTCGAGGGCCGCAGCGCGCTGCTGCTGGGCGAGGCCAAGGACAACAACGCGTCCTGTTCGATCGGACCGCTGATCAGGTTGTTCGACGACGCCTTCACCCTGGACGACGTCGCGTCCGCCGACGTGTCGCTACGGATCGGCGGGGCGGACGACGGGTTCGAGCTGACTGCTACCAGCTCCATGTCCCAGATGAGTCGGACCCTGCCCGAGCTGCTCGCCCACACCCGGGGCGACCACCATCAGTACCCGGACGGCTTCGCCCTGTTCACCGGGACGATGTTCGCCCCGACCAAGGACCGCGATGCCCCGGGGATGGGCTTCACCCACCACGAGGGTGACGTCGTCACGATCTCCACACCGCGGCTCGGGACCTTGATCAACACCGTCACCAGCAGCGAGGCGGCACCCCCCTGGGAGGTCGGGATCCGTGCTCTGTGGCGCAATCTGGCCGACCGCGGACTGGGCCACCACTAGCCTCGCCGAAGACCGCCGCCGGTCCAGCGGTGGTGACGCGCGGTGCCGACGATCACCATGATCAGCCCCGTCACGGCCACCAGGACCGCGACCAGCCCGACACCGAGGGTCAGCAGCAGGTGTCCGAGGCCGACCGATCGCCCGACCGCGAACTGCCCCGGCGGTCCCTCGCAGCGAACTGTGAGCCGCTGGGCCCGATCGAGCTGGAACGATCCCTGCGGATACCAGGTGGGCCACCCGTGGAGGGTCTGCTGCAGCATGTCCGGTCGCAGGACGATCGGCCGGCCGTCGGCGGTCACCTCACAGACCGCTGCTCGCCAGGTGCTCAGCGTGCTGTAGACCGCCCAGTCGCGATCGGCGGGAACGTCCAGGACCAGCGTCGAACCGATGTCGGTCTGCTGCTTCATCGCCTGCGCCGGGGCAAGCACGAGGAACGCGGTCACCAGACCCAGCAGGGCGGCGAGCCCCAGCAGGACGAAACCCGCCCGCACCAAGGGTCGGTACGGAGCCGGGGTGCCCACGCCTGTCATCAGGCGAGGTTAGGCGCCGACCGGGTCGGCACCGGAGTCGTGATCGGAGATCAGCCGCCGGCGACGGCGGGGATGATCGAGATCTTGGCGCCGTCGGCCACGGTGGCCTCCAGGCCACCGATGAAGCGGACGTCGTCATCACCCACGTAGATGTTCACGAAGCGGCGCAGCGCGCCGGCGTCGTCGAGCACCCGCGCCCGCAGACCGGGGTGGGCGGACTCCAGCGAGTCCAGCACCTCGGTGAGGGTGCCGCCCTCGGCCGTGACCTCGTTCGCCCCGCCGGTGTAGCTACGCAGGATGGTGGGGATGCGGACGGTGGCGCTCATCAGCCTCGTGCCTTCCAGAACTCGGTGAACGCCTCATAGCGAGGCGGGATCGTGGTCTTGGGACCGACCTTATCGGCGACCGCGTCGAGCGTCTTGAGCCCGTCGCCGGAGTTGATCACCACGGTCTCCTTGGCCGGGTCCAGCAGTCCGTCGGCGATCAGCTTCGCGGTGACGCCGACCGTCACCCCGCCCGCGGTCTCGGCGAAGATGCCCTCGGTCCGGGCCAGCCGCTGGATGTTCTCCACGACCGTCTCGTCGTCGACGTCCACGATGGCCCCGCCGGTACGGCGGACCACGTCCAGCACGTACGGTCCGTCGGCCGGGTTGCCGATGGCCAGCGACTTGGCGATGGTGTCGGGCTTCACCGGCTGCACCACGTCGTGCCCGGCCCTGAACGCCTGGGCGATCGGGGAGCAGCCGGTGGCCTGGGCGCCGTAGATCGTGTACGGCTTCGGCTCGACCAGCCCGAGACTGATCAGCTCGATGAAACCCTTGTCGATCTTGGTCAGCTGCGACCCCGAGGCGACGGGGATCACCACCTGGTCGGGCAGCCGCCAGCCGAGCTGCTCGGCGATCTCGTACGCCAGCGTCTTGGAGCCCTCGGCGTAGTAGGGGCGGACGTTGACGTTGACGAACGCCCAGCCCTCCTCCTCGGCGGCGATCTCACTGGCCAGCTTGTTCACGTCGTCGTACGAGCCGTGCACCGCGATCAGCGTGGTGTCGTAGACGGCGGAGGCGATGATCTTCTGCTGCTCGAGGTTCTCGGGCACGAAGACGACGCTCTTGATGCCGGCCCGGGCGGCCGCGGCGGCGACGGCGTTGGCCAGGTTCCCGGTGGACGGGCAGGCCAGCACCTGCAGACCGAGCTCGCGTGCCGCGGACAGGGCGACGGCGACGACGCGGTCCTTGAACGAGTGGGTGGGGTTGCCGGAGTCGTCCTTGACCCACAGCTGCCGCAGACCGAGGTCGTCGGCCAGGTGGCGGGCGTCGACCAACCGGGTGAAGCCGGGATCGGTGGAGCGGAAGGACGCGATGTCGGCCGGCACCGGCAGCAGCGGGGCGTACCGCCAGATCGACTTCGGTCCGGCCTCGATCTCGGCCCGCGTGATGGTCGGGTACGCGTACCCGACCTCCAGCGGACCGAAGCACTCCAGACAGGCGTAGAACGGGCCCAACGGGCTGTGGGCACCACAAGCGCGGCAGACGAGGTCGGTGGCATTGCCGAAAGCGCCCGGGCGACAGCCGGTGGCGGGATCGGCCGAGAAGACCGCAGTCATCGATCAGTCCTTCGTCATCTGTACCCGATCGACGATCGACCGAGTCGGAGTTGGCACCATGGCCGATTCGGTCGGCCGGTTGCCGGGGAGTCACAAGGCCGTTCCCTCGTCCCCTCTGGATGTGCTGCACAGCCTAGGCGTCGGTGACCCAGGACGACACCTCGGCGTCTTGCATGATGGGAACTACGTCCAGCAGACGAGACGTCGCTCCGGGTGGGACGATGCCGACATGATCAGCGCGGCCACCCCGGACCCCCTGGCGCCGACTCGCCTGACGGGCGGGCAGTGGGTTCGGGCGGTCGGCAACGTGCTCAACCTGACCACGCCCCTCGGCCTGCTGATCGCACGCATCGGACGAGCCCGGGTCCGCCGAGGTCCGCGCGGGCTGCTGCTCGCCGAGGGCTACCGGCTGCCCTTTCCGATCGCGGGGGCCTTCACCGTCGGCAGCGTGATCACCACCGGCACCACCTTCGCCGACCGGCTGCGCGGACTGCCGAGTCTGCTCGAGCACGAAGAGCGGCACAGCTGGCAGTACCTGTGCTGCCTGGGCCTGCCGTTCTACCCGGTGTACGTCGTGATGATGGGATGGTCGGTGCTGCGTACCGGCAACCGAGCAGCGCGGAACGCCTTCGAGCGGCACGCCGGGCTGGCGGCGGGGGGCTATCCGGACCTGCCCGTCATCCCCTTGTCGGTCCAGGCTCGGCGAGCGACCGGATGGCTCCGCCGGTCGCTCGGGTCACGGGATTCCCGGGCGCGATGAGTTCTCTCGGCCGCCCCGGTCTAGTGACTCAACGACCATCTGAGACGGGAACCCACGATGACTGATCTGTCGAGCTCGGCACCCACCACCGGCTACGCCCCGCTGGGCGAGCTGCGGCTGTACTACGAGATCCACGGCTCGGGCGGCACACCGCTGGTGCTCCTGCACGGCGGACTGTTCAACATCGACCTGCAGTTCGGGGCGGTGCTGCCGGCGTTGGCCGAGAACCGCCAGGTGGTCGCGGTCGACTTCCAGGGTCACGGTCGCACCAACGACATCGACCGCCCCCTCGCCACCGAGTCGCTCGCCGCAGACGTCGTGGGCCTGCTCGACCACCTCGGGCTGCCGCAGGTGGACCTGTTCGGCTTCAGTGTCGGCGGTGCCGTCGCCCTCCGGCTGGCGGTCGAGCACCCCGACCGGGTACGCCGCCTGGTCGTCTCCTCGATCACCTTCGACCCCGACGGATCCCGGCCGGAGAACGCGGCCGCGGTGGGCGCCATGACGGTCGACATGATCGCCGGGTCGCCGATGCACGCCGACTACCTGGCGAAGTCGCCGAACCCGGACAAGCTGCAGGACCTGCTGGACAAGCTGGGGGCGTTCGTGACTGGACCTGGCTGGTCGGAGGACGAGATCCGCGGCATCGCGGCGCCCACCCTGATCACGGTCGGCGACTGCGACATGGTGCGGCTGGACCACGCCGTGCGGTTCCTGCAGCTGCGCGGCGGCGACGTCAACGGCGACTTCGTCGGGGTGCCGGCTTCCCACCTGGCGGTGTTCCCGGGGACGACCCACTTCAACGGGATGTCCCGGACCGGGCTGGTGGTCGACGTGGTGACGACGTTCCTGGACGCCGAGAGCACCTCGACCCCGTCGATGATGGGCTGATCCCGAGTCGGACGTCCGCCGGCGGGCAGAGCTGCGATGAGGTGAACCCGGCGCGATCACGGCTCACAAGCCGATCGGCGGAGACCTCAGCGATCGATCGTCAGGTCGATGCCGAGCCGCTTGGCGGACCGGTTCCGCTGGCGCGTGGCGCGCAGCCGACGAAGTCGCTTGACCAGGAGCGGGTCGTGAGCCAGCGCCGCCGGGGAGTCGATCAGGTTGTTCAGCACCTGGTAGTAACGGGTGGCCGACATCTGGAACTTGTCCCGGATGGCCTGCTCCTTGGCGCCGGCGAACTTCCACCACTGCCGCTCGAAGGCGAGGATCTCGGCGTCACGGGCACTCAGCTCGCCCACGCCCGACGTAGCGGCGTGCTCGGGGTTGGAGGCAGCGACCATGGCCGCCATCGTACGCGTGAATGACATGAGTGTCATTCGTACCGGCGGTGCGTCATGAGGTTGACTGTGCCGGTGAGCAGCCACGACGCCCGTATCCGCTGGGGCATTCTCAGCACCGGTCACATCGCCTCCGTCCTGACTCGAGATCTCGCGCTCCTGCCCGAGGAGGCCGAGGTGGTCGCCGTCGGCAGCCGCAGCCTGGACAAGGCCGAGCAGTTCGCCCGGGAGCACCAGATCCCGCGCGCCCATGGATCGTACGCCGAGCTGGCCGCCGACCCCGAGGTCGACGTGGTCTACGTCGCGTCCACCCACAACGACCACCTCGCCTCCGCGAAGCTGTGCCTGGAGGCCGGTAAAGGCGTCCTGGTGGAGAAGCCGCTGACCGTGTCCGCCGCCGAGACCGAGGAGCTGATCGCGCTCGCCGGTGAGCGCGGGGTCTTCTTGATGGAGGCCCTGTGGAGCCGGACCAACCCGCTGCTCCGGCAGGCTGCGCAGATCGTCCGCGACGGTGAGCTGGGAGCGATCAGGCACGTCAGCGCCTCGTTCGGGTTCGCCTTCCGCGGTGACCCGTCACACCGCCTGCTCGATCCCGACCAGGCCGGTGGCGCGATCCTCGACCTCGGTGTCTACCCGGTCCACGCCGTGAACCTGTTCCTGGGCGAGCCCGACGAGCTCTACGGCTTCGGCTCGCTCGCCTCGACCGGCGTGGAGTCCCACGCAGCGGCCCTGCTCACCTACGACTCCACCGAGTGGCGACCGCCGGCCACCGCGACCGTCACCGCGAGCATGGAAGCCGACTTCCAACAGCGTCTCGACGTGCTCTGCACCGACGGCTCGATCCGGTTCGGAAACTTCCTGGTTCCCGCCGAGATGACCGTCGTCCGTGGCACCGGCGACGACGCGACCGAGGAGACGCTGGTCACCGAGTGGCCGGGCGGTGGCTACACCTTCGAGATCGGCGAGGTGAATCGTTGTCTGCGCGCGGGTGAGCTGGAGTCACCATTGGTCCCCTGGCGGGACAGCCTGGCCGTGGCCAGAACTCTCGACCGCTGGCTGCTGTCGATCTTCCCCCCGCTCGACCCCGAGCTCAGGGACTGAGCTCGACGCCCTGCAGCGCCGGTCCGCCTCCGGTAGCGTTGGTGGGCATCCTGCTGGCGTGGCGCAATTGGTAGCGCACCTGTCTTGTAAACAGGCGGTTGTCGGTTCGAGTCCGACCGTCAGCTCCACCATCTGACCAGTGCGGGCGCTCCAGCGGGCCGGTCCTCGCCTTCACCCGCTCCGCATTCCATCTCTCGGGCCTCCGCGCCCCGGAAGCCGAAACGCTCAAGTTCGTCTTGAAGGTGTCCACTACGGAGACACGATCCGCACCTCGCGGGCTAGACCGTTCGCATGGTTTCGGACTAGGTTCGGCTGCGAATCGTACCTTCGGAGTTCTGGCACTTCTAAGGTTCGACCTGAGGGCTTGCCCCGTTCGAGTCCACCCTGGAGATGACGGATGCCGCCACTGAGACTCCCGACTTCGGCTCGGCGTCTCCTTGTGGCGGCATCGGTACTGGCCCTGCTGCTTATGTCGGGCGTTCCAGCCCACGCAAACCCGGGTCCGCCAGGGCCCGCTCCGCGGATCGGCCAGAATACCGACCTCGTGATGACCGGTACCGGCCCGGGTCAAGGCGTAACGGGCTCGATCGGGCCGGCCGGCGGCGACTTCGACCCGACAGAGGGCTACCCCGCCACAATCCCGGCTGACTTCAGCCGGCTCGACGAGGGATTCGCCGGCATCATCCACGCCCAGTCGGTCAGCACGGGCGAGACGCTCAACATGTTCTGCATCGACATCCGGACATCGACCTACCCCGGTATCGGCTACGAAAACGGCACCTGGGACCAGTCGAACGTGCCGAATGTTGGCTACATCGCCCGCATTCTGGAGGAGTACTACCCCAATAGTGGTGAGCCGTCCGGTGCTCCGAACGACAGCGTGCGTGCCGCTGCGGTGCAGGCCTCGATCTGGTTCTTCAGCGATAGCTACGTCCTGCAACCCGGCGACCCTGTCCGTCCCTACACCGAGGCCATCGTGGCCGCGGTCCTCCTCGCGGGCCCATTGCCTGAGCCGAGCCCACCAAACCTTGTCATCGATCCGAACACAAGCACCGGACCCTCTGATGAACCTCTCGGCCCCTACACGGTGACGTCGGACTCCGACGACGCGGACCTGGAGATCACCGTTCGCGCCGCTGGCGGCACGATGTACGCAGATGCTGCCGCAACGCAGCCGATTCCCGACGGTGCCACCGTCGCCAACAACACCGACATCTGGCTCCTTCCGGACGATGTCACGGGCGGCACCGTCACGATGACAGCACGCGGAGTAGCAAGCGCCCCGAGCGGGAACGTCTACCTGTACGACGGGAACACTCCCAACGTCAACGATGCCCAGCGACTCATCCTCGCCCAGGATGCGCAAGTGTCGACGTTGACAAGTGCGACAGCGGACTTCTACCAGGTCAGCTCGTTGGTGGTGACGAAGACGATTGCGGGTGGTGCAGCTGGGGACCAGGGGGCGGTCACGCTGCACGTGTCGTGTGACAACGACCTGGAGCAGGACATCAACATTCCGGCGAATGCGCCGGCCGGGGACACCGCGACCACGATCGAGGATCTGCCGGTCGGGACGGTGTGCACGGTGACCGAGCCGACCAATGGGTCGTCGGCGGGGGTGTCGGTGACCACCGACATCGTGGGCAGCCCGGCCACGATCACCGCCGCAGAGGTCGGCGTCGATGTCACCAACACCTACGAGACGGTGCTGTCGTCGTTGGTGGTGACGAAGACGATTGCGGGTGGTGCAGCTGGGGACCAGGGGGCGGTCACGCTGCACGTGTCGTGTGACAACGACCTGGAGCAGGACATCAACATTCCGGCGAATGCGCCGGCCGGGGACACCGCGACCACGATCGAGGATCTGCCGGTCGGGACGGTGTGCACGGTGACCGAGCCGACCAATGGGTCGTCGGCGGGGGTGTCGGTGACCACCGACATCGTGGGCAGCCCGGCCACGATCACCGCCGCAGAGGTCGGCGTCGATGTCACCAACACCTACGAGACGGTGCTGTCGTCGTTGGTGGTGACGAAGACGATTGCGGGTGGTGCAGCCGGGGACCAGGGGGCGGTCACGCTGCACGTGTCGTGTGACAACGACCTGGAGCAGGACATCAACATTCCGGCGAATGCGCCGGCCGGGGACACCGCGACCACGATCGAGGATCTGCCGGTCGGGACGGTGTGCACGGTGACCGAGCCGACCAATGGGTCGTCGGCGGGGGTGTCGGTGACCACCGACATCGTGGGCAGCCCGGCCACGATCACCGCCGCAGAGGTCGGCGTCGATGTCACCAACACCTACGAGACGGTGCTGTCGTCGTTGGTGGTGACGAAGACGATTGCGGGTGGTGCAGCCGGGGACCAGGGGGCGGTCACGCTGCACGTGTCGTGTGACAACGACCTGGAGCAGGACATCAACATTCCGGCGAATGCGCCGGCCGGGGACACCGCGACCACGATCGAGGATCTGCCGGTCGGGACGGTGTGCACGGTGACCGAGCCGACCAATGGGTCGTCGGCGGGGGTGTCGGTGACCACCGACATCGTGGGCAGCCCGGCCACGATCACCGCCGCAGAGGTCGGCGTCGATGTCACCAACACCTACGAGACGGTGCTGTCGTCGTTGGTGGTGACGAAGACGATTGCGGGTGGTGCAGCCGGGGACCAGGGGGCGGTCACGCTGCACGTGTCGTGTGACAACGACCTGGAGCAGGACATCAACATTCCGGCGAATGCGCCGGCCGGGGACACCGCGACCACGATCGAGGATCTGCCGGTCGGGACGGTGTGCACGGTGACCGAGCCGACCAATGGGTCGTCGGCGGGGGTGTCGGTGACCACCGACATCGTGGGCAGCCCGGCCACGATCACCGCCGCAGAGGTCGGCGTCGATGTCACCAACACCTACGAGCAACCCACAACTCCAGATACCCCGGGCTCGTCTGACGCAGGTGAGGAGACGTCGACCTCGTCTGGGTCGGGCGGCGACTTGGCGAGCACCGGCGCCTCCGCCGGTCTTGGCCTGATGGCTGCCCTCGGAGTGGCGCTCCTTGTCGGAGCCGGCGCCTTCCTGTCAGCTAGCCACCGGCGTCACAAGGCAAAGTGATGAGCCGCAGCGGTGAGGTGACACAGGGTTGTCCCACCTCGGTGCCAACGAAGGCCCAGCAGGCGCCAACAGACGTGGACGGTTGGTCCACATCTAACGAGCGAACCTGGTCCACTCCTGAACGAGCGTCGACACACCGTCAGGTGTTCGGGACTACGAGCCTCGACTGACAGCAGCTGTGACAGCAACGCGGCCGACAATCGAGCAGTGGTCGAGAGTGGCACGAAGTGACAACAAGAAGCGCCCTTTGGGCGCCCTAGATACGCCTTGTGCTGCATCGATGCGCCCTCGAAGCGCCCTCGAGATTCTGCTAGCGACGAGATTAGCGGGCCCAGGAACGCAGCAGAGGTAGACCACGATCAATGAAGTCCAGGTAGTCGTCGGCGGTGTTGTAAGCGTGCGCGGTCAGCCGCAGATATCCGACCCCGTCGAAGGCAGTGAAGGACGTCCGGAAGCCTGCAGTCATCAATCGGTCCCGTAGTTCAGCCGAACCGAGGCGATCCGGCCCCAACCGCGCAGGTAGGCGGACCAGCCGGATGGGGCCTACGGGCATCCCGACCTCGGCTGTCGTGGACTCGTCGAACACCTCGGCCAGTGCCTCGGCGATTTCCCGTTGCGCCCAGCCGGCGAGGGACGTGGCGTGGTCACGTATCCGATCCCAGCCGAGTTCAGCCTCCAGGTGATCGAGCGCCACCGGCGCTGTCAGCCAACCGGTCAGGTCGTCGGTGGCCTGATGGTCGAACCGTTGCGGGAAGGGCAACCCGCTGCCCCAGGAGTTGATCAAGGGCTCGACCTCATCGGACACTGCAGGGTGTGCCGCCAGCACCGCCGTGCCGCGCGGTGTGCAGGCGTACTTGTGCAGGTTCCCCACCCAGAAGTCGGCGTCGGCGTCGGCAATGGCGTTCGCGATCATCATCGGGACGTGCGCTGCATCGACGATGGTACGGATGTTCCGCTCACGCGCGGCGGCGCAGAGCTGCTTGACCGGCATCAGTCGGGCGGTGGGTGAGGTCAGATGGTCGACGACCATCAGAGTCGTACGGTCACCTACCGCGGACCAGATCGCGTCGAAGGCCTCATCCGCCTCTGCAGTCAGCGGGACGTGCGCGGTCCGGACCACCAGCCCGTACCGGCGGGCGAACCGTTCGACACCCATGGTCACGGCGCCGTATCCGTGGTCGGTGATCACGACCTCCTCCCCAGTAGTCGGGACGGGGAGGCTGTGCAGGGAGGCGGATACCCCGGCACTGGTGTTCGGGACCAACGCGAACCGGTCCCCGGCCACTCCGAGGTGTGGCGCGATCGCGGTTCGAGCCTCGCCGATCCGTCCCGGCTGAGGCAGGAACCACCCCATCGGATCACTCTCCAGAGCGGTCTTCAGATCCTGCTGGCGCGTGAGTGCTGCGGTGGGCGCCGCCCCAAACGACCCGTGGTTCAGATGACGCAACCGCCAGTCGAGCGCCCAGAGGTCGCGAGCCGGCCGGCCGCCACGGGTGAGGAGGGTCGAGGGTACGTCGGACACCTTGACCATGGTTCCACTGACTAACCAGATCCGTCTCGCCGGCCGGGTCGGCCTGCCGAACTGGCGGACACCCGACACTTCGCGCTGGACGCCAATCCGACTGGAAGGGTGGGACAGCAGCTCGCGCTGATGCTGGTGCTTCACGCACCGTGTAAGTCCCCGCTCTTCGACAAGCGGATCAACCTCGAGGATGTGGCTCTTCTTGGTCCCGCCGCCGCGCACGATGTGTCGCTCTTCGTGCAAGGTCAGGCACCTCTGCTTGATCGCCTGCTTGAAGAGCTTGTTGGCCTCCTTGGCGGAGACGCTGCCCTCCTTGGTGTACCTGTGAGCGTCGGCTGGAACGGCTGAGCCAACCATGCTGCCGCCCAGGCGAGTGCGGCGACAGCGGCAACAACCGCCTTACGCGTAACGGACATACACCGGGTGGACGCCACAACGATTCATCAGCGCGCAACGAGGAGCTGTCCGAACCGAAACGGCCCGGTACGACCGACGTCTTCGGCGCTCCACCACGTATCACCCGCAGCGGAAAGACCCTTAGCGGTGGAGTGAAGGACACTCACCGCCCCAACAGCTCCGCCGCGCAACTGATCGTAAGGCGCTGCGACTGCCAGATCGGTGTACGCACCAGAGCCAAAGTGGCCCGTCGTCATAGTCATCCCGAACTGGTCATTGGATTCGCCGGTGCCGCTCAGGCCGGCGCTGTTCTGTGTCCAGGACTGACTCCCTGCGGCGGTGAGACGACCCTGGCTGCCGTAGAGGACGAGCACCGCTCCCGCGGCCTTTCTCTTCCCGACTCCTTCCCACGGCACACCGACCACAAGGTCGGCAAACCGCCGTCCGCCACTGTCGCGGCCGAACTGGCCCACAGCCAGGCGTGAGCCGAGGAGATCCTCCTTCTCACTCGAACCGGGCACGCCGCGGCTACCTTGCGACCAGAACTGGTTCCCCGAGGACTGAAGTCCAGAACGCGATCCGTAGAGGACGCTGACTGCCCCGGCCGCGCGTGCCCGGCCGACGGTCTCTGTGGGAACGCCGATAGCGAGGTCTGCAAAAGTGTCACCGTCGAAGTCAGCTGCGGCAACCGCGGATCCGAACTGGTCATCTCTTTCAGCGGTCCCCCGAATACCGGGACTGTCCTGCGTCCACAGCTGGTTCCCTGTTGCAGTCAGACCTGTGGCTGAGCCACGCAAGACGTTAACCGCTCCGGTATGACTCTTCCTCCCAAGCGATTCGGAAGGCGCTCCGATCGCCAGATCGGCATAGCCCGAGCCCGCGAAATCTCCAGCAGCGAGGGAGGCCCCGAACAGATCGCCGCCCGTCGGGCACGTTCCCTCTGCCGCACCCAGCACCCCGGGGCTGTCTTGGGACCAGCTCTGACTTCCCGTGGGGGTCACTCCGCTCGGGGACCCATACATGACGACGACTGCGCCAGCATCGCAGTGGTGCCACCGTGCTCCTATAGCCAGGTCATCTTCTGGGCCTCGGCCGAAGTCTTCGGCTACCAAGGTGGTGCCGAATCCAGCCGAGCCGTCGAGGTTGCCGGCCATGCCGGTGCTGTCGCTGGTCCACAGGCGGCTGCGTTCTTTGGTCAGACCCTGTGCAGACCCGAAGAGGATCCTTACCCCAGGCCCGGTGTAGACAGCGAGGTCGCTGTAGCCGTCACCGTCGAAGTTTCCCACCTCCAGCACGCTGCCGAAAACGCTGTTGTTCTCCTCCAGAGGATCGAAGTCGGTAGCTGAGAAGGACTGTGTGCGTTTCCCTGTGAGCCCATTTGGACCACCGAACAAGACATGAACCAGACCGAAGCTGAACTCGAAGTCCTCCATGACGTTCTCCTCGCTCCGCACAGCGAGATCACTCCACCCATCTCCATCAAAATCTGAAACGGTCGGCCGAGAGGGCGCCAGCTTGTCGGCGTGAGCTCCCTGGTCGGTGGCAGTTCCAGCAAAGAGCACCGCGCTGACGAGCAGGGCAACGCCTGCTGTTCGGCCCTGCCAGGTCATCTCGCCACGCCGGCCACGAGCACGTCCAGAAGTGATGCCATCAGGTTGTCGTGCGCACGACCTGTCAGAGCAGTCGACTGCGTTCTCCGCCGGGAAACGACCTGACTGCTCATTTCATGACCCCGAACTCAACCTGGTGACGGTGCCTGGCAACACCCATGACCGACAGGCTTACCTACACCAGCACCCATCGCAACAGCGCCTGCAACAGCTACGCAAAACTACGCAGAGAACTGCACGGACGAGCTCGAAGCCGCCGCACGAGAAACACACCGAGAAGTTTCGGGCGGGTCCGTGCCCGGCCGCTTTCCGGCGGCCACCTGATCCTGGCGGCGAAGTTCATAGCGCCGTTCGAAAAAATCGAAACAGCGGCGAGGAGCATGACTGCTCACCGAACGTAGGGCCTGGAACACGGCGCGACCAGGAGCCAATCCTCGCTTCATGCCCGGAGTCGACGGCCACTCCTCGCTGGGTATCCGTACCCAGAGCGGCGATTGCGCCTCTGCTCCGCCGGGTAGGGGGCGAACTCGGTTGTGGTCGTGGTCACGCGGCCGTAGCGATGAGGGCGATGAGGATCATCACGACCAGGGACCCGTTGGTGGCAATCGCGGCGATGGGCATCGCGAGACCCGCCCGGGCGCGCTTGCGGCGGACCAGGTTCACGATGCCCAGAGGCAGGCCGACCATCGCGAGCACGAAGCCGAGGAAGCCGAAGACGTAGCCCGTGCCCCCGACGGCGAGGCCGAGGGAGAAGAGCACCACCGCCATGATGCCGACGGTCAGGGCGGGCAGTCCGCTCGGACCTGGCGCCAGGTTGGGCACGTAGGTCTGCTGGAACTCGTAGGGACGCGGGTCCTGAGGTCCAGGCATCTGGAGGTGGTTCGGGTACCGCCGAGGCGGCTGGTAGGTCGGGAAGTCATTCGACATGGTGGTCTCCGTTCAGGATGTATTGAGATTGCTCAGTCAGGCAGCGTCTGACTCGCTCAGGCAGTGCTCCCGGCACGAGAAGACTGTTGGTGGCCTCAGACCAACCGACGTGCGAGCAGGTAGGCCTTGAGCGCCGGAAAGAAGAAGACCAAACCGATGCTGGCGATGAGAATCCCGATCATCGTGCCGGTGCTCTCGCCGTGGTGGATCGCGGAGGCGACAAACCACACCGTGAGCCCTGCGACCAGGGCGACAGCACTCATCGAGACGGCCCCGAGGCGGCGCTGATCGGGATCGCGGAGTGCTCCCGTGCTGGAGCTGAGGCTGCGGTTGTGGTCATGCTGGCTCCGTTTAAGGAGACGGGGCTTGGAGATACGTCAGACGCTAGGACGAGGGCCGAACACAATCCCGGATCTGACAGGGCCGGCGATTGACTCTCAGACCGTCGAAGAACCGGTCCAGCGCCCACTCGATGCGGGGCCTCCTCGTGGACGCTCAGTCCGCCGATGAAGGTGCCGTCGCCACCGCGCCGGATCTCTCACTCGGCGCCGCTCCGCTCCAATGTGGAACTCCCGCTGCAGATAACGGTAGGCAAACCGCAGCACCGATCTCGGCACGCGCTTCAGCACGCTGAACCTGATCACTGGCCCTACGCTCTGCGAGCTGCTTCCATCATGCCGCTGACACAGCCGGAGGCTTCGACCGAAAGAGTCCGCCACTCTCCTCGGTCGTCTGCCTCATCCGCTCGCCGGCTGGGTCCAGCAGCATGCCGTAGGCCTGCTAGCCGGCCGGGGCCGGGCTCGCCGCCGTCACGACCGCGGCTGGCTCGGTGCCGGTACGCGTCAGCGAAGCTCTGAGGCGATCGGGCAGCGGAAGGAGTCCCGAGCCGACAGCCCGACGCGGTTCAGGTAGCTGATCACGATGCCCCAGGCCGCCAGCAGGTTGGTCTCGGAGTAGCCCACCTCGTGCTTGTGGCAGTGCTCCAGGACCATCTTGCGGGCGAGAGCCAGATGGGGCCGCGGCATGCTCGGGAAGAGGTGGTGCTCGATCTGGTAGTTGAGACCGCCCATCAGCGCCGAGGCCCACCAGCCGCCGGAGACGTTGCGGGAGGTCAGGACCTGCTTGCTGAAGAAGTCCAGCTTCACGTCCCGCCCGACGATCGGCATGCCGATGTGGTTGGGCGCGAACGACGCTCCCATGTAGAGCCCGAACACCGCCACCTGCAGCCCGACGAAGGCGAAGGCCATGCCGAGCGGTAGCACCAGGAACACCGCGGTCAGATAGATCGCCAGCCGCGCCACCAGCACGGTCAGCTCGAGGCGACGACCGGCCACGCGGCGGTTCTCCCACAGACTCTGCACCGACTTGAGGTGCAGGTTGATGCCCTCCAGCAGCAGCAGCGGGAAGAAGAACAGGCCCTGACGACGGGTGAACCAGGCCTTGAACCCGCGCCTGGTCGCCGCGCTCTCCTCCTCGAAGGAGAAGGTGTCGATCTCGATGTCGGGGTCCTTGCCCAGCTTGTTCGGGTTCCCGTGGTGGCGGGTGTGCTTGTTCATCCACCACGAGTAGCTCATCCCGACGCAGACGACCGCCAGGAACCAGCCGAGCCGATCATTGGCCGGGCCCGAGCTCAGCACCTGCCGGTGCGAGGCCTCGTGCCCGACGAAGGCCAGCTGCGTGAGCAGGACACCGAGCGCGGCCGCCATCAGCAGCTGCAGCCAGGAGTCGTCCAGCAGGATGACTCCGGTGACGACGCCGCCGAGGGCGAGCCCGAGGCCGATCAGGAGCAGGCCGTAGAACCACCGGGTCCGGGACAACAGGCCGCGGTCGCGGACGGCCTGGGCCAGGGCGGTGTACGACTGGGTCACCGGATTGGGCTTGCGTACGCGCACGGTGGGTGCCAGGACAGTCATCGGCGGTCCGATCGGTCGGGTCCCCAAGGGACCGCTCGACTTCCCAGCCGCTTGACAAGGCAACGAATCGCACAGAATCCGATCGCGGTGCCCTTGACGATGCTTCGACTTTACCCGGTCGGGCGCCATAACCTACGCCACCGTAGGTAAGTTTCTCGGGCACCTCGTTCAGGCCGATGGCTGCAGCTCCGGTCAGGGGACGATGATCAGCTTCCCGCGGACGTGACCCTGCTGGCTGAGCGCGAACGCCGCCGCCACCTCGTCCAGCCCGAAGGTCTGCGCCACCTCGACGGTCAGCTTGCCCTCGTCGGCCAGCGCGGCCAGCCGTGCGGACTCGGCGCCGTCGGGTCGCACCCAGATCCAGCGACCACCGTGCCCGATCACGCCCGGGTCGGCGATGGACGCCTGCCGGCCGCCGTCGGCCAGGACCGCGAGACTGGTCTCCAGCTGGCCGCCCACGAAGTCGGCGACCGCGTCCACCCCGCGGGGCGCGAGGGTCCGGATGCGGTCCACCACACCGTCGCCGTACGCGACCGGCTCGGCTCCCAGCTCGCGCAGGAAGTCGTGGTTGGCCGCCGAGGCGGTACCGATCACGCGGGCTCCCCGCGCCACCGCGATCTGGACCCCGAAGCTGCCGACGCCACCGGCCGCGGCGTGGATCAGCACGACGTCTCCCTCGGACACCTCCAGGGCGTCCAGCGTTCGCAGCGCGGTCCCGCCGGCGAGTGGCAGCCCGGCCGCCTGCTCGAAGCTCAAGGACGCGGGCTTGCGGGCCACAGCGACCGCCGGCACCGCGACCAGCTCGGCGAAGGTGCCTGCACCCACCGTGTCCTTGCGGGCGTACGCGATCACCTCGTCACCGATGGCGAACTCGGGCGTATCGGGGCCGAGAGCAGCCACGACCCCGGCGACGTCCCAGCCCGGAATGACCGGGAAGACGGCCTCCATCAGACCGTCGAGACCTCCGGTCATCACCTTCCAGTCCACCGGGTTCACCGCGGCGGCCTTGACCTCGATCAACACGGCACTCGGTGCCAGCTTCGGATCTGGCCGCTCCTCCACGCGCAGGGTGGCGAGGTCGGAGCTGTAGGCGGGGTAGGTCACGGCGCGCATCGAGAGATCGACTCCTGGATCGGTGGGTTGGTTGCCATCGGGCCAGCATCGGCAGTGCCACTGGTATTCCGGTTCGCAACCAGTACCCCGACAGGTCGGCGACCAATCGACCCGCTGGTTTGATGGGGCCTGAGTCCTTGGTCACGAACGGCTGCCAGGATTTGGGATCCGGCCGTGGCCCGTGCCTAGCCTGGTGTATGACCCGGACCCCACGCCATTTGGCCGCCTGCCTGCTGGCACTCCCGCTGGCCCTGGTCGCCGCTTGCGGTGCCGACCAGCCGACGCCCACCACCGAGCAGACGCCTGCTGCCCCCGTCCAGGTGAAGGGGACTGTGGTGAGCACCGCCGTCTCCAGCAACGAGGCCCAGGTCGCCGTACCCGAGCCGGTCGCCGCCTCCTGGACCGCCCTCGGAGCCAAGGGCTCGGGTCTGGAGTGGGTGAGTGTGGCCGGGGACGGCACGACCAAGACGTCCGACATCGATCTGGCCACCGACCCGGCCGCCGGCACCACGTCCGTCACCGACGGCGTCAACGCGGATGCGGCCCAGACCGACGGCCGCTCGGTGCTCGCCGGCCTCGACGCGGTCGACTCCCCCGGCACGTCACCGGTCTGGGTGTTCTCGCCTCTGTTGGACACCGCGGAGCCGGTCGACTTCCGCGAGCTCGCGTTCGACGAGTCCCCCACCTCGGTGGTCAAGGCGGTCAAGAAGGCCGACGCCCTCCCCGACCTGAAGGGTCGCGAGGTGATCTTCGTCGTCACCCCGGTGGCCGGCGAGCAGGCCGAGCTCTCCAAGCTGCAGATCGGGTACCAGCGAGCGGTCTGGGAGGGCGTGGCCACCGCTGCCGGCGCCAAGAAGGTGACCTTCTACGACGGCACCGGCACGACGCCCGGAACCGGCACCATCACCGCGATCCCGGTCCCGGATCCCGATGCCGACTTCGCCTCAGCGGACCAGGGCACGACTCGCACCTGCACCCTCCCGTCCCCCGCGTTGTTCGTCGCCGACCAGCCGACCCTGATCGACAAGAAGGCCACCCTCAAGGCCCTGAAGAAGTGCCTCGGCGACATCTCCACCGGCACCAAGATCACCGTCGAGGGCCACACCGCCGGCTCCGCCGGCGCCGACAACGACTTCGCCAAGACGCTGTCGACCCAACGGGCGACCGAGGTGGCCGCGTTGTTGAAGGAGCTCGACGTCCCGGCCAAGAACATCGTCGAGGTCGTCGGCTACGGCAGCTCCAAGCCGCTCGTCAAGCCCGGCACCGATCCGAAGAACCGCGCGGTGGTCGTCACGTTCTCGACCACCGAGTGAGCAGCACCCTGCTGCGGATGTCGCGCCACCGAGCCCGCTTAGGCTGAGGCATGGACGACCGGTTGCTGCCCACTGGAGCGACCGAGTCGTGGCTCGAGCACGGGACCGGCCGGATCAGAGTGCTCCGGGGTGGGCCGAGCCAGGGTGATCACGAGTCCGACGGACCGCCGGTCCTGCTGATCCACGGCGGCGGGTACGACAACGCGGCCATCTCGTGGTCCAAGATCTTCGGACCGCTGGCCCGCGACCGAGCCGTGATCGCCCCGGACCTGCCCGGATTCGGTTACACGCAAGGGATCCCGGTCACCGGGGACGCCGCGGACCTGGCCGGCCTGATGATCACCATTGCCCGGTCGTACGGTCTGGAGCGGATCGTCGTGGCCGGCATCTCGATGGGTGGCGACATCGCGATGCACGTCGCCCTGCGCCACCCCGAGATCGTCGCCGGCTTGGTGCTGGTCGCTCCCGGCGGACTGACCGGGCGACTCAAGAACGGCCCGACCCAGTTCGGCGCCTGGTTGGCCGCCCAGCTGCCCGATCCGATTCTGTACGGTCTCGGACGCTTCGCCGGCCGGTTCAGCGACAGCTACCTGTCGAGGATGGTGCACGACCCCACGACCGTCGACGCCGAGGTCCGGGCCGAGTTCGCCCGTGAGGCCCGTCGGCCCGGCTCGGGTGTCGGCTACGGCCGCTACAACCAGGCGACGCTGGGACCCCGCGGGATGCGCAACAACCTGCTGCCGGAGGTTGCCCGGATCAGCGCGCCGACCCTGTTCCTGCACGGCGAGGACGATCCCCTGGTCGACCCCGCCGGCTCGTCGGCGGCGGCCGCGGCGATGCCGGAAGCCGAGCTCGTCCTGGTCCCCCGCTGCGGCCACTGGCTGCCGATCGAGGCTCCCGCGATCTTCATCAGCGAGGTCACCGCCTTCGTGCAGAACCTTCATTGACTCGCCTCTCCTCGGCACGGATAGGCATTTCTGCCGACGCGCGACGCCCGCCGATCAACGACCGTGGGACCAGGGTCGGTGAGGCGCATCGACCAGAGAGGCCATCACGATGACGTACACACGACTGGTCGCCGCGGCAGCCGCGGTGGGAGTGCTGGTGCTCGGAGCCTGCACCGGCGGACCGACCACCGAGGACCGCTCCGTCGCCCCCAGCACGCCGACCGAGACCTCCTCCGTGGCCGCAGCCCCCCGGGTGGCGATGACCGAGAGCCACCGGTACGCCGACGGCGTCACGGTCGGGGTCAAGGGCTACACCGACCTCACGATGAACGCGGCCAACGTCATCGAGGGTGCCGAGGAGGGTGACCCGTACGTGATCATCACCCTGCTCTGGGCCAACAAGGGGGCCTCGAAGGTCGACCTGACGCCGCTGATCGTGGTGCGGTCCGGATCCGCCGCGACCGAGGCTCCCCGGGTTCACAACGACGAATCCCGAGAGTTCATCACCCTCGACCCCGGCGACTCGACCGAGTACGACGTCGGCGTGGTCGTGCCGGCCGCGGAGCAGAACGCGGTGACGATGGAGATCACCGACCCGGCGGATCCCTCCCGGGCCGTGACCTTCGCCGGCGCGATCGGCTGACCGGCTCGGCTGCCGGGTCCGGGCGGTGTCCGGCGGCAACCAGGGACATCACCGGGTTGTCCACCAGCGTCGACCGGCGAGAATTGATCCCATGCGCACGTTGCTCAACATCATCTGGTTCATCTTCAGCGGTCTGTGGCTCTGGCTCGCGTACGCCCTCGCGGGGTTGATCTGCTGCCTGCTGATCGTGACCATCCCGTGGGGCATCGCGTCCTTCCGGCTGGCCAACTACGCCGCCTGGCCCTTCGGTCGCGAGGTCGTCGAGAAGCCGACCTCGGGTGTGTTCTCCCTCCTCGGCAACGTGATCTGGATCCTGGTCGCCGGCTGGTGGATCGCCCTCACCCACATCGCCACCGGCATCGCCCTGTGCATCACGATCATCGGCATCCCGATGGCGGTCGCGAACTTCAAGCTCATCCCGGTGGCCCTGATGCCCCTGGGCAAGGAGATCGTCACCCGGCGCTACTGAGCCCGAGTCGCCACCCAGACGTCACGCGAGCGTCGACGCTACCGTAACGGCGTGTCGGCACCCTGGGAGGTGGGCGACGTCATCGAGACTGAGGTCAGCGTCACCGATGCCCTGCCGGGTATGAGCCGGCAGGGCAGCTCGTTGCCCTGGATCACCCGTCCGTACGTGCGTCCAGCCGATCCGACCTCGCGTCCGGACGCGCACAGGGGTAGACAGGTCCCATGGCCGTCAGCGCGTTCGATCTGTTCAGCATCGGCATCGGACCGTCCAGCTCGCACACCGTCGGACCGATGCGTGCCGCCCGCCGGTTCGTCGAGCAGCTGGCCGCAGATCAGCTGCTCGAGCGGACGGCACGGATCAGCGCCCAGCTGTTCGGCTCCCTGGGCGCCACCGGACACGGGCACGGCAGCGACAAGGCGGTGCTCTGGGGCCTGGAGGGCGAGGACCCGGAGACCATCGACACCCGGCTCGGTCCGTTCCGGATCGCCGAGATCGCCGAGAGTGCCCGGATCCGGCTGAACGGGACCCACCAGATCGGCATCCACCTGGACAACGACGTGATCCTGCACCGACGACTGCGGTTGCCGTACCACCCCAACGGGATGACGTTCGCCGCGTACGACGCCGAGGACGACCTGCTTCGGGAATCCACCTTCTACTCGATCGGCGGCGGGTTCATCGTGGCCGCCGACGCGGAGGGCCACCCGGTCGTCGTCCCCGATCCGACCCCGGTGCCGTACGACTTCCGCACCGGCGACGAGCTGCTCGCCCACTGCGAGGCGACCGGGCTTCGGATCAGCGACGTGATGCTGGCCAACGAGTGCGCCCGACGACCGGAGGCCGAGGTCCGGGCGGGGCTGCTCCGGATCTGGTCGGTGATGGCCGAGTGCGTCCGCAACGGCTGCGGGACGGTCGGCGTACTGCCCGGCGGACTGAAGGTCAGGCGGCGGGCCAGTGCCCTCTACGCCCGGCTGAGCACCAGCGAGCAGATGGATCCGCTCCAGGTACGTGAGCTGAGTGATCCGATGCAGGCCGTCGACTGGGTGACCGTGTGGGCCCTGGCGGTGAACGAGGAGAACGCCTCCGGGGGCCGGGTCGTCACCGCCCCGACCAACGGTGCGGCGGGCATCATCCCCGCGGTGCTGCACTACGCCGTACGGTTCGTGGCCGACGTCGACGACGACGCCATCGTCCGCTTCCTGCTGGTCGCCGCGGCGATCGGCTCGATCTACCAGCAGACCGCCTCCATCTCCGGAGCCGAAGTCGGTTGCCAGGGTGAGGTCGGCAGTGCCTGCTCGATGGCTGCCGGAGCCTTGGCCGAGGTGATCGGCGGATCCCCCGAGCAGGTGGAGAACGCCGCCGAGATCGGCATGGAGCATCATCTCGGCCTGACCTGCGACCCGGTCGGTGGTCTGGTCCAGATCCCATGCATCGAACGGAATGCGATCGCCTCGGTCAAGGCGATCACCGCCGCCCGGCTGGCGCTGCACGGTGACGGACAACACACTGTCAGCCTGGACAAGGTGATCAAGACCATGATGGAGACCGGCGCCGACATGAAGATCAAGTACAAGGAGACGTCGCGCGGCGGTCTGGCCGTCAACATCGTGGAGTGCTGACCACGCACGGCACGGTGTCCACGGTCATCCCGCGGTGATCCGTGGACGCGGCTCCGTGGAAGCATGGTCACCATGCAGCGCACCGTGTCCGCGTCGATCGATCTCTCCCTCTCGGGCCCGGTCCGACTGATCTACAGCGTCGCCGTGGCCCAGGGTGCCCCGATCTCCTCGGAGAGCCTGGAGATCACCGTGGACGGCGCCGCGGTCGAGCCGACCGAGATCATCGACGCCCACGGGACCCGGCTGCACTCGGTGTTCGCCCAGGGGTCGAACGCGTCCCTGCGCTACCGGGCCGTCGTGGACGGGATCGCCGACGAGCCGACGGTGAGCGACACCGACGAGATCGTGTACCTGCGGCCCAGCCGCTACTGCGAGTCCGACACGCTGGCCCCGACGGCCGCCAGCGAGTTCGCCGGGCTGACCGGACTCAACCTGCTCAATGCCGTCATCGACTGGGTCAACCGCCAGCTCACGTACGTCTCCGGCTCGAGCCAGCCGACCGACGGAGCGGTCCGTACGCTGCTCGGTCGTCAAGGTGTCTGCCGTGACTTCGCTCACCTCTCCGTCGCTTTGCTGCGCTCGCTGAACGTGCCGGCCCGGTTGGCTGCGGTGTATGCGCCGGGGCTCAGCCCGATGGAGTTCCATGCGGTGGCCGAGGCGCTGGTCGACGGTCAGTGGTGGGTCGTCGACGCCACCGAGCTGGCCCCACGCCAGAGCCTGTTGCGCGTCGCGACCGGCCGCGATGCCGCCGACACGGCGTTCCTGACCAACTTCGGCGCCAACACCACGCTGACGGGTCTCGAGGTCACCGCGGTGGTCGACCGCTTCGAGCTGGACAACACCCAGCTGTTGACCCAGCTGCGCTGAGGTCGCCCGCACCGGCCTCGGATGGTCACTGACACGCATCAGCGTGGCGAGGTTCACAGGTCGTTCCGAGGGCAGAACTGGTTACCCGTGGGATCCTGGAGTGGTTATTTCCACTACGGATCGTCGGGCACGTACCTGCCCGTGGAAAGGAAGTGTGGCGTGGCCACAGTCAGTTTCTCCGACGCTACTCGCGTCTACCCCGGAGCGGATCATCCCTCCGTCGACAAGCTCAACCTCGACATCGGCGACGGCGAGTTCATGGTTCTCGTCGGACCGTCGGGGTGCGGCAAGTCCACCTCGCTGCGGATGCTCGCCGGCCTGGAGGAGATCAACGCCGGCAGCATCTTCATCGGTGACCGTGACGTCACCGACCTGCCGCCCAAGGACCGCGACATCGCGATGGTGTTCCAGAACTACGCGCTGTATCCGCACATGACCGTCGGCGACAACATGGGCTTCGCGTTGAAGATGGCCGGTGTGCCGAAGTCGGAGCGGCAGCAGCGGGTGCAGGAAGCGGCGCACCTGCTGGGCCTGGAGGACTTCCTCAACCGCAAGCCCAAGGCCCTCTCCGGTGGTCAGCGTCAGCGGGTCGCGATGGGTCGGGCGATCGTGCGGTCTCCGCAGGTGTTCTTGATGGATGAGCCGTTGTCGAACCTGGACGCGAAGCTGCGGGTCTCCACCCGTACCCAGATCGCGGCGTTGCAGACCCGACTCGGAGTCACCACCGTCTACGTGACCCACGACCAGGTCGAGGCCATGACGATGGGCGACCGGGTCGCGGTGATGAAGGACGGTGTGCTGCAGCAGTGCGACACCCCGCTCAGCCTCTACGACCGGCCGAAGAACCTGTTCGTCGCCGGCTTCATCGGTTCGCCGGCCATGAACCTGATCGAGGGCAAGGTCACCGAAGGTGGTGTCGCCATCGGCGACTTCACCGTCCCGGTTCCGCGTGAGGTGCTGGCCAAGGCCGATACCGAGAAGTCCCTGGTGCTGGGTATCCGGCCGGAGAACTTCGAGCTGAGCGACTCCGGCGATGGTCTCGGCATCGACGTCGCCGTGGTCGAGGAGCTCGGCGCCGACGCGTATCTGTACGGCACCCTGGCCGGTGTGCCCGAGGACGAGCTGGTCACCGCCCAACAGATCACCGGCCGGATCTCGTCCCGGACGCCTCCGCAGCGCGGCTCGTCCGTTCGGCTCGGCATCGATGCATCCCAGGTGCACGTGTTCTCGCCGAAGACCGGGGCCCGGCTCTCCGCCTGAGGGACGGGCGTACCCGCGCAGCCGGTCGATCGACTGACGAGCCCTCCGCCTCGGCGGAGGGCTCGTTCGACGTCCAGGCGACGTGCGCCGGTTCACACCGGCCGGGAGCGCACCACGCGCGGTGCGACCCGACCACCGTCGATGCGAGGATGGCGAGGTGCCGAGGTTCTTGTCAGCTCAGCCGGACGCCCGACTGATCACCCTGCCCTGGGACACCCCGCTCGCGGACTGGCCCGCGGAGAAGCTGGTGGCCCTGCCCCGCGGCATCTCTCGCCACGTCGTCCGGTTCGTCCGGGTCGGCACCGAGGTGTACGCGGTCAAGGAGGTGCTGGAGCACCTGGCGCTGCACGAGTACCGGCTGCTGCGCGACCTGACCCGGATCGACATCCCCTCGGTCGAGGCGAACGGGGTGGTCCTGAACCGGTTCGACTCCGACGGGGAGCCGCTGGACCCCGCCCTGATCACCAAGCACCTGCAGTTCTCGCTGCCGTACCGCTCGCTGTTCTCCCGAGGGGTGCGGCAGGACACGGTCAACCGTCTGCTGGACGCCATGGTCGTGCTGCTGGCCCGGCTGCACCTGAGCGGGTTCCTGTGGGGCGACGTGTCGCTGTCGAACACGCTGTTCCGACGTGACGCCGGGTCCTTCGCCGCCTACCTGGTCGACGCCGAGACCGGTGAGCTGCACGACGAGCTGACCAACGGGCAGCGCGAGCACGATCTGACCATCGCCCGCACCAATCTGTTCGGCGAGTTCTGTGATCTCGAGGCCGGCGGACTGCTCGACGCTTCGCTCGATCCACTCCAGCTGGTGGAGGCGATCGAGAACCGCTATCGCGAGCTGTGGGGGGAGCTCACCGGGGTGGAGGAGTTCGACGGCAGCGAGATGCACCGGATCGAGTCCCGGGTGCGTCGTCTGAACGCCCTCGGGTTCGACGTGGCCGAGCTCGACATCACCACCGACTTCGCCGGTTCGACCATCCGCATCCAGCCCAAGGTCGTGGACGCGGGACACCACTCCCGCCGACTGCTGCGGCTGACCGGTCTGGACACGGAGGAGAACCAGGCTCGCCGGCTGCTGAACGACCTCGACTACTACCGCGCGCGCACCGACCAGCAGAACGCCGACGAGGCGATCGTCGCCCACCAGTGGCTGACCGAGCGGTTCGAGCCGGTGGTCAACTCCGTACCCCACGAGATGCGCGGCAAGCTGGAGCCGGCCGAGCTCTACCACGAGGTGCTGGAGCACCGTTGGTACCTGAGCGAGCGCGCCGGCCACGAGGTCGACGCCCTGGAGGCCGCGCAGGCCTACATCCTCACCGTGCTGCATCGGCTGCCCGACGAAGCGGTGGCGGTCAGCACGGAGGAGACCCTGGTCGGGTTGGCCAACCCGTTCGACCCCTCGATGGGATTCGCCGACGGCGTCGACGACAAGCCGTACGACCCCTGGGAGGACAGCGACGAGGGACCCGGTGACCAGGAGCCGGCCGCCGCCTATCTCGACATCGCCGCCCTGAGGGCCCGCAAGAGCAAGCCGACGCTACCGGACTGAGGGGTCGAGATCTGACGGGTCGAGGACTGCGGCGCTCAGCGGGGCGGCATCCGGAGCGCCCCGTCGAGCCGGATCACTTCGCCGTTGAGCAACGGGTTGGCGATCAGCTGGCCGACCAGCAGGGCGTACTCACTCGGTCGTCCGAGCCGGGCGGGGTGTGGCACCAGCGCCTCCAGGGTGGTCCTCGCCTGCTCGGGCAGGCCGGCCATCATCGGGGTCTCCATCACCCCGGGAGCGATCGTCATCACCCGGATCTGCCGCTCGGCCAGATCCCGGGCTGCGGAGATGGTCAGGGCGACGATGCCACCTTTGCTCGCCGCGTACGCCGCCTGGCCGATCTGACCGTCGTACGCGGCCACGCTCGCCGTCATCACGATCAGTCCACGGTCACCGTCGCTCGGTTGGTTGAGGTTCATGGCCGTCGCGGCCAGCCGCAGGACGTTGAAGGTGCCGATCAGGTTGATGTCGATCACCCGGCGGAAGTCGTCCAGCGGCAGCGTCCCGCGCTTGCCGACGATGCGTCCGGGGGTGGCCACGCCGGCGCAGTTGACCACGACTCGCAGGACCCCCTGCCGCTGGGCCGCGTCGATCGCCGCCTGGACCTGCTCCTCGTCGCGGACGTCGGCACCGAGCGCCGTCACCCGGTCCCGCACGGGTAGCGCCGCGACCGCGTCGGGCAGGTCGATGATCACCACGCGGGCTCCGGTGGCCAACACGCCGTCGACGGTGGCGGCCCCCAGGCCGGACGCCCCGCCGGTGACCAGGACGACGTCGGTGTCGGTGAGCTGCATGGGGTCAGTCTGGCTCACCCGCTGGATCGCAGCGCTCGCTGGGGCCGGCCGCTCCCCCGGTCAGCAGACCGAGCCGCGGTCCACCGGCAGGTCGGAGTCGGGGTCTTCGATGGCCGGCTGCACACGGGTGATGCGAGACGCGCACTGGGCGGCACCACCGCTGCTCAGGTGGCTGCCGTCGACCCAGAGGTCGAGGGTGTAGGCACCACCGTTGCGGCCGTCGTTGCAGGCTCCGCAGAGGTCCTCGACGACGAAGTACTTCTTCAGCTCCGGCAGGTAGAACCGGGTGCCGAAGTCGAACCGGCCGGCCTGAACCGCGACGGTGACCGGGTCCTTCCAGGTCCCGGTGCCCGCCGCCCGGTCGTGCACGATCGGCCGGGCGATCTGGGCAGATCCCGGCGGTGAGTTGTCCCAGTAGGTGTAGCCGGTGGTGAAGATCTGCGATCGGCTTCCACCCCCGTTGCCGACGTCGGCGGGCTGCCCGCCGCGGAGCACCGACTTGACCTCCTTGGTACCGCGCAGCACCACGGCGTTCTTCGGCTCGGTGGTCACCTTCGAGCTGGTCTTCTTCGTGCTGACCAGCTCGCCATTGTGACGCACCTGGGTGCTGACGGTGGTCCGCACGCCGGCGACGCCCTTGCGCTTGACCTCGGTCTGCCCCTGGTCGACCTTCTTCGACTTCTGGTAGGTGGTCTCGTAGGCGACCTTCGACTTCTTCGTCACCTGCGAGGTGTCGACCCGGGTGTAGCGGATCTTCGCACCGCTGGTCAGCGGCAAGGTCGCGGCGGGTCGGACCTGGTCGTCGGCGTCCACGGTGACACCCGCGTCCAGGAGCGCGCCGCCGACTGTCGCAGCGTTGGTCGTCAGCCGCCGCTTCGTGCCGGCGTCGTCGAGTGTCACCGTCTTCTCCGTCGACACGGCGATCGACAAGCCGCTGCGCCCGATGCTCGCGCTCCGGCTGGTGGAGAGTCTGTCGCCCGGGTCGATCGCGATCCGCTGCGTTTCGAGAGCCTGCTGCACAGTGGTCGCGGTGGTCCAGAAAGACCGGGTCGTGCCGTCCACGCTGACCGTGATCGGCCGCCCGAACTGCACCGCGATGGAGGTGCCGTCGACCACCTGGGTGTCGGGACCAGGAGCGACGACATCGTGCTCACCCACCTCGATGCCCTGCTTCGCCAGCACCTGACCGACGGTGCCCGCGACCGTGCTGACCTCGCGGCTGGAGCCGTCCACCGTGAGCCGCACGTCCTTGCCCGCCACGGCGTACCCGAAGCTGCCACCTGCCACGGTCAGCAGGGCCACGCCCGCGGCGACGACCGGAAAGATCCTGCGCACGATGAGATTCGCTCCTGGAGCCCGCCGCAGGCCGCAGACCTCTCGGTTCCAGGTCAGGATGAACGATCAAGCGTTGGTCACGAAAGGGTAACGACGCTCCATGGGGAATGCCACCCGAGGGAGCGTGGGCTTGGTCACCTCGGCCCGACTCTGACGGAAATGCGCCTCACGCGTCCCACCAACCACCCGACACGCCGGAGATCCCCCGACGAGCGGCACGTTCCCGTCACGAAAGAATCCGGCCGCCCCTCTTGGCCCTCTTGACGCCACGAGCATCGAGGGCGCCGTCCAGATCCACAGGACCACGGGCCGCGTCCGTTGCTGAGGTGGGAAGCACCGGACTCGACGGCACACGCGCGCGGGGCGGTGGTTCGAAAGACCGGACGGGCTGGCAGGAGCGGCGACCGAGGCAGGGAAGGGGTCGCCGGCGTGGATGGGTCTGGCGGGAGCCCGAGCCTGCGAGGGCGGATGGTTGCCGGCGACCCCTCACCTGATCGGTCGCCGCGAACCCGACCACCGGGAACCCGACCACGCGAACCCAACGACCGCGACCAGCCCGGCCGACCCGGCAGTCAGCTCACCTCAGCAGCTGACGCGCGATCACCAGCTTCTGGATCTGGTTGGTGCCCTCGAAGATCTGGGTCACCTTCGCTTCGCGCATGTATCGCTCCACCGGGAAGTCGCGCGTGTAGCCGTAGCCACCCAGCACCTGGACCGCGTCCGTGGTCACCCTCATCGCGGCGTCGGTGGCGATCAGCTTGGCCACGGCGGCGTCTCGGGTGAAGGGGCGCCCGGCGTCCTTCTTGCGCGCGGCCATCAGGTACGTCGCCCGGGCGGCGTCGACGCCGGCCGCCATGTCGGCCAGCAGGAACTGGATCCCCTGGAACTCAGCGATCGCGCTGCCGAACTGCTCGCGCTGCCGGGCGTAGTCCACGGCCACGTCGAGGGCGGCCTGGGCGAGACCTGTCGCACACGCGGCGATCCCCAACCGGCCGGAATCCAGCGCGTCCAGGGCGATCGGCATCCCCTGCCCCTCGGCCCCGACCCGCCGGTGCTCGTCGACCGGCACGGCATCCAGGTAGAGAGCAGTGGTGGTCGAGCCGGTCAGCCCCATCTTCTGCTCCGGTTGGCCGAAGCTCAGTCCGGGCGCGTCGGCGGGCACCACGAAACAGCTGAGTCCCCGGGTCCGGTCGTCGCTGGTCCGCGCGAAGGTCGTGTAGTAGTCGGCCCGGGACCCGTGGGTGATCCAGGCCTTGGCTCCGCTGAGGGAGTACCCCTCGTCGGCGAGCTTGGCCCGGGTGCTGATCCCGGTGATGTCCGAACCGGCCTGGGCCTCCGACAGGGCGTAGGCACCGAGCAGGTCGCCGGCCAGCATCGGAGCCAGCAGGGCCGCGTGCTGATCGGGGGTGCCGAACCGATGGAGCGCGTGACAGCTGAGGACGTGCACCGCGACCCCGACACCGACGCTCATCCACGCTGCCGCGATCTCCTCCAGCGCCTGGAGATACACCTCGTACGGCTGGCCCGACCCGCCCAGCTCCTCGGGATACGGCATCCCCAGCACCCCGGCCTCGCCGAGCAGGGCGAACGCGTCCCGAGGGAACTCTCCCGCAGCCTCGGCGGCGGCGGCCCGGGGCGCGAGCTCCTCGACGGCGATCTCGCGGACCAGGGCCACCAGCTCGGCACCTTCGTCAGTCGGCAGCACGCGATCAACCATCAGCGCAGCCTCCTTCGGGATCGACAGGTGGACGGCAAGGTCCAGGAGCGGTACTGATCAGGGTACGCTAGTACCGCCATGGATTCCACCTTTGCCGTCACCGAACGGCTCACCGCACGGCAGCGCCAGCTGGTCGACGAGCTCGTGGACCTGTTCCTGGCCGAGGGATTCGCCCGGCTGACCCTGGATGAGGTCGCGGCCCGCCTGGGTTGTTCCAAACGCACGCTCTACGCGCTCGCCGACAGCAAGGAGCAGCTCGCCGTCCGCGCGGTCCGCTTCTTCTTCAAGCGCGCCACCGACCAGGTGGAGTCGGCGATCTCGCGGACCCGGTCCCCGGCGACCAAGGTGACGCGCTACCTGGAGGCGGTCGCGGCGGCGCTCCGACCGGCCGGGCCCCAGTTCCGCCGGGACCTCGCCCAGACGGCCGCGACCCGGGAGGTCTACGAGCAGAACACGGCGGCGGCGGCGGTCAGGGTCCGACAGCTGATCGACGAGGGCATCCGGGCCGGGGCCTTCCGCCAGGTATCGGCCTCGTTCGTCGGCGAGGTGGTGACCGCCACCATGCGCCGCATCACCTCCGGCGAGATCGGCCGGGCGACCGGCCTGGACGACGCGCAGGCCTACGCCGAGCTGGCCCACCTCGTGGTCGCCGCGGTCCGACGTTGACCGCTACTGTGGCCAGCGTGAGCGAGGACCTGCACCAGCTGGGCGAGATCCTGGTGAGCACCGCTGCAGCGGTGATCCGCCGGGTGCCCACCGACGGCATGGAGGTGAGCCTGGCCGCCGCTCGGGTGATGGCCCGGATCCAGGACAACGGACCGTGCCGGATCAGTGACCTGGCGGTCCAGGAGCGCTCTTCTCAACCCACGATCACCAACCACGTCAAGCGGCTCGAGGCCGCCGCCCTGGTGGAGCGCACGATGGACCCGAGAGACGCCCGGGCCTGGCTGATCGATCTCAGTCCGCTCGGCCGGCAGCGGCTGGTCGAGATCCGGGCCAGGTTGGGCACGAACATCGAGCCCATGCTGGAGACGCTCTCCGCGCGGGACCGCAAGGCGCTGAAGGCCGGACTGGAAGTCATGCAGCGAATGGTCTCCGCTCGGTAGGCTGCCGGGGTGAGCCTGCGCCTGTACGACACCGCGACCCGTGAGGTCCGCGACTTCGACCCCTTGGTCCCCGGCGAGGTCTCCATCTACCACTGCGGCCTGACCGTGCAATCGGCCCCGCACGTCGGCCACATCCGCAAGGAGGTGGTGTTCGACGTGCTGCGCCGCTGGCTCACCTGGCAGGGGCTGCAGGTCACCGTGATCGCCAACGTGACCGACATCGACGACAAGATCCTGAACAAGTCCGCCGAGGCCGGGGTCCCCTGGTTCGCCCACGCCTACCGGTTCGAGCGCGAGCTGCACGACGCGTACGCCGCCCTCGGGTGCCTGCCGCCGACGTACGAGCCACGGGCGACCGGGCACGTACCGGAGATGCTCGAGCTGATCGAGACGCTGATCGAGCGCGGGCACGCGTACGTGGCCGCTGACGGCTCCGGCGACGTCTACTTCGACGTCCGCTCCTGGCCGGCCTACGGCGCTCTCTCCCGGCAGCGGATCGAGGACATGGAGCCGGCCGAGGATGCGGATCCGCGCGGCAAGCGCGACCCGCGCGACTTCGCCCTGTGGAAGGGTCACAAACCCTCCGAGCCGATCACCGCGTCCTGGCCCACACCGTGGGGTCGCGGGCGCCCCGGCTGGCACCTGGAGTGCTCGGCCATGGCCGGGAAGTACCTCGGCGACGAGTTCGACATCCACGGCGGCGGTCTGGACCTGCGCTTCCCGCACCACGAGAACGAGCTGGCCCAGTCGACGGCGGCAGGTCAGCGCTTCGCCCGCTTCTGGATGCACAACGCCTGGGTCACCGCGGCCGGGGAGAAGATGAGCAAGTCGCTGGGCAACGGCGCGTTGGTCTCTGAAGTCGTGCAGCGCTACCCGGCTCGGGCCGTGCGCTTCTACCTGGCCCAGCCGCACTACCGCTCGGCCATCGAGTTCTCCGACACCTCGCTGGACGAGGCGACCGCCGCCCTGGCCCGGATCGACAGCTTCGTCGACCGGGCGGTCGAGCTGGTCGGCCGACCCGACGGCTCCGTGCCGACCCCGTTCGTGACGGCGATGGACGACGACCTCGGCACCCCGGCCGCGGTGGCCGTGCTCTACCAGGCGGTCCGGGACGGCAACACCGCCCTCGCCGCGGGGGACAAGGAGACCGCCGCCGCGCGGCTGGCGGAGGTGCTGGGGATGCTGGCCGTCCTCGGTCTGGACGCGGCGGATCCGATCTGGCAGCGCGGCGGCGACGACGCACGCCTGCTCACGGTCGTCGACGGTCTGGTCGCCACGCTGCTCGAGCAGCGGGCGGCGGCTCGGGAACGGCGCGACTTCGCCGCGGCGGACGCGCTGCGTGACGCCCTGAACGACCTGGGCATCTCCATCACCGATACCCCGGCCGGGCCGCGCTGGTCCCTGGCCACCCACTGACCGCACGCACGAGCACGACCGAGCAGGTAGACGAGGACATGGTAGGCAACTCTCAACGCAAGGGCGCCGTCCGCAAGGGCGGCAAGGGCAACACCGCAGGTTCCGGCGGGCGGGTCCGCCGTGGACTGGAGGGACGCGGCCCGACCCCCAAGGCGGAGGACCGGCCGTACCACGCGGCGTACCGGGCGAAGAAGGCCGCCGAGCGCCGGACCGGCACCGGACAGCGGCCCGGAGAGGGTCGCCGGAGCGGCAAGCCCGGGGTCGGTGCGGAGTGGGTGATCGGTCGCAACTCGGTGCTGGAGGCGCTCGAGGCGGAGATCCCGACCAAGACCGCGTACGTGGCCGAGGGGGCCGAGCGCGACGACCGACTGCGGGACATCCTGAAGCTGGCGGCCGGCCGCAGCCTGCCGATGCTGGAGGTGACCCGGGTCGAGCTCGACCGGCTGGTCGGCGGCGGCGTGCACCAGGGCGTGGCCCTGCAGCTGCCGGAGTTCACCTACGCCCACCCCGACGACCTGCTCGGGCTGGCGATCGAGTCCGACAGACCGCCGCTGATCGTGGCCCTGGACTCGATCACCGATCCCCGCAACCTGGGCGCGATCATCCGGTCCGCCGTCGCCTTCGGGGCGCACGGGGTGCTGATCCCCGAGCGTCGTTCGGCCGGGATGACGGCCGCCGCCTGGAAGACCTCCGCCGGCGCCGCGGCCAAGGTGCCGATCGCTCGGGCCACCAACCTGACCCGGACCCTGAAGGCGTACGCCAACGCGGGGTTGTTCCTGGTCGGTCTGGACGGCGAGAGCGACGTCGACATCGCCGAGGTGGCCGAGGCGTCGGGGCCGATCGTGCTGGTGGTGGGCAGCGAGGGTGCTGGCCTCTCCCGGCTGGTCCGCGAGACCTGCGACACCGTGGCCGCCATCCCGATGGGTGGCTCGATGGAGTCCCTGAACGCGGGCGTCGCCGCCGGCATCGCCCTGTACGAGATCGCCCGCCGTCGCTGACCGCGTTCTGCACCACTCTCCACATCTGACGTGGGTTTCGCTCCAGAAGTCGAGGTCGAGCAGGTCACCGGGCGCGGGTAAACTCCGCCCGGTGACCGACTTGCTTGCGCCCACCACCACCGACGCCGCCTCGATCGACGTCGCCGCCACCGCCTCGCAGGCCTACCGGGCCGCCCTCGCCGTCATCGAGACGATCGAGCCCCGGGTGGCCGACGCGACCCGGGCGGAGCTGGCGGACCAGCGCTCCTCGCTGAAGCTGATCGCCTCGGAGAACTACGCCTCGCCTGCCGTGCTGCTGACCATGGGCACCTGGCTCTCCGACAAGTACGCCGAGGGCACCGTCGGTCACCGCTTCTACGCCGGTTGCCAGAACATCGACACCGTCGAGGCGCTGGCCGCCGAGCACGCCCGCGAGCTGTTCGGGGCCGAGTACGCGTACGCGCAGCCGCACTCCGGCATCGACGCCAACCTGGTCGCCTTCTGGTCGATCCTGGCCCACCGGGTCGAGACCCCCGCGCTGGCCGAGCTGGGCGCCAAGGGCGTCAACGACCTGACCGACGAGCAGTGGGAGACGCTGCGGCACAAGTTCGGCAACCAGCGGGCGCTGGGCATGTCGCTGGATGCCGGCGGTCACCTGACGCACGGCTTCCGGCCGAACATCTCCGGCAAGATGTTCCAGCAGCGCTCGTACGGCACCGACCCGACGACCCAGCTGCTCGACTACGACCAGGTCGCCGCCGCGGCTCGGGAGTTCAAGCCTCTGATCCTGATCGCCGGCTACTCCGCGTACCCGCGCCGGATCGACTTCGCCAAGATGCGCGAGATCGCCGACGAGGTCGGCGCCACGCTGATGGTCGACATGGCCCACTTCGCCGGCCTGGTGGCGGGCAAGGTGTTCACCGGCAACGAGGACCCGATCCCGCACGCGCACATCGTCACCTCGACCACGCACAAGTCGCTGCGCGGACCGCGGGGCGGTCTGGTGCTGGCCACCGAGGAGTACGCGCCGAGTGTCGACCGCGGTTGCCCGCTGGTGCTCGGCGGCCCGCTCGGCCACGTGATGGCGGCCAAGGCCGTCGCCTTCGCCGAGGCCCGGACGCCCGCCTTCCGGACGTACGCGCAGGCCGTCGCCGACAACGCCCAGTCGTTGGCCGAGAGCCTCAAGCAGCGGGGCGCCAAGCTCGTCACCGACGGCACCGACAACCATCTCGTGCTGATCGACGTGACCGGCTTCGGTCTGACCGGCCGCCAGGCCGAGTCCGCGCTGCTCGACGCCGGCATCGTGACCAACCGCAACGCCGTGCCGAACGACCCGAACGGCGCCTGGTACACCTCGGGCGTCCGGATCGGCACCCCCGCCCTCACCACCCGCGGATTCGGCGCCGACGAGTTCGACACGGTCGCCGAGCTGATCGTCAACGTCTTGAAGGGCACCACCCCGGTGACCGCCTCCAGCGGCCAGCCGGGCAAGGCCAAGTACACGCTGACCGACGGTCTCGCCGACGCCACCAAGTCCGCGTCGGCGGAGCTGCTGGACGCGAACCCGCTGTACCCGGGTCTGCAGCTCTAACACCCTGCCCTGGGTGGTGGGTCCCGCCCGGTTGACTTCGAGTGCGCTCGAAGTGAAGACTCGGGTCATGGACACGCCTGATCGGGCCTACTCGATTGCGGAGGCCGCCGAGGCGACCGGGCTCACCACCCACACGCTGCGGTACTACGAGCGGGACGGGCTGCTGCTGAACCCGCCCGCCCGGACCAGCTCGGGCGACCGACGGTACGGCGAGCTCGACCTCGCCTGGATCACCATGATCACGAGACTTCGGGCCACGGGTATGCCGATCCGGACCGTTCGGGCGTACGCCGAGCTGTGTCGGCACGGCGACGGGAACGAGCAGGAGCGGCTCGAGCTGCTGCTCGCCCACCGGGATCGGGTGCTGGAGGACCTGGCTCGCGTCACCGACCACCTGGGGGCGATCAACCGCAAGATCGGCATCTACGAGGATCGCCTGGAACGCCGCGTCAGCCCG
This sequence comes from uncultured Actinomycetota bacterium, assembly GCA_963707005.1. Taxonomy (GTDB): domain Bacteria; phylum Actinomycetota; class Actinomycetes; order Propionibacteriales; family Propionibacteriaceae; genus Microlunatus. The sequence continues at coordinate 76,476 of CAVPPP010000032.1, forward strand.
GTCGGCGCCGGGGCTTGACTTCGAGCGCACTCGAAGGCGAAGAGTGGTACCCATGACCGCTACCGACCAGACGACAGACCAGCACACCGGCCTCCCCCGACGCACCCTCGGCTCCGGCGACCACGCGCTCGAGGTGTCGGCCCTCGGCCTCGGCTGCATGGGCATGTCGGAGTTCTACGGCACCACCGACGAGTCCGAGGCTGTCGACACCATCCACCGTGCCCTCGACCTCGGTGTGACGCTGCTCGACACCGCCGACATGTACGGACCGTTCACCAACGAGGTGCTGGTCGGCCGAGCCATCGCCGACCGGCGCGACCAGGTCGTGCTGGCCACCAAGTTCGGCAACGTCCGAGACGCGAGCGACAAGAGCTTTCGCGGCATCGACGGCAGCCCGGCGTACGTGCGCGAGGCTTGCGATGCCAGCCTGAAGCGGCTCGGCGTCGACCACATCGATCTCTACTACCAGCACCGGGTCGACAAGACCGTGCCGATCGAGGACACCGTCGGGGCCATGGCCGAGCTGGTGACCGCCGGCAAGGTCCGCCACCTCGGGCTGAGCGAGGCATCGACCGACACCATCCGTCGAGCCCACGCCGTGCACCCGATCACCGCTCTGCAGACCGAGTACTCGCTGTGGACGCGGCATGTGGAGGGCGAGATCCTGCCGGTGCTGCGCGAGCTGGGCATCGGGCTGGTGCCGTACTCGCCGCTCGGCCGCGGCTTCCTGACCGGCACCATCGCCTCCCCGGACGACCTGGACGCCGGCGACTTCCGTCGCGCCAACCCGCGCTTCACCGGCGACGCGCTGGAGGCCAACCTGGCCCTGGTGGCAGCCGTCCGCGAGCTCGCCGCCGCCAAGGGCGTGACGGCCGGACAGCTCGCGCTGGCCTGGGTGCTCGCCCAGGGCGACGACGTGGTGCCGATCCCGGGCACCAAGCGGGTGCGCTACCTCGAGGAGAACGTGGCCTCCGCCGCCATCACCCTGAGCGCCGACGACCTCTCCGCCCTGGCCGCGGCCGTGCCGATCGACGCCGTCCAGGGTGAGCGCTACCCGGACATGTCGAGCATCGACGCCTGAGCGTCAACACCTGAGTTGTCAGATCCTGTGGTGGTTCCAGCGACCACAGAATCTGACAACTCGGCAGGGCTCAGGGCTCCTCGGCGAGCACCTGGTCCAGGTCCTTGAGCCGGTCCAGCCCGCGGATCATCTGACCCATCCGCGGGTTGGCCGCGAACTGCTCGCGGTGCCGGTGCAGGAACCGCCAGTAGCCGCCGGTGAACGGGCACGCGTCCTCGCCCACCCGCTTCTTCGGGTCGAAACGGCAGTCACCGCAGTGGTCGCTCATCGCGTTGATGTACGCCCCACCGGACGTGTACGGCTTGGTGGCCAGGATGCCGCCATCGGCGTGCTGACTCATCCCCACCACGTTCGGCACCATCACCCAGTCGTAGCCGTCCACGAACGCCCGGTGGAACCAGTCGGTCACCTGCTGGGGCTTCCAGCGGTGCTGCAGGGCGTAGTTGCCGAGCACCATCAGCCGCGGGATGTGGTGGGTCCAGCCGGTCTCGCGGACCGAGGTGAGGGCCGATCGTACGCACGCGGCGTCGGTTCCGGAGGGATCCAGCGCGGCGAACCAGTCGTCGATCGAGCGCCGCTGGTTCAGTTGGTTGTGCGTCCGGTAATCCTCCCCGAGGTACCAGTAGAGGTGCCAGATGTAGTCCCGCCAGCCGATCACCTGGCGGACGAAGCCCTCGACGGCGGCCAACGGTGCGGTGCCGTCGTGGTACGCCTGCTCGGCCGCCCGCGCCACCTCGATCGGCTCCAGCAGACCGAGGTTCAACGGCACCGACAGCAGCGAGTGGGCCATCCAGCGGTCGTCGGACATGATCGCGTCCTCGTACCGCCCGAAGTCCGGCAACCGGTGCTCGATGAAGTCGGCCAGGCTCGCGAGGGCTTCCGCGCGCGTCGCCGCGAACAGCCGTGGGCCGTCGTCGCCGAGGAACTCGACCCCCTCGGCGGCGAGCCGGTCCAGGTCCTCGCGCACCGCGGCATCGATGTCGTCCTCGACCGGCCAGACCGGTTCCGGCAGTCCCAGGGTTCGCTTCCCCTTGGGCGGCGGCTCGCGGTTCTCGGCGTCGAAGTTCCACCGGCCGCCGACCGGTTCGGCCCCGTCCATCAGCAGCCCGATCCGGCGCCGGTTGTCGCGGTAGAAGTCCTCCATCAGCAGTCGTTTCCTGCCCCGCCCGTCGGCCCAGGCGCTGAACTCGGCCCGGCTGGCGCTGAAGCCGCGGGCCGGCAATCGGTCGATGTCCCGCTCTTCCGCCAGCCTGTCGACCAGGTGGAGGGCCGCCCAGGAGGTCGGCTGGATCACCTCGTGCTGACCGGTGACCTCGGCCAACCCCGAGCCATAGGTCTGCGACCGCAGATAGGTGCAGCGCTCCGCCAGCTCGGCCGCCCGGTGTCGCATCGCCGACAGCACGAGGTGCGCCTTCTGTCGATGGAACCGTCGCCGTCGGAGCACCGCGGTCGACTCGATCAGCAGCACGTCGTCGTCGGTGTCGTCGAGGAAGTGTGGTCCGAGCTGGTCGCCGAAGAGCCATCGCCTCACCATCGCTCTCCCCGTCCCCTCGTCGCCCGGTCTCCTACCCTGGTCCCATGCCCGCCACGCTGCCCACACCGCTTCTCAGCTTCGGCCTGCTGCTCGCCGCCGCCGCCCTGACCGTCACCGGTCTGACGGGGTGTACTTCGGACAGCCAGGGCACCCAGGATGCGTACAAGATCGGCTGTCCGGCGCTGGATACCGCCATGGCCGGCGGATCGGTCGCCAACCAGGCGGCCATCAAGGGTCTCGAGGCGCTCCGCGACTCCGGTCAGCTCGATCCCGAACCGGCGACGTGGGTCGACGCCGCGCTCGGCGCCCTGCAGTCCGCCGACCCCGATGACATCCCGGCCGACGCGCGCAAGCTGCTGGTCGACGGCTGCGCCGATCACGGGTACACCCTGCAGAACCTGTGAGTGCCCTCTCGCTCCCGTACGGATGCATGAATATTCGACATATGGCATGAATATGTTCTAGGCTCGCCTCTCGTGTCCAAGGTCTTGAACTTCCTCCCCGTCGGCGAGCGCGTCGGCATCGCCTTCTCCGGTGGGCTCGACACGTCCGTCGCTGTCGCCTGGATGCGCGAGAAGGGTGCGATCCCCTGCACCTACACCGCGGATCTCGGTCAGTACGACGAGGACGACATCGACACCATCCCCGAGCGGGCGCATCAGTACGGCTCCGAGATCTCCCGCCTGGTCGACTGCAAGGAAGCCCTGGTCGAGGAGGGCCTGGTCGCCCTGCAGTGCGGCGCCTTCCACATCCGGACGGCCGGCCGCACGTACTTCAACACCACGCCGCTGGGACGCGCGGTGACGGGCACCCTGCTGGTCCGGGCCATGCGGGAGGACGGCGTCGACATCTGGGGCGACGGGTCGACCTACAAGGGCAACGACATCGAGCGGTTCTACCGGTACGGCCTGCTGGCCAACCCCCAGCTGCGGATCTACAAACCGTGGTTGGACGCGAACTTCGTCGAGGAGCTCGGCGGGCGCGCGGAGATGTCGGCCTGGCTGGCGGAGCGCGATCTCCCGTACCGGGCGTCGAAGGAGAAGGCGTACAGCACCGACGCCAACATCTGGGGCGCCACCCACGAGGCGAAGAGGCTCGAGCACCTGGACACCGGCGTCGAGATCGTCGAGCCGATCATGGGCGTCGCGTCGTGGCGCGACGACGTGGAGATCGCCACCGAGGTCGTCACCGTGACCTTCGACCAGGGACGGCCTGTCGCCATCAACGGCCAGACCTTCGACTCCCCGGTCGACCTGGTGCTGGAGGCCAACGCGGTCGGTGGCCGGCACGGGCTCGGGGTGAGTGACCAGATCGAGAACCGGATCATCGAGGCCAAGTCGCGCGGACTCTACGAGGCGCCGGGGATGGCGTTGCTGCACATCGCGTACGAGCGACTGCTGTCGGCCATCCACAACGAGGACACCATCGCCAACTACCACGCCGAGGGCCGGCGGCTGGGCCGGCTGATGTACGAGGGCCGCTGGCTGGACCCGCAGTCGCTGATGCTCCGTGAGTCGTTGCAGCGGTGGGTCGGGTCGGCGGTCACCGGCGAGGTCACCCTCAAGCTGCGGCGCGGCGAGGACTACTCGCTGTTGAACACCTCGGGCCCCTCGCTGAGCTACCACCCCGACCGGCTCTCGATGGAGCGGGTCGCGGACGCCCCGTTCGGTCCGCTGGAGCGCATCGGGCAGCTCACCATGCGCAACCTGGACATCGCGGACTCGCGTGCACGCTTGGAGCAGTACGCCGCCCAGGGCATCGTCGGTGGCGCCACGGCCGAGCTGGTCGGTGGGCTCGAGCCGGGCTCGGCGACCGCGATCGCCCGCGGTGCGGGTCCGGACGACGAGCAGGAAGCGCTGGACCGCGCCGCCATGGAGTTCGGCACGGACTGAACGCTCAGCAGCAGCCGATCACACACAGAGTGCGGCTTTCTCACCGATGTCGGTGAGGAAGCCGCACTCCGTGGTCCTGTGGTTCGGGCGACCGACCTGGGATCAGGCGCTGGCCGGGCTCTTCGGGCTCACGGGGCTCTTCGGGCTGACAGGGCTCACCGGCGACGTCGCGCTCACCGGGCTCGCGGGCGTCACCGCCGTGTTCGGGGTGTTGGCCGTGTTCGGGGTGTTCGGGGTGTTGGCGGTGTTCGGAGTCACCGCCGTGTTCGGAGTCACCGCCGTCGGGTCGACTGCCGGGAGGACACCCGCAGTCGCATCGGCCGCCAACGACCCGGACTGCACTGTCGTCACCGCGCTCGCGCTCTTCTCCGCTGACGTGACCTCGAAGCCACCGGCGAACGCCGCCACCGGGGACAGCGCCACCGCCGCCGCGCCGCCGGCCAGGATCCACTTCGTCTTGTTGAACATCTCTCATCACTCCTTGTCGAGGGGGATCAGCACCCTTGTTGCTGACAAGGACAAGACAACCGTCCGCAGATGAGGTGATCAGGAGGCGGCGATGAGAGCACTCTCACCGTGCTGACACCTCGCTCTTCAACCTGCGTGGCCCTCGCGATCGACTCTTGACAATTTTTCTTGTCAATGGCACCGTACGTGCCATGCAGGATGTCGAGGTCATCGAGAGCGCAGAGGCAGCCGCCGCGGCGCTGGATCCGGTCCGGGCCCGGCTGCTCGGCGAGCTGGCGGTGCCGGCCTCCGCCGCCGGGCTCGCCACCCGAGTCGGCATCGCGCGGCAGAAGATCAACTACCACCTGAAGGCGCTCGAGGCGCACGGCCTGGTGGCGCTGGCCGAGGAGCGCCGGCACGGGGGCATCATCGAGCGGGTGCTGCAGGCGTCTGCGGCGTCCTACGTCGTGTCACCGGCGGCCGTCAGCGCGTCAGCGGCCGACCCGGACGCCAACGCCGATCACCTGTCGGCGAGCTACCTCGTTGCCTTGGCCGGTCGTCTGGTTCGCGAGGTCGGCGCCCTGGCCCGCCGGGCCGACGCGTCCGGCAAGCGCCTGCCGACGCTGACCATCGACACCCGGATCGGCTTCCGATCGGCCGCCGACCGGGCCGCCTTCGCCGACGACCTGACCGCCGCGGTGCTCGACCTGGCCGCGCGCTACCACCACGACGACGGGCGCCCGCACCGGCTCGTCGTCGCCGCCCACCCCCTTCCCGAGGAGACCTCATGAGCACCACCCCGAACGTCCCGTACCGCCTGGAGTTCAGCATCGAGGTGCCGGGCAGCCCGGAACAGGTCTGGCACGCCGTCGCCACCGCCAAGGGGATGAGCTCCTGGTTCCTGCCGACCGAGATGGAGGAGCGCGAGGGCGGCTCCCTGCATTTCACGATGGGCCCCGAGATGGGGTCGGACGGCCAGATCACCGAGTGGGACCCGCCTCGCCGCATCGCCTACGAGGAGGACTGGGCTGCCCTGATGGGCCAGGACCCGGAGGCGCTCAGCCCGCTCACGTCGGAGTTCCTCGTCGAGGCACGATCCGGCGGCACCTGCGTGGTGCGTGTCACCAGCAGCGGCTTCGGCACCGGAGCGGCTTGGGAGTCGGAGTTCTGGGACGACATGGGCTCCAGCTGGATGCCCTTCTTCGACAACCTGCGCCTCTACCTGACGCACTTCCCCGGTCAGGAGGCCACCCAGCTCGAGGCCACCGCGTCCCACCCCGGCGACGCGAAGACACTCTGGTCGACCCTGCACCACGCGCTCGGGTTGGGCACAGCTGGTGCGCCAGTCGACCTGCGTGGTTCCAGCGGCACGGTGGAGCGGGTCGGCGAGCGGCAGACGCTGGTCCGGCTCACCGCGCCGGTGCCCGGGATGCTCAACTTCTTCGCGCACGACGGGGGCGACGGCACGACCACTGTGGGCGTCCGGGCGTACGTGTTCTCTGTCGACGCGGAGGACTACGTGCAGCGCGAGGAGCCGGCCTGGCAGGCCTGGCTGGAAGAGCTCTCCGTCCCGGCCTGATCACTCGGGAGGACGACTACCGCGAGAAGAGCTCGCCCGAGACGGTGGTGATGAAGTTCTTCAACGACGCCGGCAGATCGCGGAGGTGCCAGCCGGCCGGACCGTGGTACCAGCCGAGGTCGTAGCGGTCTTCGTCCGCGTCGTCGTCGGCCGCCACGATGGCGTCGAGCCACCGATGATGACCGCCGAGCACGACCGCGTACGGCAACAGCTCGGAGATCTCACTGAGCTCGCGACCCGGTGGCATCTGGTCGGTCGGGTGAGACATCAGATCCGAGCGCAGGGCGCCGAGCCCGGCGAGCAGTGCGGCTCCCGACTTGGTGCGGGCCGGCATCTCCTGGGCGACGAACACCAGACCCAGGGCCAGCACGATCAGGGCGAGACCCACCAAGCCGAAGGTGGTGAACGCGGCCAGCAGCACGGTGATGACCACGGCACCGATCAGGGCACCGATAGCGGTCTGGGTCCACCGGTTGCGGATGGCATCCGGCCGCCGCTCGAACCAGCCGTTGGCGACGACCTCGTCGTACAGCTTGTCCTGCACGCCACCCACCGTCTCGTAGACCCGGGAGGAGAGCTCCGAGACCTTGACCTCGTCGCGACCGACCACGCCGTCCAGCAGGACGGCTTCGAACGGACGCAGCTCGGTGGCGGAGCCGTCGGTGCGCGCCAGCGTCCAGTCGGTCGCCGCGAACTCGCTGTCGCGAGGCAGCTCGGTGATCCGCAGGTGGCCGTGCACCGCGAGGTCGATCAGGGTCGCCGAGATGTCGATGGGATCGACGCGCTCGTCGGCCACTGTGCCGACGTGTCCCGGTCGCACGTCACCCAGCACGCGGAACTCGCTCTGGCCCGCGCCCACCGGCACGAACTCGGCGGCCCGGGTGACCTCGGCACCGGTGCCCGCGTCGACCCCGGCCCGTCGGTGCAGGGCGAACAGGGCTGCGGCGCCGAGGATGAGCAGCCCCAGAGCCAGGGCCAGCGGCAGCGGACGGGCGGAGAACGCCCGGGCCAGAGTCCAGACCTCTTCGATCTTCTCGTTGCTGGCCAAAGCCCCCGCCGGGAAGCCGATCTGGACCTGGACGAACTCGCCCGGACCGCGTGGACCGTCGCGGAAGGTGGGTTGCTGCGCGTCATCGGTGCCCGCCGCGGCGTACTGGCAGGGCACCTCTGAGTTCGGCGAGCCCGCGTTGCACTCGATGAAGGAGAACGGGGCGGGGATCTCGACAGTGCCCGTGAACTCGGACACCGTCGAGTCGAGGCCCTGCAGCAGCGGCCACTCCAGGGCGGTGCCCTCGGGGGTGGCGATCACGGCACCGACCACCGAGTACTCGAGGCTGACCGCTGTCTTCCCGTTCGTCGGGAAGGTGACGACGGTGAAGCGATCCTGCTCGGTCTGCTGCGTCGACGTGACCGGCTGACCGCCCGCGGTCGCCTGGAAACCACTCAGCTCGTAGACGTACCGCCGGTCGCCCAGCAGATCCTTCTTGAGCTCGAGCGTCTGCTTGACCTCGGCCGGCGCCTGCCCGGCGAACGTGATGTCCTGTCGCACCTTGAGCGTGCCGTCCAGCCCGAGGCTGGCGGTGACGACGAAGGTCGACGCCGTGCCCTCGGCACGGGCGGTCACGTTCGGTCCGGCGGTCAGCCCGCCGAGCACGAGCAGAGCGGTGAGGGACAGCAGGATCGCCCTCGCGAGCGTCGGGAGCGCGGCGGCGCGACCCGGTACACGTCGGCGGTCGGCGGTGAAGGTCTCCGGCACGGGCTAAGCCTCCCACAGCGCCGTTCCGTACGGGGTCGACTCCACTGCTGCCACGCGCACCACCGCCGAGGCACGCCCGAGGCGGCACGCCCGCCGGACACCACTGGCCGTTAGGCTTCGGCTCGTGACGCAGCAGCAGTGGGGCGGGGGCCCGCGCGGTGGCCAGAGCCCGTACGCCACCCAACCGCCCCCCGGCTGGGGCGGACAGGGGTTCGGCCAGCCGGCGTACGGCAGTCCGCCCGGTCAGTCGGGTCAGCGCTCACCGAATCCGCCCGGAGGCTTCGGCGGCCCCCAGCCCGGCGTGCCGCACTACGGCCCTCCCGCCCAACCGCCCCGCAAGCGCAGCCCGCTGATGTCGCTGCTGCTGGGCTTGGTGGCCCTGAGCTTGTTGGCGATCGTGGGCCTGGTGCTGGTCAACGCCTTCACCAGCTCGTCGGACTCGGCCTACCAGAACGACAACTACCAGGTGCCGCCGCCGGACAGCGCCCCCCCACCGATCCCCTTGCCGACCACCTACGACGAGGCCGAGGACTGGCTGGTGAACAACCGGCTCTACGCCCAGACCGCGCCGATCCCGGTCCGTTGCGACAACCAGCCGATCAACGTCGCCAACGCCTCCGACGCCGACCTGCAGACCCACTTCAACGGTCAGGTCGAGTGCCTGATGCGGGTCTGGAACCCGCCGGTGACGGCCGCCCAGTGGCTGCTGCCACGCCCCTCGGTCACGATCTACGGGGAGAAGATCACCACGAAGTGCGGTGAGTCCGGCGTGAACGCCTTCTACTGCAGCGCCGACCAGCAGATCTACTTCTCCAACCTGCTGCCCCAGGCCGTGCCGATCGTCCGGACGAACAAGTGGGCGGCCGACGTGGTGATGGCGCACGAGTTCGGGCACGCGATCCAGGGTCGCACCGGGCTCCTGGTCAGCGCCCACGCGCTGGCTCAGAACGCCGGGTCGGAACGGGAGTCGAATCAGCTGATCCGACGGCTGGAGACCCAGGCCGACTGCTTCTCCGGGATCTACATGCGGTCCGTCTCCCGCTCTCTCGGGGTCCAGCAGAGCGATCTGCGAGGGATCCAGGACACCTACGTGGCCGTGGGCGACGACACGATCACCGGGGAGGCCGACGTCGAGGGCAACCACGGCCTCGCCCGTACCCGGGAGTTCTGGGGCGTGACCGGGCTCGGGACCAGCGACATCGGCCGGTGCAACACGTTCACGGCCCCGCCCGCTCAGGTCCGCTAGCCGACTCCGTCGGTCAGGTAGATCAGGGCGGTGGCGATCGCCGCCACGCCCTCGCCGCGCCCGGTGAGCCCGAGACCGTCGGTGGTCGTCGCCGAGACGCTCACCGACGCACCCACCGTGTCCGACAGCAGTCGCTCCGCCTCGGACCGCCGGTCCGCGAACCGCGGACGGTTGCCGATCAGCTGGACCGCGACGTTGGCGACCTCGTACCCGGCCGCTCGCACCCGGGCGGCGGTCTCCGTCAAGAAGGCGACGCCGCTCGCCCCTCGCCACTCCGGGCGGTCGGTGCCGTAGTTGCTGCCGAGGTCACCGAGCCCGGCGGCCGACAGCAGGGCGTCACAGGCGGCGTGGGCGACGACGTCGCCGTCGGAGTGACCCTCCAACCCCACCGGCTCGTCAGAGAACAACAACCCGGCCACCCACAAGGGGTGACCGGGTGTCAGTCGATGCACGTCGACCCCGATCCCGGTACGGAACGGGGCCGGCTGGTGCTGGCTCAGGAGGCGAGAACCTCGTCGAGCAGCACCTCGGCCTTGTCTTCCGCCACACGCTCGGCGAGCGCGAGCTCGGAGACGAGGATCTGGCGGGCCTTGGCCAGCATCCGCTTCTCACCGGCGGAGAGGCCACGCTCGCGCTCACGACGCCACAGGTCGCGGACGACCTCGGCGACCTTCATCACGTTCCCGGAGTGCAGCTTCTCCAGGTTGGCCTTGTAACGACGGGACCAGTTGGTCGGCTCTTCGGTGTGCGGTGCGCGCAGCACACCGAACACCCGCTCGAGACCGGCCGCATCGACGACGTCACGAACTCCGACGAGGTCGAGATTGCAGGCAGGGACTCGAACGATGAGATCGGTCTGGCCCACGATTCTCAGGACGAGGTAGAGCTTGTCTTCACCTTTGATCTGACGGGTTTCGATGTCCTCGATCACGGCGGCCCCATGATTCGGGTACACCACTGTCTCGCCGACTGTGAAGGTCATATTTTCTTTTACCCCTTTCGCGGGTTCTCAGTCTACCACGCTGAGAAACCACCCAATCCGGCGTTTGCGCTAGCCAGAGGCCACATCCGTGCCGGGTGAGGCCTTGACAAAGATGGTCGGCCTATGCCTTTCGGGGAGGTCCGTGACCGGTGCTCACCGCGCCGCCGACCCGACCGACACTCCCCGAGGGTACGCGCCTGCGCCCGCGGACGCCGGATCGCTAGAGTTGGCGCCACTGCCCCCGCACGACCCCCAGGAGTCGAGATCGTGACCCAGACCTCGCGAGCCCGCGCGCCCCGTACGCTCGTGGCGACTCTGCTCGGCGCCGCACTGCTGCTCCTCGTGTCGGCCTGCGGGATGGACGCACAGACGACGCAGCCGTACACCCCGGCCGAGGGCGTCAACGCCAACGTGGGACCGACAGGTGCTGAGGTGCAGGTGCGCAACCTGATGATCCTCAGCCGGGAGGACGGCACCGGTTATCTGTCGGCCAGCATCGTGGCGCAGGAGCGTGACGCGATGACCGCGGTGGCAGGCAAGCCGTTCACGCCGGATGACACCGCCGGGACGCCCTTCACCGTGACCCTGCCGAATCCGGTCGGGCTGGCCCCGGACGTGCTGGTGGTGCTGACGGATGGTCAGCTGATCGAGTTGACGAGCCCCGAGCTGATCGTTGGTTCCGACGCCGAGGTCACCCTGACGTTCAGCACCGCAGGCGACCTGACCATCCGGGTGCCGATCGTGGATGCCGACCAGCCGGACTACGCCTCCATCACTCCTTCGCCCGCTCCGAGCACCTGACCTAGCCGTACGTCTCGGCGTCGCTGAACAGGCTGCTGACCGACTCCCCCAGGTGGATCCGGCGGGCGGCCTCGGCGAACAAGGGGGCCACCGAGCGCACCTCGATGTTCGGCAGCTGCTTCTCCGGCGGCAGCGGCACCGTGTTGGTGATCACGATCTCGTCGACGTCCGCCTGCTGCTTCAGCCGATCGATGGCCGCACCGGTGAAGAGGCCGTGCGTGCAGGCGAGCCGGATCCGGCGTACGTGCTGCTCGCGCAGCTTGTGCAGCAGCTCCACGATCGACCCGGCGGTGGCGATCTCGTCGTCCAGCACGATCACGTCCCGACCCGCGACGTCGCCCACGATCCGGTCGATCACCACCGTGTCGTCGGACAGCCGCTGCTTCGAGCCGGCGGCGACCGGCAGGTCGAGGATCCGGGCCAGCTGACTGGCCACCTTGGCGTTGCCGAAGTCCGGGGAGACGACGACGCTGTTGCTGAGGTCGTCCCCGACGAAGTGCTCGGCCAACGCCGAGACCGCGTTCAGGTGGTCGACCGGGATGGAGAAGAAGCCGTGCACCTGCGGTGAGTGCAGGTCCATCGTCACCACCCGGTTCGCTCCCGCTGCCGCGAGCATGTCCGCGACCAGCCGGGCTCCGATGGCGATCCGCGGTGCGTCCTTCTTGTCGGACCGGGCGTAGGCGAAGTGCGGGATGACGGCGGTCACTGTGGTGGCGGACGCCCCCCGCGCGGCGTCCAGCATCAACAGCAGCTCGAACAGGTGGTCCTGCACCGGTGTCGCCAGGGTCTGCACCACGTAGACGTCCCGGCGGCGGCAGTTCGCCCGCAGCTGGACCTGCAGGCAGTCGTTGCTGAACCGCGTGGTCCGCGACGGCGACAGCTCGACGCCGAGGATGTCGCACATCTCCCGCGCGAACGCCGGATGGGCGGAACCTGAGAACACCGTGATCTCGCCGGTCATGGGCGAAGCCTCTTGGTCGACGTCACGGCGTCACTGTAGCCGCGAGGAATTCCTACGCCGACCGCCTCACGTGGCGATCGATGGGCGGCTCAGTCACGCAGCTCGCAGGTGCTGAGAGCCGACCGCGCACCTCAGCCCTCGAACTTGTAGCCCAGCCCTCGCACGGTCAGCAGCACCTTCGGCTGGCCGGGGTCGGCCTCGATCTTGGTGCGGAGCCGCTTCACGTGCACGTCCAGGGTCTTGGTGTCCCCCACGTAGTCCGCGCCCCAGATCCGGTCGATCAGCTGACCACGGGTCATCACCCGGCCGGCGTTGCGGAGCAGCATCTCCAGCAGCTCGAACTCCTTCAGCGCGAGTCGTACGGTCCGACCGTCCACCGAGACCTCGTGCCGCTCGATGTCCATCCGGACCCCCTGCGCCTCGACCACGTCGGGCAGCAGCTCGACGTCCTGGCCGCGGCGCAGCACCGCCCGGATCCGCGCGACCAGCTCCCGCTGGCTGAACGGCTTGGTCACGTAGTCGTCGGCCCCGAGCTCGAGGCCGACCACCTTGTCGATCTCGCTGTCGCGCGCGGTCACCATGATCACCGGCACCGGTCCCCGCTGCCGCAGCTGGCGGCACACCTCGGTCCCGGGCACGCCCGGCATCATCAGGTCGAGCAGCACGATGTCGGCGCCGCCCTTGTCGTAGGCCGCCAGGCCCTCGGTCCCGTCGGCGGCCTCGACCACGTCGAAGCCCTCCTTGCGCAGCATGTAGGCCAGCGCGTCGCGGTAGGACTCCTCGTCCTCGACGACAAGCACGCGGGTCATCGCAGTCAACTCCTGGTCTGTGTTCGGGTCAGCAGGGGCACGACGACCTCGTCGTCGGGATCGGCGACGTCGCCGTCCTCGTCGGAGTCCTGCTGGGTCGGCTGGTGGATGGGCAGGCGCATGGTGAAGGTGGAGCCGCGCCCCGGTTGGCTCCAGACCAGGACGTCACCGTTGTGCGCCGCGGCGATGTGTTTCACGATCGCCAGCCCGAGACCACTGCCGCCGTTGGCGCGGCTGCGGGCGTAGTCGACCCGGTAGAAGCGCTCGAAGATGCGCTCCAGCTGGTCGGCGGGGATGCCGACGCCGTTGTCGGAGACGGTGATGTCGACGTAGTCGTCGTCGCTGCGGACCTGACGTCGAGCGGCCACCACGACCCGCGCCCCGGGGTCGGAGTAGACGAGGGCGTTCTCCACCAGGTTGCCGACGGCGGTGCTGAGCTGCAGGTGGTTGCCCATCACGTGCAGATCGCTCTCCCCCGCGATGGTGATGCTGACCTGATGCCGCTCGGCGTCGACCCGGCAGCGGTCGACCGCCTCGATCAGCACGTCGTCGACCTCGATGCTCTCGGCCTGGCTCATCAGGTCGTCGGCCTGCAGCCGGGACAGGTCGATGATCTGGACCACCAGATCGGCGAGCCGGGCGGACTCGATGCCCATCCGGGCCGCGAACCGGCGTACGGCCACGGGCTCGTCGGCGGCCTCCTCGACCGCCTCGGCGAGCAGCGAGATCGCCCCGATCGGCGTCTTCAGCTCGTGACTCACGTTCGCCACGAAGTCCCGCCGGGTGGCCTCGACCCGCCGCGCACTGGTGAGGTCGTCGGCCAGCACCAGGACCAGACCCTCCGGCATCGGGGCGACCCTGATGTCGAGCAGCAGATCGGTATCGCGGAGATCCCGGGACCCTCGGCGCACCTCGACCTCCTCGGCCAGCAGCCGCTGGTCGCGGCGGGACTGACGGGCCATCTCCAGCACCTGGGGGATCACCACCCGGCTGCCGCGGGTCAGCCCGAGCTTCAACGCGTGCGGAGTGGACTCGAGCACCTCGTCGTGCGGACCGACCACCACCCCGGCGGACCGGATCACCCGCAGCACCTCGCGGATGCCGTCGGGAACGACGATCTCGCGTACCTGGGGGACGGTCAGGCCGTCGACGTGCTGGCCCCGTCGGACCAGCGCCGCGATGCCCAGTCCGAGGCCGACACCGATGAGCAGGCCGAGCCCGCCGAGCAGCGCACCCACCCAGTTCACACTCGGATCCTAAGACGTCGGCCCGCGGTCACCGGCCAGTCGCCGGGTGGTCGCGCTCCCCGAGCCGTCAACGTTCGGCCGGAGTTCACCGGCCGTTCACGTGGGTCATGTCTGGTCGAAAGTGTCGGGCATAGGCTCGGCACGACGAGGTTGCCCCCCTCTGCTGCACCCCCGAGAGCTCGACGCACCAGAGCTCGACGAACCAGCCTGACGACTCAGCAAGGATCCTTCATGCGCGACTCCTATCACGACCAGCTCGACGACATCCTCGCGGACCTGGTGCAGATGTGCCAGAAGGTCGCCATCGCGGTGCGCTCGAGCACGACGGCCCTGCTGGAGGCCGACATCCACGTGGCCGAGCAGGTGATCGGTGACGACGCGGACCTCGACCGGATGCAGGCGGACATCGAGGAGCGGGCGTTCCACCTGCTCGCCCGACAGTCACCGGTGGCCGGCGAGCTGCGGACGGTCGTCGCCTCCCTGCGGATGGTCAGCGAGCTCGAGCGGATGGGCGACCTCGCCGCCCACGTGGCCAAGATCGCCCGGCTGCGCTATCCCGAGGTGGCCGTCCCGTCCCTGCTGCGGCCGAACTTCGTCCGGATGGGCGACGTGGCCGAGAAGATGGTCATCACCGCCGGCCAGACGCTCAACAGCCGGAGCATCGAGAGTGCCGAGGAGCTGCGGTCCCGCGACGAGGAGATGGACGACCTGCGACTCAGCCAGTTCCGGGTGATGCTGAGCGACTCGTGGGAGTACGGCGTCGAGTCCGCGATCGACGTGGCCCTGCTGGGTCGCTATTACGAGCGGATCGCCGACCACGCGGCCTCGATGGGCCGCCGGATCATCTACGTGGTGACTGGCGAGTTCCCCGAGACGGAGTTCTGGCCCCAGCCCTGATGTCGATCTGCTCGGGTTTGTCGGTGTTGCTCGATCTATAGATCGAGCAGATCCGACCAACCCGAGCAGATCCGCACTGTCCCCTTACTTCTTCTTGCCCTGGTTCTTGACCGCCTCGATCGCGGCCGCGGCGGCCGCCGGGTCGAGGTAGCGGCCACCCGGGGTGACCGGGGTGTAGTCGTCGTTGAGCTCGTAGAGCAGCGGGATGCCGGTGGGGATGTTCAGGCCCACGACCTCCGCGTCGCCCATCTGGTCGAGGTGCTTGACGATGGCCCGCAGCGAGTTGCCGTGCGCCGCCACCAGCACCGTCTTGCCGGCTCCGAGGTCGGGAACGATCTCGTCGTACCAGTAAGGCAGGGCTCGCTCCAGCACGTCCTTGAGGCACTCGGTCTGCGGCCGCAGCTCCGGGGGCAGTGAGGCGTAGCGCGGGTCGTTGAAGGTGGCGAACTCGTCGGCGTTGTCGATCGGCGGCGGCGGGGTGTCGTAGGACCGACGCCAGGTCATGAACTGCTCCTCGCCGTACTCCGCGAGTGTGGCCGCCTTGTCCTTGCCCTGCAGCGCGCCGTAGTGACGCTCGTTCAGTCGCCAGTGCCGCTTGGTCGGGATCCAGTGCCGGTCGGCCACCTGGAGGGCGATCTGGGAGGTCCGGATCGCCCGTTTGAGCAGCGACGTGTGCAGCACGTCGGGCAGCAGGTCGTTCTCGACCAGCAGCTCACCGCCCCGCTGGGCCTCCGCCTCCCCCTTCGCGTTCAGGTCGACGTCCACCCAGCCGGTGAACAGGTTCTTCGCGTTCCATTCGCTCTCGCCGTGGCGAAGCAGGATCAACGTCAAGGACATGAGCGGAACTCTAGTGAGGTCGGGTTTCGGCCGCGTATCGGCCCGCCCGCCCTGAGAGAACCCCGGCTACGCGGGTGATCCATCACCCGCGGAGTCGGAGAGTTCTCAGGAATCGGGGCCGGGGTCGAGGTGGCTGAAGGCGGCCAGGTTGGCGGTGGACTCCCCCCGCGACCGGCGCCACGCCCACTCGCGCCGGATGCTGTCGGTGAAGCCGAGCTCGAGGATGGTGTTGAAGCTGTCGTCGGAGGTCCGGGCGACCGCGCCGAGCAACCGGTCGATCTCCTCCACACTCACCGACGCCAGGGACACCCGACCGCTGAGGTAGATGTCGCCCAACGCGTCGACGGCGAAGGCCACTCCGTACAGGGTGAGGTTCTTCTGCAACAGCCACCGGTAGACGCGTTGGTGGTCGGCCTCGGGATTGCGGGCGACGAAGGCCCGGACGGAGAGTCCGTGGCGACCGATCTGCAGCGCACACTCGGTGGTCAGCTTGCGGCTGCCCGGCAACGTGACACTGAACAGTCCGGGTTCGCGCTCGGTCCACCCCAGGTCGAGCTCGGTCAGCGCCTCCCGGACCGCCGTCGCCGCCCGCTCACCGTCCCCGCCCAGCCCTTCGGTCGTCACGCCGACTGGACCAGCCAGCGGGCCTGGTACGGCTGGAGGACGATCTCCCCGTCGTTCAGCGGGGTCTCGTCGGTCAGCGCATCACGCGACCAGTTGCCCAGCGCGACCACCCAGCGCGGCAGCTTCTGCACATCGGGGGTCATGTTGTAGAGCCCGACCAGGGTCTGGGTCGAGGCTCTCCGCTGCAGCACCAGCACCGCCGGGTTCACCGGGTCCATCACCTCCGACTCCACCGAGGCGTCCATGCTCGGCAGCCCGGACCGAACGGAGACCGCTTGTCGGAGGGCGTGCCAGACCCGGTGCTCGACCGTCCCGTCCACGTGCCGGAGCTCGGCCGCCTCCCAGTCCATCGGCGGTCGGTGCACCCAGCGGTTGTCGTCGGCGTGCGCTGGGTCGTCGACGAAGTCGTAGAAGTTGCGCTGGGCGATCTCATCGCCCATGTAGAGCAGCGGGAGCCCGCCGAAGCCGAGGACGATCTGGTACGCCAGCAGCAGCCGCCTGATCGCGAGATCGAGGTGCGCCTCGTCGCCGCTCGCCAGGGCGGCCTCGATCCCGATCATGGACGCCGCACTGCCGCTGATCCGACGGTCGCCGGTCTGCAGGTTCTCCTGGAAGACCAGTCCCCGCGCGTCGCTCATCGGGTAGCTGCCGGCATAGAAGTCGGCCAGGAACCGCCGGTGCTCGAAGCCGTTCAGACCGACCGATGCCGCGTCGCCGTCGTCGATGGCCCAGCCGATGTCGTCGTGGCAGCGCAGGTAGGTGCCCCACACAGTGGTCGGCGGCTTGGCCGGGAAGCGGTTCATCGCGGCACAGAACAGCCGGGTGTCCTTGGCCGCCAGGGCCGACCAGATCTGCACCATCAACGAGTTCTGGTACGCCAGGTCGCTGACCCGGCCGGCGTGCTTGCCCACGCCGAGGTAGGGCGGCAGATCGGTCGGACCCACGATCGCCTCGGCCTTGAAGATCAGGGCCGGGGCCGCGATCCGCGCCACCGCGCGCAGCGCCTGGGTGATCGCGTGCACCTCGGGCTGGTTCTGGCAGTTGGTGCCGAGCCGCTTGAAGATGAAGGCGATCGCGTCCAGGCGTACGCACTCGACACCCAGGTTGGCCAGCCAGCAGATGATGTCGGCGAACTCGAAGAAGACCTCCGGGTTGCGCCAGTTGAGGTCCCACTGCCAGGTGTTGAAGGTGGTCCAGATCCACGACTGCGACTCGTCGTCGAAGGTGAAGTTGCCCGGTGCGAAGTCGGGGAAGACCTCCGGCAGGGTGCGTTCGTACGCGTCCGGGATGTCCCGATCGGCGAACATGAAGAAGTAGTCGCGGTAGACGTGGTCGCCGGAGGCGGCCGCCCGGGCCCAGGCGTGCTCGGCGGCGACGTGGTTGAGCACCAGGTCGACGGTGAGCGAGATGCCGGACCTCCGCAGGTCGGTGGCCAGGTCACGCAGGTCGTCAACGGTGCCGAGGTCCTCACGGACGGCCCGGTAGTCCATCACCGCGTAGCCGCCGTCGTTCGCTCCCGGCCGCGGCTTGAGGAGCGGCATCAGGTGCAGGTACGTGACGCCGAGCTCGGCCAGGTAGTCGATCTTGTCCCGCACTCCGGTGAGGTCACCGGCGAACATGTCGGCGTACGCGGCGTAGCCCAGCATCCGCGGGTGCTGGTGCCACTGCGGGTCGGCATGCCGACGCAGGTCCAGCAGCCGCAGGTCCTCGGGCCGCTGGCGGAAGCTGCGCGCGGCGATCTCGGCGGACCGTTCGGCCATCTCGACCGCGTGGTCGGGGTACGCACCGGCGAGACCGGCCAGCAGGTCCGGCCAGTAGCGCTGCAGGCGGGTCTGGAACACCACCTGGTCGTGGGCCGGCTCGCCCTCGAGCAGTCCGGCGACGTCGGGAGTACTCATCCCGAGTCAATCTATGGTGCCTGTCCCGGCCACGGTCAACGGCTCCCCGTGATGGTGACCATTGCGTGACGATCCGACGCCACCGGCTCGGCTCCCCTCAGCCGGTGGAGGCCTTGCGTACGGCGTCGACGTCCTTGCGCCCGAGACGCTTCTTGAACTCCGACAGGAACGCGTCCCGGAGCTGGTCGTTGTCCAGCGCGCCGTCCAGACCGGAGAGCTTGCCGGCGTTCACCTGCTGGCAGACCCGCAACCAGGCCTGCCCCATGGCGTACGTGAAGGTCGTGGCCACCCCCGCCCCGATCGCCCCGCCGACCACCGTGCCGGCGCCGGGCACCAGCTTGATCAGGCCCGTGAACGTGGCCCGGCCGACCTGCGTGGCCGCGGTGGTGGAGACGATCGCCATCAGCGCCGCCCGATCGAACTTGATCTTGTAGAGGTGCGCGATCTTGGCCATCATGCCCAGCTGGATGGGGACCAGCAGGGTGGCGTCGGAGAACGGGACCGGGATGGCGGCGGCGCCACCGGCGGTCGCCACAGCGGCCCCGATCACCTTCTGGGCTTCGCCGGCCTTGCGGGAAAGATCGATCTCCTGCGCGGCGGCGAGCGCACCGTGGACGCCTTCCGGCGCGACGCGAAAGGTGGCATCGAGGACTTCCTGCAGGCCGTACGAATCGTGGCCGGCGAAGTCGTCGGGCTTGGCGTACGTCATGAAGGGTCGCCCGCCCTCGATCGGCAGCTGCCGGGCGATGATCTGCTCGGCCAGCATCACCGCGTCCGGGTGGAAGTGACCGCCCCGTCGCGGCACCTGGGTGAGCACCAAGATCACCGGCAGGCCCAGCTCGTCGAGCCGACGGACGAAGTCGGCCTCGGTGTCCTCGAACCGGCGGTCCATCCCGCGGACGCAGTACCAGGCGACGTGGATCTGCTCCGACAGCGGCAGCTTCCGGCTCTCCTTGATCACCTTCTCCAGATCGCGGAGGATCTCGCGGTCGTCTTTGCCGATCTCCACACCCTGGGTGTCGACGATGCCGAGATGCCCGACCTTGTCCAGGTAGAGGTGGCTGCCCTTGGTCACAGGTGCACCGATGCCGGTGCGGGCGACCTCCTCACCGAAGATCGCGTTCAGCAGCGTCGACTTGCCCACTCCGGTCTTGCCGAAGAGCGCGAGGTTGAACCGGCCGAGCGACTCGTTCTGCCGGTCGTACTCGTGGCGGAAGGACTCGTTGAACCAGTCGTCGGTCTTGACCACACCAACCTCGTCTCGTCACCGGACTCCAGGGGCCAGCCTACGGGCCG
Source organism: uncultured Actinomycetota bacterium (assembly GCA_963707005.1). Classification (GTDB taxonomy): domain Bacteria; phylum Actinomycetota; class Actinomycetes; order Propionibacteriales; family Propionibacteriaceae; genus Microlunatus. Next base: position 96,363 of record CAVPPP010000032.1, read on the forward strand.
GCCCCCAGCATCCCGTGGATCAGTCGTCGTCCTCTTCCAGCTTCAGGGCGATGCCCAGGGCGAAGAAGGTGGGTGCCCAGTGCCCGATGAAGATCCCCCACCGGTCCGACTGAGCCTTGTCGTCGCCACGCTTGCCGCGGCTGATGAAGTAGCTGGCGTAGCTCAGCCCGATCGAGGCCAGTCCGGCGGCATAGGCGTACTCGCTGCGCACGCCGATGTTGTGCAGCGCGCTGATCACGCCGCTGCTCTGCTTGGCCAGATCCTGGGCCGCTCCCTTGACCTGGTCGGCTGTGTCTTCGGCCTTGTCGCTGAAACTCATGGTGCTCCTCACGGGAACGGCCAGTCGGCCGCTCGTGCACCGACTTTACGTCGTAAACGTGATGGTTCGGTCAGTGGGGCGACAACCACTAGAATCGACAAGTTGTCCCGATGTCCACAGAGAGCTTCACCATGCCTATTCGTCACGATCTGCGCAACGTCGCGATCGTCGCCCACGTCGACCACGGCAAGACCACGCTGGTCGACGCCATGCTCTGGCAGTCCGGTGCTTTCCGCGTCGGACAGGACGTCGAGAAGCGGGTGATGGACTCGATGGACCTGGAGCGGGAGAAGGGCATCACCATCCTGGCCAAGAACACCGCGGTCAAGCACACCATCCCGGGCGGCGAAGAGCTGACCATCAACATCATCGACACCCCCGGCCACGCCGACTTCGGTGGGGAGGTCGAGCGCGGGCTGGAGATGGTCGACGGGGTGCTGCTGCTGGTGGACGCGTCGGAGGGCCCACTGCCCCAGACCCGGTTCGTGCTGCGCAAGGCGCTGGCCAAGAACCTGCCGATCATCGTGGTGGTGAACAAGGTCGACCGTCCCGACGCCCGGATCGCCGAGGTCGTGGAGGAGACGTACGAGCTCTTCCTCGACCTGCTCGACGACGACGAGACGCACGTGCTCGACTTCCCGGTCATCTACGCCTCGGCCAAGGCCGGTCGCGCCTCGCTGACCCAGCCGGAGAACGGCTCGATGCCCGAGGCCGCCAACCTGGAGCCGCTGTTCCAGGCGATCCTGGAGCACATCCCGGCCCCCTCCTACACCGAGGGCGCCGTGCTGCAAGCGCATGTCACCAACCTGGATGCGTCGCCGTACCTCGGCCGCCTCGCGCTGTGCCGCATCATCGAGGGCACCATGACGCGCAACCAGCTGGTCGCCTGGTGCCGCTCCGACGGCACGGTCAAGACGGTCAAGCTGTCCGAGATGCTGATGACCAACGCCCTGGAGCGGGAGCCCGCCGACTCGGCCGGACCCGGCGACATCGTGGCCATCGCCGGCATCCCGGACATCACGATCGGCGAGACCCTGTCCGATCCCGAGAACCCCAAGCCGCTGCCGTTGATCACCGTCGACGAGCCGTCCATCTCGATGACGATCGGCATCAACACCTCGCCGTTGGCCGGCAAGTCGGGCAAGAACCTGACGGCCCGGCTGGTCAAGGCCCGCCTCGACACCGAGCTGATCGGCAACGTGTCCATCCGGGTGCTGACCACCGAACGACCCGACACCTGGGAGGTGCAGGGCCGCGGCGAGCTGCAGCTGGCCATCCTGGTCGAGATGATGCGACGGGAGGGCTTCGAGCTCACCGTGGGCAAGCCCCAGGTGGTCACCCGGGAGATCGACGGCAAGGTGCACGAGCCGGTCGAGCGACTGACCATCGACATCCCCGAGGACTTCGTCGGCGTGGTCACCCAGCTGATGGGTCTGCGTCGCGGTCGGCTGGAGATGATGGTCAACCACGGCACCGGATGGGTGCGGATCGAGTACCTGGTGCCGGCCCGCGGCCTGATCGGCTTCCGGACCGAGTTCCTCACCGAGACCCGGGGCACCGGCATGATGCACCACGTCTTCGAGGCGTACGAGCCCTGGCACGGCGAGCTCCGGACGCGGCCGACCGGCTCGTTGGTCTCCGACCGGACCGGTGTGGTGACGTCGTACGCGCTGTTCAGCCTGCAGGAGCGCGGCACCATGTTCGTCGGCCCGGGCACCGAGGTGTACGAGGGCATGATCGTCGGCGAGAACGCCCGGTCCGAGGACATGGACGTCAACGCGACCAGGGAGAAGAAGCTGACCAACGTCCGCTCCTCCACCGGCGACGAGCTGGAGCGGCTGATCCCGGCGAAGCTGATGCAGATGGAGCAGGCGCTGGAGTTCTGCCGCGGTGACGAGTGCATCGAGGTCACCCCGGCTGCCGTACGGATCCGCAAGGTGACCTTGTCGGCCACCGACCGGGGCAAGGTCCGGTCGAGGGCCAAGAAGGCCTGATCAGCTGAGTGTCCGGACGCCGTGAGCCTGCAGGCTCACGGCGTTCGTCGTCTCCCCGGCGATCGCGCCGGGGAGAATGTGCGCGGAACCCTCCCGTGCGGCCCGACGGTGTATCAGGATGAGTCCTGCAGCCTCTGCAACTCGGGCCCTTCCCCGCCCGTCTCGTCGTGCGCACCGCGCGCACGGCGTCACTAGGCAAAGGGGAACGCCGTGAGAAGGCGCATCATCTCGATCCTGATGTCCGTGGCTGTGTCGGTCGCCCTGATCGGGACGGTGACCATCGCCACCGCTCCGACCGCCGCGGCGGCGACGTACGTGTCGAAGAGGTACACGGCCCCGAAGAAGGGCCAGAGCAACAGCGGGGTGACCGCACTGCAACGCCGCCTGATCAAGGCCGACGTGCTGGGCAGTGCGTACGCGACCGGCTACTTCGGCACCAAGACCGAGTCCGCGGTGAAGAAGTTCCAGCGCCGGTACGGGCTGAGCGCGAGCGGCAAGGTGAACCGGACGACCTGGAACAAGCTGGTCAAGAAGACCGGCAGCATCAAGATCAAGTCGAGTGCCTCGTCCGGCGGGAAGAAGCTCGACCGGCGCTGCAAGTTCTCCGGCCGAGCTCTCTGCATCGACAAGACCCGGGACAAGCTCTACTACGTGAAGAACTCCACGATCATCAAGACCTTCGACGCGCGGTTCGGCTGCGCCAGCACCAGGACCCGGGAGGGTCGCTTCAAGGTGAACTGGAAGAGCCGGAACCACTACTCGACCATCTACCACACGCCGATGCCGTACGCGATGTTCTTCTCCGGCGGCCAGGCGGTGCACTACTCCTCCGACTTCGCCGCCCGCGGTTACAACGGCTGCAGTCACGGGTGCGTCAACATCCGCAACAAGTCGGGGATCCGCTGGGTCTTCAACCGGGTGCACGTCGGCGACCGAGTGATCGTCTACCGCAGCTGAGATAGCGAAACCCCCGAGCCTGAGGCTCGGGGGTTTCGCTATCTGCGGTTGTCGTACTCAGAGGTACCCGTCACCGGATCGCGCGCCGACGGATGGAGGAGCGATGAGCGAAACACGCTTCTCCTTGTCGCGAAGAGCGACGACACCGTCGGGTTCGAGCGCGATCCGCGTGCGAGCGGAGCGAGCACAAATCAGACGGCAGCCTTCTTGGCGGCGTTGGCCTTGCGGGTCGCGGCGGCCTTCTGACCGGCGGCGGATCGCTTGGCGCTGGCCGCCTCGCGGGTGGCGGACGCCTTGGCCGCGCTGGCCTGACGGGTCGCCGCGGACTTGGCGGCGCTCTTCGGGGTCACGGTCTCGGTCGCGGTCTTGCCGGACACGGACTGACGGGCCTTGGTGACGCCCTCCTGGACGGCCTCGAACGCCGGGTCGACGGCCTCGACGACGTCCTCACGGACCTCGTCCAGCTTCTCCTCGACATCGGCCTTGACGTCGGCCGTGGTCTTGCGGGCCGCGATCAGGGAGTCGTCGACGACCTTCTTGCCCCGGCCGGCGAGATCGACGTAGGTGGTGCCGGCCTCGGCCAGCAGCTCCTTGCGCTGCTTCTCCAGCTCGGCGAGCCGAGCCTTGGTCGTCTCCGGCAGGGCCTTGAGCTGCTCCGGGAGGGTCTTGAGCAGCTCGGTGGTCTGCTTCGCCTGCTCCGTGCGCTTCGTCTGCAGCTCGGTGAACCGCTTGGTGGCCCGCTCCTGCGTGCTCAGGACGATGTTCTTGATCGACTCGGCGACCAGGTCCGTGAGGCCGGCGGCGGCGTACAGGGGCGTGTAGTCGGATTCGAGGGCGGCTTTGCGGGCCTGCGCGGGGGTCGGGCGACGGGTGGTGGTGGTGGCCATGCTCATTCTCCTTGGTTCGTCTTCTTCGATGTGGTGCTGGTACTGGTGGACTCGGCGGCGTCGGGGACAGCCTCCGACGCGGCACCGTCCTTCTCGTTCTCCTTGACGAAGGACTGGTACACGTCGATGAGCACTCTCTTCTGGCGCTCGGTGATCGCGATGTCGGACAGCACGGCGGTCTCGACCGTCGTGGCCGGGTGGTCCTCCGGGTCCAGGATGCCGGCCTTCACGTAGAGGGTCTCGGCCGAGACCCGCAGCGCCTTGGACAGCTGCTGGAGAACCTCTGCGGACGGCCTGCGCAGCCCGCGCTCGATCTGGCTCAGGTAGGGGTTGGACACCCCGGTCTGCTCCGCCAGCTGGCGCAGCGACAGCTCAGCTGACCGGCGCTGCGAGGCGATGAACTCACCCAGCGTGCCGAGCTGTTCCCCCAGGTTGGGGGTCCTGATCCTGGCCATGACTCCATGGTGCCTGCGGGTGCTTGCAATTGCAAGCAGATGCGTACTCCAGTTAGCGTGAGGTCGATCACAGTACCTTCATCACTCGCTGCTCCCGACGGTGTCGTCACTCGCTGCGCTCGCGCCGGGGGTTGTGGAGTCCCTACCGGGTGGGCGAGAGTGACTACACCGTAAGCCGCTCCACGCGAGCCCGACCCCCGCACGCACCCCGACGACGGAGGCCTCCCATGACGGATACGAGCACGACCGAGACAGCCACCGGTGAGCACCAGCCCGAGCTCAAACGAGTGCTCGGACCCAAGCTGCTGCTGCTGTTCATCGTCGGCGACATCCTGGGCACCGGGATCTACGCCATCACCGGCAGCGTGGCCAAGGAGGTCGGTGGTGCGGTCTGGCTGCCGTTCCTGGTGGCCTTCATGGTGGCCACCCTGACCGCGTTCTCCTACCTCGAGCTGGTCACCAAGTACCCGCAGGCCGCCGGCGCCGCTCTGTATGTGCACAAGGCGTTCGGGGTGCACTTCTTCACCTTCCTGGTCTGCTTCACCGTGATGTGCTCCGGCATCACCTCGGCGGCCACCGCCTCGCGGGCCTTCGCCGCGAACCTGGAGGCGATGGTCAACGTGGTCCGGGCCGACTGGTTGGGCATGGCCGAGGTCGACGTCTCGAACGGCCTGACCACCGTGCTGGCGATCGGCTTCATCGCCCTGGTCGCCCTGGTCAACCTCCGCGGCGTGGCGGAGAGCGTGTACGCCAACGTGGTGCTCACCTGCGTCGAGCTGTCCGGTCTGCTGCTGGTGATCATGATCGGCATGTTCGCCATCGGCCAGGGTAAGGCCGACCTCGGCCGGGTGATCATGTTCGACACCGCCGAGGACAAGGGCGTCTTCCTGGCCGTCACCGCCGGCACCACGCTGGCCTTCTTCGCCATGGTCGGCTTCGAGGACTCCGTCAACATGGCCGAGGAGGTCAAGGATCCCGAGAAGATCTTCCCCAAGATCATGCTCACCGGCCTGGGCATCACCGGCGCGATCTACGTGCTGGTGTCCATCTCGGCGGTTGCCCTGGTGTCGCCAGGAGAGCTGGGCGAGGGCGAGGCTCCGTTGCTCAAGGTGGTCCAGGCCGGAGCGCCCAACCTGCCGGTCGACCAGATCTTCCCGCTGATCTCGATGTTCGCGGTGGCCAACTCGGCCCTGATCAACATGCTGATGGCCAGCCGGCTGCTCTACGGGATGGCCAACCAGAAGGTGCTACCGCCGGTGCTGGGCAAGGTGCTGCCGGCTCGGCGCACGCCGTGGGTGGCGATCCTGTTCACCACGGTACTGGCCGTGGGTCTGCTGATCTTCGCCGGCGGGGTCAGCCAGCTCGGCGGCACCACGGCCCTGCTGCTGCTGGCGGTGTTCTCGGTGGTCAACATCACCTGCCTGGTGCTGCGCAAGGACGTCAAGTCCCATCAGCACTTCCGCGCCCCGACGGTGATCCCGATCATCGGCGCACTGTGCTGCGCGTTCCTGGTCGGACCCTGGACCGGCCGCAACACCGTGCAGTACGCCATCGCTGGTGTGCTGATCGCCATCGGTGTCGCACTGTGGCTGATCACCTGGCTCATCAACCGGGCGATCTACTCCCGCAAGACCTACCTGAAGGACCCGAGCGAGCTGGACGGGGACGGCCCCGGCTGATCCGGGGCCCGGATCACCGGGCGGCCCGGGACCGGGGCGGCCCCGGGCGGCGTGCGTTTTCCGACCACGGTCGGCCCTCGCAACGCCGGCACGGTCTGGGGCGTGCGTTTTCCGACCACGGTCGAGCTTCGCAACGCCGGCACGGTCTGGGGCGTGCGTTTTCCGACCACGGTCGACCTTCGCAACGCCGGCACGGTCTGGGGCGTGCGTTTTCCGACCACGGTCGGCCCTCGCCCGGTCAGAATCAAGGCCCGGACGCGCACATACGGGTGTGGTCCCGTACGGCGACGCCTGGAGCTACTCCGTCGGACGACCGGGAAAGCAGCGGTGCCACTCGACGGACGGTCGGCGACGGCCCGCGGACTCACCATGGTCCCGCAGGACCCGTCGGATACGGTCGAGCGTCTCCTCCGGCTCCCCGTAGATGCCTTCCGCCGTGACGACGATGACTCGCCATCCACGATTCTCGAGGTCCTCTCGGCGCCGGATGTCCTTGTTCCACTGGGTCGTGTTCTCAGCATGCTGGCGCCCGTCGTACTCGATGGCGATCAGGAGGCCGAGGTAGGCAAGGTCGATGCGGTACAGCCAGGTGCCGTCCTCCCGCCGGATGACGTGGCCGACGGTCGGCTCCGGCAGCCCCGCGAGCACGATGAGCATGCGCAGCCGGGTCTCCATGATCGAGTCGACACCCACCCGCACCCATCGGGCAGCACGCCGCGCCAGCCGACAGCCTGCTCCACTCCAGCGTGCCGCCGCATCGACCAGCTCATCGGGTGTGACCGCGGAGGCGCGGACGAGTGAGTCACCGACGGCCACCAGGTCCACGAGATCGATCCCCTCGGCGGCCAGGTCCAGGAACACCCGTACGGGCGGGCAGGTGGGAACTCCGGCTCTCATGATCGGCACCACGCCCTCGGGCGCTCGATGACTCGCGATACCTCCTCGCTCCGAGCGCGATCGCTGTGCTGGGGACGCCACGTGGATCTGCGCCGTTGGCGGAGCCCAGCCACCCCAGAGCAACGCCGCCGTGTGGTGGCTGGCGTACGTCGCCGGGGTACAGACGAGGAGGGCGGCCTTCGCTCGAAGGGCGACGGTCACCCTGGCTCGCGATCCGACGTAGACGCCGTGGAAGAGGCGCCGGTACGTGGCACCGGTCAGCTGACGGACAGGGATACCGGAATCGAGGCCGGCTCGGCGCGTGAACGGCTTTCTGGGGTCGAGTGCCATGAGAGCCAGCCTCGACTCCTTGGCCTGCCTTGGGCACGGTGTCGTGTTGTCCGCTCAGGCCACTTGTCGTCCAGTTGCGCAGTGTGACTCCCGGCGGCCGCGAGTTGTTGTCGCCACCCCGTTCGTGTTGTCACACGACGGCCGTCCGAGTTCCGACCACGGTCGCGGTTGGGCACTCCTACCGGCCGCTCCACGGTCCCACACCGACCATGGTCGGAAAACGCACGCCACCAGCAGCCCTTGACGTACCCACCCCGACCGTGGTCGGAAAACGCACGCCACCGGACCCCTGGAAACCACCCGACCCCGACCGTGGTCGGAAAACGCACGCCACCGGCAGCCCAACACGCACCCACCCCGACCGTGGTCGGAAAACGCACGCCACCGGCCCACGGCACGCCCCAAGACCTGACCTCAGTGGCGCCGCCGCCTGCTGAGCGCCTGCGGCACGCTGGCGATGATCAAGGTGCCGTCCTGGCGGCGTTCGCCGGAGTGCAGCATCGGCTCGCCGTCGATCTGCGGGCCCTGACCCAGCAGCGGTACGGTGACCGGCTCCCCGCCGGTCACCGTGAGGTGGTGATCACGGACCGCGAGTCTGACCGACTCGCCTGCGTTCACCTCGAAGGTGATCGACTCGTGCACCACCGACACCTTGATCAGGGTGCCCTTCAAGGTGATGCGGAACGTCAGCTGGTCCCAGTCCTCGGGCAGCCGGGGATCGAAGGTGACCGTGCCGTTGTAGTCCCGCATGCCGGCGAAGCCGTAGACCAGCGCGTTCCAGACGCCCCCGGTCGAGGCCACGTGCACACCGTCACTGGTGTTGCCGTGCAGGTCGGCCAGGTCGACGAACAGCGAGCTGTAGAAGTAGCGCAGCGCCAGACTCCGGTAGCCGACCTCGGCGGCGATGATCGACTGGACCACGCCGGAGAGGGTGGAGTCACCGGTGGTGATCGGGTCGTAGTAGTCGAAGTCGGCCCGCTTCTCCTCGATGGAAAAGTGGTCGCCCTGCAGGAACAGGGCCAGCACGACATCGGCCTGCTTGATCACCTGGAAGCGGTAGATCACCAGCGGGTGGTAGTGCAGCAGCAGCGGCCGCCGATCCTCCGGAGTGGCCTTGAGGTCCCACACCTCCCGGTCCAGGAAGTGCGAGTCCTGGGGGTGGATGCCGGTGCCCTGGTCGTACGGGATCGACATCGCCTCTGCCGCCGCCGCCCAGTCGTCGACCTCCCGCTGCTCCAGCCCCAGCCGATCGACGAGCCGATCGAACAGCGGGCCGTCGTCGTCCGCCAGCCGACGGACGACCTCGGCGGCCTTGGCCAGGTTGAAGCGGGCCATCACGTTGGTGAACAGGTTGTCGTTGACCACCGTGGTGTACTCGTCGGGACCGGTCACCCCGTGGATGTGGAACGAGCGGTCGGCGCCGTCGTACACGCTGCGTTCGCGCCAGAACCCGAGATCGGCCCACAGCCGCGCCGTCTCGACCAGGATGTCGACGCCCTCCCGCCGGAGGAAGTCGTCGTCACCGGTCGCGGTCACGTACTTCATCAGCGCGTACGAGATGTCCGCGTCGATGTGGTACTGCGCCGTGCCGGCCGCGTAGTAGGCGCTGGCCTCCTCGCCGTTGATCGTCCGCCACGGGAACAGCGCACCCTCCTGGGCGAGGTCCTCGGCCCGGCGGTGTGCCGCGTCCAGCATGTTGTAGCGGAAGCGCAGCGCACTGTGCGCCATCCACGGCGAGGTGTAGGTGAGGAACGGCAGCACGTAGATCTCGGTGTCCCAGAAGTAGTGCCCGCCGTAGCCGGAACCGGAAACGCCCTTCGCCGGCACCCCGGACTGCTCGGCCCGACCGGTGGCCTGGGCCAGCTGGAAGAGGTTCCAGCGGACGGCCTGCTGGATCTCGGGCTGCCCGGCGACCTCGACGTCCGAACGCGCCCAGAACTCTTCCAGCCACTGACTCTGGTCGCTGTACTGCTGGGCGACGCCCTGGCGTGCCACCCGGTCCAGGGTCCGACGGCACCGATCGACCAGCTCCCGGACGGGGACCCCCCGGGAGGAGTGGTACGAGACGATCTTGGTCACGGTGATCGTCTGGCCCGGCTCGGCGTCGACCCGGTAGACCATCTTGCCGGTGTCCTCGTCGGCGCTGATGTGCTGGGTGTAGATGTTGTCGGTGACGATCTCGTGGTCGACGCCGACGGCCAGCGTCATCTTCGAGTTGTGGCAGCGGTAGCCCAGGATGATCCGGTCGTTCTCGGCCTGGTGGAGCTGGGGATCGAGCACCCGGTCGTCGAACGACTCCGCCTTGCGTGGATCGACGCCGGCCCCCATGGCGGCCGCCCTGACGTGGTACTCGTCGCGGCCGTCCTGCCGGTTGAGCGTCTGCGAGGAGATCACCACCGGGGCGCCGAAGTCGAGCATCGTGACCTCGAAGGTCATGATCGCCAGGTGGCGCTGCGGGAACGACACCATCCGGGTCGACTTCACGTGCACCGACTTGCCGCCGGGTGTCCGCCAGATGATGTCTCGGGTCAGCACCCCGTCGCGGAAGTCCAGAGCCCGCTCGTACGACCGCAGGTCGGCCACCGCGAGCAGCAGCGGCTCGTCGTCGACGTACAGCTTGATCGTCTTGTTGTCCGGGACGTTGACGATGGTCTGTCCGACCCGGGCGAAGCCGAACGCCTCCTCGGCGTGCCGGATCGGCCAGACCTCGTGGAAGCCGTTGATGAAGGTGCCGTGCGCGTGGGTCTCGCGACCCTCCTCGACGTTGCCGCGCAGTCCGAGGTAGCCGTTGCCGACCGCGAACAACGTCTCGGTGACACCGAGATCCTTGCTGTCGTACGCGTTCTCGACGAACCGCCAGTCCTCGGCCGGGAACCGGTGCCGATCCAGCGGGTCGGTGGCAGCCGGCGGCGTGTCCCCGCTGGATCCCCTCACTCGGTCACCGACTCGGCCGCAGCCGCGTCCACCAGCTCGGCGAGATCGGCCACGACGACGTCGGCACCGGCCTGCAGCAGCCGATCGGTACCGACCCCGCGATCGACCCCGATCACGAGTCCGAAGTCACCGTCGTGCCCGGCCGCCACCCCGGACAGCGCATCCTCGACCACGACCGCTCGACCGGCCGTCACGCCGAGCTTCTCGGCCGCGAACAGGAAGGTCTGCGGCGACGGCTTGCCGGCCAGGTGCTCGGCGGCGGCCACCACGCCGTCCACGACCACCTGGAACCGGTCGGCCAGGCCCGCGGCGGCCAGCACCGCCGTGGCGTTCCGGGAGGAGGAGACCACCGCGACCTGGGTGTCGGTGGTCAGCAGCTGATCGAGGAACGCGACCGACCCCGGGTACGGAGTCACCCCGTCGGTCTCCAGGACTGCGGCGAACACGTCGTTCTTGCGGTTACCCAGACCGCAGACGGTCTCGGCGTCGGCCGGATCGTCGGACTCACCTTCCGGCAGGGTGATCCCACGCGACGCCAGGAAGGAGCGCACCCCGTCGTAGCGGGGTTTGCCGTCGATGTAGTCGAAGTAGTCGCCCTCGGTGTACGGCTCGGCGATGCCGCGTGCGGCGAGGAACTCGGAGAACATCTTCTGCCAGGCCATCATGTGCACGTCGGCCGTCGGCGTCAGCACGCCGTCCAGGTCGAAGAGGACGGCGTCGAAGTCGTCGGTGTTCACGGCGAGAACACTAGGCGAGAAGTGTTACGAGCGGCAGCACGCCCCGGAGGCGCTACAGCCGGGCGAAAGCCTCGGCGACCGGGCGGATCTCCCCCACCCGCTCGCCGTGACCGAGGACCGGGGTCTCGGCCTGGTCGTCCAGCGTCGGTGAGTCGTACCCGAGACAACGCAGCGTCGCCGCCATGGCCACGGCCCGGGCGCGCGGTGAGCCGTCGCTGATCTTGATCGCGACACCGGTGCCGTCGGGCAGGCCGACCGCGTAGACGGCTTCGGCGCCGGCCTTGCCGACCAGCCCCGGGATCGCGCGGTGCAGGGCGAGCTCGTCGCGGCGGGTGCCGGACACGTTCTCGGGATGGCTGCGGATCGCCTGGGCGACCCGGGCCTCGGCCCCCTCCGTGGCGGCGGCGATCCGCCCGAAGGAACGGGCCAACCCGTACAGGCTGACCGCGTACAACGGGGCGCCGCAGCCGTCGATGGCGAGCAGCCCGGCCTGCTCACCGGCGAGGTCGTCGATGGTCTGCAGAATCGCCAGCTGGACGGGGTGGTCGGGATCGCGGTAGGTCTGCGTCGGCCAGCCGTTGTGGACGGCGGTGGCGAGCATCCCGGCGTGCTTGCCCGAGCAGTTCATCGTGATCGACGTCTTCTCGCCGCCGGCCCGGATCACGTCGTGCGCCGCCTGCTCGTCCGACGGCCAGTCCGGCGGGGTCTGCAGATCCGCTTCGGTGAGCCCGGCCTGGTCGAGGACGCGTCGGACGGCGTCGACCTGGAACGGCTCACCGGAGTGGGAGGCGCACACCACCGCGAGCAGGTCCGGGGGGAGATCGAGGCCGGCTCGGACCAGGCCGACGGCCTGCAGGGGCTTGCTGGAGCTGCGGGGATACATCGGGGCCAGGGCGGCACCGAGCGAGCGGACGAGGCGTCCGTCCGGTGCGGTGACCGCCACCCGGCCGTGGTGGACGCTCTCGATGGTGCCGTTGCGCACGACCTCGACCAGGATCGGGTCGGTCTCGAACGGCCCCTCGGGCGAGGTCGACTGTGGTGCGGCGGCGAGGTCTGTCACGCTTTCGGAGGCTACTCCCCCGCGATCAGAGGCGGGGGCGGACGTGCAGGCCGATCTCCGGGTCGACCAGGATCTCCTGAGCCGCGGCGACCGCGGGCTCCCCGTCCTCACCGGGCCCGGCGGCCAGCAGATCACGGGTGGGGTCGGTGTTGCGCTTGACCAGACCGAGGGCGATCGGGCCGAGCTCGTAGTGCCTCGCCGAGCCACCGACGAAACCGACGGTGCGCCCTTCCAGGGTCAACGGGGCGCCGGTCGGCGGCAGCGTGTCCGTCGAGCCGTCCAGGTGCAGCCGGACCAGACGCCGCGGCGGACGGCCGAGATTGTGCACCCGAGCGATCGTCTCCTGGCCGCGGTAGCACCCCTTGTCCAGGTGCACCGCCGACCCGAGCAGCCCGAGCTCGTTGGGGATCGTGCGGTGGTCGCTGTCCACGCCGATCCGCGGCACCCCGGCGGCGATCCGGCGGGCTTCGTACGCCCACAGGCCGGCCGGGGTGTGCTCGGCGAGGGTGGCCCGCAGCTCTTCCCGCGGGACGAAGATCTCGTGACCGCCCAGGGAGTCCGGCCCGGTCCGGCTCAGCCGATCGGCGGAGGCGGCACCCGCGACCCAGACCACTGCGTGGTCCGCGGAGCGATCCGCGACCTCCACCCGCATCATGAACCGCATCCGGTCCAGCCACGCGGCGGCCGCCGCGGCCGCCCCGGGCTCGGTGTGCGCCCAGAAGGTCTCGCCGTCGTCGACGCCGTACAGGGCGTGCTCGATGTGGCCCTGCGGCGACAGCACCAGCGTGGTGACGCCGACCCCGGGCGCGAGGTCGAGGAGCTGCTGGGTGGTGAGCGAGTGCAACCAGCTCAGCCGATCGGGTCCGGTGACGGTCAGCACCCCGCGGTGCGACAGGTCGACGGCTCCGTCGCCGGCCTCGAGCCGGCGCTGCTCACGCAGTGGATCACCGAAGTGCCACGGCTGACCGGCGTCGAGTCCGTGCTCGGCGAGCACGGCGGAGGGATGCGGAGAGGTCACCAGTCGAGGTTAGTCGCCCAGACCACCCAGCAGGCCCGGTGATCAGGCCTGGGTGCGCTGCAGCCGGCCCCACTGGTGGTTCTGCAGCGGGTGGCCGCCGGCCGCCTTGTCGAAGGTCCACAACAGATCGCCCTCGACGTAGCCGTACAGGCGCTGGCCTGCGGTGTACTCGGCAGCGCTGGCACTGCGCAGGATCGCGTCGGTGGCGAGCTCGATCTTGGCACCGGAGATCTCGCCGTACCAGACCTCGGCGTAGCCGCCCGGCTGGCACAGGATGACCTCCAGGCCGGCATCGGGTTGTGGACGCCAGAAGCCGGTCTCCATGGACAACGGCTTGCTGGCCCTGCCCTCGTCATCCAGCTCGAAGGTCTGCGACAGGTAGTGGAGATAGTCCCCGCCGTTGTCGGCGAAGTCGATCTGCTGGCCGAACTCGACGTCGTCGGTGTCGGGATAGGAGGCACGACCCGTGCCCTCCCAGCGGCCGAGCAGCCAGGCCAGCGGGGTGAGGGCGGGATTCAGGTCGGCGGAGATCTCGAAAGGCACCGGTTCAGGATTCCACGGACCGGCCGCGCAGCAACAACAGCACCAGCGCGACCAGGGCAGCGACCCCGAGCAGGGCCACACCGATGATCAGCAGGACGGCGAACACGCTGACGAGCGACATGGCGGCGAGTCTAGAACTGCACGGTGTCTCGATCGGTCGGGCGCGCACAAGCGGCGCACATGTGTGGCGAGTACGCAGCCGACGTGCGCCTTGTGTCAGGACCCTCCGGCGAGCGGTTTGCGCAGCACCGTCGTCACCGTCACGTAGCGACGACCCCCCGCCACCGGCCACGACTCGACCGCCGACCCGTGCTCGCGGTAGCCCAGCCGCCGGTAGAGCCGTGCCGCGTCCGGGTTGTCGTGCTCGACGGTGAGCCGGGCCTCGGTGCGACCTCGGCGGCGGATCCGCTCCTCCAGGGCGGCGACCAGGGCGGTGCCGATCCCCAGCCCCTGCAGCAGCTGGTGCACCGACAGCTGCCAGAGCACTCCCGCCTCCACCACCGGCCGCAGGTCGGCGCCACCGGCGGCCACCAGTCGCCCGTTCGGCAGCGCACCGACCAGGTACTCGGCTTCCTCGGACACCATCAGCGGCAGCACCTCGGCGATCGCGGTCAGGTGCTCCGACCCACCGGACCAGGCCAGATCGGTCAGGTCGGACGGCTCCAGGTCGCGAAACGTCACATCGATGTTCACCCGTCGATCCTCGCTGAGAGCGTTCACGAGTACGCATAGGGTCGGGCGGGTGAGAAGGTACGTGATCGTCGGAGCCGGAGCGATCGGCGGCGGCATCGGCGCTCGGCTGGTGCAGGCTGGTCTGCCGACGGCGCTCATCGCCCGCGGCGAGCACCTGGCCGCCATGCAGCGGGACGGACTGCGGCTGCGGACGCCGCGCGAGGACGTGACCCTGCCGGTGACCGCTGTCGCCTCGATCGCCGAGCTGACCCTGGGCACCGACGACGTGATCGTGCTGTCGACCAAGACCCAGCAGGTGCTCGACGTGCTGCCCGAGGTCGCCGACGCACCAGTCCACGACGACGCGGGGACCGTGGTCGGCAGTGCGGGTGACCTGCTGCCCGTGTTCCTGGCCACCAACGGGGTGAGCGCGGAGTCCTTGGCCGCGCGCTACGTGCGTCGGGTGTTCGGCGTCTGCATCTGGATGCCGGCGGTGCACCTCCAGCCGGCCGAGGTGATCATCCGGGGGGTCCCCATGTCGGGGATCCTGCACCTGGGCCGGGTACCCGCCGAGCGGGCCGAGCCGGCCGACGACGCACTGCTGCAGGAGGTGGCCGCGGACTTGAGGAAGGCCACCTTCGACATCGCGCTGCCCCAGGACGTGATGGCCTGGAAGCACCGCAAGCTGATCAGCAACATCGCCAACGTGGTGGACGCCCTGGTCGACGATCCGGGTGCGGCGCGGCCGGCGGTGGCGGCGGCGGACGCGGAGGCTCGGGCGGTGCTGTCCGCGGCGCGGGTCGCGGTGGTCGACGACGCGACCGAGGCCGCCGCGCGGGCCGAGGGCTTCACCGTCGAACCCGTGCCGGGTCTGGAGGACACCCGGCTGGGCAGCTCGACCTGGCAGTCGCTCTCGCGCGGCACCGGTTCGGTGGAGACCGACTACCTGAACGGCGAGGTCGTCCGGATCGCCCACGAGCACGGTCTGCCGGCCCCGGTCAACGCGTTGCTGGCCCGACTCGCCCGCGGGAACGTGCGCCGGGGCAGCGGCCCCCGCAGCATGTCCGCCCTCGAGCTGGTGGAGCTCGTGACCGGACAGATTGATCACTGATGCAGAGACAGCACTGATGCGGGACGATCACTGATGCGGGCAGTCGTCCAACGTGCCGCAGCCGCGTCGGTGCGGGTCGACGGCGAGCTGGTCGGCGCACTCGACCGGCCGGGGCTGATGGTGCTGATCGGGGTCACTCACACCGACACAGCGGCGACGGCCGCCAGGCTGGCCGCGAAGATCTGGACCCTGCGGATCCTGGCCGACGAGCGATCCGCCTCCGACGTCGGTGCGCCGGTGCTCGTCGTGAGCCAGTTCACCCTGTACGCCGACACCGCGAAGGGCCGACGGCCGTCCTGGGGCGCCGCCGCCCCCCGGCCCGTCAGTGAGCCGCTGGTGGAGGCGTTCGTCACGGCCCTTCGCGACCTGGGCGCCGAGGTGGCGACTGGCGTCTTCGGCGCCGACATGCAGGTGAGTCTGGTCAACGACGGACCGGTCACCCTGGTCCTCGACGCCGACTGAAGCGCGAACGAGGCGCCGTCCACCGCAGGGTGACGGCGCCTCGGTCGGCGGCCGGTGCGCGCTCACCCGACCGGAGCCGGGTAGCAGCGAGCGGGTCGAGCTGAGGACGAAGCTCAGGCGGCGACGGCGTCGAGGAGGACGTCCACCTCGAGCACGTTGCCACGGGACGCGATGACCTGGCGATCGGTCTGCGCGCCCGGGGCCAGCGTGCGAAGGGTCCACGACCCGTCGCCGGCGAAGAACCGGAAGTGGCCGGTGGCCGAGGTCGGGACCTCGGCGGTGAACTCACCGGTCGAGTCGAGCAGTCGCACGTAGGCGTTCGTGACCGGCTCGCCGCTGCGCAGCACGCGGCCCTGGATCACCGCCTCCTTGGTGACGTCGATGCCCTGCACGCTGAGTCCGCCCTGGGTGGCTCCGCACATTGTTCTGTTCCTCACTTGCTCGGGGGTCGGGGGGTTGTGGTGCTCCCCGACCCGGGCGCCTGTGTTCGAGCGCCCGGATCGGGGTCTGCTGTCAGGCCTCGCCGGGCTCGTCACCGACGGCGACCGGCACGCCGACGAGCGAGCCGTACTCCGTCCACGACCCGTCGTAGTTCTTCACGTTCTCGTTGCCGAGCAGCTCGTGCAGCACGAACCACGTGTGCGCGCTCCGCTCGCCGATGCGGCAGTAGGCGATGATGTCGCGATCGAAGTCGAGACCGGCGCCGCCGTACAGCTCGGTCAGCGCATCGTCGGACTTGAAGGTGCCGTCGTCGTTCGCCGCCTTGCTCCAGGGCACGTTCACCGCGGTCGGGATGTGACCACCGCGCTGCGCCTGCTCCTGCGGCAGGTGGGCCGGGGCCAGCAGCCGACCGGCGAACTCGTCCGGGCTGCGGACGTCGACCAGGCTGAGGCTGCCGATCGCGGCGATGGCCTCGTCCCGGAAGGCCCTGATGGCGAGGTCGGGCTCGGCCGCCTTGTACTGCGTGGCCGGCCGGGTGACGGTCTCCGAGGTGAGCTCGCGGGCGTCCAGCTCCCACTTCTTGCGGCCGCCGTCGAGCAGCCGGGCGTCGCTGTGGCCGTACAGCTTGAAATACCAGTACGCGTACGCCGCGAACCAGTTGTTGTTGCCGCCGTACAGCACGACGGTGTCGGAGTTGTCGATGCCACGCTCGGAGAGCAGCGCCTCGAACTGCTCCTTGTTGACGAAGTCCCGACGGATCGGGTCCTGCAGGTCGGACTTCCAGTCGATCTTGACCGCGCCGGCGATGTGGCCACCGTCGTACGCCGTGGTGTCCTCGTCGACCTCGACCAGCACCACTCCGGCGTCGCTTCCGTGCTCTGCGACCCAGTCGGCGTCGACGAGTACCTCTTGCCTGCTCATGTCCTGTGCTCCTGTAGGTAGGTGACGTTGATGGTGCGATCCGAGGGTGCGCGGTCACGGCGAGGCGCGTGCGCGCAGGGAGGGACGACCCGGAGAGATCCGGGTGTCACATGCAACGACAGAGCGACGAGCGCATCCGGCCGTGGTCAACGGCCAGGCGGCGGGTGAGCGGAAGCGCCCACACGGTCGTCGCGATCATGAAGACCAGGCTAGGTGCGGTGCCGGACCTCTCCAAGGTGCTTCTCATTCACTGAGACAGCCGTCCATGATGTGGACTCGAGATCGGCCACGAGCGCGAGGACCGAGCGACACCTCACGCTCATCCGCCAGATGAGACGTCTCACTGTGAGTTGGACCACTCGCAACCGGTTTTTCACCGGCCGTTCACGTTCGCCACCTCGCTGGTTCTCGCCACGGTCACCGCGCGCCGCCCGCGTACGGCGGCAGGATCTCCGCCCGCACCGCACCCTCGAGCGGGGTCTCCCAGTCCTCCCGGTGCACCACGACGCCATCGACCAGGACGGTGCAGACCGTAAGCAGGCGGTCGAATCGGGCATCAGGTCCACGACTGGCGGCGGCCGCTCGCAGCGCCTCCCCCAGGGTCGGCGCCGACCATCGCTCCGAAGCGGTGCCGGCCACGGCCCTGGCGCCGGCCCAGAACACGAGGTCCACAGTGGTTCTTGCCGTATTCTCATGGTGCGACGGTGCCCCCGGCGGAGGGCGCGTCTCTCGACCGTCGTGTGGTTCCTGTGCTGTCATGACGCCTAACCAGATGGAGCCGAAGGAGACCTCGATGGCCACCTTGCTGCTGTTGACCAACGATATGCACGCGTCGGCGGAGATCCTGCCCGCCCTGGAGCTCCTCCCCCATCAGGTGAAGGTCGCCCAGGCCGAGGCGACAGCCCTGCTGGACGCCCCATCGGCGGACGTCATCCTGCTCGACGCGCGCCGCGACCTGGTCGGCGCCCGGTCCCTGTGTCGGCTGATCGAGACGACCGGCAAGGAGTCGCCGCTGCTGGTCGTGGTCAGCGAGGGCGGCCTGGCGGCGCTGTCGGCGGACTGGGGCTTCGACGACATCCTGCTCAACACCGCCGGGCCGGCCGAGGTCGATGTCCGTATCCGGCTGGCGACCTCGCCGTCGGCCAGCAACACCGGGGAGCCCCTGATCCAGACCGGCAACATCATCATCGACGAAGCGGGCTACTCCGCGAAGCTCAACGGCGCCCAGCTCGACCTGACCTACACCGAGTTCGAGCTGTTGAAGTACCTGGCCCAACACCCCGGTCGGGTGTTCAGCCGCCAGCAGCTGCTCAGCGACGTGTGGGGATACGACTACTTCGGGGGCACCCGGACGGTCGACGTGCACGTCCGCCGGCTGCGCGCCAAGCTCGGACCCGAGTACGAGTCGGTGATCGGCACCGTCCGCAATGTGGGCTACCGCTTCGTCGCGCAAGCAGAAGACAGCAGGGTGTGATCCAGCGGGGCTTGGAAGTCTCCCCAACCGGACCGCGCGCCGGCGTGCTGAGAAGGAGTGGAGCAACACGCTCTTCCGTTGCTCCGCGACGACGAAGTAGCCGGGTTCGAGCGCGATCCGCGTGCGAGCGGAGCGAGCACAGACAACCCAGCGCGCGCCGGTGAGGGTTGAGTTTCAAGCCCTGTGGTGCTGTAGCTAATCCCTTGCGACTTTCAGATGGGCTGGAATTGTGCCTGGAGGGCCTTCGGCCCGGACGTACTGGACGCCGGCCAGCACCTGGGCGGTCAGCAGGGCGATGAACGACAGCACCAGGAAGACGGCGGAGGTGGCGAACCGGCCGACCTCGACCAGCGCGATGATGCAGACCACCAGAGCGATCAGCGAGATGGCGTACGAGACCAGCTGCAGGATCCAGGAGACCGCCACCATGGCGGCCAGGTCACTGGAGCGGCGGCCGTGCCAGACCGCGGTCGCCCGGATCCAGGACAGGTGCTGCCACAGGCAGAGCACCAGCATGGCCACGTTGCACCAGACCATGGCCTGTGCCCACCCGCGGCCCTGGAAGACCCCGTCGATGTCGGGGTAGGTCATCAGTCCGGCCACCGCGCACACCAGTCCGAGGGCCGCGACGATGGTGCCGATCAGGGTCATCCGCAGCTGCCGTCGGGTGCGGGACACGATCGCCGGCTGCTCGTGCGCCCCGTACGACGGGAGCTCCTCGGAGGCGTACTGCTCGTCTCGCATGGCTGCGAGCATAAGGCGCCGGAGGCACCCGGCCGAGCCACGCCCGCTACCTCTGCGGCCGACGTGCCACTAGGTTGTCCGGATGGCTGAATCCTCGCCGGCCACGATCACCGTCACCGACGATCCGTCCGCGACGGAGCAGCAGGACGTGATCGCCCTGGTCCGCCGCGCCGCCGCCGTCGACGGACACCACGCGGTGAACGAGGCCGGGCTGCTCGCGCTCCAGCGATCGGGCGCCGGTCGATCGGCGACCGGTCCGCCGGACCCGACAACCCGCCACGTCCTCGCCCGCGACACCTCCAGCGGAGATCTCGTCGGTTACGCGCAGGCCGTCGGAACCGAATCCGGACCCGTGGCCGCCCTGGTCGTCGACCCGGGCCATCGGCGCCGAGGCATCGGTGCCGGCCTGTGGCGGCGGCTCGCGGCGGAGACCACCGCCCCCCTGCGGGTGTGGGCGAGCGGGGACTCTCCCGCGGCGCGGGCCCTGGCCGCGGCCGAGGGGCTGCGACCCGTCCGGACGCTGCAGGTGCTCGCCCGCTCCCTCGGCGGCGACCTGCCACCGACCGAACCGCCCGCGGGGATCACCATCCGCACGTTCCGGCCGGGCGTCGACGACCGGGCCTGGCTGGGCGTCAACGCCCGCGCCTTCGCCGGCCACCCCGAGCAGGGGTCGCTGACCCAGGCCGACCTCGATCAGCGGATGGCCGAACCCTGGTTCGATCCGGCGGGTTTCTTCGTGGCGGTCCGACCAGCTGCGGTCGAGGGCGGTCCTGAGGCCGACGACGGCCAGGACGAGCAGCTGGTCGGTTTCCACTGGACCAAGCGCGAGCCGGGTTCGGAGACCGGCGAGGTGTACGTGATCGGCGTGGATCCCGCCGCGGGAGTCCGCGGCCTCGGCACTCCGCTGCTCGGGGTCGGGCTCCGACACCTGCGCGAGGTCGGAGCGAGCGAGGTCGACCTCTACGTCGAGGCCGACAACGAGCGGGCCCAGGCGCTCTACCACCGGTACGGTTTCTCCCTCGTCACCGCCGACGTCATGTACGCCGCCCCGGCTTCCCCACCCGGAGCGTCCGGCTGACTACGATTCACCTGCACCCGGCGAGCACTGGAGAAACGATGAACGCACCCGACCTGGCGAACGACCTCCTCGACAGCACCGGTGTGGTCGGGGACGCCGTCGAGGTCGAGGGCGACGGGCTGCCCGAGGACCGGTACTCCGACCGTGAGCTCTCCTGGCTGGCGTTCAACAACCGCGTGCTCGAGCTGGCCAAGGACTCCCAGCGGGTGCCGCTGCTCGAGCGGGCCAAGTTCCTGGCGATCTTCGCGAACAACCTGGACGAGTTCTTCATGGTCCGCGTCGCCGGTCTGAAGCGCCGGATCGCGGCCGGTGTGGCGGTCCGCTCGGTCAGCGGGCTGATGCCCCGTGAGGTTCACCAGGCGATCCTGACCCGGACCCGTGAGCTGGTCGACGAGCACTCCCGGGTGTTCGAGGAGGAGATCCGACCCCAACTGGCCGCCGAGGGGATCGAGATCCTGCGGTGGCACGAGCTCGCCACCGACGAGAAGGATCGGATGCGCGAGCTGTTCGCCGAGCGCATCTTCCCGGTGCTCACGCCGCTGGCCGTGGACCCGTCGCATCCCTTCCCCTACATCTCCGGGCTGTCGATCAACCTGGCGGTGCTGGTCAAGAACCCGGTGACCGGCATCCGGCAGTTCGCCCGGGTCAAGGTGCCGAGTGTGCTGCCCCGCTTCGTCAAGCTGGACGAGGGTCGGTTCGTGGCGCTGGAGGACGTGATCGCCCGGCACCTCGATCAGCTGTTCACCGGCATGCAGGTGGTCCAGCACCACGTCTTCCGGGTCACCCGGAACGAGGACGTCGAGGTCGAGGAGGACGACGCCGAGAACCTGCTGGTGGCGCTCGAGCGCGAGCTCCTGCGCCGCAAGGTCGGACGGCCGCCGGTGCGCCTGGAGGTCGAGGACGACATCGACCCGAAGATGCTCGAGCTGCTCACCACCGAGCTGGACATCAGCGACAAGGAGGTGTTCGCGCTGCCGGGTCCGCTCGATCTGCGCGGACTCTTCTCGCTGACCGACCTGGACCGGGCGGAGCTGAAGTACCCGGCCTTCCTGCCCGCCACGCACCCGCACCTGGCGGAGGTCGAGACCGCGCAGCCGGCAGACATGTTCGCCGCCCTGAAGCAGCGCGACGTGCTGCTGCACCACCCGTACGACTCGTTCGCGACCAGCGTCACGCGCTTCATCGAGCAGGCCGCCGACGACCCGCAGGTGCTGGCCATCAAGCAGACCCTCTACCGCACCTCGGGCGACTCCCCGATCATCGACGCCCTGATCGAGGCGGCCGAGCAGGGCAAGCAGGTGCTGGCGCTGGTGGAGATCAAGGCCCGCTTCGACGAGCAGGCCAACATCGCCTGGGCCCGACGGCTGGAGCAGCACGGCTGTCACGTGGTCTACGGTCTGCTCGGTCTGAAGACCCACTGCAAGCTGTCGATGGTGGTGCGCGACGAGCCTGACGGACTCCGCCGCTACGCCCACATCGGCACCGGCAACTACAACCCGAAGACGGCCCGGCTGTACGAGGACATGGGTCTGCTGACCGCCAACCCGATCATCACCGACGACATCGGTCGGCTGTTCAACCACATGTCGGGGATGAGTCAGGAGACGCAGTACCGCCGGCTGCTGGTCGCCCCCCACGGGATCCGCACCGGACTGCTCGACCGGATCAACAACGAGATCGCCAACCAGGAGGACGGGAAGCCGGCCGGCATCAAGATCAAGGTCAACTCGCTGGTCGACGAGACCGTCTCCGACGCGCTCTACCGGGCCTCACAGGCCGGCGTACCGGTCGATCTGTGGGTGCGGGGCATCTGCACCATCCGACCAGGGGTGCCGGGGCTGAGCGAGAACATCCGCGTCCGCAGCATCCTGGGCCGGTTCCTGGAGCACAGCCGGCTGTTCTGGTTCGCCAACGACGGGCAGCCGTCGGTGGGGATCGGTTCGGCCGACCTGATGCACCGCAACCTCGACCGCCGGGTCGAGGTGCTCGCCTCGATCACCAACCCGGCCCACGTGAGCGAGATCGAGGACCTCTTCGATCTGGCCTTCGACCCGGGCACCGCTGCGTGGTGGCTGAACCCGGACGGCACCTGGACCCAACGCACAGTCGATGCCGAGGGCGAGCCGCTGACCGACATGCAGGCGTACCTGATCAGCGTCAAGAGCCGGAGGCGGGCCGCCAAGTGAGGTGCCCGTGAGCCGCAAGGACAAGAAGACCGTCCTCGCCGGAGGCGCCGTGGTCCGCCGGGTCCGCCCGGGCAAGGACCCCGAGATCTTGATCATCCACCGCGATCGCTACAAGGACTGGACGCTGCCCAAGGGCAAGGTGGAGGCCGGGGAGTCCGTGGTGGCCGCCGCGGCCCGTGAGGTGCAGGAAGAGACCGGGGTGACGATCCGGCTGCAGTCACCGCTGGACACGGTCCTCTACCCGCTGGGCTCGGGCGCGACCAAGGAGGTCCGCTACTGGTCCGGGCAGCCGCTGGAAGTGACCAAACGCGCGCCCGACGACGAGGTCGACGTGGTGTCGTGGCTGCCGGTGAAGGCCGCTCTGCACCGACTCAGCTTCGACCACGACAAGGCGCTGGTCCGTCAGCACCTGGAGCAGCCGCCGACCACGACGTTGGTGCTGGTCCGCCACGGCAAGGCGATGGACCGCAAGGACTGGTCGAAGAAGGACACCCTCCGCCCGCTCGGGGCGCGCGGCCGCAAGCAGGCCCGACAGCTGGTGCCGTTCCTGTCCTCGTACGGGATCGAGAACCTGATCAGCTCCACCTCGACCCGATGCCTGACCACGCTGGAGCCGTACGCGGCCAGCGCCGGGGTCGGCATCGAGACTCACGACACCCTGACCGAGGAGATCGGCACGAGCGATCCCGAAGGCGTCGTCCGGTTGATCGGCAAGATCCGCGAAGGCGTGCTGGCCAGCGGGTCACCGACCGCGATCTGCGTGCACCGACCGGTGCTGCCCTCGATCCTGGAAGCCCTGGAGCTGGCGCCCGCCAGCCTGGCCACCGGCGAGATGCTCGTCACCCACCTGTCCGCCGACGACGTGCACGCGGTCGAGCGGTACCGGCCGCAGGCCTGAGCGCGAGCGGTCGAGCCGAGCGGTCGAGCCGAGCGGCCCCGGGGTGGTTGAGTTTTCCGTCATTCGACGGCTTCTGCTGCACCGGACGGGTTCGCGGGCCGCGATGTCCGTCGAGTGACGGAAAACTCAGATCCTGGGGCGGACGGAGGCGCAGGCCCAGGGGCCGCGGCAGGCAAGCACGAACCCGCACGATCCGTTGGTCTGTTGTTCACCCAACCGTCCCCGACCGGACAGAAAGCCTGCCTAGCGTCCGGCACGGAGCCACCGTGGCTCCCATGCTCACCAGACTGAGTCAGAGTCTGACAAGGGGAACGAGTGAAGATCTCTCGCAAGGGCGCCATCCTGGCGCTCGCCACCGCTGCCGTGCTGGCCCTGTCCTCCTGCGCAGCCAACGAGGGTGGCGCGGCACCGGAAGGGTCGACCGAATCCGGCGCAAGCCTGTCCGGCACCCTCACCGGCATCGGCGCATCCTCGGCGGCCACCGCCCAGGAGACCTGGGTCGCCGCCTTCCAGACCAAGAACACCGGCGTCACCGTCAACTACTCGCCCGACGGCTCGGGCGCCGGACGGGAGGCGTTCGCCGGGGGCGGCGCCGACTTCGCCGGCTCCGACCGGGCCATGAAGCCCGAGGAGATCACCGCCGAGGCTCTGGCCAGCTCGCGCTGCGACGCCAGCCAGACCGCCATCAACCTGCCGATCTACATCAGCCCGATCGCGGTGATCTACAACGTCGAGGGTGTCACCGATCTCAAGCTCGACGCCGACACCCTGGCCGGTATCTTCGCCGGCACGATCACGAAGTGGAACGACCCGAAGATCGCCGCGTTGAACGAGGGCGTGACGCTGCCCGACCAGAACATCACCGCCGTGCACCGCGCGGACGACTCGGGCACCACCGAGAACTTCACCGACTACCTGCACCAGGCCGCACCGAAGGTGTGGACCTCGGAGCCGGACGGCGAGTGGCCGCTCAAGGGTGGCGAGGCCGCCCCGCAGACCTCGGGTGTCGTCGACACCGTGACCAACGGCACCGGCACCATCGGCTACGCCGACGCCTCCAAGGCCGGTGACCTGGGCGTGGCCCAGATCAAGGTCGGCGATGGGTTCCAGAAGCCGACCGCCGAGGCCGCGGCGGCGATCGTCGACGCGTCCGAGCGGGTGACCGGTGACGGTCGTTCGGCCAATGACTGGTCGATCGAGCTCAACCGGACCGCGGACGGCGACGTCTACCCGATCGTGCTGCTGTCGTACGCGATCGCCTGCCAGAAGTACAAGGACGCGGCGACCGCCAACCTGGTCAAGTCGTACCTGAGCTACGTCGCCTCGGAGGCCGGTCAGCAGGACGCGGTGAAGACCGCGAAGATGGCGCCGCTGTCGTCGAAGCTGTCGGCCGACGTCGAGGCTGCGGCCGCGACGATCTCCTGAACCGTTCCGCACCGGTGGTCACGGCCCACGCCGCGGATCGTGACCGCCGGTGCGGACGACACCCTCTCCTGATCGAGACCCGGAGTCACCATGACGCAGCTCAAGCCCGACCGGGCCGTCACCCCCACCGGGGGTGATGGACCCGTACCCTCTGACGTGAAGCGCGGCGGCGGAGGGGGCACCATCGAGAAGGGCACGGTCCGGCGACTCGGGGATCGGGTCTTCCAGGGCCTGTCCACCGGGTCCGGTGCGCTGATCCTGGTCATCCTGGCCCTGGTGGCCGCCTTCCTGCTCTGGCAGGGTCTGCCCGCCCTCACCGCGCCGGCGGACCAGCTGCCGTACGGGCCGTTCCCGCAGTTCGTCGGGCCGCTGATCTTCGGCACCGTCTGGGCGGCGATCCTGGCGTTGATCATGGGCGTGCCGGTGGCGATCGCCATCGCCTTGTTCATCTCGCACTTCGCCCCCCGTCGACTGGCCGCCGGCCTCGGCTACGTGATCGATCTGCTGGCCGCGGTCCCGTCGGTGGTCTACGGCCTGTGGGGCATCGGCGTGCTGGCCCCCGCCCTGCAGCCGGTCTTCGTCTGGCTGACCGAGCACCTCGGGTTCATCCCGCTCTTCGCCGGGCCCGCGTCCGGCACCGGACGCACCATCCTCACGGTGGCCGTGGTGCTGGCCGTGATGATCTTGCCGATCGTCACCGCGCTCAGCCGAGAGGTGTTCCTCCAGGTTCCGCGCCTGCACGAGGAGGCTGCTCTGGCGCTGGGCGCGACGCGCTGGGAGATGATCCGGATGGCCGTGCTGCCGTTCGCCCGGCCGGGCATCGTGTCCGCGTCGATGTTGGGACTCGGTCGAGCCCTCGGCGAGACGATGGCCGTCGCGATGGTCCTGTCGCCGTCGGCGATCGTCTCCTTCGCCCTGCTCACCTCGCAGAACCCCAGCACGATCGCCGCCAACATCGCGCTCAGCTTCCCGGAGTCGTACGGGCTCGGGGTCAACCAGCTGATCGCCACCGGTCTGGTCCTGTTCGTGATCACCCTGGCGGTGAACATGATCGCCCGCGGCATCGTGAACCGGCGCAAAGAGTTCTCGGGAGCCAACTGATGACCACTGCCACCCCCACCCTGACGCCGGTCAAGCTGACCGCCGGTCGGCTACCGTCCTGGACCACCGGGATCGTGCTCACGGTCGCGCTACTGCTCTCGGCCACCCTGTTCTTCGCCACCGGTTCGCCCGGGTTCGTCCGCATCCTGCTGGTCGGGGCGGTGATCTTCACCGTCGCGATGATGGCCGCTGCGTTGATCGTCGAGGGGGGCCGCAAGGCCAAGGACCGGCTGGCCACCATCACGGTCACCTGTGCCTTCGGGCTGGCTCTGCTGCCGTTGGTCTCGCTGGTGGTCTCGGTGATCCAGAAGGGCACCGAGCGGTTCGACCTGCAGTTCTTCACCTACTCGATGCGCAACGTGGTGGGCGAGGGCGGCGGAGCCGTGCACGCGATCGTCGGCACGCTGTGGGTGACCGGGATCGCCACCCTCATCTCGGTGCCGATCGGGATCCTGGCCGCCATCTACCTGGTGGAATACGGCACCGGGACACTCGCTCGGTCCATCACCTTCTTCGTCGACGTGATGACCGGCATCCCCTCGATCGTGGCCGGTCTGTTCGCGTACGCGCTGTTCGTGCTCTTCTTCGGTCCGGGCACCAAGTCGGGTCTGGCCGGCGCGGTCGCCCTCACCGTCTTGATGATCCCGGTCGTGGTGCGCTCCATCGAGGAGCTGCTGAAGATCGTGCCGAACGAGCTGCGCGAGGCCTCGTACGCGCTCGGGGTGCCGAAGTGGCTGACCATCATCAAGGTGGTGCTGCCCACCGCGGCGGCGGGCATCATCACCGGGGTGATGCTCGCGGTGGCCCGGGTGATCGGCGAGACGGCCCCGCTGCTGATCGCGGCCGGCTTCACCCAGAGCCTGAACAACAACCCGCTGAGCGGCCCGATGATGACGCTGCCGGTGTTCGTCTACCGGTCCTACATCGACCAGGGCAACCCGGCCTCGGCCTATCTCGACCGCGCCTGGGCCGGCGCACTCACCCTGATCCTGATCGTGATGGTCCTGAACCTCGGCGGGCGGTTGGTTGCGGCCAAGTTCGCCCCCAAGGCCGGGCGCTGAGCGAAGAACGAAAGGCAACGAACAGATCATGTCCAAGCGCATCGAGGTCAACGACCTCAACGTCTTCTATGGCGACTTCAAGGCGGTCGAGGACGTCTCCCTGACCGTCGAGCCGCGCACCGTGATGGCCTTCATCGGTCCGTCCGGCTGTGGCAAGTCGACCTTCCTGCGGACGCTGAACCGGATGCACGAGGTGATCCCCAAGGCGTACGTCCAGGGCTCGGTGAAGCTCGACGGCGACGACCTCTACGGTCCCGGGGTCGACCCGGTGCGGGTGCGCCGTCAGGTCGGCATGGTGTTCCAACGGCCCAACCCGTTCCCCACCATGTCGATCGGCGACAACGTGCTGGCCGGGGTCAAGCTGAACAACCAGCGGATGTCGGCGACCAAGAGCAAGGAGCTGCTGGAGGGGTCGCTGCGCAGCGCCAACCTCTGGAACGAGGTCAAGGACCGGCTGGACAAGCCGGGCTCCGGTCTGTCCGGCGGTCAGCAGCAGCGGCTGTGCATCGCCCGGGCGATCGCGGTGCAGCCCGAGGTGATCTTGATGGACGAGCCGTGCTCGGCCCTCGACCCGATCTCCACGCTGGCCATCGAGGACCTGATCGGTGAGCTCAAAGAGAACTACACAGTGGTGATCGTGACCCACAACATGCAGCAGGCCGCCCGGGTCAGTGACATGACGGCGTTCTTCAACCTGTCCGCCCAGGGCAAGCCGGGCCGGCTGATCGAGATGGGCACCACGGACAAGATCTTCTCCAACCCGGAGCAGAAGGCCACCGAGGACTACATCAGCGGTCGCTTCGGCTGAGCGGGCGCCGCCAGCGGGGGGCCGTGCACTTTCCGACCACGGACGGCTTCCGCACCCCCAGCCGGCCCACGGCCGTGCACTTTCCGACCACGGACGGCTTCCGCACCCCCCCCAGCCAGCCCGAGGCCGTGCTCTCTTCCGACCACGGACGGCTTCCGCGCCTCCAGCCCACCCAGCACCTACCCGTACGCGGACCCACGCCGACTGATGTCGGGAAACGCCGTCGCCACGGCCCAGCGGCGAGTACGGTTCGGCGGTGCACCCTGTTCCGCCGGTACCGAGCCCGGCTCGAACCGGTCGGGTCGGCGTCAGCTGGTTCGCTCCGTTCACCCTGGCCTGGGTGGCCCTCTGGACGGTTCAGCTCACGCCCCTGCAGCTCCTCATCCCGTTGCAGCTGAACACACCCGGGGACGCCGACGGCTGGATCCGCGGGGTGGTGCAGTCCGGTCTCGTGCTCGGCGTCGGTGGCCTGGCGGCGATCGTCGCCGGACCGCTGGCGGGTGCGCTGTCGGACCGTACGCGTTCCCGCCTGGGCCGACGTCGACCGTGGGCCCTGGCCGGCACAGCACTCGCTACCGCGTCGCTCGTCTCCCTGGCCTTCGCCGCCGGCCCGCTGGCGGTGGGCAGCGCGTGGGTCGGGGTGATGGTCGGCTTCGCGATCGCATCGTCGGCGTTCACCGCGCTGATCGCCGACCAGCTGACCGGCCAGCGCGGGGCGGCCTCGGCCGCGGTCGGGTCGGCGCAGGCCGTCGGCATCGTGCTGGGTGTCGGCGTGGTGGTGGTGTCCGGGGTGGGGCTGCTCGGCGGCTACCTGTTGCTGGCCGGGTTGTTGGCGCTCGGCGGCACCCTCGGGGCTCTGCTGCTGCCCGACCCGGTGCCCGCCGGAGCGGCCCTGCGTCCCGACCCCACCGGGCTCAGCCTCGCCTCCGACGTGCTGGGAGACGGCAACTTCGTCCGGATGCTGCTCGGCCGGCTGGCCGGCAACCTCGGCAACGCGTTGGGTACCGGTCTGCTGCTGTTCTTCCTCATGTTCGGGATCGGTCAGCCGGCGGCGGACGCGGAGAACAACCTGCTGCTGTTGATCGTGGTGTACACGGTGTTCGTCGTGGCCGCCTCCGTGGTCGGCGGCGTCGTCTCGGATCGCACCGGCCGACGGAAGTCGATGGTGGTGGTGTCCGCCCTGGTCCAGGCGGTGGCCGCCATGATCATCGCCGTGGCCCCGACCCTGCCGGTCACGATGGTTGCCGCCGCGCTGATCGGGGTGGGTTACGGGATCTTCAACGCCGGTGGGCTGGCCCTGGCCACCGACCTGTTGCCCGGCCAGGACGCGAACGCCCAGGATCTCGGCATCGTGAACGTGTCAGCCAACCTGGGCCAGCTGCTCGGTCCGGTGGTGGGTGCGGGTCTGATCGCCGCGGTCGGCGGCTTCTGGCTGCTGTTCGTGGCGGCGGCGGTCGTCTCGGTGCTCGGGGCGGTGCTGACTGCGACCGTGCGGGTCGAGCGAGTGACCGGAAAGCCCACCTAAACTCGACCCGTGAGTGCGCAGGCAGGCTGGTATCCCGATCCGGGCGGCGTCGCGAACCTGTACCGCTACTGGGACGGGCAGGCGTGGTCCGCGGCCACCTCCCCCAACCCGCAGGCTCCGCCGCCTGCCCAGGGCCTCGTCCAGGGCCTGCAGGGCGGCGGCCAACCGGGCGGCCAGCAGAGCAGCCCCGGCCAGAATCCGTACGGCCAGCAGAGCGGGTACGGGCAGAACGCGTACGGGCAGGGTCAACCAGGAGCGTACGCGGACTTCCAGACCGCCCAGCAGCGCAAGTCGCCGGTCGGCTGGTGGATCGCCGCCGCCGCGCTGCTGGTGGTGATCGTCGTGGTCGGCGTGATCGCCGTGCGGGCCATCGGCGGCAGCAGCGGGACCACCGGCGCGGGACCTGGCCAGTCGTCCCAGGACGTCTGCCCCACCAGCTCGGCCGAGCCCAGCACCGATCAGCCCAGTGCTGACCCGAACGACGGCCGGGTGCACGGTGGTCCGCTCTCGTACCCGCGGCTGGGCGCGCCCTGGTCCGCCCCCATGGACGACGACCGGGTTCCCTTCGGGCGCGACGTCCAGAAGCAGCAGGTGATCGACCAGGAGAACTATGACGGCAATGGCGCCGGCTGGGTGGCCTCCGTCCTGGTCGCGGAGCTGATGGCCGGTGACGGCTTCTACACCCCCGAGCAGGGCGCGCAGATCGTGGTCAGGTGCATCCTGGGAAAGTTCTACGGCGACAACGCGGTCTCCAGCGACGTGCAGGTGAACAAGGCGACCACTGTCGACGGGCACGACGCCTGGCTGGTGGAATCGCAGCTGTCGTTCGACATCCCCGGCCTGATCACCAAGGGTGAGCTGCTGATCGTCACGGTGGTCAGCAACGGTCCGACCTCCGGTCTCTACTACGCCTCCATCCCGGACACCCAGCCGGAGCTGGTCAAACCCGCCCGCGACGCCATGGCCGCGCTGACGGTCGACAGCTGACGCAGTGACGGAGCTACAGGGGCCGTCAGCAGTCGGCCAGCCCGCGGCGGTCCTTCAGCTGCAGCACCCGTACGGTCGAGGCCTCGACGGCGGCCGCCAGCTCCGGGTCGTCCCGGGCCTCGTCGACCACGGCGGCGGCCATCCGGGTGGCGATACCGGGGTCACCGACGATGGCCAGGTCGCCGCCGGCTCGGAGGAACCGCAGCATCCGCTGCCCCGGACCGAGATCGCGCATCGCCGCGGCGGCCAGGTCGTCGGAGATCACCACGCCGGTGAACCCGAGGTCGCCCCGCACCATGCCCTTGATCACTGTCGGTGAGAACGCCGCCCGCCGAGACGGGTCGATCTCGGAGTAGTACGCCGACGACATCATCACCATGTCCGTCCCGGCATCGATCCCGGCCGCGAACGGCTTCAGGGCCGGGTCGTGTCGGCTGGTGGTGCCGTCGACGACCTCGGCGGTGAGGTCGGTGTTGCCGCGGACCCGGCCCAGGCCGGGAAAGTGCTTCACCGAGGTGGCGATCCCGGCGGCGTCCATTCCCTCGGCGAAGGCGGCCACGTGGCGCGCCGCGGCGGCCGGATCGGACCCGTACCCCCGGCGAAGCACTCCGATCGGCTGGTTGACGCTCTCCCGGTCCTTCGGCACGACATCGGCGACCGGCGCCAGGTTCGCGTCGATGCCGACTCGCCGGAGCTGCCGACCCCATCTGGCCGCGTCGCTCTTCAGCTCGGCCGGCGACTCCTGCGCCTGTCGTCGCGCCGAGGGGATGCGGTCGAAGCCCGCGCCCCGGAGCCGCTGCACCAGACCGCCTTCCTGGTCGGCGGCCACCATGGTCGCGATGCCCTTGGGGGTTCGCGCGGCGTCGCGGGCCTGTTCGACCACGGCGGAGACTCGGTCGGCCCCGGCGGTGGTGTTGCCGAGCAGGATGACCGATCCGGCCCGACTGTCGTCGATCGCGCTCGCCGCGGCGGAGCCGACCCCGTCGGAGGCGACCGCCACCATCATCAGCTGGCCGACCTGGTCCCGCAGGCTGAGCGAGTCGGCCAGATCGGCGCAGCGGACCGTCTGCGGAGTGGGCGTCGGGGTGGGCGTGGAGCCCGGCGTCACCGAAGGGTCTGACCGGAGGGTCGTCGGTGGCGCCGCGCTCGGGGTGCTCACCGCGGACGGAGAGACCGGGGCCACGCTGGCGCTGACGGCCGGCGACGACGAGTCCGGGCTGTGCGACGCGGCCGGGCTCGTCGACGTGCTCGGCGGTACGGAACCGCAGGCGGCCGCCACGACCAGGCAGCCGGCCAGGACCACGGGGATGCGAGCCCTCATCCGGTGGACACCTTCATCGGGTGGAGAGGGGGTCCAGCGGCAGGTCCAGCAGCGCGTTCTCCACCACCTCGGCCATCGCGGGATGGATCCAGTACTGCCCGCGCGCCACCTCGTCGGCGCGCTGCCCGAAGCTCATCGCCTGGATCAGCGGCTGGATCAGCGACGAAGATTCAGGTCCGATCAGGTGCGCGCCGATCAGCAACCCGGTGGCCGGGTCCGCGAGCACCTTGACGACGTGGTCGCCGGTCTCCCCCATCGCCCAGCCGTACGCCGTGGACGCGTACTCGGTCTGGCCGACGACGTAGGCGACTCCCTGCTCGAAGGCTGCTTCCTCGGTCAACCCGACGGAGGCGACCTGCGGGGAGGAGAAGACCGCGTGCGGCACGAACCGGTGGTCCGCGGCGGTCATCGCGTCCGGATGCAGCAGGTTGTGCTGGACCACCCGGGCCTCGTGGTTGGCCACGTGCTTGAGCTGATGGTGGGAGCTGACGTCGCCGAGTGCGAACACACCGGGACGGGTCGTCCGCTGGAACTCGTCGACCACCACGTAGCCGTCCTCGTCCAGCGCGACACCGGTGCGGTCGACGTCGAGGCCATCGCCGTTGGGAATCCGGCCGGTGGCCAGCAACAGCACGTCCGCGGTCACCGTGGTGGCTCCGCCGGCACCCTCGAGGTCGAGGGAGACGCCTCCGGTGTCGGTGCGGCGAGCCGCGCTCACCGTGTGCTGCAGCCGCAGGTCCACCCGCTCGGCCATGGCGGCCGTGAAGCGGGACGAGATCTCGGCGTCCTCGTGCCGCAGCAGCTTGTCGTTCCGCCCGACCAGCGTGACCGCGGTCCCGTAGGCGGAGAACACGTGGGCGAACTCGGCCGCGACGTACCCGGCCCCGACGATGATCATGGACCGGGGCAGCTCCGGCAGCCGCATGACGGTGTCGGAGGTCTCGTACGGGGTCTCGTCCAGCCCCTCGATGGTGGGGATCCGGACCCGACTCCCGGCGGCGATCACGAACCGGTCCGCCGTGATCTCGGTGCCGTCGTCGAGCCTCAGCCGGGACTCCGCGACGAAGCGGGCGTGCTGCCGGAACAGGCTGATGTTCCGGCTCTCCGCCCGGTAGCGCTCTCCCGCCACCGAGATCGGGTCGATCCGTCCGAAGATGCGGTCGCGGATCTCACCCCACCGGACCCGGTCGAGCGTCAGGTCCACCCCGAGCGGTGCCGCGTGCTCGGGCGTGCGGGCCAGGTCGGCCGGGTGGACGTACATCTTGGTGGGAATGCAGCCGACGTTCAGGCAGGTGCCGCCGAAGGTGCCGCCCTCCACCAGGGCGATGCTCCAGTCGTCGAACCGTTCGTCGGGAATCGAGTTGGCCGATCCGCTGCCGATGATGCACAGGTCGACGTGTCGGGTATCGGGCACGGCCCCCATGGTGCCAGGCCGCGGCAGCACACCCGCCGCACGCGGCGTCTGCCGGTGAGCGGGCCGAATTCCCACTTCGCACCAGCTCGGCCATCTTCGCACCAGGTACACGTGGTGCGCAGATGACGGACGTGGTGCGAAGTGGGGGTCGGGAGGGCGCAGGAAGGATGGGGAATCGCATTGTCGATGTTTCCTATGGTGAGACAGGGGATTGCGTCGGGGCGATCGACCGGCTACCTTCGGGGACAGGTCATGAGTGTCAGCGTCAAGCCCCGGCTCGCTGGCCGGCAACCCTCCTGCGACGGCGGGGTGCCCCGGGTGAGGACCTGGCCGATCGGACCTCGATCGGCAAGCGTCGAGCCGAGGAGATCCACGATGAATCAGACCTTGCACTCCCGACGGCATGTCGATCTGCTCCGGGTGACGAGCGCGGCCTGTCGGTGCGTACGCGCAGCCTGACCAGCCCGTACGCCCGTCCGCGGCGCCTTCGCGCCGCACCGCCCGAGAGAGAACGCACAGTCATGTCCCGTCATCCCCTGCCCCAGAACAAGCTGACCCAGAACAAGCCGACCAAGAACAAGCCGACCCGCAAGACCCGGCCCCGCCACAACCTCGTCGAGATCGCCACCCGCCTCGCCGGGCAGCACGACCTGTGGGAGCCGCTGGTCCGCTACGACCCCATCTCCCGCTACTACGCGCGGCTCGCCAGCGAACCCGACTTCGAGGCCTGGCTGCTCACCTGGGTGCCCGGTCAGGGCACCGAATGGCACGACCACGGCGGCAGCGCCGGCGCGTTCGCTGTCGTCCGCGGCGAGCTCACCGAACGCACCGCCACGGTCAGTCCGCTCGAGCCGCCGAGGATCGTCGAGGAGCCCCGGGTGCTGTCCGACGGCGCACTGCGCGCCTTCGGCACCAAGCACATCCACCGGGTGACCAACAACGGCCTGGAGCCGGCGGTCAGCGTGCACGTCTACTCGCCGGCACTGGTGGAGATGAACAGCTACGCCGAAGACGGCCCCCGGCTGTGGCAGACAGGCTCGCAGCTCATCGGTGTTAACTGGTGAGCGTGGCTGCTCACGACGATCCCGGCGCGGTGCCGGTCCGACCGGCCTGGCCCGTCTGGTCCACACCGCCCGCGGTGCGACGCCCGACCCGCTCGATCGACGAGGTGCTGAGCGACGCCCGGTCCCGGCTGGTCCGGCTGACGGCCGGGCAGGCCCGGCGGGCGCACAGCGAACGCGGTGCGGTGCTGGTCGACATCCGTCCCGCCGCCCAGCGCGCCGCCGAAGGTGAGCTGGCCGAGGCGGTGGTGATCGAGCGCAACGTGCTGGAGTGGCGGTTCGACCCGACCTGCGACGCCCGCCTGAGCTACGCGGCGTACGACCTGGAGGTGATCGTGGTCTGCCAGGAGGGCTACACCTCCAGCCTGGCCGCGGCCGCGCTGCAGGAGCTGGGGATCTGGCGGGCCACCGACCTGATCGGTGGCTACGCCGCCTGGCGCAAGGCGGGTTTCGCCCGTCTCCAGAGCAACCAGGCCGAGACTCCGATCACCGCGAACAGACCCGCCAGCAGGTAGCCCGCGTACGCGGTGTTGGCGGCCGCGATCGAGGTCAGGACCCCGAGGTCGAGACCACCCTGCTCGGTGAGCAGGGTGGCCACCACGATGGCGCCCACGATGAGTCCGGAGACGATCCCCACTCCGGTGACCAGCAGGTTGTAGTTGATCTTGCGCCGGGGATCCTCGTGCGCGGTCCTGTACAGCTTCAGCATCATCAAGCCGTTGAGGGTGTCACCCAACGTCATGGCGGCGGTGAACAGGATCGGCAGGCAGAGCAGCGAGATCGTCGGGGCGCCCGCCAGCGCTGCGCCGGCGGTCAGGATCATCAGCCCGATCTGGCTGCTGGTGTCGAAGCCGAGCGAGAACAGGAACCCGATCACGTACACGTGCCGCGGGTGCCGGATCCGCCGCAGCGGCGCCGTCATCAGCCGGGCGGCGGGGCCGCGCGGCGTCAGGTCCTTCGGGTCGATGACGAGATCCGGATCGGCGGCGAGCGCCCGCTTCAGCCGGAGGGCCTGGCCGAAGGTCGCCAGGTTGGCGATGGCGACCAGGATCAGGTAGAGCCCGGAGACCGTCAGCCCGATGACGCCGAGAGTGCGGGCGAGCCCCGAGTTCTCGTCCAGCGCGGTCCGGACGACGCCGGCACCGGCGATGACCAGGATCCCGCTGAGGACCACGACGGTGGAGTGACCGGCGGAGAACGCCAGCCCGACCGAGGCGGGGTCGCGGCCCTCGGAGACGAACTTGCGGGTCGAGTTGTCGATCATCGACACGTGGTCGAAGTCGTAGGAGTGCACGAGACCGCGGAAGTACGCGATGGCGGCGACGCTGACCGTCACGGCACCGGCCGCCCCGGAGATCACCCCCAGGCTGAGCAGACCGAGACCCAGCACGTGCAGAGCGATGATCACCGCGAACGCCGCGCCCACCCGGAAGCGGAAGGACCGGGAGGCCCGTCCGTCGGTGGTGAGCAGCGAGCGCCAGCCCGTCGTGGCGTCGGGTGGCTGTGGCGGCGCGGACGTGGCAGCCTTGCTCACGGGTGCGGCCGTTCGACCGGGATGCACATACCGGGACCCTACGGACTATCCGTGTCCGAGTAAACACATGTCTCGACGCCGAGGAGGACGCAGTGGTGGCGGAGACGGACGCCGAGCAGGTCGCCCGCGAGGCGGTCGCCCGGGCCGGCGACGACCTACCCGATGTGGTGGATCGGCTGGCAGCCTTCTCCGACCCGACCCGGCTCGAGCTGCTGATCGCGATCCACGCCGCTCCCGGCGCGCCGGTCAAGACCCTCGCCGCGGCCACCGGCCTGGCGCCCAACACGGTGACCCAGTCCTTGGTGTCGCTCCGCGAGGCGGGTCTGGTGACCAACGTCCGCGACGGCCGGCTCAGTCGGTGGCGACTGTCGGACGCCGCCGCGCACGCCCTGCTGCATCATCTCGGCGCGCCCCACAGTGCCCTGCACCCTCCGCACTGACCTCTTTCCGCGTGCCGGGCGCGGGCGACCGACCGGCCAGCCGTTTCTGACTCCGCGGTCACAGCCGGCGCAGGACCCGGGCCTCAATGCCTCCGGCGGGATCAGCTCGGGCCGAGACAGGCCGAACCCGACCGTGGTCGGAAAACGTACGCACAGCCGGCGAAAGGACCGGCAGAACCCGACCGTGGTCGGAAAACGTACGCACAGCCGGCGAAAGGACCGGCAGAACCCGACCGTGGTCGGAAAACGTACGCACAGCCGGCGAAAGGACCGGCAGGACCCGACCGTGGTCGGAAAACGTACGCGCAAGCCGCCGGCGGAGAACTCAGATGCCGGCGTAGGAGTGCAGGCCCGAGACCAGCAGGTTGATGCCCACGAAGTTGAACCAGAAGGACGCCACCCCGATCAGGGCGATCACCGCGG
This sequence comes from uncultured Actinomycetota bacterium, assembly GCA_963707005.1. GTDB lineage: Bacteria > Actinomycetota > Actinomycetes > Propionibacteriales > Propionibacteriaceae > Microlunatus. Next base: position 133,260 of record CAVPPP010000032.1, read on the forward strand.
CCCGGGTACCGCGCCAGCCGGCGGTCGAGCGGGCGTGCAGGTAGCAGGCGAAGATCACCCAGGTGACCAGGGCCCAGGTCTCCTTCGGATCCCAGCCCCAGTAGCGGCCCCAGGCGTACTCCGCCCAGATCGCGCCGGCCGCCACGGTGAACGTCCACAGCGGGAAGGCGAAGGCCATGAACCGGTACGCGTACAGGTCGAGCTTGCGGGCGCTCGGGATCCGACTCAGGTAGCCGCCGACGGTGCCCCTCTTCTCGGCCCGCTGACGGATCAGGAACAGCACGGTCAGCAGACCACCGACGTTGAACGCCGCGCCGGAGACGGCCGCGGCACAGATGTGGATGACGAACCAGACCGAGTGCAGGGCCGGCACCAGCGGCGCCACCGCCACGTAGAACACGGTCACCGCCAAGCCGTTGCCGATGGCGGCCAGCAGGGTCACGGGCAGGCCGAGCCAGCGCGCGCCGGTCCGCCACACCATCACCAGATAGACCGCGACGATCAACACCATGGCGGTGATGGTGAACTCGTACATGTTGCCCCACGGGGGCCGACCGGCGGCCAGACCGCGCAGGGTGGTCCCGACCACGCTGCAGAGGAAGCCGACGGCGGTCAGGGCGACGCCGATCCGACCCCACAGCTCGACCTTCATCTCGGCCATCCGCTGCTCGGCGTCCGCGTCGGACGACGGCCGCTTCGTGGTCGCCGGGTCGGCGGCCGCCGAGCTCCGCGCCCCGACCCCGGCCAGCTGCCGCTGGTCGACGGACTCCTCGACCGGTGCCTTGCGTGCGGCCGCCCACTCGGCGGCGTACGCGGTCATGGCCAGCAGGTAGACCACCACCGAGGTGACCAGGGCTGCGCTGGAGTAGTACTCGAGATTCACGCCTTCTCCTTCGACCCACCCGCGGACGCATCGTCCTCGGCCTCGTGCCCCGCCGGGTCCGGACCCAGCCTCTCGGCCAGCTCGGCGACATCTTCGGCGAGTCCGGCTCGGGCATCGGCCCGGTCCAGTCCACCGACCTCGATCAGCCTAGGTCCACCCTCCGCACCACGGACGCGGACCCAGACCCGGCGCGGTCGCACGAACAGCGACAGGCACAGCCCGAGCACCGCGGCCGCTATCGATCCGAGCACGATCCCGACCCCTGGGGTGTCACTCAGCTGCAGCTTCACCCAGCGGGCGACACCGGTCATCTCGATGGTGCCCTTGCCGTCGGGCAGCGTGTAGCTGGTGCCCGGTTTCAGCAACACCCGCAGTGGCTCGCCCTTGGCGTCCTTGACCTGGGTCAGCCCGGTGGTGTCCAGCGAGTAGACGCTCTCCGGCTGCCCGGTCTCGGTCTTCGGCGGGCCGGTCCACACGTTGACGTAGAGCGCCGGATCGAGGGCGTCGGGGAACAGCGACCGCGGCCCCATCTCGTCGACCTTGGCGGTCGGGGCGAAGATGCCCTCGAACGCTAGCCGCTCGGGGCGACCGTCCGGGACCTTGATCACCCCGGCCGAGGTGAAGTTGCCGTCCTGCGGCAGGAACACCACCGGCCCCGAGAAGGCGACGTCACCGTCGGCGTCCTTGACGGTGACCACGGGGGCGTAGCCGTGGCCGATCAGGTGCACGGTGGTGCCGTCCACGTTCAGCGGGTGGTTGACCTCGATGGTCTTCGCGTACGGGGTGGCCCCGGGCCGGTCGGTCACCTCGGTGTCGAGCTCGAACAGCCGAGCCGCCCCGGTCTGCACCGGTCCGGTCTCGAAGGCCACCTTGAACTGCTTCACGGCTACCGTGAAAGGCTGCAGCTGATCGTCGGAGAACCAGCCGCCGGTGGTCAGGTCGTCGTACTGGGTGACGTTGTTCGCGAAGCCCTGCCCGACGATCACCACGCTGGTGCCGCGGAAGCCGTACAGGCCGCCGACCGCCACCCCGACCAGCAGGGTCAGCAGGCTGAGGTGGAAGACCAGGTTGCCGGCCTCGCGCAGGTAGCCGCGTTCGGCGGAGACGGAGTCCCCGTGCCGGACGACGCGATACCGCTCGCCCTGCAACGACTGCTCGGCGAGCGCCAGCAGCTCGTCCTCGGTCTCGTCGTCCGGGGCAGGCGCGGTCGCGTACGCCGGCAAGCGGGACAGGTTCCGCGGGGTCCGGGGTGGCGGCGATCGGAGCGCCTTCGCGTACACCAACGCCCGGGGGATGATGCAGCCGACCAGCGAGATGAACAGCAGCAGGTAGATCGCGGAGAACCAGGCCGAGGTGAAGACGTTGAACAGGCCGACCTTGTCGTAGAGCGGACCCAGGGTCGGGTGCTGGGTGATGAAGTCGCCGACCCGGATCGGGCTGACGTCGCGCTGCGGGATCAGGGAGCCGGGTACGGCGGCGACGGCCAGCGCGAACAACAGCACCAGCGCGGTCCGCATCGAGGTCAGCTGGGTCCACAGCCAACGCAGCCCGCCGAGGAAGCCGAGCGAGGGGGCCAGGCTCCGACCGCCCGGGTCATCGCCGCGCCCGCCGCCCAGCACCCCGTCGCGTCCCGCGCCGCCGCCACCGTCGGCACCGGGCAAGGCCTCCGGGGCGTCGGTCCCCGACAGCTCTTCCGGAGCGTCGGTACCCGACAGCTCTTCCGGAGCGTCGGCCCGGGTCACGTCCACCACTCAGATCACCGTCTCGAAGCCGCCGACCCAGACGGTCAGTCGCGCCATCAGCTGGTCCCACAGGCCGGTGACCAGCAGCACCCCGACCGCCACCATCATCAGACCACCGATCCGCATCACGGCGACCTGGTGCCGCCGCAGGAAACCGACCGTACGCGTCATCACGCCGAACGCCACCCCGGCGATCACGAACGGGATGCCGAGCCCCAGCGCGTACGCGAAGCCGAGCACCGCGCCGCGGAGCGCCGTCCCCTCGTTCAGACCGAGGTTGTACACGACGGCCAGGGCGGGCCCGATGCAGGGCGTCCAGCCCAGGGCGAACACCACGCCGAGCACGGGCGCGGCGGCCAGGCCCGCGGCGGGCAGCCGCTGGATCCGCAGCTCGGCGTTGCCGAGACTGATCACCCCGGCGAAAGCCAACCCCAGCACGATGATCACCACCCCGAGCACTCGGGTGATCACGGTCTGGTACGCCAGCAGCAGACCGCCCACGGTGCCGACCGCGAAGCCGGTGGCCACGAAGACCGCGGCCAGACCGAGCACGAACAACGCCGTGCCGAGCAGCATCCGGCCGCGGCGGTGACCGGCAGCCAGGTCGGCGGCCCCGATCCCGGTCATGTACGACAGGTAGCCGGGCAGCAGCGGGACCACGCACGGGGAGAAGAAGGACACGAGGCCCGCGAGCAGCGCGACCGGGATGGCCAGGGCCATCGAGCCACCCAACGCGTCGGACACCCAGCCGGACAGGTCCATGATCAAACCGGTTCCATGATCGATCGGGGACCCGTCACTTGCCGGCGGCGACGTCGCTGATCAGGTCCACCAGCGTCGTCTCGGTGACCGCCCCGACGACCCGGGCCGCCACCCTGCCCCGCTTGTCGATGATCAGGGTGGACGGGATGGCCTTGGGTGGCAGGGTTCCCGACAGCGAGACCAGTACCGCGCCGGTCGGGTCCCAGATGCTGGGGTAGGTGATCTTGTTCGACCGGTTGAACGCGACCGGCGGGCCCTGGTCGACGTCACGGGTGTTCAGACCGATGAACTGGGCCACCCCCGCGGTCCGCTCGGAGGCCTTCTGCAGTGCCGGGGCTTCCGCCCGGCACGGACCGCACCAGGAACCCCAGACGTTGAGCACCACGACCTTGCCGGTCAGGTCGGCGGTGGAGATCTCCTTGCCCTCCTGGCCGAGCACAGCACCCGTGATGTCGGGCCCCGGCTTGCGCTCGTCGGGCGGGATGATCGTCAGCGACTTCTCGGCGCCGACGTACCCGGCCTGGTTGCCGGCCCGGGTGGGCTCGTCCGCCCCGGTGGCGGAGCAGCCGGCGAGCAGCACCACGGCCAGCATCACCAGCGGCGCCACCACCGACCGCCAGCTGACCCGGCTGGATCTGCTCGGGTTCGTCGGATCTGCTCGGTCTATAGGTCGAGCAGATCCGACGAACCCGAGCAGATCCGGATGCGGGGAGGTCTCAGGCACCGGCCACGAACTTCTTGCTGCCCTTGGCGGCGATCAACGCCGCGGCGGGCTCGGTGTAGACGACCGAGGTCACCCGACCGTCGATCAGGGTCAGACTGGTCACGCTGGCCAGGGCACACTCGCGGCGCCGCGGATCGTGCACCAGGCGACGACCCTCGACGTCGCAGCGCGCCATCCAGATCGGCAGCTGGTGGGAGACGATGATCGCCTCGTGGCCGGCCGCCTCGGCGGCGGCGTCGGCGATGGCGAGACGCATCCGGGCGACGATCTCGGTGTAGCTCTCACCCCAGCTCGGTCGCAGCGGGTTGCGCAGCAGCCAGAGGTTGCTGGGCTTGCGCAGGGCCTGCGGGAACCGCACCTGCTGACCCTCCAGGCGGTTCCCGGCCTCGATCACCCGCCCGTCGATCACGACCCTGATGTCGTCGTGCTGGGCCGCGATCGGCTCCATCGTCTGCTGGGCCCGCTCGAGCGGCGAGCAGCGCAGGTGCACGACGTCGTGGTCGGCCATTGCGTTGGCCACCAGCACGGCCATCTGCCGACCGTTCGCTGACAGGTCGTACGCCGGCAGCCGCCCGTACAGGATGCCGTTCGGGTTGTGCACCTCCCCGTGCCGGACCAGGTGCACGACGGTGCGGTCGGGTGCGCCGTACGGCGGCGCGGTGGTGGACGGCCGCCCCTGCTCGGGGTTCACGTTGTCCGGGGCCGGCGGGTCGGCTCTCATCGCGTCTCCTCCGCGGGGGTCTGCAGCGCCACGGCTGCGGCACGCGCGGCGGCCGGCAGCGCGGTGACGATCCGATCCATGGCTCCATCATCGTGGGCGGACGACAAAAACCAACCCTCGTACGCGCTGGGCGGCAGGTAGACGCCCTGGTCGAGCATGGCGTGGAAGAACGCCGCGTACGCCTCGGTGGACTGGCCGGACGCGGTGGCGAAGTCCGGGACGCTGTCCACGCCCGTGACGAAGAACACGCTGAACAGGTTGCCGGCGGCCTGGATGACGTGCGGGACACCGACCGCGGACAGGGCCGCACCGACCTCCGCCTGCAGCACGGCCGACACCCGGTCCACGTGGGCGTAGACCTCGGCCGTGGCGAGCCGCAGCGTGGCGAGTCCGGCGGCGGTCGCGACCGGGTTACCCGACAGGGTGCCGGCCTGGTAGACCCCGCCGACCGGAGCCAGGTGCTGCATCAGGTCGGCCCGGCCACCGAACGCCGCGGCCGGGAAGCCGCCACCCATCACCTTGCCGAAGGTCATCAGGTCGGGCTCGACCCGGTCGATGCCGAACTGGCCCGTGCGGGTGACCCGGAAGCCGGTCATCACCTCGTCGGACACGAACAGCGCGCCGTACTCGTGGCAGATGGCGGCCAGGAAAGCGTTGAAGCCGACCCCGTCCTGCACGCCGGGCGGGATCACGCCCATGTTGCCGGCGGCGGCCTCGGTGATCACCGCCGCGATCCGGTCACCGTAGGCGGCGAAGGCCTCGCGGACACCGGCCCGGTCGTTGTAGGACAGCACCAGCGTGTCGGCGGTGGTGGCGGCGGTCACCCCGGGGCTGCCCGGCAGCGACGGCGCGGCGACCGAGGAGCCGGATCGATGAGCGAGCGTGGCCACCCCGGACCCGGCGGCGGCCAGCAGGGAGTCGACGTGACCGTGGTAGCAACCGGCGAACTTGATGATCATGTCCCGACCGGTGATCCCGCGAGCCAGCCGCAGCACCGACATGGTGGCCTCGGTGCCGCTGTTGACCAGCCTGACCTGCTCGACCGGGGTGCGCTCCACGATCGCCTCGGCCAGCTCGACCTCGGCCAAGGTCGGCGCGCCGTACGACGTGCCGTGGTCGGCCGCCGCAGCGACGGCGCCGAGCACCTCGGGGTGGGCGTGTCCGAGCAGCATCGGCCCCCAGGAGCAGATCAGGTCGACCAGCTCGTTGCCGTCGAGGTCGTACAGGTAGGGCCCGGCGGCGCGGGCGATGAACCGCGGCGTCCCCCCGACGGCCAGGAACGCCCGGACCGGCGAGTTGACCCCACCGGGGATGACCGTCCGGGCCCGCTCGAAGGCGGCCCGGGATGCACTGTCGTTCACGAGTGCAGTCTCCCGGCGTACTCCAGGGCCCAGTAGCTGAGCACCACGTCCGCCCCGGCCCGACGGATCGAGGTGAGGGTCTCGACGATGGCGGCGTCCCGGTTGATCCAGCCGTGGGCGGCGGCGGCCTCGACCATGGCGTACTCGCCGGACACGTTGTAGGCGGCGACCGGGATGTCCACGCTGTCCCGCACCGTACGCAGGACGTCGAGATAGCCGAGGGCGGGCTTGACCATCACCAGGTCAGCACCCTGCGCCACGTCCAGCAGCACCTCACGGAGTGCCTCACGGGCGTTGGCCGGATCCTGCTGGTAGGTGCGGCGGTCGCCGACCAGCGAGCTGGACACCGCCTCGCGGAAGGGACCGTAGAAGGCGGACGCGTACTTCGCCCCGTAGGCCATGATCGCGACATCGGCCGCGCCCGCGGCGTCCAGCGCCGCACGGATCGCGCCGACCTGACCGTCCATCATCCCGCTGGGGGCCACCACGTGCGCCCCCGCCGCAGCATGCGCCTGGGCCATCGCCGCGTAGATCTCCACCGTGGCGTCGTTGTCGACGACTCCGGCCGGGGTCAGCACGCCGCAGTGGCCGTGGTCGGTGAACTCGTCCAGGCAGACGTCCGACATCACCAACGTGGCGTCGCCGACCTCCTGGCGCACCGTGCGCAGCGCGAGGTTGAGAACCCCGTCGTCGGCCAGGGCGCCGGAGCCGACGGCGTCCTTGTGGTCATCGGTCGGCACCCCGAACAGCATGATCCCGGCCAGACCGGCGCCGGCGGCCTCGGCCGCGACCTTGCGGACCGATTCCAGCGTGTGCTGGACGACCCCCGGCATCGACGAGATGGGCCGAGGCTCCGACAGCCCCTCGGCCACGAACACCGGCAGGATCAGCTGCCGGGGGTGGACCGTCGTCTCGGCCACCATCGCCCGCATCACCGGGTTGACCCGGAGCCGGCGAGGTCGGACGAGCGGGTTCAGCTCAGGCACGACATCCACCACGTCCGATGATCACACCCGCCGGCGCGGGCTCGTCTTGCGCAGCGAGGGCTTCACCACCGGCTCGCCGGACGCCACCAGGGCGTCGCGACGTTCCGCGGCGAAGCTGGCCAGGGCGTCCGCCAGATCGACGGCCGACGGCTTGTCGGCCACCACGTCGACCCGCAGGCCGTGCTCCTCGCAGGTCTTCGCCGTCTGCGGACCGATCGCGGCCAGGATGGTGGCCGGGTGCGGCTTGCCGGCGATGCCGACCAGGTTGCGCACGGTCGAGGACGACGTGAACACGACCGCGTCGAACTTGCCGGTCTTGATCGCGTCCCGCACCGCGGCGGCGGGGGGCGCGGCCCGGACCGTGCGGTACGCCGTGACGTCCTCGACCTCCCAGCCGAGCCGGACCAGGCCGGCGGCCAGGGTCTCGGTGGCGATGTCGGCGCGCGGCAGGAACACCCGGTTGATCGGGTCCAGCACGTCGTCGTACGGCGGGAACTCCGCGGCCAACCCGGAGGCCGACTGCTCGTGCTCGGGCACCAGGTCGGGCTCGATCCCCCAGTCGCGCAGGGCGCGGGCGGTCACGTCACCGACAGTGGCCACCTTGAGACCGGAGAACGCACGAGCGTCCAGCCCGTACTCCTCGAACTTCTCCCGGACCGCTCGGACCGCGTTCACCGAGGTGAAGGCGACCCACTCGTAGCGCCCCTCGACCAGTCCGCGGATGGCCTTGTCCATCTGCAGCGGGCTGCGCGGCGGCTCGACGGAGATCGTCGGCACCTCGTCACTGTGCGCACCGTAGGTCCGCAGCCGGGCGATCAACGGGGCCGCCTGGTCCTTGGTCCGGGGCACCAGCACCCGCCAGCCGAACAGCGGCTTCGTCTCGTACCAGGTCAGCTCCGCCCGTTGCTCGGCCGCCGCTCCCATGATCACGTGCACCGGGTCGGCCCCGGGCACCTTGCTCTGCTTCACCTCGACGGCCAGATCGACCAGGGTGGTGGCGATGGTCACCTGCTCGGTGCTGCCGCCGTGCAGGGTCGCGAGCACGTGGTCGTCCTCCGGGCGACCCGCCGACCGGGCGGCGTCGACCAGGGCCGCGACGTGCTCCACCTTGGTGCTGACCACCAGGGTGTGGGCGGTGCCCCACTGAGCCGTCGTGCTGCGGGTGAACCGACCGTCGCAGATCGAGGCGAAGTGCACCCCGCCGCCGTGGGTCAGGTCGATGCCCGCGTACTCCGGGACCGCGGTCAGGCTGGAGACACCCGGCACGACCTCGAAGTCGGCCCCGCCGCGCACGCAGGCGGCCGCCTCGTCGGCGATGGCGTTGTCCAGGAACGGATCTCCCGTGACCAGTCGGACCACCCGCACCCCGGACTCGGTGTGCTTGAGGATGATCCGCGCCCGGGCCGACGGGCTGAGCGGCTTACCGGCCTCGGACAGACCGAGGGTGGCGATCTCGGCGTCCGGCCCGAGGGTGATCGCCGGGTGGGCGAGGATGTCGCGTTGCCGCTCGTCGTCCAAGATCACCACGGAGGCGTCCGCCAGGGCCGCGATGGCCCCCAGCGTCAGCAGGTCGGGATCACCGGGACCGGTGCCCACGTAGATGACCCTGCCCTTGTTGCGGGACGGGTGTGGGGTCTGCGGAGGTTGCGGGGTCGTGGTGGCTACGGCGGGCTGAGGTCGGGACTTGCTTCGGGCCGATGTTGGGGACACAGGTCTCTCGCGTTCTGATCAGCCTCGACACTAGGCGTGGCGAGCGCGTTGTGGCGTACGCAACTCAGCGAGAATCGAAACTGCCGCCTCTGCCCCGAACTGACCGGGATCCGTGAGGGTCCCGACGAGTTTCCGCCGCAAGGGAGAAGCTGTGGTGATCGACTCCGACAAGTTGTCCAGGACCGTTCTCCCAATTACGACGCGCAGAGTCAAATCGAGATCTGTACCACGGACAGCCCCCAACTCGGCACGGGCCCCGACCGGGGCCGTGCAGCCCGCCTCCAGAGTGGCCAGGAAAGCCCGTTCTACAAGGGTTTCCGAGCGGGTGGCAAGATCATCGAGCGATCGGATGGCCGCCGCGACGGGCTTGCTGAGAGATTCGTGAATCTCCAGCGCGAGGGCACCTTGTCCGGGTGCTGGGATCATGTCGTCCACACTCAGAATGTGTGCCGCCAGACCGTTCACCGCTGTTATCGAATCGTCACCTTTTCCTGCGGATTCCGGCGGTAGCCGATCGAGCCGGCGGAGGCCGGCGGCGGCCAGGACCACCGCGGCCACCCTGCCCTGCGCGGCGTGACCGATCCTGGTGTCGACGTTGCCGCGGATCTCGACGACGTCCAGCTCGATGCCGAGCCGCTGGGCCAGCTCGGCCAGCTGCAGGGCACGGCGGGGCGAGCCGGTGCCGATCCGGTCGCCGTCGCGCAGGGTGTCCAGCGTGCGTCCGATCAGGACGTCGCGGGTGTCCTCCCGAGGCGGGTGGGCGGCCACCTCCAGCTCCGCTTCCGGTGCCGTGGGCAGGTCCTTGAGCGAGTGCACGGCGACGTCGATGCGCCGGGCGCGGAGGGCCTCCCGGACCGCGCCGACGAACACTCCGGTCCCACCGATCTGGGTCAGCGCCCGCCGGTCCACGTCACCGGTGGTGGTGATCCCGACGAACTCGGTCGCCAAGCCCCTGGCCTGCAGCCACCCGGCCACCTGATCGGCCTGGGCGCGAGCGAGCGGCGACGTCCGAGCGCCGATCCTGATCGCGTTCACAGGGTGGGTCCTCTCGCGCTCTCGGTGCTGGTGACGACGACCGACTGTAGTGCGCCGCGACCGAGCTCAGGGCCGCTTGACGTCGGGCGACATCACCGCGGCGATCGCCTGCGGGTCGAGGGCGAAGAGCTCGCGCAGGGCCGCCGCGTAGTCCAGCGACTCGGGATCGCTGGCCAGCTCCTGCACCCGTACGGTCGGCTGGTGCAGCAGCTTGTCCACCACCCGGCGGACCGTGCGGTGCACCTCGTCACGCTCCCGCGCGGTCAGCTCCGGTGCCCGGCCGTCGAGGCGGGCCAGCTCCGCGCTGACCACCTCCGAGGCCATGGTGCGCAGCGCGACGACCGTCGGGGCCACCTGGGCGGCCCGCCGGAGCCCGAGGAAGTCATCGACCTCGCTGCCGACCAGCGCGCGGGCGGCCTCGACCTGCCGGCGGCTGGCGTGATCGGGCTGGTTGGCCACCAGCCGGGTGAGGTTGACGAGCACGACGCCGCGCTCGACGACGTCGGCCGACACATCGGCGGGCAGGGCCAGGTCGACGATGCCGACCACCGGCGATCCCCGCAGCTGCTCGGCGTCCAGGAACACGTCCCGGGCCCCGGTGCAGGCGACGACCAGGTCGGCTTCACGGAGGGCGTCGGTCAGCTCGGCGTACGGGCGGGCCTCGGCGCCGATGGCGGCGGCAAGACGCTGGGCGCGCTCGTAGGTGCGGTTGACGCAGGTGACCCGGGCACCAGCGGCCACGGCGGTGCGAGCCGCCAGTCCGGCCATCGAGCCGGCGCCGAGCACCAGCAGCCGGCGTCCGGCGATCGGGCCGAGGTCGCCTTCCAGCAGCTCGTACGCGGCCGTGACCAGGGAGCGGCCGGCCGAGCCGATCTCGGTCTCGGTGTGGACCCGTTTGCCGACCCGCAGCGCCTGCTGGAACAAGGCGTTGAGCACGGTCCCGACGGAGCCGTGGTTCTGACAGGCGGTCAGCGCGGCCTTGACCTGACCGAGGATCTGGTTCTCCCCCACGACCATGGACTCCAGGCCGGCGGCCACGGCGAAGGCGTGCGCGACGGCGCCCTCGTCGAAGTAGACCGCACACATCTGACGGAGCTCGGTGACCTCGACCCCGGACAGGTCGGCCAGGGTCGAGGTGACGTCGTCCAGGCCCCCGTGGAAGCGGGAGACCGAGACGTACATCTCGGTGCGGTTGCAGGTGGAGAGGACGACCGCCTCGTCCACGTGGTCGCCCGCGAGGAGGGACTGGGCCAGCTTGGTCGTGGTGGCGGGGTCCATGGCCACCCGGGACAGCACGTCGACGCTGGTGGTCTTGTGCGACACGCTGACGGCCAGGATGCTCATGCGCGAAGCCTCTCGGGAGTGAGGAGCGATGCTGGGCGACCGTCGAGCAGAGTCATGAGTCCCCTCCTGCGGTGTGGACCAGTGCCGCGTCGGCGAGCCGGCGGGCGAGGACGGGATCGTCCGACTTGCGCTGTTCGTGGTAGGCCAGGATCTGGAGCTCCTGACCGAGGTCGACCTTCCGTACGGTGACGCGCTCCGGCACGGTGAGCACGCTCGCTGCGAAGTTGAGGATGCTGGTCACCCCCTGATACACGAGCCGGTCCGCCACGGCCTGCGCCGCTTCGGCCGGCGTGGCCAGCACGGCGATCACCGCCTTGGTGGCGACGACGACCTCTTCCAGGTCGGCGAGGTCGGTGATCTCGATCCCGTTGACCTGGCGACCGATCAGGTCCGGGTTCGGGTCGACGAGCGCGACGATCCGGAAGCCCCGGCTGGAGAAGCCCGAGTAGCCGGCCAGCGCCCGACCCAGGTTGCCGATCCCGACGATGACCACAGGCCACTCGTGCGCGGAGCCCATCTCCCGACCGAGCTGCGCCTGCAGCACCGCGACGTCGTAGCCGACCCCCCGGGTGCCGTACGAGCCGAGGTGGGAGAGGTCCTTGCGGAGCTGGGCCGGGCCGACGCCGACGGCCTCGGCCAGGGCGCCGGAGCTGACCACCTCGACGCCGGTGCGGGACAGCAGATTGAGCTCGCGCAGGTAGACGGGCAGCCGGGCCACCGTGGCGGGGGGCAGATCCGATCCTCCGGCCAGCGTCTCCGGCGCCCTCGAGCCGTCCGTGGCGGACGACGCACGCGTCTCGGTCGGTGGCACAGTTCTCCTGCGGACAGGGGCATCCGGCGGGGGGTCGCCGAACGGGCCAACACTATCTCGCCGGTGCGCGGATGCGGCGCCGGCGGGACGTGGCCTCGGCCACGGTGGCACGGCCGGGCCCGACAGCCGGGCTCGACAGCCGGACCCCGCCCGCCCGGACGACTCAGTCCGCGTCGGCGGCCAGGAACGCCCGGCCACGGGGCGACAGGCGGTAGCCGACCTCGAGGCTCTCGGTCAGACCCAGCGCTTTCAGGCGCCGGACCCGGATCTTGAAGTCCGGGCGGTCCAGACCGGCTGCCTCGGCCAGCACCGTCGACACCACTCCTGGCTGGTCGGCGATCCGGCGAAGCACCGAGCGGGTCCAGGGTGCCTCGGCGGCAGCATCCATCCGGTCCAGCCGGCGCCCGAGGTCGGCGAGCGTGGCCGCGTCGAGCGCGTCGTCCGCGCGCAGGGCGATCCTCGGGTCGGGGCCGGCCAGGGTGAGATCGATCCGGTAGAGCACGCCGTCGCCCGACCTTCGCGTGTCCCGTGGGCCGCGGGCCGAGCGCTCCAGCCAGCGCAGCAGCGCGGTCCGGTCGGCGAACCCGGCCGCCCCGGCGTCGGCGTCGCTCAGCTCCTCGGCATCCACGGCGGTGATGCCGGCGACTTCCACCATCCCGGCCTTGGTGGTGAAGCGCGACCCGACCTTGGGCCGCACCGTCGTCCAACGTCGGTACGTCGCCGTCACCGAACCATCCACCAGCCCGTCCAGGGTGGCCGCGGTGAACAGCATCAGCGGCGCCCGGGGCCCGCCAGGGCCGCCCGCAGCCGCACCGGATCAACTCGCCAGTAGTCGTGCTGAGCCCCGTCGACGAACGTGACCGGCACCTCGTCGGAGTAGCGGCGCCGCAGCTCGGGATCGGTGTCGACGTCGCGGGTGGTCCAGCTGTCGCCGGTGTCGGCGCAGACCGCCTCGACCGCCGCAACCGCGTCATCGCACAGGTGGCAGCCGACGCGGGTCAGCACCACCACCCGGGCCTCATCTGTGGTGGGGAGAGCGTCGGCCGCGGCGGCTCCGCTCACGAGCGCACCTCCCGCTCCAGCGCGCGCCGCAGCTCGGCCCGTTTGACCACACCGGTCACGCCGCGGGGGAGGTCGTCGACGACGCGTACCTCGCTCGGGCGCTTGAACACGGGCAACCGGGTCCGGCAGAAGTCGCCGACCAGCTCCTCGGTCACCGCCGGACCGGCCACGAAGGCCACCAGCCCACCGCCCCCCGTTGCGCCCCCGGCCGAGTCGGCGCCGCGACCCACCACGGCCACCGCCTCGACCTCCGACAGCTGACGGATCGACTGCTCGATCTCGCTCGGGTAGACCGTGAAGCCGCTGACGGAGACGACCTCTCGGGTCCGGTCGACCAGGAACAGCTCGCCGTCGGTCTGGAAGCCGATGTCCCCGGTCGCGAACCACCCGTCCTCGTCCGGCCCCCCGGCCCCGTCGGGCCAGTAGCCGCTGAACAGATTCGCCCCGCGGACGGCTATCTCCCCCGGCTCACTCGGGTCCAGGCCGTCCCCGACCCGGACCTCGACTCCGGGCAGGGGCCGACCCACGTGGAAGGGACCGAGGATCTCGCCACCCACAGTGGTCGTCACCCCGGGCGACGCCTCGGTCAGCCCGTAGCCTCGCTCCACCCGCAGACCGGTCCGCTCGGTGAACCGCCGGCCGAGTCGCCAGGGCAGCGGGGCGCCACCGACCACGACCGTCCGCACCCCGTCCAGCTTGTCGGCGGCGTCCTCGTCGTGCACCAGGCGGTACAGCAGTCCCGGGGTGATGGGGAGGTTGTCGACCTGCTCCGCCTCGATCACCGTGAGCAGGTCCCAGGTCGCCGGATCGGGCAGCACCAGCCGAGCGCCGGCGGCCAGACAGCTGCCGAGGACGGCGTTGAGTCCGTACGCGTGGAAGAAGGGCAGCACCCCGAGGACGACGCTGTCGGCGTCGACGATGCCGTACCCGCTGACCTGCTCCAGATGGGCCAGCAGCGCACGGTGGCTGAGCATCACGGTCTTCGGGTCGGCGCTGGTGCCGAGCGTGGTGGCGATGACCGCGAGCGACTCGGCGTCCGGCGGGGTGGCCACCTCGGTCGCGGTCGACTCCAGGGCGGCGAGAGCTTCCGTGCTCAGCTCGAGCGACGGGATCCGTTCGTCGGCGGCTCCACCTCGGGTGGTCAGCACCGCTCGCGCTCCGCAGGCGGCGAGCAGGCGGTCGCGCTCGTCGGTCGACTCCTCGGGATCGGTCGGTACGACGACGAGCCCGGCCCGCAGGGCAGCGAGGTAGGCCACCACCCAGGCGATGGAGTTGCCACCGTCGAGGCCGATGCGCTGACCGGCGAGCAAGCCGGTGGCGACCAGTCCCCCGGCGACGCCGTCGACCCGGCTGTTCAGCTCACTCCAGGTGACGGCACGGATCCCCGGCTCCACGAGCGCCAGTCGGTCCGGCCGTTGCTCGGCCTGGACCGTGACGAGCAGGGACACGTTGGTGACCGGTCCGGCTCCGAGCCGACCCGGGGCGGCTCCGTCGGGACCCAGACCGGACGTCTCCTCGGGCTCGGTAGCGACCACGGAGCGAGTCTGTCACAGGCGGACCTCGCCGAGCCGGGATCGTGGGGCGGCCCGCCACCGGACGGGGCCCGATGCTGCGAACTAGGGTGGGCCGGGTGCAGATGACGGGAGACGGCGGTGCGGCCGAGGCCGTCGGTCCGGGCGGGCCCGTCGAACCCACCGGTGACGGCGACGCGCAGCCTCCCGAGCCCGGCACCCGGGCCGCGGAGGTCCTGACCGAGCCGACGATCGGACCCGACCCCCAGGCCGCCGCCTTCTTCGACCTGGACAACACGATGATCCAGGGCGCCTCGCTGTTCTACCTGGCGAAGGGGCTGTACCGGCGGGACTTCTTCCCGACCCGGCTGATCTTCCGCGGACTGTGGCTGCAGGCCTACTTCCGGTTCATCGGCAAGGAGAACCCCGAGCACATCGCGGAGGCCCAGGCGGCCAGCCTCGGGTTCATCACGGGTCACACGGTCGAGGAGATCAAGCAGGCCGGCGAGGAGATCTACGAGGAGTCGATCGCCCCCCGGATCTGGCCGGGCACCCGGGCGATCGCGCAGATGCACCTCGACGCCGGTCATCAGGTCTGGCTGGTCACCGCCGCACCGGCCGAGATGGCCGGGATCATCGCCGCCCGGCTGGGCATCACCGGTGCGCTGGGCACCCAGGCCGACGTCGAGGACGGCGTCTACACCGGGCGTCTCGACGGTGGCCTGCTGCACGGTCAGGCCAAGGCCACCGCGGTGCGCGATCTGGCCGAGCGGCACGGCTTCGACCTGGCCCGCTGCTTCGCCTACTCCGACTCCCACAACGACCTGCCGCTGCTGTCCCTGGTCGGCCACCCGTGCGCGGTCAACCCCGACGCCAAGCTGTTGGCGCACGCCGAGGAACAGGACTGGCAGGTGCGTGACTACCGCACCGGGCGCCGCGCCGTGAAGGTGGGCGCTCTGGGCGCGGGCACGCTCGGAGCCACCGCCGGCGCGGTGATGGCCGGGTTGGCCATCCGACGCCACCTGAAGGGCTGAATCAGGGCGATCCGGAGCTACCTGACGGACCGATCGGCCGCCCAGCGGACCACCACCCACGCGGCCAGCAGGTAGACCACGAAGCCGCCGAAGCCGAGCAGTGCCAGCCCCTCCGCCCGCCCCGGAACTGTCGACAGCCGGCCGACGACCAGCACCGCCACCGCGAGCAGTCCCAGTCCGGCGGCGCCGATGACGGCGAACCCGAGGGCCTCCTCCGAGACCGTGGTACCGCGCCGCCGGACCGCCAGCGCGGTGCAACCCGCCAGGGCGAGCAGCAGGACGGCGAAGACCGGGTACACGGTCGGGTGGCTCAGAAGAAGGCGCTGCGACGCTGCATCAGCAGGGCGTACAGGCTGTGCTGGATCGTCTCCCGCACCTGGTCGGTCACGTTGAACACGACCATCGGGTCCTCGGCGGCGCCGGGCGACAGCTCGTCGGTGGTGATCGCCTCACCGAACTGGATGATCCACTTGCTGGGCAGCGGGATCAACCCGAAGATCCCGAACCACGGGAACAGCGGGGTGATCGGGAAGTAGGGGACACCCAGCGCCCGGGCCAGCGTGGGCGCACTCGCGATCAGCGGGTAGATCTCCTCCGAGCCGACGATCGAGACCGGGATCAGCGGGACCTGGGCCCGCACCGCGGCCGAGACGAAGCCGCCACGACCGAAGCGCTGCAGCTTGTAACGGTCGGCGTACGGCTTGCCGAGTCCCTTGAAGCCCTCCGGGAACACAGCGACCAGCTGGTCGGAGGCGAGCAACCGCTCGGCGTCCTCCTGGCAGGCCAGCGTGGTCCCGGTCCGCCGGGCGAAGTCGTGCGAGTAGGGGGTCTTGAAGATCAGGTCCGCACCGAGCATGCGGACGTGCCGGCCGATCTCGTCGTAGACCACCGACTGCAGCACCATGCCGTCCAGGGGCATCGTGCCGGCGTGGTTGGAGACCAGCAGCGCCGATCCGGTGGTCGGCAGGTTCTCGATGCCGCGGACCTCGACCCGGAACCAGTTCTGGGCCAGCGGGCGCAGGATCGGCAGGAACACCTTGGTGGTGAACTCGGGATCGAAGCCGAACTCGTCGATGGCGTACTGGCCGCTCATCCGGGTCCGGGTGAAGGCGACGACGTCCTCCACCGACTCCTGCCAGTCGACCCCGAGGCTCTCGGCCAGCTCGAGCACGGTCTTGAGCGGATCGCGGCCCAGGTCCTTGAGCTGCTCGACCGGCAGGTTGCGGAGGTTGCCCAGGGCTGAGCCGAGGACACCGGCGAACTCGGCGACCATGGCGGCCAGGTTCACCGTGGGCGGGACCTGGCCGGCGTGACCGTCAGCTGCGCCGTCCGCCGGACCCTGGCCGTCGTCGGCCGCACCGTGCTCGCCGGCCGCCGCCCAGCTCGCGTCGTCGATGTCGGGGGTGCCGAAGTCGTCGGGGATGCCGTCCTCGAGCCCCGCCGGATCGACCGGCTCCTCGACCGGTTCGCCGACGATCTCGGCGTCGACGATCTCGCTCGGATCCGTGCTCCGGGGACCTGTCTCGTCCGGGCGCGTCTCGTCCGGGACGGGCTCGATCGGCGCACTCGACCCGGACCTCTTCGGCGGGCGGGTTCGACCACCGGGAGCAAGGCCCCGGGCCGCCGCCGACGGTGCCTTGCCGGAGCCGCGCCCGGCCTTGCCGCGGCTGCCCAGCTGGATGATCTCCGCCTCAGCCACGGCGGGTCCCCTCGAGCAAGCCGGTGACGCCGGACAGCACCCGATCCACGCGTTCGGGACTCAGCAGACCGGCACCGGACACCCCGACGAACTCCTCCAGGGCCTGGCGGCTGGTGAAGCGTGGCTTCAGCCCGGTGGCCGTCACGAACCGGGTGGTGTCCATGGCTCGACCGTACGTGAGCGCGGCGATCTGGTCCGAGGACCAGTCACCGAGACGGGCCTGACGAAGCAGACCGGCGAGCAGTGGGGCCAGCTCCAGCGGCACGCCCACGGTGGGTCGACCCATCAGCCGCAGGGCCTGGGTGAGCGAGACGATGTCGGGCGCGCCGACGTTGTAGGTGCCGGGGTGGTCGTCCCGGGTGACCGCGAGCAGGGCGCCGACCGCGTCGGTCGGGTGCAGGAACTGCAGCCGCGCGTCGAAGCCCATCACCCGCGGCACCACCGGCAGGGACAGGAACCGGGTCATCTGGCTGTCGACACCAGCACCCATCAGGTTGCCGAGCCGCAGCGTGGTGACCGCGACGTCGGGTCGCCGCCGACCGAGGCCGCGGACGTACGACTCGATCTCCAGCGAGTCCTTGGCGAACCCTGTCCGAGGCTGGACCCGCGGCGACATGTCCTCGGTGAACTTGACCGGATCGCGCGGCGAGGCGCCGTACACCGACACCGAGCTCTGCACCACCAGCTTGCGGAACGAGTCCGCCTTCTGGCACGCAGCGAGCAGCTGCATGGTGCCGATGACGTTGATCTCCTTCATGGAGGAGCGTCCGGCAGTGCCCGGGTTGGCCACGATGGCCATGTGGACGACGGTCTCGACCCCGCGGCTCTTGATCACCTTGCCGATGACGGGATTGCGGATGTCAGCCCGGACGAAGGCCACCTTGCCGAGATCGTGCCGCGGCGGGCTCACGTCGACGCCGATGACCTCGAGGGTCTCGTCGGTCGCGAGGGCGCGGGCGAACCGTGCACCGAGGTCCCGCGAGACCCCGGTCACCAGAACGACCCGCGACATCGAGCCGACCCCCTGGGAGAGCGCGGCTACTTACCCGCGCGGCGGCGCTGGATACGCGTTTTCTTGAGCAGCTTGCGATGCTTCTTCTTCGCCATCCGCTTGCGACGCTTCTTGATGACCGAACCCACAGTGAAAAACCTCTCGATGTGCCCACCACGCGGCCGGAAACCCGTACCGCTGGGCGCTTGTTGACTGGCGAGAACTCAGCCCGGTGACCCGAGCAACACCGCATGTTACCGCCTAGCCGAAGCCCCCCGCTCCACCTCGATCGCTCTCCGGGGCCCCTCCCAGCGACCGATCTGCTCGGTCCGAGCCGCGGGTCGGATCGCCGGTCAGCGGTGGTCCCGCGGGTTCGGTCCTGCATCTGCTCGGGTTTGTCGGTTCTGCTCGGTCTATAGATCGAGCAGAACCGACAAACCCGAGCAGATCGGTCGGATCAGCTGGCGCGGCTCGCGTTGAGCGTGTCGAAGGCAGCGACGACCAGGTCCCGAGCGGCCGGTGGGACGCGGTTGTCGAAGAGCTCCTTGACCTGTCGGCCCGGCAGCCAGGCGGTGTGCCGGCGGACATCGGCGGCCTTGTCGGGGTCGACGCTCGCGACGGCCTCCATGGTGGCCGCGAAGGCCTCCGGGTCGTCGATCAGGTCGGCCAGGGTCGTCTCCAGGGACACCGGCGGCCGCGCGGTGTCCGTCGCCGCCGCGACGACCGTCCAGGTGTGCCGGCCGGAGCCGACCTCCGCCTGGTGTCCGTCGGGCAGCACGACCTCGGCCCGGCTGTTCGGCGGCACTTCGGCCACGACCCGCACCTCCTCCCCGTCGCGGTCCCAGCGCACCGACGCCGGGCCGTACGGAGTCAGGTGCCGCGCCTCCGCGAAGTCGAAGCCGGGCAGCGGTTGGGGGGCGATCCGGATCACGCCGTACCCGGGGGTCGCCGGCGCCAGACCCGCCACCACCCGGTGCAGCCAGTCGGCCACCGCGCCGAGGGCGTAGTGGTTGAAGCTGGTCATCTCGCCCGGGTTGATGGTGCCGTCGGCCAGCATGGAGTCCCAGCGCTCCCAGATGGTGGTGGCGCCCATGGTCACCGGGTAGAGCCACGACGGGCACGCGGTCTGGGTGAGCAGCCGGGTGGCCGCCTCCAGGTGGCCGGTCCGCGACAGCGCGTCGGCCACGATCGGGGTGCCGACGAAGCCGGTGCCGATGGTGTAGCCGCCGGAGCGCACCAGCTCGGCCAACCGATCCCCCAGCACCTGCTGCTCGTCGGCCGGCACCAGGTCGAACATGATCGCCAAGGCGTACCCGGTCTGCGCGTCCGACACCATCCGACCGGCCGGGGTCACGTACTCGGCCACGAAGGCTCGGCGCACCCGCTCCGCGATGGCGGCGTACCTCTCCGCGACCGCCGTCTCCCCGAGCAGGGCTGCGGCCCGCGCGGTCAGGTCGGCGGACCGGAACACGTACGCCGTCGCCACGATGTCGGGATGGGTCTTGGCCTCGGCCGGCCGCTCCGGCGGGGCGGACGGATCCAGCCAGTCGGCGAACTGGAACTGTCCCTCCCACAGCTGCCGGTCGCCGGACCGCTCGACGATGACGTCGGTCCAGGCCTGCATGCTGGCCAGCTGATCACCCAGCACGCGCTCATCGCCGAAGCGCTCGTGCAGCACGGTCGGTACGACGGTGGCGGCGTCGCCCCAGGCCGCAGCCGGCCGCACCCGGCCGGGCAGCACACTCGGCACCACGAACGGCACGATGCCGTCGGCGTGCGCCTGCTCCAGCTCGAGATCGGTCAGCCAGGAGGCGAGGAACCCGTGCACGTCGTACAGGAAGGAGGCGGTCGGGGCGAACACCTGGATGTCACCGGTCCACCCGAGCCGCTCGTCCCGCTGCGGGCAGTCGGTGGGCACGTAGAGGAAGTTGCCGCGCAGACCCCAGACCACGTTCTCGTGCAGCCGGTCGACCAGCTGGTGCGAGCTGGCGAACCACCCGGTCCGCTCCATGTCGCTGTGGATCACCTGGGCCGTGACCGACGCCGGATCGAACGTGCCCGGCCAGCCGGCGATCTCGGCGTACCGGAAGCCGTGGAAGGTGAACTCGGGCTCCCAGGTGATCGGGCCCCCACCGGCCAGGGTGAGCGTGTCGGTCGCCTTGGCGAGCCGGAGCGGGCGGGTGCCGAGCTCGTCGTGCTCGAGCACCTCGGCGTGCCGCAGGGTGATCACCGTGCCCGCCGGGCCGTCGACGGTGAGCCGCAGCCGACCCACCAGGTTCTGGCCGAAGTCCAGGACCGTCCGACCGGACGGGGTCATGATCACCTCCTGGACGGCCCGCTCCTCGATCCGTCGGACCACGGGCGAGGTGCGCGCGCTCGGTGTGACGAGGGGTCGACCGACGGCCGCAGCGGACCAACCGGTGTCGTCGAAGCCGGGCTGGTCCCAGCCCTGCTGCGTCCGCCCGGCGTCGTGGCCCTCGCCCGCGTAGATGCCACTGGCGGTGACCGGCCCGGTCGACACCCGCCAGGTCTGGTCGGTGGCCACGACCCGCCGACGCCCGTCCGCGTACGTGATCACCAGCTGGCCGGCCACCTCTGGCTGGTCGGAGTAGAAGGGGGCGGCCTGACCACGGAAGCCGTACCGCTCGGTGGCCCAGCCGCCGGCGAAGCGGATGCCGACGGCGTTGACTCCGGTGACGAGCAGGGCGGTCACGTCGGTGGTCTCGTGGATCAGCCGCCACTGGTACGGAGTCCAGCCCGGCTTGAGCACCTGGTCGTCGACCTCGGCGCCGTTGACGCTGGCCTGGTAGACCCCGAGACCGGTCGCGTAGAGGATCGCCGACACGACGTCTCCGTCGATCTCGAACTCGGTCCGGGCCAGGCCGGGCTGGGCCCCGACGGTGGGCTCGGGCAGGCCGATCGGGGTGGCGACCCACTCCCCCTCGGCCAGGAACCCGGCCACGATGCGCAACGGCTCACTCCAACCGGAGGTGACGCCATCGGTCCCGGTGACGCGGACGCGGAGCCGGACGTCATCCCGGGGCGCGAGTGCCGCGAACGGCCAGTCGACCAGCACCGACGCCCGGCCCTCGACGGCCGCCGTCTGCGTACCGGATGGGGTGGTGAGCTCGAGCTCGGCCCTCTGCTGGACCCAGTCAGGGGTGTCGGTCACGGTCCGCCAGCTCAGCCGCGGCTCAGCAACCGCAACGACATCGAGACCCCGGGGGGCTTGCGCACTCACCCCCTCGACGACGACGTTGTTCACGATGGATTCGGGGGTGATGACGGACGACACGTACGGGCTCCTTCGCTCGTTGGCTGGGCGGTGTCTGAGAAATGAGTTATGAACTCTTGCTTGACTGCCTCTGCGTCGCTCCCTACTCTAAGCGCAGACGCTGAATCGTTTCAACACCCAATAGGGATTCAGAAGCACGTCACTTACAAGGAGGTAAGGAGTGTCCACATCACGTCGGCGTATCGCCACCCTTGCGGTGAGCTCGATCGCCGCCCTGTCCCTCGGACTCACCGGTTGTGCCGTCGGTGAGATCGGCGGCGACTCGGACGCAAGCGCGGGTCAGACCGAGATCACGTACCTGTTCGGCGACAGCGGCGGCACGGCCGTGCCCTTCGCCGAGGCACTGACGAAGAAGTTCAACGAGATGAACCCCGACATCAAGGTCACCTTCGAGACCCAGCCGGCGGGCACCGAGGGCGACAACCTGATGAAGACCAAGCTCGCCACCGGCGAGATGAACGACGTCTTCAGCTACAACTCCGGATCCCTGTTCCAGGCCCTGAGCCCGGACAAGAACCTGGTGCCGCTGACCGACGAGGCCTGGGCCAAGGATCTGCCGGAAGAGTTCAAGAGCGTGGTCAGCACCGACTCGGGCCTGTACGGGGCGCCGACCGGCACCACCCAGGGTGGCGGAGTCCTCTACAACAAGAAGGTCTACAAGGATCTCGGACTGACCGTCCCCACCACCTGGGCCGAGTTCAAGGCCAACAACGACAAGATCAAGGCCGACGGCAAGGTCGATCCCATCGAGCAGACCTACGGCGAGACCTGGACCTCGCAGCTGTTCGTGCTCGGCGACTTCGCCAACGTCGCGGTCCAGGATCCCGAGTGGGCCGAGCAGTACACCGCCAACAAGCGCAAGTACGTCGACGAGCCGGCCCTGCAGAGCTTCGACAACCAGCAGGATGCCTTCGAATCCGGCTACTTCAACAAGAACTTCGCCTCGGCCACCTACGACGACGGGGTCAAGGCGGTGGCCACCGGAACGGCGGCGCACTACCCGATGCTGAGCAGCGCGGTCTCGGCGATCAACCAGAACTTCAAGGACAACCTGGCGGACGTGGGCTTCTTCGCCCTGCCCGCCAAGGATGCCGCCAACACGCGGATGACCATCTGGCTTCCCGGCGCGCTCTACATCCCGAAGACCACCGAGGGCGCCAAGCTCGAGGCGGCCAAGAAGTTCGTGGCCTTCTTCAACTCACCCGAGGGCTGCGAGATCCAGAACTCGGTGAACACCGTCACCGGACCGTACGTCTCGGCCTGCGAGCTGCCGTCCGACGTACCCGGCCTGGTCACCGACGTGCAGAAGTACCTGGACGACGGCAAGTCCTCCCCGGCGCTGGAATTCGTCTCCCCGATCAAGGGCCCGAACCTCGAGCGCATCACCGTCGAGGTCGGCTCGGGCATCAAGTCCGGCAAGGAAGGCGCGGCCCTCTACGACGAGGACGTCAAGAAGCAGGCCCAGCAGCTGGGTCTGCCCGGCTGGTGATCCAAGGCCGGTGACGAGCCCTGCTCGACACCGCGTCGCTGTCCAGTGCGGGTGGCCGGTCGCTCCGGCCGGCCACCCGCCTCCCGGGTGAGCAGCTCACCTGTGTTCCTCGGTGATGTCCTCACCCACTGATCAACGGAGACCAGATGGTGTCAACGATCTCCGCCACCGCCACACCCGAGAAGGCTGGAAAGCCCAGGGCCCAGCGGAAGCGGCAAAGTCCTTATCCCTTGTGGTTCTACCTGCCGGGCGCGATCATCTTCGTCGTCCTGTTCGCGATCCCGACGTTCGCGTCGTTCTACTTCTCCCTCACCCGCTGGACCCTGTTCGACACCGAGTTCATCGGGCTCGACAACTTCCGCCAGTTCTTCTCCGAGCCGGCTCTGCGCGGGTCGCTGGTCAACACCTTCATCTACGGCTTCGTCACCTCTGGTCTGAAGGTCGTGCTCGGCATGCTGCTGGGCTTGCTGCTGACCTCCCAGATCGTGGCCCGCGGCTACCTGCGGTCGGTGGTGTTCTTCCCGGTGCTGGTGTCCACCATCGGCATCGGCATCACCTTCAAGATCTTGATGGACCCGTTCGACGGCGTCATCAACCAGTTCCTGGCGGTCTTCGGCATCGACGGTCCCGGGTGGCTGACCAATCCGGCACTGGCGCTCTACAGCATCGCCTTGATCGACGTCTGGAAGGGCGTCGGCATCGCCACCTTGATCTTCATCGCCGGGCTGGTCGGCATCCCGCAGGAGTACTACGAGGCGGCGCGGGTCGACGGGGCGAGCAAGTGGCAGAACTTCGTGCACATCACCATCCCGCTGGTGATGCCGGCGACGGCCACCGTGGTCCTGTTGTCGCTGATCGGCGGGCTCCGCTCCTTCGAGCTGATCTGGGCGACCACCGGGGGCGGCCCCGGGTTCGCCAGCGACGTCGTCGGGTCGATGATCTACAAGCAGTACCAGGCCGGTTTCTACGGCCTCTCCACCGCCGGCAACGTGATCTTGTTCCTGATCGTGACGGCCATCGTCGTCCCGATCAACATCATCCTGGGACGCAGGGAGAAGAGGTCATGAAACGCGATCGCATGCTCGGCGTGGTGATCGGCGTGGTGGCCGTCATCGCTTCCGTGGTGATCTTCCTGATCCCGTTCGCCTTCATCCTGGTGACCGCGGCCAAGACCACCCAGGAGTCGGCCAACCTCGACTTCACCTGGCCGACGACCTGGCAGCTCTGGGACAACATCAAGAGCGTCTTGACGGTGCGCCGGTTCGTGGTGCTGCGCGCCTTCATCAACAGCACCACGCTGACGGTGCTCAGTGTCGGCATCATGGTCATCCTCTCGGCCATGATCGGCTACGTGCTGCAGCGGCGGTCCTCGCGCTGGAACCCGCTGGTCAACTTCCTGGTGCTGGCCGGTCTGATCATCCCGCCCGCTGTGGTGCCGACGATCTGGATGCTGCAGGAGATCGGGCTGTTCAAGCAGATGATCGGCATGATCTTGGTGAACGTCGCCTTCGGGCTGCCCTTCTGCATCCTGCTGTTCCGCGCGTTCGTCTCCTCGATCCCCCGAGAGCTGGACGAGGCCGCGACGGTGGACGGAGCGGGCCCGATCCGGCTGTTCTTCTCCGTGGTGATGCCGCTGCTCAAGCCGGTGGTGATCACGGTGATCGTGGTGCAGGCGGTGGCGATCTTCAACGACTTCACCGGACCGCTGTACTTCCTGCCGGGCAGCCAGAACGTGACCGTGCAGCTGACCCTGTACAACTTCCAGAGTCAGATGCTGAGCCAGTGGAACCTGCTGTTCACCAACATCTTGTTGATCACGATCCCCCCGTTGGTGATGTACATCTTCTTCAACCGGCAGATCGTGGCCGGCATGACCTCGGGCGCCGTCAAGGGCTGACAGCACCTTCCCGTCGCGAGCGGCCGTGCAGCGAAGCGCCCGGCTCTGTCTGGACTGAGGAGACGCGAACACGCTTTCCGTTCGCGCTCGACGAGGGAAGTCAGAGTCAATCGGCGCGGAGCGGAGCAGCGAGTGACGACAACACGGAGAAGCGGGGGAACTCGTCGTCGGGAAGGACGTCACCGACGGTGAGCCCGAGGTGGTCGGTGCAGACGTGTCCGGCTCCGCTGTACCGGGTCTCCGCGTCCACGTAGATGTTGACCATGGCGTAGCGGAACTCGTCGGTGTCGTTGGGGTTGGCGGTGTGCGCCAGGTAGCCGTTGTGGAACGTGCAGTCCCCCGCCCGCAACGGCACGGTGACCCGCTTCTCGTACGCCAGATCCGGCGCCGCGGCGAACATGTCGTGCGCGTCGGTGAGGTCGATGGCGCGGAGGTCGTCGCGCCGATGGCTGCCCGGGATGAACGTCATGCAGCCACGCTCCACCGGCACGTCGACCAGGGCCACCCAGGCCGACAGCTGGTGACGACCACCGGTGTGCGGCCAGTACGGCGAGTCCTGGTGGAACTCGGTGGCCGTGTGGTTGTGCGGCTTCTTGATCAGCAGCTGGTCGTGCCACAGCCGTACGTCGACCCCGGACAGCTGCGCGGCACAGTCGGCCAGTCCCGGGTGCAGGGTCAGCTCGCGCAGGGTCGGGTCGGACTTCCAGACCTGGACGATCTGCCGGAACATCTGGTTGTCGGCATCCAGCGAGGCGATCTCGTCGTACGCTCGCGCCGCGGCCGCGCGGTAGCGCTCGACCTCGCCCGGGGTGAGGACACCCTTGAGGTGGACGAAACCGTCCCGGCGGTAGCCGGCGATCTCCTCGTCGGTGAGGGTGCGGCTGTCGAGACGGGGGACGTCACCGGTGAGCTGGGCCTGCATGCTGGCTCCTGGAGGTGCTCGGAGGATCGGACAGGTCCTCATGCTCGCCCCGCGGACCCTCCGGCGACTAGGCTCGATCCTCTGCACTCCTAGCACGATCCTGCTGAGGACTCCATGGACCGACTGCGGCGCCGCCAGGTGTTCGGCCCGGACGGCTACCCGGTCGCCGGGGCTGTGATCGCCCTCGACGCGCCGGTCGACATCCACACGCACGACTTCCTCGAGCTGGCCGTGCTGCTGGAGGGTCGCGTCACGTACGCCAGTGCGACCGGCCGTCATCCGTTGCAACCCGGCGCGGTGATGGCGGTGCGGCCGGGCGACTGGCACGGGTACGCCGACCAGGACCGGGCCGTGATCGCCAACCTCTACCTCGGCGAGGAGCTGCTGCACACGGACCTGCGCTGGCTGCTCGATGTCGGCGATCTCGGGCGCTTCCTGCTCCGGGGCGGGCTGGCCGGCGAGGTGCTGGGGGCCCGGGCACGGACGGCGGTGCGGACCCGGATCTCCGAGCTCGCGCAGGTGCACGCCCAACGGTCCGGGCCGAGCGCGGTGCTGGCGGTCGGATTGGCCTGCGCGGCCCTGGCCGAGCTCGGTGCCCTCCGGCTGGACGACGATCAGCGGCCGGCCTTCAGCCCCCCCGTGCGGCAGCTGCTGCTGCTCGTCGGTGGCCGTCCCGCGCACCCGTGGACGATGGCCGAGCTCGCGTCGGACGTCGGCCTGTCGGTCTCCCACCTGCACCGGGAGTTCCGCAGTCAGCTGGGCATCAGCCCGATGGCGTGGCTGGCCAGCACCCGCGCCGAGCTCGCCGCCTCCCTGCTGCTCCAGACCGACCGGCCGGTGGGGTGGGTGGGTGCCCGGGTGGGCTGGCCCGACCCCAACTACTTCAGTCGCTGCTTCCGGCGCGCGTACGGGGTCAGCCCGTCGACGTACCGGCAGCGCAACGCCACCCCGCTGACGCACTCCTCCGCACCCTGACGCGGCCGTTGCGTCACGTGCGTGAGCGCACCAAGGCGTGCGTCAGCGTGTCCGTCAGCGGGTGGTCACCAGAACTCGGGCGGGATGGTGCCGTTCAGCCAAGCCAGCTCGTTGTCGGAGATGAACCTCGACAGCTGCAGGTCGAAGTCCTCCGGCGGGCCGAGCCAGGCGTCGATGGCCTCGAGCAGGTGCTGACCCACGGCCGCACTCGGGGCCTGCACGACGTGCCGCCAGGTCGTCTCGAACCGCTCCGGCAGCTCCAGCTCGGCGAGGGTCGCCGTCAGGTACTTCTGGCCGCTGAAGAAGCGCCGGTGCTGAGCGAGGGCGATCCGCCCTGCCGCGAGCGCCAGGTGCACCCCGGCGTGTTGCACCAGGAACTGATCACCGAGCTGGTCACCCTGCTTGAGGAAGTAGCCGCCGTACAGCCGGGCCTGCGCCCGGTACGCGGTCACCCGCCGCTGCCAGACCTGATCGGGCAGCGTCACGATGGCCGCCACCTGGTCGGCGATCGCCTCGGTCTTGTCCAGCATCACCCGAGCGCCCACGAACGACGCCCGGGTGGGATCGTCGGCCCGCTCGATCGCCGTGGTCAGGTAGCCGGGGCTGGCGAGCTTGATGTCGACGTAGCCGCCGGGATAGGTGACCCCGTCCTGGCTCACGGCCGCGATCATCCCGGCGGCCCGCGCGCTCGCGTACGCCTCGTCGGTCACCACCAGGTACAGATCGACGTCGGAGTCCTCCCGCGGTGTGCCGCGCGCGACGGAACCGACCACCACGACCCCGAGCACGTCGGCCCGGTCCCGGACGGTTGCCACGTACCCTTCGGCCGTCGCGTCGTGATGCTGCACCGATCGCCTCCTCGTCACCGCTGAAACGGCTCTCAGCGGTGCCAAAACTAGGCGGCCCGACCGGCAGCGTCAAAGGCTCCGGCCACGCGGTGCCCCAAAAGCCGAGCCACGCTAGCGTGGCCGCGTGACCAGCTATGTCGACGACTACTCCCCCGGCTCCGGCCGCCGCACCGCCGCCCGCTCCTGGCTGCACGGTGATGCCCCGGAGCTGAACCTGGACGGTGACTGGCGATTCCGGCTGCTGTCGTCCCACCGCGGGCTGGACGACACCGTGGCCGATCCGACGCTGGACGACTCCGACTGGGCCGAGCTGGCCGTGCCCTCGCACTGGGTGCTGGCCGGCGACGGTGCCTACGGGAAGCCGATCTACACCAACGTGATCTACCCGTTCCCGGTCGACCCGCCGCACATCCCCGATGAGAACCCCACCGGGGAGTACCGCCGCCGCTTCGACCGGCCCGACTGGGCGGACCCGGCGGGTGCCGACGGAGCGCGCGTGCTGCTGCGCTTCGACGGGGTCGAGTCGGTCTACCGGGTCTGGCTGAACGGGACCGAGGTCGGGGTCGGCAAGGGCAGCCGCCTGGTGCAGGAGTTCGACGTCACCGGGCTGCTGAACGACGGCGGGAACGTGCTCGTGGTGCGGGTGCACCAGTGGTCCTCGATGAGCTACATCGAAGACCAGGACCAGTGGTGGCTGCCGGGCATCTTCCGCTCGGTCACGCTGCTGGGTCGCCCCGTGGGCAGCCTGGACGACGTGTGGCTGCAGACCGGGTACACCGACGGCACCGGCACCATCCGGCTGCGTGGCCGCGCCGCCGACGCCTCTTTCCCTGTGCTGGTGCGGATCCCGGAGCTGTCGGTCGAGCAGTCCTTCGACTCCGCGGCCGAGCTGGGCGAGCTGATCACGGTCGGCACGGTCGAGCCGTGGAGCGCGGAGACACCGCGGCTGTACGACGTGGAGATCGTCGCCCCCGGAGAGACCATCCGACTGCGGACGGGCTTCCGTACCGTGGAGATCCGGGGCGACCGGTTCCTGGTCAACGGCCGTCAGGTGATCTTCCGCGGCATGAACCGGCACGAGACCCATCCCGTACGGGGACGCGTGTTCGACGCCGAGCACGCCCGGGCGGACATGATCTTGATGAAGCAGCACAACGTGAACGCCATCCGGACCAGCCACTACCCCCCGCACCCGGAGGTGCTCACCCTGGCCGACGAGCTGGGCTTCTGGGTGATCGACGAGTGCGACTTGGAGACCCACGGCTTCGTCTTCTCCGGCTGGGTGGACAACCCGAGCGACGATGTCGCCTGGCAGGAGGCCTACCTGGACCGCATCGAGCGCACCGTCGAGCGGGACAAGAACCACCCGAGCATCGTGATCTGGTCGCTCGGCAACGAGGCGGGCACCGGGGTCAACCTGGCCGCCATGGCCCAGTGGGTGCGGGGGCGTGATCCGGAACGACCGGTGCACTACGAGGGCGACTACACGGGCGCGTACACCGACATCTACTCCCGGATGTACCCGAACCTGATCGAGACCGCGGCCATCGGCGGCGAGCACGGACCGTTGCTGGAGTGCAGTCCGGCCGAGGCTCGCCGGGTGCGCAGCAAGCCGTTCCTGATGTGCGAGTACGTGCACGCGATGGGCAACGGTCCCGGCGCGATCGCCGAGTACGACGAGCTCGCGGAGCAGTACGGCCGACTGCACGGAGGGTTCGTCTGGGAGTGGCGTGATCATGGTCTGCTGACGCACGCGGCCGACGGCACCCCCTACTACGGCTACGGCGGCGACTTCGGCGAGGTGGTGCACGACGGCAACTTCGTGATGGACGGCATGGTGCTGCCGGATGACACCCCGACCCCCGGTCTCGCGGAGTTCGCGGCGGTCAGCCAGCCGGTGATCTTGACCCTGGACGGCGCGACCCTGGCGGTCCGGAGCCGCTACCACACGACCGACACACGGCACCTGCGGTTCGTGGCCCGCCGTGAGCTGGACGGCCGGATGGTCGAGGAGAGCGTGCTGGTGATGCCGATCGTCCCCGCGGGTGGTGAGTCGTCACTGGTGCTGCCGGATGAGCTGCTGGCGCCCGCCGGCGAGGGCGAGACCTGGCTGACCGTCGCCGCCGAGCTGGCCGCGGACACCGCGTGGGCGCCGGTCGGGCACGTGGTCGCCTGCGCCCAGTTCGACTGCAGCGTCGGGAGCGCCGCCACCCGGACCGGGGTGAGCTCGCCGGCGACCGGCGAGACCGCCGCCGGGACGCCGACGGGAACCGGTGAGCTCGTCGTCGGACCCGGCGTCTTCGATCCCGCGACGGGTCGGCTCGTGAGTCTGTACGGCCTGCCGGTCGACGGGCCGCGGCTGGAGCTGTGGCGGGGACCGACCGACAACGACCGGTCCGGGGAGCGGGGATCGTACGAGCTCGGCGACCCGGACGAGACCGGTGGTGAGGGTGTTGCAGGACCGTCGTCGGAGCGCCGCTGGCGGGACCGCGGACTCGATCGGCTCACCCACCGGGTGCTGTCGGTGACCGGTGGTCCCGACGCGGGCGGTCTGGTCGTCCGGGTGCGCAGCGCAGCGGCCGCCGGGGTGCTGTTCGTGGACACCACCTGCACCTGGACCCCGGTCGCCGACGGAGGTCTGGCCCTGAGGGTCGAGATCAACCCGTCACCGGCCTGGGACTGCACCTGGCCCCGGGTCGGTGTCCGGTTCGACCTGCCGACCGAGGTCGACCGGGCCGTCTGGTTCGGCACCGGCCCGTACGAGTCGTACCCGGACACCGATCACGCCGCCCGGATCGGCCGCTTCGCCGCCGACATCGACGAGCTGAACGTGGTCTACTCCCGGCCGCAGGAGACCGGGCACCGGGCCGCCGTCCGCGAGCTCGAGCTCGGCGACGGCTCAGCCACTCGGCTGCGCCTGACCTCGGTGGCCGGTCCGGCCGGCCACCGCCCCGGCTTCACCCTCACCCGGCACACCCCCCAAGAGCTCGACCGAAGCGCCCACCCGTACGAGCTCCCGACCCCGACCCACCACCACCTGTTCCTCGACGCGGCAGTCCACGGCGTAGGCTCCCGCGCCTGCGGCATCGACGTCCTCCCCCAACACGCCCTCTGGCCCGGCGCCCACCGCTTCGACGTGATCTTCACCGACCCGACGTCCTGACCAAGCCCGCTGACGCACTCCTCCGACCACTCACGCACGCGTTGCATCACGTGCGTAGGTCTCCGGAGGAGTGCGTCAGCGATTTCAGTGGGTGGGGACCGCAGCTCCCAGGCGAGGCCGGGGTCCTTGACGCCGACCGGACGACGGAGCCGAAGGTGGGCACAGCGGGGTCGACCCGGGATGGAGGTCGAAGGGCCGTGGACGGGTCTGGCGGGAGCGCCGGAGCCTGCGAAGGCGCGGATGGTTGGCCCGAGACCTTCATGCCGGGTCGACCCCGCAACCCGACCACAGCCGGGTGCGACGGTTGAACGCGCCGACTACCCGGTCTCGAAGTAGGAGGTGTCCAGGAAGGCTTTGACCGCCGACTCCGGCACCCGGAAGCTACGCCCGAAGCGGACGGCCTCCAGCTCACCGGAGTGGATCAGCCGGTACACCGACATCTTGGACACCCGCATCACGCCGGCGACCTCGGCCACGGTGTAGAAACGCACGCCGGTCAGCCGCCCCTGCAACGAGGCGACCTCCTCGGGCTTGCCCTTGTCGACCATGCCGGCCCCCATCCCCTTACGGTCGGCGCCGACATGGGTCGGAGCACGTGATGGTGTGAGAGTAGTGGCAGTTGGTACTCGTGGGAAGATCTCATAGGAAATTCATCGACGACAGACCCGCGCGTCCCGTTGACGAACCACCATCGACCACGCACACTACGCGGTCCGAACGGCCGTAGCGGTGAGCGAACGCGTGCCGCGAGCCTAGAGTCCGGGGTCGAGACCGAGCTCGGGGAAGACCGCTCTGCGGGTCGCGAGGATGGCCTGATCCAGGCGGCTCGTCGGGCTGAACCCGCTCTCGAAGTCGGTGTAGCCGACCTCGACGCCGTCGGTCATCGCCATCGGCAAGTAGGTCGCCCCGAGCTCCGCACGCCACCTCTGAGGCGTCGGGGTCTGGGGCGAGAGCGGCTGGCCGGCGACGATCGCCAGCAGGTGCGTCCAGGCGCGCGGAACGACGTTGGTGATCGAGTAGCCGCCGCCACCGGTGGACACCCAGCGTCCCTCGCAGAGCTCGTCAGCCAGGTCGGCCAGGGCGAGGTAGGAGGCCCGCTGCCCGTCCACCGTCAGCTCCAGGTCGGCCAGCGGGTCGTGCTGATGGGAGTCGCAGCCGTGCTGGGTGATCAGAATCTGCGGCTGGAAGGCCCGCAGCGCCTGCGGCACCACGGCATGGAAGGCCCGCAGCCAACCGCTGTCCCCGGTCCCCGCCGGCAAGGCCACGTTGACCGCCGAGCCGATCGCGCCCGGCCCGCCGATCTCGTACGGGAACCCGGTGCCGGGGAACAACACCGCCGGGGTCTCGTGCAGGCTGATCGTCAGCACCCGGGGGTCGTTGTAGAAGATCTGCTGCACGCCGTCGCCGTGATGGACGTCGACGTCGACGTACGCGATCCGCTCCGCACCGTTGGCCAGCAGCCAGCTGATCGCCACCGCGAGGTCGTTGTAGATGCAGAACCCGCTGGTCGCCCGGGGCATCGCGTGGTGCAGACCGCCGCTGATGTTGCAGGCCCGGCGGACCTCGCCCGCCCAGACCCCGCGCGCCGCCTCCGCGGTGGCCATCGCGATGGTGGCCGAGACCGCGTGCATCTGGGAGAAGATCGGGTTGTCGGTGCTGCCCAGCCCGTACGCGAGGTTCTCGACGTTCGCCTTGACGGCGTCCACGTAGTCGCGGTCGTGGACCGTCAGGATGAGGTCGTCGTCGATCGGCGGTGGCGGCACGATCTCGAGCAGATCCAGCACGCCCAGCTGCTCGGCCAGCTCGATCGTGTGGCGGACCCGGCCGGGGCCCATGGCGTGGTCGTGGCCGAAGTCGTACCTGGTCAGCTCCTCGGAGTAGACCAGTCGACCGGTCATCGCCCGGCGCCCGCGTCGGCTCCGGTCGGAACCGTCAGT
This sequence comes from uncultured Actinomycetota bacterium, assembly GCA_963707005.1. Classification (GTDB taxonomy): domain Bacteria; phylum Actinomycetota; class Actinomycetes; order Propionibacteriales; family Propionibacteriaceae; genus Microlunatus. Next base: position 166,162 of record CAVPPP010000032.1, read on the forward strand.
CCCGAGGTCGCCCGCGCCGCCTCGGCCAGGGACCGGCTCCGGTCGCGTGCCGCCTCCATCGCCCCCAAGAAGGCGGCTCGCACCTTGTGGTCCTCCAGCACCTTGACCGCGGCCGCCGTCGTCCCGCCCGGTGAGGTGACCCGTTCCCGCAGCACCGTGGGGTGCTCGCCGGTCTCGCGCAGCATCGTCGCCGATCCGAGCATCGTCTGCACCACCAGCTCGGTGGAGATGTCGCGGGGCAGACCGAGGTGCACACCGGACTCGATCATCGCCTCGACCACGAAGAACAGGTACGCCGGCCCCGAGCCGGAGATGGCGGTGACGGCGTCCTGGTAGCGCTCCGGCACCGTGACCACCCGGCCGGTCGCGGACAGGATCTCGGTCACGTGGTCCAGGTGCTCGGACCGCGCGTGGGTGCCGGGCGAGATGGCCGCCATGCCCTGGTCCACCAGGGCGGGCGTGTTCGGCATCACCCGCACGACCGGCAGGTCACCGCCGAGTCCGGCCTCGATGAACGCGGTGTCCACTCCGGCGGCGAGAGAGACGACCAGCGTGCCGGGCCGGAGCGATTCCGCGATCTCGCCGAGCAGCTCGCCCATGTCCTGCGGCTTGACCACCAGGATCACCGTGTCGGCCCTGGCGGCGGCCTCGTCGTTCTCCAGCATGGTGATGCCGTACCGCTCGATCAGGTCGGCCTGTCGCTCCGGCCGTCGGTCCGTGGCCACGATGCGACCGGCGTCCCAACCCGCCCGGATCAGGCCGGACAGGACGGTTTCGCCCATCACGCCCGCTCCGAGGATGGCCAGGACGGGCACCTCGACTCCTGCCTGCTCCCCCATCGTCGTCAGACCTGCCGGTCGCTGACCAGCTGCGACGCGACCAGCTCGGCGATCTGGACCGCGTTCAGCGCGGCCCCCTTGCGCAGGTTGTCGTTGCTGATGAACAGCACCAGACCACGGCCGTCCGGAACGGACTGATCGGTGCGGATCCGACCGACGAAGCTGGGGTCCTGGCCGGCCGCGTCGAGCGGGGTCGGCACGTCCATCAGGGCGACGCCGGGGGCGTCCGCCAGCAGCGCCGTCGCCTGCTCGGGGCTCAGCGGCTCCGCGAACTCGGCGTGGATGGCCAGCGAGTGGCCGGTGAACACGGGCACCCGGACGCAGGTGCCGGCGATCAGCAGGTCGGGTGCGTGCAGGATCTTGCGGGACTCGTTGCGGAGCTTCTGCTCCTCGTCGGTTTCACCGCTGCCGTCGTCGACCAGCGAACCGGCCAACGGCAGCACGTTGAACGCGATGTTCTTGACGTACTTCACCGGTGCGGGGAACGCCACCGACCGGCCGTCGAAGGCGAGGTCGGCCGCTGAGTCGGCGACCGCCCGCACCTGCGAGTCGAGCTCGCTCACGCCGGCTCCGCCGGAACCGGACACCGCCTGGTACGTCGACACCAGCAGCCTGGTCAGCCGGGCCCGGCGATGCAGTGGGGCGAGCACCGGCATCGCGGCCATGGTGGTGCAGTTGGGGTTGGCGATGATCCCCTTCGGGGGCCGGAGCGCATCGTCGGGATTGACCTCGCTGACCACCAGGGGCACCTCGGGGTCCATTCGCCAGGCCGAGGAGTTGTCGATCACGACGGCGCCGGCCGCGGCCACCAGTGGGGCCGTGGCCAGCGAGGCGGTCTTGCCGTTGGAGAACAGGGCCAGGTCGAGTCCGGAGAAGTCGGCGGTGGCGGTGTCCTCGACGACCACCTCGCTGCCGGCGAAGTCGAGCTTCAGGCCGGCGGATCGAGAGGAGGCGAAGAACCTGATGTCGGTGACGGGGAAGGACCGCTCCGCCAGCAGCGTCCGCATGACGCCACCGACCTGACCGGTCGCTCCGAAAACTCCTACGCGCATGGGGTCAGACTACGGTGCCCGTACGGAGTGTCGCCTCGACTTCTGGCGGTCGAGATGAGCCGGCGGGCGTCCTGTCCGACGTCAGTGGCCGCCGCCGAGACGCCCGCTGAGCCGTCCGTGCCACTGCTGGCTCGGCTCGTTGAGGCCGACGATCTCGGCGGTCTTGCCGTGCTGGCGGTACTTGAGCTCGATCGCGTCGAGCGCGGCCACGGTCGAGGAGTCGTAGATCTGCGATCCGCTCAGGTCGATGATCACGCGCTGCGGGTCACCGGCGTAGTCGAACTGGTAGACGAGGTCGTTGCTGGAGGCGAAGAAGAGCGGGCCACGGACCGCGTACGTCTTGGTCTGCGGGTCCTCGGACGGCTCCGGCACCACCTCGGTGAAGTGCGCCACCCGTCGTGCGAAGAACAGGGTCGCGATGATCACGCCGACGATCACCCCGTACGCGAGGTTGTGGGTGGCCACGGTGACGACGACCGTGGCGACCATGATCGTCGTCGCACTGAGCGGCATCCGACGAAGCGTGGCCGGGGCGATGCTGTGCCAGTCGAAGGTCGCCACCGAGACCATCACCATGATCGCCACCAGGGCGGCCATCGGGATCAGCGCGACCACGTCCCCCAGCACCAGAACCAGGACGAGCAGGAACGCGCCGGCCAGGAAGGTCGAGATCCGGGTCCGAGCACCGGACACCTTGACGTTGATCATGGTCTGGCCGATCATCGCGCAGCCGCCCATGCCACCGAAGGCGCCGGTGACGAGGTTGGCCACGCCCTGACCCCAGCCCTCGCGGGTCTTGTCGGAGTGGGTGTCGGTGATGTCGTCGACCAGCTTGGCGGTCATCAACGACTCCAGCAGGCCGACCAGGGCGACCGCCACCGCATACGGGCCGATCAGCTGCAGCGTCTGCCAGGTGAGCGGCACGTGCGGGACGACCAAGCCGGGCAGGCTCTCGGGCAACGCACCCTGGTCACCCACTGTGGGCACGGCGATCCCGGCCAGCACCGTGACCAGGGTGAGCAGCACGATCGCCACCAGTGGTGCCGGCACCACTGTGGTCACACGCGGCAGCAGGACGATGATGACGATCCCCACGGCCACCATCGGGTAGACCGCCCACGGCACCCCGATCAGGTGCGGAACCTGGCTGGTGAAGATCAGGATGGCCAGCGCGTTGACGAAGCCCACCATGACGCTGCGCGGGATGAACCGCATCAGCTTCGCCACGCCCAGCAGACTGAGCACGATCTGGAGCAGCCCCCCGAGCAGGACGGTGGCGATCAGGTAGTCCATCCCGTGCTCGCGGGCGATCGGGGCGACCACCAGCGCGATCGCTCCGGTGGCGGCCGAGATCATCGCCGGACGACCACCGACCACGGCGATGGTGACCGCCATCGTGACCGAGCTGAACAGACCGACCCTCGGGTCGACGCCGGCGATGATGGAGAACGAGATCGCCTCGGGGATCAGGGCCAGAGCCACCACGAGACCGGCGAGCACCTCGATCCGCAGTCGCCGGGGATCGGTCAGAGCTCGACGGACCGAGGTCGCGGCCACCGGGTCGTCGACGACGACGGAACGGGTGGGTGAGCTCGACGAGGACATCTGACCTGCAATCGGAGTGGCTGCCGGAGCGTGCGGATCGGGTCGGTCCGGAGTGCGGGGCGACGGCGGTGCGCACGACCGGAACCGCCGCACTCTACCCAGTGCGGCGGAGTCGGCGACACTTGTCCGGTGACGCTACCCGCGACCGAGCCGACCCTGCTGGCGAATCGGCCCCGGCTGGGCCTCGAGGTGCTGATCGTGCTGGCCATCTCCCTCGGCCAGTCAGGTGTCTACTCGGTGCTGCGGATCATCGAGCGGATGACCCGGGGCGTCCAGCTCAACCAGCAGACCTCGACCCTGAACACCTCCGTCACCCCGGACCGTCCCTGGCTGGACCTCAGCTACCAGCTGGTCGGCATCGCGTTCGCGGTCGTGCCGGCGCTGCTGGCGCTCTATCTGCTCAACCTGACCGACCGGCCGGCCACCCGCCGGATCGGCTTCGATCTGACCCGACCCGGTTTTGACGCAGGGTTCGGCACCGTGATCGCCGTCTGCATCGGCATCCCGGGACTGGGTCTGTACCTGGTGGCCAAGGCACTCGGGGTCAACACCCAGGTGCAGGCCTCGGGGCTCACCGACAACTGGTGGACGATCCCGGTGCTGGTGCTGGCGGCTGCCCAGAACGCGGTGCTGGAGGAGGTGGTGATGATCGGCTACCTGTTCACCCGGCTCGGCCAGCTCCGTTGGCGGATCCCCGCGATCATCCTCACCAGCGCCGTGGTCCGCGGGTCCTACCACCTCTACCAGGGCTGGGGTGGGTTCGCCGGCAACCTGATCATGGGTGTGGTGTTCGGGCTGATCTACCTGCGCTGGAAGCGGGTGATGCCGCTGGTGGTGGCCCACACCCTGCTCGATGTCGCGGCGTTCGTGGGCTACGCGCTGCTGGCCCCGCACGTCGGCTGGCTGTGACGCTCCGCCCTTACTTACTCGACACCAGGCTGTGCGCGAAGAAGCGCACGTTGGCGGGCTTCTCGGCCAGCCGGCGGACCAGATAGCCGTACCAGTCGGTGCCGTAGGGCACGTAGAGCCGCATCGTGTGCCCCAGCCCCGCCAACCGCTGCTGCTCGTCCGGCCTGATGCCGTAGAGCATCTGCAGCTCGAAGGTGTCCTTGCTCCGCTGCTCCCGCTCGGCCAGTGCCAACGCGATCTCCACCAGCCTCGGGTCGTGGGTGGCGACCATCGGATAGCCCGATCCGGACATCAGGATCTTCAGACACCGCACGTACGCCAGGTCGATCTCCTTGGGGTCGGTGTGGGCCACCGACGCCGGTTCCGCGTACGCCCCCTTGCACAGCCGGATCCGGGACCCCTCGGACGCGAGGTCGCGGCAGTCGGCCTCGGTCCGGTGCAGGTACGCCTGCAGCACCGTCCCCAGCCAGGGGTAGTCACGTCGGACCTCGCGGACGATCGAGAGGGTCGAGTCGGTGGTGGTGTGGTCCTCCATGTCGATGGTGACCGTCGTCCCGGCCTCGAGGGCGGCCTCGCAGATCAGCTGAGCGTTCTCGGTGGCGATCTTCTCACCGTCGCCGCCCAGCAGCTGGCCGACGGCGGACAGCTTGACCGAGACCTCGGCGACGTCGGCGAGACCGGCCTCCGCCAGCCGGGCGAGCAGCTCCAGATAGGCGTCGGTCGTGGCGCCGGCCTGGGACAGCTCGGTGGTGTCCTCACCGAGGTGGTCGATGGTCACGGTCAGTCCGGCGTCGGCCACCGAGCGGGTGACCTGCAGCACCTCGTCGGTGGTCTCCCCGGCGACGTAGCGGTCGACCACGCGGCGGGTCACCGGCGCCCGGGTCAGCGCGGACTTGATGGCGCCGCTGCGGGAGACCTTCAACAGGGCCTCACGAAGGACCGGCATGTCGCGCTCCTCTCCTCCCGCACCGAGGTCGGTCCGGGTTGGACAGGAATCTAGCCCTCAGGCTCCGCCGACCCCGCCGCCGGTCAGCGCGTCGGCCACGCCCGCACCGTCGACCGCATACGTCGGGTGCACCGTGGACGCCAGGTTCAACCGGGTGAAGGCCAGGGACTCGGCCAGATCGGCCTCCCGCTTGGCCCGGGTGTCGGCCTTGCGGGTGTTGACCTCGAGCACCACGTGCCCGTCGAAGTCGGTCTGGGCCAGGTACTCCAGCACCTTCGCCGCGTTCTGGTCGCCGCGTCCGGGCACCATGTGCTCGTCCTTGGCCGATCCGCTGCCGTCGGTCAGGTGGACGTGTCGCAGCCGGTCGCCCCAGGACCTGGCCAGGTCCAGGGACTGCTGGTTGGCGGTCGAGGCGTGCGAGAAGTCCAGGGTCAGGTTGTCGTAGTCCAGCTCGGTCGGGTCCCACCCGGGCATGTACGCCTTGAGCTCACCCCCCGGAGTGCGCCAGGGGTACATGTTCTCCACCGCGAAGGTGATGCCGGTCTCCTCGGTGAGCCGCCGGACGCCGGCGACGAAGCCGCGGGCGTACTCGCGCTGCCACCGGAACGGCGGGTGCACCACGACCACCTCGCAGTCGAGGCGCCGGGCGGCCTCGGCCGAGCGCTCCAGCTTCGTCCACGGGTCGTTGCCCCAGACCCGCTGGGTGATCAACAGACACGGGGAGTGGACCGACAGCACCGGGACCTGGTGGTAGTCGCGGAGCTTCTCGACCGCGTCGATGTCGGCGGCCACCGGGTCGATGCCCACCATCAGCTCGACACCGTCGTAGCCGAGTCGGCGGGCCAGCTCGAACGCGCTGGACGTGGTCTCGGGATAGACCGAGGAGGTCGACAACCCGACCTTCGCGGTCGGCACCTTCACGGCACGCTCCACGGCATCGGACACGCCTCACAGCGTAACCCTCCCGCCCCAGTCGGCCCATGTGCTCCGCCCGAGTCCCGCGTAGGCTTCGCGCGTGCCCGAGGTGAAGCTGCCGTTCCCGCGTGCCTACGTCGAGTTTCCCGACCCCTCGGACGGCGACACGGTGTACCGCTGCGACCTCACCTGGCTCACCTCGCACTGGACGTGCATCTTCGGCAGCGGCTGTCAGGGCATCTACGCCGACCGGCCCGACGACGGTTGCTGCACCCTCGGCGCACACTTCGCCGACGCCGACGACGAGAAGCGGGTGCGCAAGTCGGTCCGCCAGCTGACCGGTGACCAGTGGCAGTACAAGAAATCGGCCAAGAAGGACGGCTGGGTCGAGCTCGAGGGCCCGGACACCGTGGCCGAGGGCGAAGAGCCCGCGCGCAAGACCCGGGTGGTCGACGGTGCCTGCATCTTCCTCAACCGACCCGGCTTCCCGGCCGGCGCCGGCTGCGCGCTGCACCTGCTCGCCCTCGACCAGGGTCGAAGCTTCGTGGAGACCAAGCCGGACGTGTGCTGGCAGCTGCCGCTGCGCCGCCAGTTCCGTACCGTCACCCGCGGTGACCAGACGACCTACAACGAGGTGACCCTGGGCGAGTACGTCCGGGAGGGCTGGGGTGCCGGCGGACACGACCTCGACTGGTACTGCACCTCCAACACCGAGGCGCACATCGGATCGCGCCCGGTCTACCTCTCCAACCGCGACGAGCTGGTCGAGCTGATGGGGAAGAAGGCGTACGCGGTGCTGGCCGAGCTGTGCGCGGAGTTCGAGGCCGGCCCCGGGACGCTGATGCGCCATCCGGCGACCACCCAGGCGTCCGCGAACCTCCGCTGACCTGCAAACGCTCTGGTACGGGGGCTGAGAAATGCACCCCACCGGCGCCGCAACCGGGTCGGGCGGCACACTGGAGGCATGCGCCTGGACCATCTGTCGTACGCGGCCGGTCCCGATGGCGCCCGTGCCACCGCCGGCGAGCTGGGTCGACTGCTCGGATCCGAGTTCGTCGACGGCGGCTTCCATCCCCGGTTCGGCACCCGCAACTTCACCCTCCCGCTGGCGGGCGGACGGTACATCGAAGTGGTGGAGGTGCTCGATCATCCGGCGGCCGACAAGGCGGTCTTCGGGCAGGTGGTCCGGGCTCGTTCGGCCGAGGGCGGTGGTTGGCTCGGCTGGGTGGTCGCCATCGAGGACATGGCCGAGGTCGAGACGCGCATCGGTCGGCAGGCCATCGAGGGCCACCGGCACCTCCCGGACGGGACGCTGCTGGAGTGGCGCCAGCTCGGCGTCCGCGGGTTGCAGAACGATCCCCAGCTGCCGTTCTTCGTGCAGTGGCGCAGCGATGCCGCCATCCACCCGTCGGTCGGCGGCGGCCGAGTCGATCTGCTCGCGGTCGAGATCGCCGGTTCCCAGAACCGGGTCGAGGACTGGCTCGGCGGATCGGCGTCCCATGCCCTCGCCGACATCCCCATCGAGTGGGTGGCCCCACGAGGCCAGCCGGGTCTGATCGCCGCCACCTTCGGTACACCCAACGGGGTCGTCAGGATCTAGCGAGGAGCTCGCCGACCGCCCCGGAACGCCTTCCCTGACGCCCAGGACATTTCGTTCGATCGACAGGGCCGTCAGCACTGACTGACTGCACAGGATGCCCGAGCGGGCCTCGACCGGGAGCCGGCAGGCGTCCGTCGACCTAGCCTGAGCCCATGGCGCTCCGCATCCGACCCGAGGCCGCCGACCTGCCCGTCTACCGGCCCGGCCGCCGACCGCCACTGATCGACGGGCACCCCGCGTACAAGCTGTCCAGCAACGAGAACCCGTACCCGCCGCTGCCCGGCGTCCTCGCTGCCGCGACGCAGGCGTGCGCCGAGCTCAACCGCTACCCCGACCTCGCCGCCACCACGCTGACGGCGGCGCTGGCCGGCCGCCTGGGTGTCGCACCGGAGCGGATCGCCTTCGGCACCGGGTCGGTAGCTGTCCTCTTCCACCTGCTCAACGTGCTGGGGCGTCCCGGCGCCGAGGTCGTGTACGCGTTCCGCAGCTTCGAGGCGTACCCGATCGCCACCCAGCTGAGCGGAGCGACCGGCGTACCGGTGCCGTTGACACCTGCGTACGAGCACGACCTGGACGCCATGCTGGCGGCGATCGGACCCGCCACTGTGGCCGTCCTGCTGTGCACCCCGAACAACCCGACCGGGCCGGCGCTGCGACAGGTCGACGTCGAGGCCTTCGTGGACCGGGTGCCCGACGACGTCGCGGTGGTGCTGGACGAGGCGTACGTGGAGTTCGTCGACGACCCCGGCGCGGTCAACGGGCTGTCCCTGCTCGATCGGCCGAACGTGGTCGTGCTGCGGACGTTCTCCAAGGCGTACGGGCTGGCCGGCCTGCGGATCGGCTACGCCGTGGCGCAGGACGACCTGGCCTCGGTGCTGCGGGCCGCGGCCAACCCGTTCGGGGTGACGACCGTCGCTCAAGCGGCGGCACTCGCGTCGCTGGCGGCCGAGCAGGCCCTGCATGAGCGGGTGGACGAGCTCGTGGTCCGTCGGGCGTCGATGCTGAAGAGTCTCCGCGACCTCGGTCACGACGTGCCGGACGCCCAGGGCAACTTCGTCTGGCTGCCCACGGGCGGTCACACGCACCGCTGGGCGAACGCGTTCGTCGATGCCGGGGTGATGGTCCGCCCGTACGCCTCCCCCGGTCCCGGCGGAGTGCACGGCCCGTTCGACGGGATCCGGATCACGATCGGGGAACCGGAAGCCAACGACCTCGCCCTCGAGATCGCCAGCACTCTGCTCCCCTCGCGAGCGGCCGCGAAGCGGAGCGCCCGACTCCGTCTGGACTGAAGAGGGAGCAAACACGTTCTTCGTTTGCGAGCGATGAGGGAAGACGGAGTCAGACGGCGCGCCGCGAACGCAGCGAGTGAGGACAACACTGTCGGTGGAGGGCCGTACGGTCTGGAGCATGGCCCGAACGCAGACTCGACCCTCGCACCGCTGCACCGAGTGCGGCTGGACGACCGTCCGCTGGGTGGGCCGCTGCGGGGAGTGTCAGGCCTGGGGCAGCGTGATGGAGGTCGGCGCCCCGAGGCTGGCCGAGGTCAAGGCCGCGACCCCGACCCGCCGGGCCACCCGGATCAAGGACGTGGACGCAGACGCGGCCGCCCGGGTCCGGACCGGGGTCGGCGAGCTCGACCGGGTGCTCGGTGACGGCTTGGTTCCGGGCGCCGTGGTGCTGTTGGCCGGGGAGCCGGGAGTCGGGAAGTCCACGCTGCTGCTCGAGGTGGCGGCGCAGTGGGCGAAGGCGGGTCGCACCACCCTCTACGTGACGGGCGAGGAGTCCGCCGCCCAGGTCCGGCTGCGCGCCGGGCGTACCGATGCCCTGGCCGACGAGCTGTATCTGGCCGCCGAGACCGACCTCGGCACCGTCCTCGGTCACGTCGAGGAGGTTCGCCCGTCACTGCTCGTGGTCGACTCGGTGCAGACCATCGGGACGGCCGAGGCGGACGGCTCCCCCGGCGGTGTCACCCAGATCCGTGAGGTGACCGCGGCCCTGATCCGGGTGGCCAAGCAGCGGGGCATGGCCGTGATCATCATCGGTCACGTCACCAAGGACGGGAACATCGCCGGGCCCCGGCTGCTGGAGCACCTGGTGGACGTGGTGCTCGCGTTCGAAGGCGATCGGCACTCCGGCTTCCGGCTGATCCGGGCGACCAAGAACCGCTTCGGTCCCGCCGACGAGGTCGGCTGCTTCGAGATGGGCGAGGACGGCATCGCCGAGGTGTCCGACCCCTCGGGCCTGTTCACCTCCCGCCACGAGGAGCCGGTGCCGGGCACCTGCGTCACCGTCACCATGGAGGGCCGTCGGCCGCTGCTCGCCGAGCTGCAGGCGTTGGCCGGGAAGTCTCCGCTGCAGGTCCCTCGGCGCACCATGCACGGGGTCGACTCGGGTCGGCTGGCGATGGTGCTGGCGGTGCTGGAGCGGCGGGCCAGGGTCCGGTTGCACGACTCCGACGTGTACGTGTCGACCGTCGGTGGGGCCCGGGTGGTCGACCCGTCGGCCGATCTCGCGGCCGCGGTCGCGGTGGCTTCCAGCGCCCTGGACGTCCGACTCACCCAGCGCTGCGTCGCCATCGGCGAGGTCGGTCTGGCGGGTGAGCTGCGCCGGGTGCCCGGGCTGGAGCGGCGGCTCGCCGAGGCCGCCCGGCTCGGGTTCACCGAGGCCGTCATCCCGTCCGATGCGCGGCAGTCGGAGCAGATCGCCATGAGCCGGCACGGCTTGCTGATCCACGCCGTGCCCACTGTGGCCGACGCCCTCGACCGCCTGGGGATACGCCGCGGACCCGCGCGCCAGGCGTCCGAGCGTTGATCGGTTCACCCTGATCGGGCGACGACCGTCTCGTGACCTCTGCCTAAGATGGCGAACGGAGAAAAGGCCGCGAGTGGCCTAGGCCGAGGGACGGAACGAAGCGTGGCGCAGGACGGTACGGAGCGGAGCCGGGTGCTCGGCTACCTGGCGCTGGTCGCGCCGGGAACCCCGTTGCGGGATGGATTCGAGCGGATCCTGCGTGGCCGTACGGGTGCGTTGGTCGTGCTCGGTCACGGTCGTGAGGTGCAGGACCTGTGCACCGGCGGCTTCGAGCTCGACGTCCCGTTCACACCGACGGCACTGCGGGAGCTGGCCAAGATGGACGGCGCGATCGTGCTGGACGACGGCGGCGGCAAGATCATGCGGGCCGGGGTGCACCTGATGCCCGATGCCTCCATCTTCACCGCCGAGACCGGCACCCGCCACCGTACGGCCGATCGGGTCGCCCGGCAGACCGGCGTACCGGTGATCGCCGTCTCAGCCTCGATGGCCACGATCTCCCTGTACGTGAACGCCTACCGCCAGTTCGTGGAGAACCCGGACCAGATCCTGGCCCGGGCCAACCAGGCGCTGCAGACCCTGGAGCGCTACCGGTCCCGGTTGCGGGAGGCGACGACGCGACTCTCGGCGCTCGAGGTGGAGGACCAGGTGACGGTCCGTGACGTCGCCGCGGTGGCGCAGCGACTGGAGATGGTGCACCGGTTGGACCTGGAGCTCTCCGAGTACGCCGCCGAGCTGGGCAGCGAGGGTCGCCTCCTGGCTCTGCAGATGCACGAGCTGACCTCCGGTCTCACGGAGCTGGGTGGGCTGCTGGAGAAGGACTACCGGCCCGGTGACCTCACCACCGGCGGAGGCAACGGCGGCGCCACCGCGGGCGGCGTCGGCAGCGTGGTCGGCGGCGACGCTGTGTTCGGTCTCGGGCTGCTGTCCGCGCTCGACACCACCCAGCTGCTGGACCTGCTGCTGGTGGCGCGGACCATCGGCTTCGGCTCCTCCGATCAGCTGGACAGCAAGGTCACCACGCGCGGCTATCGACAGGTCGCCCAGATCAGCCGGCTACCCGGGGCCCTGGGCGAACGGCTGATCGAGCACTTCGGCAGCCTGCAGGCACTCTTCGCGGCCAGTCGCACGGACCTCCAGGAGGTGGAGGGCGTCGGTGAGCAGCGGGCCCGAGCCATCAGGGACGGTCTGGTCCGGGTGGCCGAGTCGGCCTACGCCGATCCGGCGACCTGAGCGACGTGGGAGACGACCTCAGCTGACGATCATGCGGAGCTGGACCGGCTTCGCCCCGGCCAGCTGCGCCGTCGCCCAGTAGGTACCGGCCAGCGGTGTGTCCGTCCCCCGCTTGCACTCCTTGCCCTTCACGGAGCGCTCCCCGTTCCAGGTCATCTTCCAGGCCACCTCGGCCCGGGTGGCGAGCTTCTTGTCGAACGCCGCCAGCGTCGTGGCACAGTCGCGGCTGCTCCAGATCCGGTCCTTGCCGGAGAAGATCTTCAGCTCGAAGTTCTTGCTCGTCACCGAGGCCAGGCAGGTGTGGGCAGCGCCGTTGGTCAAGGTCAGCGTGAAGGTGTTGTTCTGCCCTGGTGACAGGCTGCGGTCACCCTTCACGGCGACCCGGAGGGCGGCCGGGGTGCAGTCGGGCGTCCCGATGACGGTCGCGGTCGCGCTGGGCTTGCCGGTCGGCGAAGCCGAGGTCCTGGCGGCGGTCGAGGTCGAGGGCCTGGCGGCGGTCGAGGTCGTGGGTCCGGCGCTGGTCGGGGCCGAGACGGTGGCCGCCGGGGTGCCGGAGCTCGCGGCGGACGGTGTCGCCGCCGGGGTCGAGGACGCGACGTTCGGAGTCGCTGACGTCGACGGGTCGGGGCTGGTTCCCGCCGGCGGGATGACGGGCGGCGGCGAGGTCGCGACCGCAGCCTTGGTCAGGTTGGCCACCGCGAACACGACGATCACGGCGAGCACCAGGACGACAACCAGCAGCATGCCCCGCCGGACCCAGTACGTCTGGGCCGGCTCCGGGCCCATCGGGTGCAGCACGCCACTCATGCTCGAAAGGCTACGGAGCGGGAGCGGAGGCGACCGGGTCAACACGCCGGGGCGGCGGGCCCGGTCCGGGTACGGTGGCCCGCATGCCCGCCGACCATCGCCGTGAGGTCGTCGATCGCGTGCTGCGGTGGTACGACGACCACGCTCGCGAGCTGCCGTGGCGCGGTCCCGGGGTCGGCGCCTGGGAGGTCATGGTCAGCGAGTTCATGCTGCAGCAGACCCCGGTGGCGCGCGTGCTGGAGCCCTGGCGGCAGTGGATCGAGCGCTGGCCCACCCCCTCCGCTCTGGCCGCCGCGCCCGCCGGTGAGGCCGTCCGCGCCTGGGGGCGGTTGGGCTACCCACGCCGGGCCTTGCGGCTGCACCGAGCGGCCGAGGCGATCACCGAGCAGCACGGCGGCGTGGTGCCGACCGAGCTCGCCGACCTGCTGGCGCTGCCCGGCGTCGGTTCCTACACGGCGGCCGCCATCGCCTCCTTCGCGTACGGGCGGCGGCACGTCGTGCTGGACACCAACGTCCGCCGGGTGCTGGCCCGGGTGGCCACCGGGGTGGCTGCCCCGCCGCCGGCCACGACCGGGGCCGAGACTCGGCTGGCGGAGGGGTTCCTGCCGGAGGAGCCGGCTCGCGCGGCCCGGTGGGCGGTCGCGTCGATGGAGCTGGGCGCCCTGGTCTGCACGGCGCGTACGCCGGCCTGCGAGCGCTGCCCGGTGGAGGACCGGTGCGCGTGGCGGCGCGCCGGACGACCCGCCGCGACAGTGCCACGCCGACGGCAGTCGTACGAGGGCACCGACCGCCAGTGCCGGGGCGCCCTGCTCGCCGTGTTGCGGTCGAGCGACGTGCTGGTCGCCCGGTCCGAGCTGGACCTGGTCTGGCCGGACGCCGCCCAGCGCGGGAAGGCCCTGGCCTCGCTCGTCGTCGACGGGCTCGTGGTCGGCGACGACGACCACGGGTACGCCCTGCCCGGCTGAGGACCGCCACCGCCGGCAGCGGCGCCGGGAGAGCCCGCACTACAGTCGAGCACCGTGACCACGACACTCGCCCCCACCCTGACCCTGCTGCACGGCGCCACCATCCCCGTCCTCGGCCTCGGCACCTGGCCCCTGCGCGGCGCCGACGCCGCCGCAGCGGTCCGGACCGCGATCGAGGCCGGTTACCGGCTCGTCGACACGGCCGAGAACTACCGCAACGAGGACGGCGTCGGTCAAGGCATCCGGGATTCCGGCATCGACCGCTCCGAGATCGTCATCACCACCAAGTTCAACCGGGAGTGGCACAGCGTCGACGGCGTCCGGCGGGCGTACGAGGCCAGTCGGCAGCGACTCGGCGTGGACTACATCGACCTGCTGATGGCGCACTGGCCGAACCCGGACCAGGGCACGTTCTCCGACGCGGTGCGGGGGCTGGCGGCGCTGCTGGAGGACGGCTCGATCAAGGCCATCGGGGTGTCCAACTTCAAGCCCGCGCACCTGCGCCGGGTGATCGAGGAGACGGGGGTGACGCCGGACGTGAACCAGATCCAGCTGAGCCCGTACAGCACCCGCGACACCAGCCGCGCCTTCGACAGCGAGCACGGGATCGTGACCGAGTCCTGGAGCCCGATCGGCGGCTCCGGCGATGATCTGCGCTCCGACCCGCTGGTGGTGGGACTCGGTCAGAAGTACGGCAAGTCGGCCACCCAGATCGTGCTGCGCTGGCACATCCAGCTGGGCCTGGTCGCCATCCCCAAGTCGGGGAACCCGGGCCGGATCGCGGAGAACCTCGCCATCTTCGACTTCGAGCTCGCGGCGGACGAGATGGCGGCCATCTCCGCGCTGGACCAGGGGGAGGACCACGTCGCCGACTCGGACTCCTTCGGTCACTGAGTTCCACCCCCGAGATCCGCTGACGCACTCCTCCGCACACCCACGCGGGCGTTGCATCACGTGCGTGAGCACCTCGAGGAGTGCGTCAGCGGGTTGTGGTCAGTCCGGGAGGGGCTCGTCCAGCGACGGCGGTGAGGTCCGCGTCGCTCCCACCGAGGCCGCGACCACGCAGACCAGGGCCAGCCACTGGGTGAAGGTCAGCCACTCCTGGAGCACGATCACGGCGGCGAGCGCGGCCGCAGCCGGCTCAAGACTCATCAGGATGCCGAACAGCCGGGGGGTGATCCGGCGCAGAGCGGTCAGCTCCAGGCTGTACGGGATGACCGACGACAGCAGGCCGACGGCCACACCGACGGCCAGGACCTGCGGACTCAGCAGCACCGAGCCGGCCTCGATGATCGCCGGTGGAGCCAGCACGACGAAGCCGACCAGGCTGGCGATGGCCAACCCGCTCAAACCGGGCCAGCGCGCACCGGTCTGCTTGCTGAGCAGGATGTAGGCGGCCCACGCGGCCGCCGCGAGCAGGGCGAACAGCGCTCCCCGCAGGGTCAGGCCGACCGGACTGAAGCCGAGCAGCGCCACCCCGAGCCCGGCCAGGCCGACCCAGACCAGGTCGCGCGGGCGGCGGGACCCGACCACCGCCACGGTCAGCGGACCCAGGAACTCGATGGTCACCGCGACCCCGAGCGGGATCTCGGCGAAGGACTGGTAGATCGCCCAGTTCATGGTCATCAGCGCCGTCCCGAAGGCCAGCGCGACGGTCCAGTCCCGGCGGCTGCGGCCGCGGAACGAGGGCCGCACCACGGCGAGGAGGATCAGGGCCGAGGTCGCCAGTCGCATCCAGACCATGGCGGTGGGCGGGACCAGATGGAAGAGGTCCTTGGCGATCGCCGCACCGAACTGGACCGAGAGGATGCCACCGACCACCAGCCAGACGGCCGGGATCCGCTCGAGCCGGCCGGCCGGCGACGGCGGGTTCTCGGGCGGCACGAGCGTCACTGTGCCACGGCGGCTCGGCGCTACCGTTGAGGCACCAAGATCTGAACCTCGGAGGTCACGTGCGGAGAGCTGCCACTCGGCGGCTGTTGTCGGTGGGCCACAGCGACATCGGCGGTGGCCGCGGCAGTGAGACCGAGGTCCGGGTTCGACGCGTGCCATGGAGGTCCACGTACGCCCGGGTCAGCACCGTCGGCCACGAGGGCGAGCGCACCTTCGTCCTGGTGCCCGGCATCGGGGTCTCGTCGAACTACTTCGAGCGTCTCGCCGCCCAGCTCAACGAGTACGGGCCCGTCCACGCCCTCGACCTGCCCGGGTTCGGCGGCGTGCCGCACCCGAAGAGCGGCCGGATGACCATCGGTGAGTACGCCGATCTCGTCGGCACGGTGATCGACGAGCTGGACCTGGATGACCCCGTGGTCGTCGGCCATTCGATGGGCACCCAGGTGGTCGCCGATCTCGCGGCGCGCTATCCGGACGGTTTCGCGGGGGCCCAGTCCCGAGGCGCCGGCCCGCTGAGCTCGATCGTGCTGCTCGGGCCGGTGCTCAGCCCGGACGAGCGCACCCTCGGACGAGCTGGGCGGCGGTTCCTCCAGGCCGCCCGGAAGGAGCCGCCCCGGGTGGCCGTGCTGGCCCTGCAGGCGTACCTGCTGTGCGGTGTCCGCTGGTTCTCCCGCGTGCTGCCGGAGATGATGCACTACCCGCTCGAGGAGACGCTGCCGAGGGTCCGCTCCAACACGCTGGTGATCAGCGGCGCCCTGGACACCCTGTGCCCGCCGGAGTGGATCGACCAGGTGATGGACCTGCTGCCGAGTGCCCGCGTCGAGATCATCGAGGAGGCGGCACACTCGATCATGCACGCGCACGCCGACACGGTGGCCGCGCTCTCGGTCGCCCACGTACGCCAGCCCGGCACCGACCCGCTGCCGACGCCGAAGACCGATGTCGACGACGAGGAGAAGTACCCGGCGGGGATGTCCGAGCTGACCGGCCAGGTCACCGAGCTGGCCGGCATCCTGACCGACGACGACGCCCTGATCGCCGAGGGGAAGACAGCCCAGGCCGAGGCCATCGTGAAAGCGACCGAGGACTGACCTCCCACTCCGCGCTGGGTCGAGCACACGCGCAGTCGTCAGGGCTCCAGGCTTCACCACTCCGCGGGGGCTATCTCACCGCGGGGTGGGGGGCGTGGTCAGCTGACGCCGTCGGCCATCACCTCGGCCAGTCGGGACAGGGTCACCTCGCTGCCGGTGGCGGTGATCTCGCCGAGGGGTGGGCGCCGCCACAGCCAGCAGTCCAGGTCGGCGGCCGTGGCGCTGACGGTGGCCGTCGGGGTCACGTCCGGAGCCACCCAGTCCAGGCAGGCCGACGCGTCCTCCGCGCCGTCCCCCGGGTCCCGGCCGACGAACCGACCGATCGTGACCGTCCACTGGTCACCGGTGTCGGTGGCGATGAACCGCACCACGTGGGCGTGGTCCGGGGTGAAGGTGCCCCAGGGCGGCGGCTCCCCGTACATCACCCCGAGCACCTCGTCGACGCCGTCGGCCGCCAGGGCGGGATCGATCGGCGTGCGATCCTCGGCGGTCAGCTCGGCGTCCAGTCGGTGGATCAGCGCCTCGTGCGCCTGCCTCCGATAGCTGAAGCCGGCGGTCTGCTCACCCGCCCAGCTCCACACCTCGGTGTCGGGCGGGGTCGCGCGGAGCGCCTCCTGCAGGGCCTGGGTCCACTCGGCGAACAGCCCCGACAGCTCGCCGTCCGCCTCGGGCCGGATCGTCACCAGCTCCTCGGCGTCCTCGCCAGACGTCAGTCGCCGGCCCACGATCCGGGCCCAGAAGGCCTGCACCTCGGCCAGGTGGAAGAACAGATCGGCCGCGGTCCAGCCCGGACAGGTCGGCACCGCGGTCTCGGACGGGGTCCGGCGCAGCACCTGGGCGAAGCGGGCGCTGTCGTCGGCCAGGTGCTCGAGGTAGGTCGGGTAGTCGAGTCGTCTCGGCATGACCAGTGAGCGTACGCGGACCACACCGGGAAGCCGAAAGGGCCGCCCCGGATCGGGGCGGCCCTTCCGGGTCCTCAGGTCGTGCCTACGGTGACGGCCGGGTCAGCGGTCGCCGACCGCCTCCCCGGGTTCGCCGGGTTCGATCAGACCCTCGATCACGCCACCGAACTCGACGGGTGGCGTGTCCGGAGCTGTCGACCGCGGCACCCCGGTGAAGGTGAACGGCGATTCCGAACCCGGATCGTTCACGTCCACCACCACGATCTCGCCGGACTTCAGCTCGGAGAACAGGATCTTCTCCGCCATGTGGTCCTCGATGTCGCGCTGGATGGCCCGACGCAGTGGGCGGGCCCCCAGCACGGGGTCGAAGCCGCGCTGGGCGATCAGGGCCTTGGCCGCGGGCGTGAGCTCGATGCCCATGTCCTTGTCCTTGAGCCGGATCTCGATCTGGGCCACCATCAGGTCGACGATCCGCTCGATGTCGATCTGGGTCAGCTGGCGGAACACCACGACGTCGTCGACGCGGTTGAGGAACTCGGGCCGGAAGTGCTGCTTGAGCTCGTCGGCGACCTTGGCCTTCATCTTCTCGTAGCTGCCCTCGGCGTCACCGGCCTGACTGAAGCCCAGAGACACGCTCTTGGCGATGTCCCGGGTGCCCAGGTTGGTGGTCATCACGATGACGGTGTTCTTGAAGTCCACCACCCGGCCCTGCGCGTCGGTCAGACGACCTTCGTCCAGGATCTGCAGCAGCGAGTTGAAGATGTCCGGGTGAGCCTTCTCGACCTCGTCGAACAGGACCACGCTGAACGGCTTGCGGCGCACCTTCTCGGTGAGCTGCCCGCCCTCCTCGTAGCCCACGTACCCGGGCGGCGAGCCGAACAGCCGCGAAGCGGTGTGCTTCTCGCTGTACTCGCTCATGTCGAGCTGGATGAGCGCGTTCTCGTCGCCGAACAGGAACTCCGTCAGGGCCTTGGTCAGCTCGGTCTTACCGACACCGGACGGGCCGGCGAAGATGAACGAGCCACTCGGGCGCTTCGGGTCCTTCAGGCCGGCCCGGGTGCGCCGGATCGACCGGGACAGCGCCCGGACGGCCTCGTGCTGGCCGATGTAGCGCTTGCCGAGCTCGTCCTCCATCCGCAGCAGTCGAGCCGACTCCTCCTCGGTGAGCTGGAAGACCGGGATGCCGGTGGCCGTGGACAGCACCTCGGCGATGATCTCCTCGTCCACCTCCGCGACCACATCGAGGTCGCCGGACTTCCACTGCACCTCGCGCTCCGACCGTGCGCCGAGCAGCTTCTTCTCGTCGTCCCGCAGACTCGCCGCCCGCTCGAAGTCCTGCGCGTCGATCGCGGCTTCCTTCTCCAGCCGGACGGCGGCGATCTTCTCGTCGAACTCGCGGAGATCCGGCGGGGCCGTCATCCGACGGATCCGGAGCCGGGCGCCGGCCTCGTCGATCAGGTCGATGGCCTTGTCCGGCAGGAACCGGTCGGAGATGTAGCGGTCCGCCATCTGCGCGGCGGCCACCAGCGCCTGGTCGGTGATGGTGACCCGGTGGTGCGCCTCGTAGCGGTCACGCAGACCGCGGAGGATGTCGATGGTGTGCGCGATGGTCGGCTCGGCCACCTGGATCGGCTGGAACCGGCGCTCCAGCGCGGCGTCCTTCTCGACGTACTTGCGGTACTCGTCGAGGGTGGTCGCACCGATCGTCTGCAGCTCGCCGCGAGCCAGCATCGGCTTCAGGATGCTGGCTGCGTCGATGGCGCCCTCGGCGGCACCGGCACCCACCAGGGTGTGGATCTCGTCGATGAACAAGACGACGTCGCCGCGGGTCTTGATCTCCTTGAGGACCTTCTTCAGCCGCTCCTCGAAGTCACCGCGGTAGCGCGACCCGGCCACCAAGGAGCCCAGGTCGAGGGAGTAGATCTGCTTGTCCCGCAGCGTCTCCGGCACATCGCCCCGGACGATGGCCTGGGACAGGCCCTCGACCACGGCGGTCTTGCCCACCCCGGGCTCGCCGATCAGCACCGGGTTGTTCTTGGTTCTTCGAGACAGCACGGTCATCACCCGTTCGATCTCGGCCTCTCGACCGATCACCGGGTCGAGCTTGTTCTCCCGGGCCGCCTGGGTGTAGTTGCGACCGAACTGGTCGAGCACCATCGACGACGACGGCGCATTGCCCTGCTCGGGCGCCCCAGACGTCGCGGCCTCTTTGCCCTGGAATCCGCTGAGCAGCTGCAGGACCTGATTCCGTACGCGATTCAAATCCGCGCCGAGCTTCACCAGCACCTGAGCGGCGACGCCCTCGCCCTCGCGGATGAGGCCCAGCAGGATGTGCTCGGTGCCGATGTAGGAATGATTGATCTGCAGCGCCTCGCGCAGGCTCAATTCGAGCACCTTCTTTGCTCGAGGCGTGAAAGGAATGTGTCCACTGGGTGATTGCTGGCCGTGCCCGATGATCTCTTCGACCTTCTGTCGGACGGCTTCGAGCGAAATACCCAAGGACTCCAGGGCCTTCGCGGCGACCCCTTCACCCTCGTGGATCAACCCCAACAGGATGTGCTCGGTCCCGATGTAGTTGTGGTTCAGCATGCGAGCCTCTTCTTGCGCCAACACGACGACGCGTCGGGCCCGATCCGTAAATCGCTCAAACATGGCTTCTCCTCGTTGGCGGTGCCTTCGGCGGTGATCCTCGCGAGGAGGCAGCACCGACTGGCCACAACTCTAGTCCGCGCGGCCTGTCTCGCCAGGATCAATCGGTGCGCGATCCGAGGAGAGCGACCGATCGTCGGCGGACCGGTACGTGCCCGTAACCACACCCACCGAGCGGCACAGCACCATCGGTCGGTCGTTGCTGCTGGTCGGGCGACGAATTCTTGCGAATGGAAACCCGGGAACACCAGGATCGATCCACCGACCGGCTGCGGACAGCACAGCGCCCCGGGCGATCAGATGTTCGCCCAGGGCGCAACGGCCGGCTGAAGTGCGCTGAGGATCAGGCGTGCGCCTCGTCGTAGGCGGAACGCACCTCGGAGGAGATCCGGCCCCGGCTGGAAACCTCCATGCCGTTGTCGAGAGCCCAGGCGCGGATATCGCTGGTGGCGCCGGCGGGCTGCGCGGCGGGAGCCTTGGCGGCCACACCACGGGAACGCCGACGGCCGCCGACCTTGCGCGCGTGGGACAACCACGGAGCCAATGCGTTGCGCAGCTCGGCGGCATTTGCGGAAGAGAGGTCGATCTCGTACTCCGCGCCATCGAGCGCGAACGAGACGGTTTCGTCCGCCTCGCTGCCGTCGTAGTCGTCTTCCAAAATGATCTGGACGCGCTGCGCCACTTCACCCTCCATAAGAAAAGAACCCTGAGAATAGAACGCTACCTCATTCGACCTCCATCACGAAACGAAAACGACAAAGTCAATTTCTCTGGTTTACCAGATATTCGTCCGGCCATCTCGGTGCGGCCGAGTGCGCCATCTGCGTGGTCTGCGAGACCGACTCGAGCGCTCCGTTCTCGACTTCGCGGCGGCATCCGGTCAGTACACCGGGCCCAGAGTCCGCCGTCCCCGACTCTGCGGCGGCATCCGGTCAGTAGACCCGGCGCACGCCCGCCGTTCTCGACTCCGCGGCGGCATCCGGCCAGATCGCCGCCCCCAAGTCCGCCGTCCGCGACTCCGCGGCGGCATCCAGTCAGTACGCCGGGCCCACGTCCGCCGTCCCCGACTCCGCGGCGGCATCCGGCCAGATCGCCTGCCGACCGGACGACCGATCTCGGCTCCCGAGCGAGACCCGCCCTGGGCAGAAGATGTGAGAGCTCAGGCCCGGCGGCGGTCGGCCTCGAAGTTCGGCATCGCCGGCTCCTCGGTGTGCAGGTCGATGACCGTACGCCCTTCGGCACCCGCCACCGCGACCTCGGTCCGGTCGAGCCGGACCCGACGCGGGAGGGTGTGGACCTCGGCTTCCGAGCCCGCCCGGTGCGAGCGGGCCAGAGCGAGCTCGAGGTCCCGCTCGCGTACGGTCTCGCGCAGCGCGGAGATGGTCCCGTCGGCTCGGACCAGCCGGCGACGCACCGAGCCGAGATCGGCGTGCAGCGCCGACACGTCCACCCTCAGGCCGGCGATCTGGGTCTGCTGCCGGTCGACTTCGTGCCGCCACCGCTCGGCCCGGCCACGAACGGTGTCCAGGACCTCGGCGTTGTGCTTCCGCTCCGAACGCAGGTCCTCGGTGTGCCGACGGCCGACGGCGAGGAGGTCCCGGGCGTGCTGACGCCTGGTCAGCCGGAGCTCCCGCCAGGTCAACGCGCAGGACGCGGCGGCCGAGACCAGCGCGATCACGACGCCGGCCCGCAGCGCCCAGTCCGGGCCGAACAGAGAGGCGAGAGAGAGCAACGTGCCGACCGCCAGGACCGCGATCGAGATCCGCTGCCGCGCCGGCGCCGCCTGCTTCCGCGCGGGAGCAGCGCGCCGCATCAGCTGGACGGGGGCAGACACCGGAGCAGTCGTCACGGCGATCACCCTATGCAGCGAGGACGCAGCCGGCGGGGAGGTCGAGCTCGTGTCTGGTGGGGCTCGAGTGACAGCCCTGGCATCCACACGGGCGTCCAGTCTCGCCGACCCGGTTCTCGGGCACGGGATCGGGCGATGACCCCGGCCGACGACGCTCAGGTCCCGATCGGCTCGCTGCCCTCGTGATCATCGTCGTCCTCGCCACCAGGAACCCGGCACGCCCGCTCCAGCAGCAGTCCCGCGATCGACAACCCGACCGCCACGACCACCGCGACCAGGGCCCGGATCACCCGCTCCCGGGGTCCGGCGGCGTCCCAGCGACCGACGAACATCAGCGCGAACGCCAGATAGCCACCGGCGATCACCGCGCCGGCCAGCGCCGAAGCCTTGCCGAGCACCAGGAACGCGACCGCGCGTTCGGGCTCGACCCGTTCCTTGCGGACCTGGATCCGCTGATGGGTCGACCAGGCGAGTGCTCCGACCAGGGCGGCGCTGACGACCAGAGCCGCCGGTGCCGTCCAGGGCACGTACGGCGGGACCAGATCGAGCGCATTGGCGACGACCACGACCAGCCAGCCGGCCAACGCCCCGAAGACGGTGGCCACCGCCAGGGCCTTGGGCGTGGTGGTGGTCATCGACCCGCCGGTCCGCGGGGTCTGTGAACCGCCCGGGCGAGGCTCGGTCACGACGGGGTCTGTGGACTGGGCGGGATCAGCCGGCTGGGCAGGGTCAGTCGGCTTCGATCAGCAGGTCGTCGCGACGGACCACGCCGTCACCGGAGACCTGGCTGGCCAGATCGGCCACCTTGCCCACGCCGGGGATCTCTCCCTTGGCGTCGATCTCCAGCCAGGGCAGCAGGACGAACGCCCGCTCGCCGGCCAGCGGGTGCGGCAGCCGCAGGTCATCGACGTCGGACGACGTGTTACCCACCATGATCAGATCCACGTCGAGGGTGCGCGGAGCCCACTTCTCCCCCCGCTCACGGCCGTACGCGTCCTCGATCGCCAGCGCCCGCTCGAGCAGCGTCCGCGGCTCCAGCGTGGTCTCGGCGACGATGATCAGGTTCAAGAAGCTGGGGCTGTCGGCGGGGCCACCGACGGGATCGGTCTCGTACACCGAGGACACGTCCACGACGATCACGTCCGGGGTGTCTCGCAGCGCGTCGACCGCGCCCTGCAGGTTGTTCAGCCGGTCGCCGAGGTTGGAGCCGAGCGAGTAGACGACCTTGCGGAGCGGTTTCATGCCGCTGAGGGTGTCCGCATCGATGGCGTAGGGATTGGGACTGCTCATGGGGCGGTACTCCTGGTCAGGGTGACGGCGACGTCGCCGACCCGTACGGGCATGGGCGCCTGGGGCTTGTGGACCGTGACCGTGACGGTCGTGATCCGCGGGTTCCCCAGGCAAGTCCGGGCTATCCGGTCGGCCAGCTTCTCGATCAAGTTCACCGGGTCGCGCTCGATGTCGGCCACCACGGCGGTGGCCAGCCCCGAGTAGTCGATGGTGTCGGCGAGGTCGTCACTGTGGGCGGCCACCCCCAGATCCATCGTGCAGGCGACATCGACGACGAAATCCTGCCCCTGGTCCCGTTCGAACGCGTACACCCCGTGGTGGCCACGCCCGACGATGCCGGTGAGCACTACCTGATCCGCCGTCATCATCACCTCCTTGCAGGACCCTATCGGACGGCCCAAGGCGACGAGTTCTCACTGAGAGCGCACGAGTCAGTTCCCAGCAGACCCACAGTCTGCGGCCAGGGGAAGCCGATGATTCAGCCTCGCCGCAGCCGCTCCACCACCGCGACCGCGTCCACACTCGGCCGCACGCGGTGCACTCGCACCGCCCAGACCCGACGCCAGGCCAGCAGCGTGGTCAGGGCCAGCGAGGCGTCGTCCCGCTGGCGTGCCGGCCGCGGCGTGCCGTCGGGTGCCGCCAGCAGTGACCCGAGAAATGCCTTGCGGGACAGTCCGTACAGGATCGGGAAACCGAGGGCGTCCAGCTCGTCGAGGCGGTTCAGCAGCTCCCAGTTGTGCTCGCCGGTCTTGGCGAACCCGAAACCCGGATCCAGCGCCAGCCGATCCCGCCGGATCCCCGCGGCCAGCGCCGCCTCCACCTGCTCGGACAGCTCGGAGGTGACCTCGGCGGCCAGATCGGTGTAGCTCGCCCGAGACTGCATGTCGGTGGCGTGCCCACGCCAGTGCATGCACACGTACGGCACCCCGAGTCGGGCGACCGTCGACAGCATCTCGGGCTCCGCCCGGCCACCGGACACGTCGTTGATCATCCGCGCCCCGGCCCGGACCGCCCGCTCGACCACCTCGGGACGCATGGTGTCGACGCTCACCAGACCGCCCGCCGCGGCCAGGGCCGAGATGACCGGGATCACCCGCGCCAGCTCGACCTCCTGGGTCGGCCGGACCGCTCCCGGTCGGGTCGACTCACCCCCCACGTCGACGATGTCGGCACCCTCGGCGCGCAGCTCCAGACCGTGCGCGATCGCGTCGTCGGGATCGAGCCACTCCCCACCGTCGGAGAACGAGTCGGGGGTGACGTTCACGACTCCCACCACCAGAGTCCGGCCCGGACTCGGAAGCCCGTCCACCTTCAGGTCGGCCGTCATGGGATCAACCTACTGAGCACTCGTCGCTCGCTGCTCACTAGCGCGCGACGCGGAACTAACGCCGCGCCATGATCAGGCTGAGGGCCTCGGCCCGGGTTGCCGCGTTGCGCAGCTGACCGCGGACGGCACTGGTGACGGTCCGCGAGCCGGGCTTGTGCACGCCGCGCATGGTCATGCACAGGTGCTCGCACTCCATCACCACGATCACCCCACGAGGCGTGAGGATCCGCTGCAGTGCGTCAGCCACCTGGGTGGTCAGGCGCTCCTGCACCTGCGGGCGCTTGGCGTACACGTCGACCAGCCGGGCCAGCTTGCTCAACCCGGTGATCCGCCCGTCCGCGCTCGGGATGTAACCGACGTGCGCGACACCGGTGAACGGCACCAGGTGGTGCTCGCAGCACGACCACAGCTCGATGTCCTTGACCAGGACGAACTCGTCG
The DNA here is from genome assembly GCA_963707005.1 of uncultured Actinomycetota bacterium. GTDB lineage: Bacteria > Actinomycetota > Actinomycetes > Propionibacteriales > Propionibacteriaceae > Microlunatus. The sequence goes on from CAVPPP010000032.1 coordinate 191,285, forward strand.
TGGCCGAGGTCGAAGGTGGTGGTGAGCATCTCCTCGGGCGTCTGCCGGAGCCCGACGAACATCTCCGCGTAGGCGCGGGCGACGCGCTCCGGGGTGTCCCGCAGGCCGTCGCGGTCGGGGTCCTCGCCGATCCCGGCGAGGATCTCCCGGACCGCGGCCACCACCCGCGGGTGGTCGTACGGTCGCGGGGCCAAGCTGTCTTCACCCGCCTTCGCGTCGCTGGCCTGCCCGTCTTTCTCGGCGAGGCTCACCGGAAATCCGGGCCGGCCGGTGGCCAGTTCTGGCCACCCGACGGCGGATCGGAGGTTCCGTCGGTCACGTCCGGACCCTGCGGACCACCGCTGCCCGGCTGGCCGGGACCCTGACCGGGTCCACCCGCCGGACCCTGACCCTGTGGGACGGAGGGCGGCACGGGCGAGTGCCCGGGCGGTACGGGAGCGCCGCCGGCCGGGTGCTCACCCGGACCGGGAGGCAGCTGCCCCTGACCGTTGCCGCGATGGCCGTACTGGCCGTTCTGCCCGTTGATCGCGGGTGGTGGCGGTGTCACCGGCGGGATGCTCGAGGGGATCCGGCTGTCCGAACCGGTCCAGGCCGGGCGCTTCGGCCGGAGCCGGAGGGGCTGGAACACCTCGGCCACCGCGGCACGGTCCAGGGTCTCCCGCTCGAACAGGGCCCGGACCAGTGAGTCGAGCACGTCCCGGTTCTCGTTCAGGATGTCGAACGCCTCCTGGTGGGCGTTGCTGATCAGCTTGGAGACCTCCTGGTCCACCACCGCGGCGATGTCCTCGGAGTAGTCGCGCTGGTGCCCGAAGTCACGGCCGAGGAACGGCTCGGAACCGTCGGAGCCGAGCTTGATCGCACCCAGCCGCTCCGTCATCCCGTACTGGGTGACCATCGCCCGGGCCACGTTGGTGGCCTTCTCGATGTCGTTGCTGGCCCCGGTCGTCGGATCGTGGAAGACGAGCTCCTCCGCGGCCCGGCCGCCCATCATGTACGCGAGCTGGTCCAGCAGCTCGGCGCGGGTGTTCGCGTACTTGTCCTGCTCCGGCAGCACCATCGTGTAACCCAGCGCGCGTCCGCGCGGCAGGATCGTCACCTTCTGCACCGGGTCGGTGCCGGGTAGCGCCGCAGCAACCAGGGCGTGACCGCCCTCGTGGTAGGCGGTGATGAGCTTCTCCTGCTCGTTCATCAGCCTGCTGCGTCGCTGTGGGCCGGCGATGACCCGGTCGATCGCCTCGTCGAGGTCCTCGTTGGTGATCATCCGCTCGTTCTTCCGGGCGGTCAGCAGGGCGGCCTCGTTCAGCACGTTGGCCAGGTCGGCACCGGTGAAACCGGGCGTCCGGCGAGCAACACCCTTGAGGTCGACGTCGTCACCCATCGGCTTGCCCTCGGCGTGCACCCGGAGGATCTGGAACCGACCGTTGAGGTCTGGGGCGTCCACCGAGATCTGGCGATCGAAGCGACCGGGGCGCAGCAGCGCCGGGTCGAGGACGTCGGGCCGGTTGGTGGCCGCGATCAGGATGACGCCACCGCGGACGTCGAAGCCGTCCATCTCCACCAGCAGCTGGTTCAGCGTCTGCTCGCGCTCGTCGTGACCGCCGCCCATCCCGGCACCGCGGTGCCGACCGACGGCGTCGATCTCGTCGATGAAGACGATGGCCGGGGCGTTCTCCTTGGCCTGCTCGAACAGGTCCCGGACGCGACTGGCGCCGACCCCGACGAACATCTCCACGAAGTCCGAGCCGGAGATCGAGTAGAACGGCACGCCGGCCTCGCCCGCGACCGCCCGGGCCAGCAGGGTCTTGCCGGTGCCGGGCGGACCGTACAGCAGGACGCCCTTCGGGATCTTCGCCCCCACGGCCTGGAACTTGGCCGGCTCGGCGAGGAACTCCTTGATCTCCTCGAGCTCCTCGATCGCCTCCTCGCAGCCGGCGACGTCCCGGAAGGTCGTCTTCGGGGTGTCCTTGTTGGCGATCTTGGCCTTGGACTTGCCGAACTGCATCACCCGGCTGCCGCCGCCCTGCACCGAGTTGAGCAGGAAGAAGAACAGGACGCCGATGATGATGAACGGGATCAGGGTGCCCAGCAGGGTCTGGAAGAAGCCGGGCGTGGGGTTCTTGCCGACCCAGGACTCGAGGCTGCCGGCGGCGACGCGCTCGTTCAGCCGGTCGATCAGCTGCTCGCTCTGGTTGCCGACCCAGACGGCCTTGTACTTGGCGGGGTTGTCCCCGGCCATGGTGACCTGGATCTCCTGCTCACCATCGACCAGGACGACCTCCTTGATGGGGTCGTTGCCGTTGATGATGGAGACCACCTTCGAGGTGGGTTCCTCGGAGAAGCCGCCGGTCAGGTTGCCGGTCAGGTCGACCAGCAGACCGATGGCGATCACGGCGAGGACGATCCACAGGATGGGGCCGCGGAAGATGCGCTTGGCGTTCATGACCTACCTAGTCGGGAGGGTCGTGGCGACCCGGGTACCCGGCAAGGCTATCGTCCGGACCGAAACCGCCCTAGTTGTCGCTCGGGCGCGAACACTCTCCGGGCGCGTACGGACACGAGCGCCGGTCAATCGAGCGGGGTCCCGGTGATGTCCTTCTCGTCGGCGACCAGAGCGTCGAACCGTGCGGGATCGGCCAGTCGGGCGTGTCTCCGGCTGTAGCTGACGTAGATGATCAACCCCAGCACCAGCCAGACCAGGAACCGCAGCCAGGTCTCGACGGCCAGGTTCGACATCAGCAGCACGCAGCAGATGCCGGACACGATCGGCAGCGCCGGGCTCAGCGGGGTGCGGAACGGCCGCTCCATGTCGGGCCGCTTGACCCGCAGCACGGGCACCGCGATCGAGACGACCAGGAAGGCGAACAACGTACCGATGCTGACCATCTCGGCCAGGTCCGCCAACGGCACGAAGGCTGCGAGCACCGCGACCACCAGGACGGTCAGGGCGGTCATCAGCACCGGCGTGTTCCAGGTCGGGTGGATCTTGCGGAAGACCGGGGGCAGCAGACCGTCCCGGGCCAGGGCGAAGCCGATCCGCCCCATGGCCACCATGTCGACCAGGATCACCGAGCTCAGTCCGGCGACCGCGGCCAGCCCGATGAGCACGCCGGCCCAGCCCAACCCGACCTCGCGGAACACCTGCGCGACGGCGTCGCCCTCGCTCAGGTCGGTGTACTTGACCATGCCCGTGATCACCAGGCAGACGCCCATGTAGAGCAGGGTGCAGATGCCGAGGGTGCCCAGCAGCCCGAGCGGCATGTCCTTCTTCGGGTTCTTGGTCTCCTCCCCCAGGTTGGCCACCGCTTCGAAACCGCTGTACGCGAAGAACACCACCGCCGCGGCGACGAAGACACCCACCATCCCGAACGCGGTCGGGGTGGTCCCGGTCAGCACCTGCCAGAGCGGAGCGGTCAGCGTGCTGGCGGTCTCCTCGACGGGTACCGGCTGGCTCGGCGGGATGAACGGGACCAGATTGGCCCTCTGGATGAAGAACACCCCGACCAGGATGACGAACAGGCAGACCGACACCTTGATGATGACCAGGGTGTTGGTCACCCAGGCCGACTCCTTGACGCCCTTGATCGCGACCGCGCCGAGCACCAGCACGATGAAGACGGCACCCAGGTTGACCACCGAGTCCTCGCCGAAGATCGAGCTCGGCAGGAACGGGAACACCCCGAGCAGATAGCCCGACCAGCCACGTGCGACCACCGCGGCGCCGAGCGCGAACTCCAGGATCAGGTCCCACGCGATGATCCAGGCGAAGATCTCGCCGATGGTCGTGTACGCGTAGGTGTAGGAGCTTCCCGCCGCCGGGACCGCTGAAGCGAGCTCGGCGTAGCAGAGCGCGGCCAGCAGGCTGACGAAGCCGGCGATCAGGAACGAGATCATGATCCCCGGGCCGGCGTTGGTCTTCGCCTGCAGACCGGTCAGGGTGAAGATGCCGGTACCGATCACGATGCCGATCCCGAACCCCATCAGGTCCCAGGCCGACAGGTTCTTCGCCAGATGACCCTTTCCGGGGATGGGATCACCGTGGCTGTCGATGTGGCTGTTGGCCAGCACGTCCTCGACGCTCTTCGTACGGAAGATGCTCATGGGGTGAGCCTAAGGATGTCTCAGGAAGCCCGAGTGGGCGGCCCCATGATCTCGGTAGGAACACGTCGGATCAACTGGTCCGCCCGGACGACCGGCGGGATCGGAAATTCCGACCACGGACGACTTTTCGCTGCGTCATTGCTGCGCAGCTCCCGGATTTTCCGACCATGGACGACTTTCCCCACCCCCGCCGGCGGCCGGCAACGCGGATTTCCGACCATGGACGACATTTCGCGGCCCCCGGTAGCCAGCTACGCGGATTTTCCGACCACGGACGACTTTTCGCGGCCCCCGATCGCAGTTCCGGGGCCGCGGCGATCAGCCGGTCGGACCGTCAGGCGCGGTCGTGGAGAGTCACCTGGTAGCCGTCCGGGTCGGCGAAGGTGAAGGTCCGGCCGAACGGGCCGTCGATCGGTGCGGAGACGATGGTGTGACCGTCGCCGGCCAGGGCATCGTGGATGGCCTGGACGTCGGTGGCGTGGAGCCAGATCGCGGCACCGATACCGGGCTGAGCGACGGCCGCGAGATCGGTGCCCGCCACGACGTCGCGGAGGGCGAACGTGATCGGCTTCGTCTCGAAGACGACGGCGTGCGGAGGTCCGGCCGGCGAGCGGACGAGGCCCAGGTACTGCTCGTAGAACGCCCGCGAAGCGTTGAGGTCGCGCGCTTGGAGCGAGATGAAGTCGGGGCCGGTGACGGGCATGATGGTGCTCCTCGGTTCGTGTCAGTCTTCTGACACGAAGACGCTATGTCAGAATACTGACATGAGTCAAGAAGGTATGGGCGTCGACCTGGAGACGTCCCTGGGTTACCTGCTGAAAGAAGCGTCGAGCGCCCTCCGCGCAGCGATGGAGGAGGTGCTGCGGCCGCTCGGGATGAGCGTGACGCACTACTCCTGCCTCGAGCTGCTGGCTCAGCGACCGGGCCTGTCGAACTCCGAGCTCGCACGGGGCGCGTTCGTCACGCGGCAGACGATGAACGTGCTGCTGCAGGCCCTGGAGCGCGACGGTCAGGTGACCAGGCCCACGGCGGCTCCCGTCGGCAAGGCTCTTCCGACCCGGCTCACGCCTCGCGGTCGACGCAACCTCGACCAGGCGACCGTGGCGGTTCGGTCCGTCGAGGTTCGCATGCTGGCCGGCCTGACCGCGGCCGAGCAGGCGAGCGCGTCCCGGATCCTGCGGATCCTGGTCCACTCCCTGCGCGACGACGACGGCCTCGCCGCCGTCGGGGGTGGCGAAGGGGCCCAGTGATCTCAGCCGTACGCGATCCTCAGCTGTAGACGTGCGGCGAGAGGGTGCCGACCGAGGTCAGGTTGCGGTAGTGACCGTCGTAGTCGAGGCCGTAGCCGACCACGAACTCGTTAGGGATGTCGAAGCCGACGTACGCCACGTCGACCGCGTTCTTGGCCGCCTCCGGCTTGCGGAACGCCGTCATGATCTTCAGGCTGGCCGGGTTGCGGGACATCAGGTTGCCGATCAGGTACGACAGGGTCAGACCGGTGTCGATGATGTCCTCCACCACCAGCACGTGCATCCCGCTGATGTCGGTGTTGAGGTCCTTGAGGATCCGCACGACCCCGGAGGACTGGGTGCCGGAGCCGTACGACGAGATGGCCATCCAGTCCATCCGGCAGTGGCTCTTCAAGGCGCGGGACAAGTCCGCCATCACCATCACGGCACCGTTCAGCACGCCGACCAGCAGCAGCTCCTCGCCCTCGTAGTCGAGGTCGATCTGCGCGGCGACCTCACCGATCCGTTCGGCGATCTGTTCCTTCGTGTAGAGCACCCGGGAGAGGTCACCGCTGATCTGCGCGTCATCCACGACGCAAGCCTCCCACAGCCGACCGGGTGCCCCGATCTCGGCCGAGCCCGTCCTCAGTGCGGTGCCACGACCTCCAGCCGTCCCTCCGCCCGACGCACCCGTACGCCGCCCGGGAGGTCGACACCCGCCTGTCCGTGCCAGTCGGTGACCAGTGCCTCGACGGCGAACAGGTGCCCGGCGGACAGGTCCTCGAGACCGTGCTCCAAGCGCAACCAGCGACCGATCACCCGCCGGCGGAGCGCCGCCGGCATCCCCTCCAGCCGGTCACACTCCAGTCGGGAGGTCCCCGGGTCCGCTTCGGCGGCCAGCCCGTCGAGTAGATCGGCGTCGTCGCGGGCGAGCGCCGCGGTCCGGGCCAGCGCCTCCGAGATCCCAGGGCCGAGCTCGGCCTCGAGGATCGGCAGCACGGTCTGCCGGACGCGGACCCGGGCGAAGGACGGGTCGTCGTTGTGCGGGTCGTGCCAGGGCACCAGGTCGTTCTCACGACAGGCGGCCACGGTGGTCTCCCGCCCGACGCCGAGCAGCGGCCGCAACCATCGCCCACCCGGACCGGAGCGGGCCGCCATCCCGGCCAGCGATCGGGTACCGGATCCGCGCGCCAGCCCCAGCAGCACCGTCTCCGCCTGATCGTCGCGGGTGTGGCCGAGCACCACGGTCGCCCGCCGATCGGCGGCGAGCTCCGCCAGGGCCCGATAGCGCGCGCTCCGGGCAGCTGCCTCCGGTCCGGCACCGGTCGAGGTCACGGTCACCTCGCGTACGGCGACGTCGGCGAACCCCAACGTGGCCAGGGTGGAGGCAGCCGCGACAGCCTGGTCCGCGGACGACGGCTGCAGTCCGTGGTCCACCACCACCGCGGCGATCGGCAGCTCACGGCGCCGGCCGACGTGCACCACGGCCAGAGCCAGGGCGAGTGAGTCGGTGCCGCCGGAGCAGGCCACCAGCAAGGTGCTGTCGGTCGCGGCCAGTGCCGTCTCCACGGCCCGGACCAGAGTCAGCGTCGCCGGCCCGAGGGCCCGTCGCGCCATCGGCGTCGGCGACGTCAGTCGGTGGGCTCGGCCGACGAGGGACCCGGCTCGATCGCCTCGTGGTCGGTGTCGGAGTCCATCCGCTTCAGCCAGAGCTGCGGATCGGCGATCTCGCTCTTGGTCGGCAGGGTCTCCGGCGAGGTCCAGACCCGGTTCAGACCGTCCATCCCGACGGCGGCGATGACGGCCTTGCAGAAGGCCGCACCGTCGCGGTACTGGCGCATCTTGGCGTCCAGTCCCAGCAGCTTGCGGATGATCTTGTCGAAGCCCTGGCCCTGGCGGCGGACGTCGAACCGGCGGCGGATCTCGACGATGCTGCCGATGACATCCGGCCCGACCCCGTCCATCACCACATCGGCGTGCCCCTCGAGCAGCGACATGACGGCGGTGATGCGGTCGACGATCTCCCGCTGCGCCGGGGTCTGCACGAGGTCGACGATCGACAGCTCGCCGTCCCCCCGGGCCGCCTCGGAGATCCGCTTGACGGCCTCGCGCAGCATCTGGGCCAACGCCGCGCCGTCGACGTCGGCGGTCGCGACGACCTCGCCGATCTGGGTGTTCAGGTAGCCCCGCAGCCACGGCACGGCGGTGAACTGGACCCGGTGCGTCTCCTCGTGCAGGCAGACCCAGAGCCGGAAGTCGCCGGGCACCAGCTCGAGCTCGCGTTCCACCGCGACGATGTTGGGAGCGACGAGCAGCAGCCGGCCACCGGGAGGCAGCTCTCCCGTCTCGGTGTCCGCGACCCCGTCGACGCCGGGGTAGAACGGGTCGAACTGGCCGAGCACCTTGGGCGCGAGGTAGCTGAGCAGGGCGCCGACCTCGACCCCGGTGATCCGGGCGCCGATGCTGACCAGCGCCGGGTTCGAGTTCTTCATCCGGTCGGAGGTCTTGGCGTTCAACGGCGCCAGGACCTGCCGGAAGCCGTCGATGTTCGCCTCGATCCAGCGGGGTCGGTCGACGACGAGGACCGGCGCGGTGCCGCTCGGGGCGGTCAGACCGGTCACCTGGCGGACGTAGTCCTCGGCTCGTACGGCGCAGCGACGCAGGTCGGCGACGGCCTCCGCGGCACCCTCACGGGAGATGTCGGGACCGGGCTTGACCAGCCTGCTGGCCGTGCTGAGGGCAACGGTCCAGTCGACCATGGAGGGCGAGCTCATGCAGCGGAGCCTATGCGCAGTACCTCCGGTCCATCGCCGTCGGTGGCGAACCGGAGGGTTGGTCCGGGGTCAGCCCTGGCAGCCACAGCCGGCCACAGCGGCCGCCACCTCGTCCAGCCAGGACTTGGCGGCGAACTCGCCGGTGGCCCCGTTGGTGATGAACGCGTACGCGATCAGCGTGCCGTCGGTGGTCCGGACGAAACCCGCGAGCGAGTACACCTGCCGCAGAGTCCCGGTCTTGCCCCGCACCATCCCCCGTGCGGCCACCGTGTCCTGGGTGACGAAGCGGTGCTTGAGACTGCCCTCCACCCCGGCCACCGGCAGCCCGGTGATCAGCCCTCGAAGCTGCGGGTGCGCGTCCTCGGCCGCCAGCCGGAGCACCCGGGAGAGGCTGTCCGCCCCGACCCGGTCGTCGCGAGAGAGCCCGCTGCCGTCGTGGACGACCGTGTCCTCGTGCCATGCCTTGAGCTTGGTGAGGGTCAGCCTCAGCTGCCGCCGGGCCTGACTGATCGAGCCGGACCGGCCGCCGGCCACCGCGACCTGGCGGAACAGCACCTCAGCGCCGTCGTTGTCGCTGGCCATCAGCACCTGCTCGACGATCCGTTCGAGCGGCATCGACGAAACCGCGGCGATCCGGGCGTCGCCCTCATCGGCCTCGGCCTTCGCGATGTCGGTGACCTTGATGCCCTGCTTGCGCAGCGCGGCGGCGAAGGCCTTGGCGGCCTGACCGGCCGGATCGCTGGTGCGCGGACCGGGTGATCCCCCGGCGAGCCGGCCCTCGTCGACCCACAGGGCCGACGTCGGCGTGACCTGGTCGGCGTACCCACTCGGCCAGGTCGGGTTCCAGGCCGGACCGGTGAACAGGGTGGCGTCGTAACCGAGCGTGACCGAGGTCCGCTTCTCCTTCTTCAGGGAGACGGCAGTCTTCTCGGCCAGGTCGGCGACCGAGGCGCGGGCCGGGTAGGTGGACGAGGTGGTCCTGGTGGCCAGGTACGGGTCGCCGCCCCCGACCAGGATGATCTGCTTCTTGCCCGACCGGACCACCGAGGTAGTGAAGCGATGCTCCGGACCGAGCATCGAGAGCACGGCCGCTGAGGTGAGCAGCTTGTTGACCGAGGCCGGTATCTCGGCGGCGCCCGCCCGGTGACTGAACAGAGCCTTGCCGGTGCCCACGTCGACGACCGAACCCGAGTAGACACCGCCCACCCCTGATCGGCTGACGGCCCGGATGCGTTCGGAGACGGTGGCGGCGTTCGGCCTGTCACCCGGCGGCGCGGCCAGCAGGACGGTGCGCGGCAGCTCGGTCGCGCCGTCGGTCGGTGTGGTCTTGCTGACACCCGGCGAGGCTGACGACGGCTTCTCGGCCGCCTCGGTCGATCCCGGCGCCGGCGCGGACGAGGAGCTCGCCGGCGAGCCGGAGACCGCATTTTCCCTGGTCACAGACGAATGTCCGGACAGCCCACCGCCGAACGTCCCGCTGATCAGGCCCAACGCCATCCCCGAGATCACGATCAGGGCCGCGACAGCAACTGCCAGCCGCTTCAGACTCACGTTCGCCGCACCCTCTCGCACCCGTTAGGCTCCACGAGGCAGCCATCCACCGACCCCGTGGCACCGTGACGGTCCGCCGAGACGACCGGGGTACGACCATCCTAAGGAGCCTCGATGACGTCGCCGAACACTGAAGCGAACCCGCGCGAGTTGAGCGGTCTGACCTTCGACGTGACCGTCGAGATCGCCAAGGGCGGCAAGAACAAGTACGAGGTCGACCACCACAGCGGTCGGATCCGCTTGGACCGGACGCTGTTCACCGCGACCGCCTACCCGGCCGACTACGGCTTCATCGAGGGCACCCTCGGTCAGGACGGCGACCCGCTGGACGCCCTGGTGCTCGTCTCGGAGCCCACCTTTCCCGGCTGCCTGATCGAGTGCCGGGCCATCGGTATGTTCCGGATGCGCGACGAGGCCGGCGGCGACGACAAGGTGCTGTGCGTGCCGGCGTCGGACGTCCGCCGCGACCACTTGCGCGACCTGGAGAACGTGCGGGAGTACCTGCTGCTGGAGATCGAGCACTTCTTCACCGTCTACAAGGACCTCGAGCCCGGCAAGTCGGTCGAGGGTGCCACCTGGACCGGGGCCGAAGAGGCCGAGGCCGAGGTCCGGGCCAGCTTCGAGCGCGCCAAGGAGAACCACTTCTGATGGCCAACTTCTGACCGTAGGCCGAGCCGACGGTGCTCGGCGCGGTCGCGCGGGTCAGCGATGAACCGGCGGCGCCGCGCGCTATCTGAGATCCGACGAACGAGGTCCGACCATGCCTCCTAGTATTCCGACATGAGCACCCGGGAATCCAGGCCGGACGCCCTGGTGATCGGGGCGCCCAAGGCCGGCACCAGTGCGCTGCACGCCGCGCTCGCCCGCCACCCGGAGGTCTACGCCTCGGCGGTGAAGGAGCCCAAGTACTACCTGTGCGGGGATGCTCCCCCGCCGGCGTACTGCGGGCCGGGTGATGCGCACAGCCAGCAGGAGTGGGTCTGGCGGCGGGCCGACTATCTGTCGCTGTTCGACCCGGCTCCGGCGGACACCGTACGGCTGGAGAGCACACCCTTCTATCTGTATCTGCCGGATGCCCGACGACGCATCGCCGAGGACTTCGACGACGTGCGGCTGGTGGCGATCATCCGGGACCCGGTGGACCGGGCGTACTCGAACTGGATGCACCTGTGGGTCGACGGCCTCGAGCCGTCATCCGACTTCTGTGAGGCGTGGCGGGCCGAGGACGCGCGCGTCGACGCGGGCTGGGCGCCGTTCTGGCACTACCGGCGGATGGGCCGGTACGGCGAGCAGCTGGCCGACCTGTTCACCCGGGTCGACCGGGACCGGGTGCTGGTGCTCCGCTACCGCGAGCTGGTGGCTGAGCCGGCCCGGACGCTGGACCGGGTCTCGACCTTCCTCGGGATCGAGACCGGACAGGTCGGGGTGGTGCCGCCGGACAACTCGCGCCCGTTCGTCGAGCCGGGGCTCAAGGCCGCCGTGCTGGGACGGGTGGTGCGGGCGGGGGCGCTGGCGGGCTCGTACGTGCGACCGGAGATCTGGCGCGAGGCGGTCAAGCCGTTCTATCGCGCACTGCAGTACGGCGGACCCGAACGACGACCGAAGCTCGCCCCGGAGGTGCGGGCCGAGCTGGTGAAGGACTGCCTGGACGACATCGGGCTGCTCGAGGAGGTGCTGCAGGAGTCCTTCGACGACTGGCGGTCGAGTGCTGGGCGTGGGTCGTTCAAGGAGCGGACCGGCGGAGTCAGCTGAGGAGACGATCAGTCGGAGACCGAGGTCATCAGATCGTGCGACCCGTCTGCCCGGGCCGCCTCGAAGTAGAACCGCTTGCGACCGTCCGGCAGCGGCACCGCGCTGACGTACCGGAAGGCCCCGTCTCCTTCCGGCGAGACCACGACCGGGGCACCGCCGGTCGCCACCAGGACGCCGCCCCGCTGCTCCGCGACCCCTGTCGTCTCGAACCAGTTGGCTTCGGCGGTGGCACGCCCGTCGTACAGCACCACCAGGGGATCTGCCGTCAACACCGCCGTCACCCGAGCGCCGCGTGCATCCCAGCTGTTCGGCGTCGGCCGGAGGACGTCACGCCCCTCGGTCCAGGCCAGTCCGTCGACGCTCGTCCGGTGAGCCGTCCACATCCGATCCTCGGCTCCCGGGACGTCGAGGGGGTGACAGCACACCCACATCTGCCAACCACGTAGCGCATCGACGGTGATCACCGGATCCTTGACGGCCACCTCATCGCTCCCCGGGAGTACGACGGTACGGCGACCGGTCGGGAGGTCGCGCGGCGTCGGCGCGTCGATCGCCTCGATCCACCAGTGCTTCGACTGCGGGGTCGCGCAGCTGACGTAGAGCCGCCAACCCCCCGTCGGCAGGGGGACCAGGACCGGGCGCTCGAACGAATCAGCCCCGAAGACCTCACGCTGCACCTCGCAGACCGGCTCGAACGTGACCCCGTCTGCGGAGCGGGCGACGACGACGCTCACCCCACGACCGGCCATGATCGGTCGGCGCACGCGATAGGCGAGCCAGAAGACGCCCTCGTGCACCAGGGCACTCGCGCCACCCGCCCAGTTGCCGGCACCGATGTCGGGCGCGGGTACGACGACCACGGCACCGTCGAAGCGAGGGAGCGCGAGATCGACGAGAGTGTCCACGCTCGCACCCTAGGCGACCGGCGTGGCGCGGCCGGGGACGTATCACCCACCAGTCATGCAGGAATAGTGGGATCGGTGCTCGTCGGCGGAAGTCACTACTGTGTCGGAGCGTCCCCGACGACCGCGTCGTGCTCCTGCTGCTGCGTCACGCCGAACCCGAGGCCTCGCGACCCCGCCACCACGATCCGACCGCCGTCTGACCGGGCGGGGGCATGCTCAGGCCCGGGCCGTCGGCGACATCATCCGATCCCAGGGGTGGACGATCGATCGGGTGCTCTGGTCGCTGGCGACCCGCACGCGGCAGACGTTGGCTGACCTCGGTCTGTCGGCGGCCGAGGTCGAGATCGTCGACTCCCTCTACGACGCCGGAAGCGCGTCGATCATCGAGATGGTCAAGGCGCTCCCCGACCACGTGTCCACCGCACTGGTGATCGGGCAGGCGCCCGGCGTGCGTGCTGTACGAGCTGATCGAACCAGCGGACGCCGACCCGGACGAGTGGGTCGAAGGTGGAGTCAGGGTTCGCGCCGTCCGCCCTTGCTGCCCTGAACTCGGAGACGACCTGGGCCGATCTGGACCGGATGTCTTTGTCGGAGGGTGCCTCTTGCACCTGGGCGGACGTCCGCTGCGCCTTGGCCGGTTCCTCCCTAGCCCATTGAGCCATCGAGGACCAGAGACGAACCGCCTACCGTCTTCAGAATGGGTTTAGGCCACTCTTCATCGTTGGCCACGCTGGCGCCCAGGACCGTCAGACGACCTCCGCTCTGATAGATGGCCGGGACCGAGGCCGGGGTGTCCCCTCGGAAGAAGCTGGGACCGAGGAACGTCCACTGGCCGTTGGTGACGTGCACGTAGCCGCTCTCATTCGGATCGGGATTGGCCATGGCCTGGCCGATACGGGGACCGTGAAAGGTGCCATTGCCCCCTTCGAGCCGGATCACGCTGCCGGGAGCGCGCAGATTGGTGCCGTTGTAGCCCTCGTACACCCCGCCGAAGAAGTTGAGGCCGCCGTGGCTGGTGCCGATGACCTTGATACCCCGCCAGCCGTTGAGAGCCGTGCAGTACACGTAGCCGATGTCGGTCTTGGACAACGACGTCAGGATGATCATGTAGTCGTTGTCCGCGTACGTCCCGGTCTGCACCGGGGACTGCGACGTGCCAATGTTGACATAGCCACCCATCCACAGGCTGCAGTCCGAGCCGCCCAAGTTGAACTGGGTGTCCCAGAGGTTGTTCGCCGTCCAGTGGCCAGACAGCACCACTTGCGTGAAGGCGCAAACTCTGTCCTTCCGGCCGAAGATCGAGCGCATGAAGTCGAACGACAGGGCATGGAACTGGCAGGCGTACAAGGTTCCGGACGACACGGGCACGTCCATGAACTGCTGACGAGACGCCCCCTGGTCGCCCTGCACGCCGAAGTCGGCCATGTAGACGTCGTACAGATTGCCGACCCCATTCCACCAGGAGCTGGTGCCCGAACCGATGTTGTTGCCCAGGAAGCACCGGGAGGGCACGTGTGCGGTGTCGGCGATCTCCATGTTGCGAGGACCAGCCGGTGTTCCCACCAGCTTGAACCCGGAGTAGAGCTGCCGAGGCTGGTTGAAGTTGTAGGCGCGAGGCAACAGGCGGATGGTCGGCTGACCTTCTTGCTGCTGCTGCCACAGCATGGCCTCGGTCAACTTCTGGTCATCGGTCGAACCGGGGAACTCGTCAAGGAACCGGGTGCGATCAACGGCCTCCCTGCCCCTCAAGATCTTCGGCTCGGGAGGTTTCGCCTGTGCAACGTCTGCGGTGGCAGTGACCGCGGCCAGCGCCAAGGCACCGGTCATGACGAGGCGGCGGTTGGGATGGTTCATGCTTCCTCTTTTCTCCAGGTGATCTCGACTTTGCTCAGCTCGGCCATGGAGCGGCCAGTGCGGCCGCGGCCGCTCTACCGGCAATGGCCGGCGTACGTAGCCCTTCGGTGAAAAAGCGAGTGGTTGGATTCCGGCGATTATGCGGCCTCCCTCCGAGCGAGGAATGCCGCCAGGAACGACTGCGGTTGGCCGCGCACCGATGTGCCAGTGACTCCTGGCATGGTCTGCCCCGTGCAGGCAGGCAGCACCGAAGAACAGCCGAACTCGCTGTCGCGGGAATGGATCCGGCGAACTGAACTCAGACTCCGGTGTTATGCCGACTAGAAGCGGTCCGGGATAACCAAGGGGGTGGCGATGCCAAACAGTATCGCAGCGATCCGGCCGCGTCCAGGGATTCATTGGCATTGAGAACAAAGGTGGCCTATTTCTGAGAATCCGGGCTCGGCTGCATGAGAGTGGCGCGCGATCGGAAGGCCTCGACCTCCTCGAGGCCACCTTCGCACTCCGGGACCTGACGATGTTCCGCCGGCTCGATGATCTTGGTCTGGAGGTGACCGTGCTGCGGCTGGCTCCGGCCAGGCGGCACCGGCCAGCCGGGTCGGCGACATCGACGATCGGTGCCATCGGTGCACCGTCGAGGGTACGTCTGCGGCACGTGGCGTGCCGGTCGGCGCACTGTCCCCTGGGCCGGCTGCTCCCAGCGTTGCAGGTCACGGTTCGCCAAGAGAGGCGCCGACGTGACGGCCCAGGTCGCCCACTCACTACTCGAACCGGTGAATTTCGACCGTAGCTACACTGTGGATTTTGACGAGCCACTTTGTGGTGGCCACATGGCATGACGGTGCCGGGCATTCTGGCACCAAGGCAGGATCTTGAGCTGAAACTCGGAAATCACCTGGCATTCGGGAGATACTCTGCACGTATTGACTCGACTCGTGCCTGGTGCTCTGATTATGGTCTCGGGATCAATGGCACGCCTTCGCGACGATCGACATTTCGCGCGCCGGGCCCCGACCGCCGAGGACCATCGATGAGTCTCCCCGAAGAGGCAACCACCACCGGGCCGAGGATCACCCGCCGGGCCGTCCTGGCGAGCACCGCCGTCCTGGTGGCAGCGTGCGTCTACCGACCTGCCGGCGCTGAACCGCTGGTGCACTCGGCGCCCGCGCCGTCCGACGGGCTGTTCCCCGCCGACGTGCTGTTTCCGGAGGCGTGATCATGGTCTACGAGCGCCAGCGGTGGGCACCTGGGGCAGCGGGCGGTACGCCGCTGTCGGCCGCGCGTCTCAATCACATCGAGGACGGCATCGCCGACGCCCATCAGCTCGCGGGGGGCATCCTGTTGGACTCGTTCCCCGGTGGAGATGACGAGAAGCTGACCGCCGCCATCGGGGTTCAGCAACGCACGGTGGGCATGCCCCCGATCGTGCTCGCCGAGCGGAACCACGTGTTCAACCAGACGCGAGAGCTCTACTCGGGCTTGAAGCTGATCGGAGCCAGGCCCTCCGGACCCAAGAACCTCGAGCTCGCCGGCGGCGGCTACGTCCCGTCGCGGGTCACCCTGGGCGGCAGAATCGGCTCAGCACGATCGTCCTGGTGGATCTCCCCCGGTCGCGACGTGTACGACGTCTTCATGGCTGATTTCGCGATCGCGGGTGACGCCGGGAGATCCGTGCACCAGTTCCTGGACTTTCCGGTGACGGCCGGCCACACCCTTTTCGCCTGTGAATTCCGCTCGCTCTCTTTCGACTTCCTGCGCGCGGTGTTCGGACGCCGCGATCGCCCCTGTGCCCTGACCCAGGTGGTCTTCTCGGGTCACTGGACGGCTAACAACCTCTGGGATACGCAGTTCACGGTCGGCGGCTCCGACAACACGCTGTGGATGGGTGGCCAGATCAACATCGGGCCCTCGGCCTCGCACAAGCAGACCGGCGGTCACGAAGACTTCGAGATGATCTTCAGTTCGCTCGGCAAGACGAATGTCGGTTACATCTATCTCACCGCGCTCAACGGGTGGCGGGGCCTGAAGATCACCGGGGACCACGGGATGGGGCTGTTTTTCTACGGTGGCACCTACGAGGGGTACCGAGCCGGCGGGGACAAGCGGTCCGGTCCGGCCCCGGGGTCCTTGATCAGGATCGAAGGCGGCTCGGGCGCCTTCTACGGCCCCAACATCGGCCAGGGCATGGCCGATCCGCACCCGGGCGAAGGCGGCCTGGTGCACCAGACCGGTGGTGAGTGGTCGGTGCTCGGCGCCTGCTTCTTCCGCGGATCGATGCCCGAGCGCACGTCGTGCATGTTCCAGTCCGGCGGGCGGATGACGGTCATGGGAGTGACTCGAGCGCAGAGCGAACGGTGGACCGGGCGCCCCCGGTACGGCATGCCTGCCGGCGCCGCGGGCCGCTGGGATGGCGGGCCGAGGTCCTTCGTCTGCCTCGACGGCTCGATGGAGGTCGGCTGAGCCTCCGGACGTGGCCCCGAGTGGTCCGCCGCGGCGGGCCTCGGGGGCCGGAAACGGTGATCTTGCTCACTCGCGGTGGAAATCACGCGGGGATCCACATAACGAATCGGTCACGCGCCCGTGCGGAGGTGAACGGAGGACTACGCTCGCACTACTTGTTGGGACTCGGGGTGTGTATCAACAAGGGTTTCCAGTCTTCTTGACTGCCGCGGCGATGACGCGGTCCTTCCACAGGCCCTGAGTCTCGCCAGGTGTTGTGTCCGCCGGGGGGCGGTGGACACGTCTCGGGGGGACACGGGGAATGGGACGAGAGGGTCTTGTGGTTGCGCGCACGCAACCAAAAGCCGAACTTGCTGGACTGGAGCGCACGCTTCAGCTGTCACCGGCATTTGTTGATCGACATGAGCCACTGCTGGGCCGCCACGAGCTGGGCGACTCCGCTTCGCTCCGCCCGGTGCCGAGCCTGCCGGCGACCACCGCGGCCGAGAGCCAGCGGTTCCAGGACTGGAGTCGCCGCTACGTCCGGCGACTGGGTCTGACGGACGCCGTCATCGGCGCGGTGGCCATCGCCATCCCGGCGATGTTCAGCTTCAACCTGCGCAACGGCTGGTTGTCGCCCTATCTCCTACCGCTCGTGCTGACCGCGGCCGTGCTGTGGCCGCTGGCGATCTTCATGCTCCGCGGCTACCAGCGCTCGACCATCGGCATCGGCAGCGACGAACCCCGAGCCGTCCTCCGTGCCGGTGTCATCATCGTGGCGGCGGCCGCGTTCCCGGCCGGCTGGTTCCAGAACCAGACCCTGTTGACCCTGCTGGTCGTCGCGATCCCCTTCGCTGCGTTGCTGAGCATCACGGGCCGTCTGGTCGCCCGCAAGGTCCTGCATCGTCGGCAGCGTGACGGTCTCAACGTGCGCAAGGTCGTCATCGCCGGTTCGGCGGCTGCCGCGGCCGAGCTGGAAGAGCGCCTGGCGCGTGAGCCGCACTGCGGCATGAGTGTCGTCGGGGTCTGCGTGCCCCGCCACGAGCGGGTCCAGGCGGTCGAGCACGGTCTCACCGTGCTCGGTGATCTCGACGAGGTCTCGCAGGTCGTGGCGACGTCTCATGCCGATGCGGTGGCCGTCACCAGTGACGACGCCACCCGCTACAACTACCTGCGCCGGCTGTCGTGGTCGCTGGAGGGGACCGGCGTGGAGATGCTGGTCGACCCGGGACTGGTCGAGGTCGCGGGGCCGCGGATGCACATCCGACCCCTCCTCGGCTTTCCCCTGCTGCACGTCGAGGAGCCGCACTTCACCGGCTGGCGCCGGGCCCTCAAGCGAGGTGCCGACGTCTTCATCACCAGCCTCGGCGTGCTGGTCATCTCACCGCTGCTGCTGGCCATCGCCCTGGCGATCAAGTTCCAGGACGGCGGTCCCATCCTGTTCAAGCAGCACCGTGTCGGCCGGGGCGGCGAGCTGTTCACGATGTACAAGTTCCGTTCCATGGTCATCGACGCCGAGGCCCGCAAGGCGGCCCTGATGGCGCGCAACGAGGGCAAGGGCGGCTTGTTCAAGCTGAACGACGACCCGCGGATCACCCGTCTGGGCAGATTCCTGCGGGACTACTCCCTCGATGAGCTGCCTCAGCTCCTGAACGTGCTCAACGGCTCGATGTCTCTGGTGGGTCCGCGCCCGCACCTGGCGGAGGAGCTCGCGCACATGCCGCACGCGTCTCGCCGGTCGTTGGTGACGCCGGGCCTGACCGGTCTCTGGCAGGTCAGTGGACGGTCCGATCTGGAGGGTGATGACGCCATGCGCCTCGACCTCCGATACGTCGAGAACTGGTCGATCACGATGGATCTGCTGATCCTCTGGAAGACCGGTTCGGCCGTGCTGGCCAAGCGCGGCGCTCGCTGAGACCTTTGTCACACCAGACATACGCCCTAGTCAGGGGCTTAATCAGTCGATCATCGGACTAATAGTCGCGTTTAGGAGACGGCGACGCGTACGTGGTATACCTCATCTCGATTTGATAACGAGGCCCCTTTCGGTGGTCCCCAATTCACGAGAGAGCTGGTAGCAATGCCGCGGAAGCTGAGTACCTACCTGGCGGTGGCCGCACTCGTCGGCACATCGCTGGTGGCAACGGCCGAGACGGCGATGGCCGACACGGTGGACTGTGCGGACTTCGACCAGCCCGTGGCGCAGGTGATCCGCCCGTCCAACCAGTCCAACCTCATCACCACCTCAGAGATCGAGGCAACCGGCGCCAGCCGCTTCGGGTTCACCACCGACCGAGGGGCGGTGGGCAAGGTCTCGGACGGGACCAGCGCCGGACTCGCACCGGTGTGGCGCTTCTACCGCTCCGGCGACTTCGCCTGGGCAACAGAGGGTTCGGGGGCCGAGGACCTGGTCGACAAGGGCTATGCCAAGCAGTTCGTCGCCTTCTACGCCGCCACGAGCGACGCTGCTTGCCTGTCGCCGGTGCATCAGCTCGTCCGCAACGGCATCCACCGCATCGCGGCCGCAGACGAGGTCGCCGGATTGGTCAAGGACGGTTGGTCTCAGGATCAGATCGAGTTCTACGCCGTGTGGGGTGACCCGGTGCAGATGCCGGAGGAGCCGACGGAACCCCAACCACCAGCGCCCACCGGAGACACGAAGTTCAGTGTCGCGGTCATTCCCGATACCCAGAACGAGTCGGGTGCGAGCAGCACCAGATTCGCCAATCGCGTGTCCTGGTTGGTGAACAACAAGACGCAGCTCGATCTCCGGTACGCGCTCCAGGTCGGCGACCTCACCAACTGGGGGAACGTCGATCCAGCCCAGTTCTCCAAGCTGGGGTCGGAGCTGAAGCCGCTGGAAGCGGCGGTCCCCTGGGCCGGCGCGATCGGCAACCACGACTCCGCAGCGGTCTGCGTCGGTGGCTCGGCCTGCCCGGGTGTCAGTGCGGCAGTCGGTCTACGGAACACCGCCGCCTACAACGGGACGTTCCCGACGTCTCGCTTCCCGCGACTGGGCGGCACCTTCGAGGCCAACAAGATCGACAACTCGTACCAGACCTTCAGCGCCGGCGGCGTCGACTGGCTGGTGCTGACCCTGGAGCTGTGGCCGCGGGCCGCAGCCGTGCAGTGGGCCCAGGGGGTCGTCGCGTCCCACCCCGACCACAACGTCATCGTGCAGACCCACGCCTACCTGGAGAGCAACGGTTCCATCAGCCAGAGCCAGGGCGGCTACGGATCCACGTCGCCGCAGTTCCTCTACGACAACCTGATCAAGCAGTACCCCAACATCAAGCTCGTTCTCTCCGGTCATGTGGGAGATGCGGCCATCCGAACCGACACCGGCGTCAACGGGAACAAGGTCGTGTCGATGCTGCAGACCTTCCACAGCGTCACGAACCCGGTGCGGATCGTGGAGATCGACACCTCGGCGGGGACGATGACGTCCGAGATCTACGCACCGGGGACCAGCACCGAGTACCCCCAGTTCACCACCTCCACCAGCGGGCTGAAGTTCGTGCAGTAGCGACCTCGCTGCCTCTTCGGGCACTGTTGCGCGAACGTGATGTTGTTCCGCCACGGTGACCCCGCGACCGGAATAGATTGACCCCGAGAAGACGACTTGCTGCCGGCAGCGGCAGCGAGTCGCCGCTGGTGGCTGAACATGTTCAGACCATCCCGGGGGTCGGTTGAGAGGCAGCACGCTGACGGGCGGCCCGTCGTTCGCAGTTCGTTCGGGGGCCGCCATGCCGTCAGCCAAGAAGACCGTTCTCAGCCGGCTGGTGGGGCTGGGAACCGCACTCGTAGTCGTCTGCGGTCTCACCGCAGTGGCTCCCCGAGCCACAGCGGCGCCCGCGCCCGTCGAGCAACCCGGGGCCCAGGCCATGACTGCCGACCGACTGCCCACGGTGCAGATCGACGGGGTGGTCTGGAGTCAGGCCGTCGTCGGCAACACCGTGTACGCCGGAGGGCGGTTCGGCAACGCCCGACCGGCGGGTGCTGCCGCGGGAACGAACCTCACGCCGCGAGGAAACCTGTTGGCGTACGACATCACCACCGGGAACCTCATCACCTCGTTCGCTCCGAGCCTGAATGGTCAGGTGCTGGGTGTGGCGGCTTCGCCGGACGGGACCCGGGTCTATGTGGTGGGCGACTTCACCACGGCCAACGGGCAGGCCCGGCGGCGGGTGGCGGCCTACAGCACGGCGACCGGTGCGTTGATCTCGACGTTCAACCCGTCGGGGCCGAACTCGCAGGCCCGTTCGGTGGTCGCAACCAACGACACGGTTTACGTCGGCGGCGGTTTCCTGGGTCTGGCGAACGGCACGCTGCGCAACAACCTGGTGGCCTACCGCGCCTCGGACGGCGCGGTACTGCCGTGGAATCCGAGCGCCACCGGCACCGCGGCCGACGCGTCCGCGGCCGTCTGGGCTCTCACGATCTCCGCCGACGGTGCTTCCGTCTTCGCCGGCGGGCAGTTCCAGAACGTCGGCGGGCAGCCCGCGTACGGCCTGGCCAAAGTTGCCGGATCCGGCACCGGCCCACTGGACACGACCTGGCGCCCCTCGGTCCGCAATGCGGGCAAAGACGCCGGCATCTCCAGTCTGCGCGTCCAGAACGGGTTCGTGTACGGCACCTCCTGGCACTTCGGCCCGGGCGGCAACCTCGAGGGAACCTTCAAGGCTCCGACCGACGGCGCCAGCGACAGCACCGACGTCGCCTGGGTCACCGACTGTCACGGCGATGTGTACTCCAGCTTCGTGTCCACCGGGATCGTCTACACCGCCGGTCACGCCCACTACTGCGGAAACATGGGTGGCGGCTTCCCCCAGTACTCCGCGTGGAAGTTCCAGCACGCCCAGGCCTGGAGCGACACGCAGACCGGCGACATCCTGAACGACGTCCACGGGTACCCGAACTGGCATCTGGGCACGCCGCCCGCCGGAGTGGAGCCGGCCCCGGCCATGGTCAACTGGCTGCCCGACATGGCCATCGGCAGCTTCACCGGTCAGTACCAGGCCGGCTGGACCGTCGCCGGCACCAGCAACGGCGACTACCTCGCCTACGGCGGGGAGTTCCCGCGGGTGAACGGCGTCGCCCAGCAGGGTCTGGCCCGCTTCGCCAAGCGGAGCCTCGCCGGCACCCCCAAGGCTGAAGGACCGCGCTTCGACGCCACGCCCTTCGTGCCCACCCTGATCCCGGCCTCGACCACCGCCGTGCGAGTCAGCTGGCCGGCCGGGTATGACCGGGACGACCGGACCCTGACCTACCGGGCCTACCGGACCGGCGTGGCCACGCCGCGGCACCAGGTGGACGCGAACTCCCAGTGGTGGAACCTGCCGCAGCTGGGCTTCACCGACACAGGACTGACGCCGGGTACGACGTACACCTATCGGATCGTGGCGAACGACCCGGCCGGCAACACGGTCAACGGCAGCAGCGTGTCGGTCACCATGCCGACCTCGTTCGGCGCGGCCAACGCCTACGCCACGACGGTCCGGACCAACGGGGCGCGCATCTACTGGCCGCTGAACGAGACCTCGGGGACCACCGTCACCGATCGGGCGGCCGTCGCCGGATCGCCCGCGAACGTCGGAGTCACCGACGGCCGGGCCGACACCGGCGTGACCTGGAACCAGCCGGGAGCCATCCCCGGCAACCCAGCGGCCTCGCTGGGGAACAACGACTTCAGCCGCGTCTTCGCCGGCAACTGCGCGGCCACGGCAGGCTGCCAGTGGGGCACCGAGACCGCACCGGACACCTTCACCAGCCAGGTGTGGATCCGGACCACGACCACCAGCGGCGGCCGGATCCTCGGCTTCGGCGACCTGCAGAACGGCAACTCCGGGCACCGGGACCGGCACCTCTACATGGACAACACCGGGCGCATCATCTTCGGGGTCAAGGCCCAGAACAACTCGCTCCGAACGGTCACCAGCCCGCTGACCTACCGAGACGGGCAGTGGCACATGCTGACGGCCACCATGAGCTCGACCGGGATGCGGCTGTACGTCGACGGGGTGCAGGTCTCTTCGCGCACCGACACCACCGCGGGCGAGGCCTACCTCGGCTACTGGCGGCTCGGCGGGGACAACCTCGGCGGCTGGCCGAGTGCACCATCAACCGCCAACTTCATCGGCGGGGTCGACGAGGTGGCGATCTACCCGACGGCTCTGACGGCGGCGCAGATCAGCGCCCAGTACGCCGCCCGCAACGGCGGGGCGGTGCCCAACCAGGCCCCCACCGCGTCGTTCAGCCACACCACCTCCGGGCTGATCGCCAGCTTCGACGCCGGGGGCTCATCGGACCCGGACGGCACCATCGTCGGTTACAGCTGGAGCTTCGGTGACGGCTCTTCCGGGACCGGAACCACCCCGACGCGCACCTACGCCGCGGCGGGCACCTACTCGGTGACCCTCACCGTCACCGATGACGACGGCGCCACCAACGCCCAGACACGCTCCGTGAGCGTGGCTCCGCAGCCGGCTGGCGCCATCGCCACCGACACCTTCGGCCGAGCGGTGACCGACGGGTGGGGTTCGGCCGACACCGGCGGACCGTGGACGTTGACGACGTCGGCCACCAACTTCTCTGTGGCCGGCGGGGAGGGACGGGTGCAGATGGCGGCCGGCTCCGGTCCCTCGGCCTACCTCGCCGACGTCGCCGCCCGAGACGTCGACGTCCTCACCACGCTGGGATACGACAAGCCGGCAACCGGGGGTGGTGTCTACACCTCCGTCGTCGTTCGACGGGGCAGCGGTTCCGACTACCGGGCCAAGCTGCAGGTGGGGGCGACCGGGACGACGATCCACCTGGCCCGAACGCTGAACGGCACCGAGACCCTGCTGTCCAGCACGGCGATCCCTGGTCTGGTGGTGGGTCCGACCGTGCCGGTCAAGGTGCGCCTCCGAGCTCAGGGCAACGGAACGACGACGCTCAGCGTCAAGGTCTGGAGAGCTGACGCCACCGAACCGGCTGCCTGGACGAGCACCGCCACCGACAGCACGCCGACCCTGCAGACACCCGGTTCGGTGGGGTTCTACAGCTATCTGTCGGGCTCGGCGACGAACGCGCCGATCACCTTGGCGATACCCGACGTGCAGGTGACCTCGCCCTAGTCCGCTCAGCTCTCATCTCCCACTGCACAAAGGATCTCAGTGATTCCTCGAAGTCGGTTGACACGGCTGCGAGGGTGCCTGAGACTGCATTCATCGGCGGATCCCCCACCGCCAATCCACCAGCAGGTCGCGATTGGTCTCGGGAAGGATCCACCCTCATGCGTGTGACCAGAGTTGTGGCGGGGGTGCTCGTCGGGGCTTTCGTCTCCGTCGCCCTCACCGCTCCACCATCGGAGGCCGCGGCCCCGGGTGTGGCGCAGCTCGTCGCTCCTGCCGACGGCTCGGTGGCGGGCTCCGTCGACGTCCCTCTCTCGGTCCGAGCCAGTGATCCCGACGGCGGGTCGTTGACCGTGAAATTCGAGGGCCGGCGCCTCGGCGCCACCGTGCCGGTCGGCGGTGGTGGGCAACCGTTCACCATCGTGGCGCTGCCGGACCTGCAGAACTACACCTACAACAACCGACAGGGAACCATCCGTCAGCAGGCGCAGTGGGTGGTCGACACTCGGAGTCAGCTCAACACGGCGATGGCCGTTCAGCTGGGCGACCTGGTGAGCGAGGAGGAGAACCCCACGCAGTGGGGTCACACCTCGACCGGCCTGAAGGTGATGGACGATGCGGGCGTCCCGAACACGGTGGTGGCCGGCAACCACGACTTCGACACGACGGCGGGCACGTTCGCCGAGTACGACCAGTACTTTCCTCCGTCGCGCTACGCCACGGCCTCGTGGACGCCGAGCACAGCCAGCTACGGTGGCTACCTGGGTCAGAACCTGTTCGGCCCCGACCCGGTTGATCGGCGCAACATGGACAACTTCGCCCTGTTCTCGGCCGGCGGACGCGACTTCGTCGTCTTGAACCTGGAGTGGGAGGCGCCCCAGTACGCGCTCGACTGGGCCGCCAAGGTCTTGGCGGCCTATCCACAGCGGATCGCCGTGGTCACGACACACAGCTTCGTCGGTCTCAACGGCCTGCGACGAACCACGCCGGAGCGGCCCGGTGGCACCTCGGCGGACAAGATGTGGACAGACTTCGTCTCCCAGCAGTGCTCGATCAAGCTGGTGCTCAGCGGTCACTTCCACAACGGTGACGCGGGTGAGGCCAGCCGGTCGGACCTCAATCGGTGCGGTCAGCCGGTTCAACAGATCCTGTCCGACTACCAGGATCGCCCCAACGGTGGCGACGGTTGGCTCCGCTACTACACCTTCGACCCCGCTGCGAGCACGATGACCGCACGCACGTACTCGCCCAAGCTGGGAACCTTCGAGAGTGATGCCGACTCGGCGTTCACCGTCCCGTTCCAGCTGACCGGCACCCAACCCGCGCCCTTCTCAGCCATCGGCGAGACCGCTGTCGCTTCCGGCGCAGTCGCCAGCAGGACGTGGACGGGTCTCGACCCGAACACCACCTACGAGTGGCGAGCCGTGTCCAGCGACGGACAGACCAGCACCACGTCCCCCAGCTGGACGGTTCGCACGCCGGCGGCCACCGAGATCGTGGATGACTCCTTCAGCCGCAACGTGATCAATGGCTGGGGCGCCACGGCGGCGGGACAGGCTTGGCAATCGACCTCCACGTCGACGGCGTACGCCGTGGACGGCGCGGTCGGCCGGATCGTCGCGCCGGTGGGGTCGACCCGCGGCGTCCGCCTGCCGACAGTCTCCGCCGCCGATGCCGCGGTTCAGCTCGACCTGGCCCTGAGCCCGGTGGCTTCTGGATCGGGCACCTACGTCTCGGTCCTGGGCCGCATCAACGGGACAGCGAGCTACCGGGCGAAGATCCGCTACCTCGCCGGCGGCGCCGTCAATCTCTCGCTCATCCGCTTCACCGGCTCGGAGACGGCCCTGGCATCGTCCAACCTCACCGGACTGAGCGTCACCTCAGGTCAGTACCTCCGCCTCAAGCTCGAGCTCGAGGGAACCGAGCCCACCTCGGTCCGGGCCAAGCTGTGGCCGCGCGAGCAGACGGAGCCGGCCGCGTGGACCGTAACCGCGACGGACTCGACCGCAGGACTCCAGACGGCGGGAAACCTGGGTATCGACGTCTATCCCTCGAGCACTGCGGCTGCTCCGGCCACAGCGACCTTCGACCGCTACACGGTGTCGAGGCTGGGCACAACCCCACCGCCGACCAATCAGGCACCGACCGCCGCGTTCGCAGCACCGGCCGTCGACGAACGCAGCATCAGCGTCAACGGCACCGGCTCCACCGACCCCGACGGCACCATCGCCAGCTATCTCTGGAACTTCGGTGACGGACAGACCGCCACCGGCTCCACCAGCACCCACACCTACGCCGCCGACGGCACCTACACCGTCCGACTCACCGTCACCGACGACGACGGATCCACCGGCACCACCACCCGCTCGGTCACCGTCGCCGCCACCCCACCGGCCAATCAGGCACCGACCGCCGCGTTCGCAGCACCGGCCGTCGACGAACGCAGCATCAGCGTCAACGGCACCGGCTCCACCGACCCCGACGGCACCATCGCCAGCTATCTCTGGAACTTCGGTGACGGACAGACCGCCACCGGCTCCACCAGCACCCACACCTACGCCGCCGACGGCACCTACACCGTCCGACTCACCGTCACCGACGACGACGGATCCACCGGCACCACCACCCGCTCGGTCACCGTCGCCGCCACCCCACCGCCGGCGACCGACCTCGCGGTCGACGCGTTCGAGCGGACGGTGGCCAACGGGTGGGGCGCGAGCCAGACCGGAGGCACCTGGAGCGTTCTCGGGAGCACCAGCCGCTACGGGGTGACCAACGGGGCAGGTAACCATGTGCTGGCTACGCCGGGTACGACGGCCGAGTCCGTGCTCACCTCGGTCTCGGCCGGCGACGTCGACCTCAGGACGACGATGGCGTGGAGCAGGTCGGCGAGCGGTGGGTCGCTCTACGGCACCCTCCTGGCCCGCCGTCAGACCAACGGCAACGACTACCGGGCCAAGGTCGTAGCGGCGACCTCGGGTAGCGTGCAGCTCGTCCTGGCCCGGAAGGTCGGCACCACCGAGACGAGCCTGCGAGCTGTCGGCGTCCCCGGCATCACCCTGGCCGCCAACGAGCAGTACCGGGTCGCCTTCCGCGTCGTGACGTCCGGCACCAGCACCAACCTGTCGGCGAAGCTGTGGAAGGTCGGGACACCGGAGCCGTCCACCTGGACGGCCACGGCGACCGACGGCACCACGGGACTCCAGGTGGCCGGGTCGATCGGTGTGAACACCTACGTGTCGAGCAGTGCCGCATCAGGTGTCACCGTCCGGATCGACGACCTGCTCGCCGTCACACCCACCGGCCCCTAGGCGACCGGCTTGGCCAGCAGGTCGGAGAACGACAAGGTCGAGGCAGCCCCGGTCGACGAGCCGTTGGAGTAGGCGTAGAGCCCGACCGACCCGGCGCGCTGCAGCCCGGCGGCGGTGTCACTGCCGGTCAGTGACCAGGCGCTCGGTTCTGAGCTCGAGGTCTTCCACACCTTCGTCTTGAGCTGAGTGGTTCCGGTGCCGGACACCTGCATCCTGATCGTGATCTTGTCTCCGGCTGCGACCGACAGGTTCGGCACGACGGCACTCGCGAACACGGACTCGGACCCACCGCTCGAGCGCAGCAACCAGACAGCCACGGATCCGTTGCCGGCGATCCGCACCTTGCTGCGGTAGTCGCCCTGCCCGGAAACCGATCGCCCGATCACGTTGACGAAGTAGCCGTTGGCGTTGGCGGCCACATCCGCGGCGACTCCGACCTGGAGATCGGTCGAGGACGAGGACACCTGCGCCAGAGAAGCCCCGAAGCCATCGCCTTGGTTCAGCTTCATGCGCCCCGTCCCGCCGGCCACCGAGAACTGTGAGGCACCGGCGGGCACCGACCAGGAGCCACCGGTCTCAGCTGCCCCCCAGCCGCCGCTCACCGACCGAGCGAAGCTGTCCTTGGCCAGGGCGGCGACCGGTGCGGTCGTGGTCGGGGTGGGGGTCGGGGGGGGGGTGGGGGTCGGGGTCGGGGTCGGGGTCGGGGTGCCGCCGGAGGACGCCGACCAGATCCCCAGCTGCACGGAACCGCTGGCTCGCCCGATCGCGGAGGCGACGTCGGAAGGTAGGGGCAGCGCGACGGCAGCCGAACGGGTGCTGCCATCCGACAAGGCACCGGCGGCCGTCACTACTGCCTGTCCCGTGACCTCCTGGCCGCGCGCCTCCTGCCCGGTCGTCGACTTCATGGCGGCCAGGGTGGTGAAGACGTAGGGGTTGCCGGCGCCACGGGACCAGACGACCAGCCAGGTCGGAGCCGAGGCGCTGCTGCGGTTGTAGAGGTTGCCGTTGGCCTTGATCTTCATGGCTTCGGCGCTCTCCTTACCGCTGTAGTCCTCGACACACAGCAGGCAGTTGGCCGCGCTGGTGGACAGCCCGACGACGTTGTTGCTGATGGTCACCGAGTCCAGCTCCCAGGGCATCTCGGGATCCGGCCACGCCACGCGCGGGTCGACGGCCTGGTCGGACTTGTTGGTGTTCCGGCGGAAGTCCTGGACGACGTCGAGGGGGCGACCGTTTCCGACGAAGGTGTTGTTCCAGATCTTCACGTTGCTGGTGTTGTTGACCTTGATCCCGTCCAGCTTGTTACCCGAGAAGAGGGAGTCGCCGACGATCACCTTGGCCGAGATCTCGAGGAACAGCCCGTCACCGGTGTTCCGCGAGAAGTTGGTCCCGCGGAAGACGGAGTTGTAGACCGACATGTCCTCCCAGAAGCCGTGCCCGTAGTTGTCACTGAAGTTGCTGTCGGTCACCGTGACTCCGCGGGTGGCGCCGAGCTTCGCACCTCCCGATACCGGCGCGAGGTTGAAGTTCTCCCGGTTGTTCTGCGGTGGAGCTCACCCGGTCCAGCGTCAGGTTGTCGGCGAACCGCCCGTGGATGCCGAGCATCCCCGAGTTGTCCACGGTCACCCTGCGCAGGGTGGCGCCGCTGCGACTGCACGCTGATCCCGGTGGTCGCCATCTCGGAGATCCGCACGTTCTCGAAGGTGATTCCGGGCTTCTCCAGGGTGACCGCGCCGACGTGCCAGACCGATGGCGAGTATCGCCTGATGCCGATGCCGCGCACGGTGATGCCGGACGAGCTCGCAGGTTCAGCGCCTGGGTGAGGGTGCTTGCCGTCACGGTCTTCCCGGTGGGGTCCGATCCGACGTACAGCCGCGAGGTGGCCTCATCGAGGTAGAAGGATCCGGCAGACACCTTGTCCAGGGACGCCGCCTGCGACTGGAAGGCGCCGTCGATCCACAGCTGATCGGGATGAGCGGCCATGGGAGCGGTGGACGTGTTGACGAACTGCCAGTTCGGCGTCGTCGAGTCCGGGGCACCCTTGGTGTAGGTCGGACTGTGGTCGAAGCGGTGTCGTCCAGCCGTCCTTGCGCCACCGACTTCCGTCCTGAACCCAACCGGACACCGCGGTGCTGCC
The DNA here is from genome assembly GCA_963707005.1 of uncultured Actinomycetota bacterium. Classification (GTDB taxonomy): domain Bacteria; phylum Actinomycetota; class Actinomycetes; order Propionibacteriales; family Propionibacteriaceae; genus Microlunatus. The sequence goes on from CAVPPP010000032.1 coordinate 220,450, forward strand.
GTCCAGCCAGACGGCCTCGCCGGGGTAGTTCTGGATGGTCAACGCCTTGTAGACGATCACGTGCTCGTTGTACGTGCCGCCCCGGAGAACGACGGTCCCGTTCGCCGGTGCCGCCACCACCGCCTTGGTCAGGGTCCGAAAGGGAGCCGACTGGGATCCACTGCCGCTGTCCGAGCCGCTGGGCGAGACGTAAACGGCACCGGCTGGCGCGCTGTAGCTTGCGGAACCGATGGCCGCGGCGCCGGCAGAGTCGGCGCTGCGCACCGTCTCCGCAGCGGCTGACGGCGGTGCCGTCACCGCCCCGGCGAGGAAGGTCGCCAGAGAGGCGACTGCGACGATAACGATTCTGCAACTACGGAGCGGGAGCACGGCGCGTACGTTAGCAGTGAGATCTCGGAATGGTCACAACCCCGATTTCGCACGCTTAGCGGCCTAATCTGAGGAATTTGTGGTTCTACGCTCAGGAAGCCTCACGGGGATCGTCATGACTGTGGTGAAGAACACAAGGAACGCTGTCGTCGCATCGAACAGTCCGCTCTCCAGAACTCCGCGCACCGCCAGGTAGATGATGATCGGCAGTTGCAGGGCCCGAAGCTGTTTCGGCGAGGAGCCGGTGGCCAGGGCAGAGGCGACAACCCAGCAGATGCACACCACGAAACCGACCCAACCGCCCTGCACCAGGGCCGAGATCCAGCTGCTGTCGAGAATCTGCTCGTTCCACCACTGACCCGGGACTTCGATGCGCTTCATCGTCAGCCCGCCTCCGAACCAGGCGAGCCAGGGCGTGTCCTTGGGACCCAGGGCAGCAGTCCACGCGATCGTCCGGTTGCTCAGGGTGGCGAGCTGGGCAGGGTCCTCACCCCGCGAGACGACCGAGTCGATGACCCCAGTCGACGCCACGACCCACAGCATGACCGGGACGACGGCGACCATGACGGCGACCATCCGGACCCGCACCGCTGTCGCCTGGGTGAGCAGGACGACGGCGGCCACCGCCAGCGCGGCCAAGGGAGTCCGCGACCCTGTCGCCAACAGGGCACCGACCGCGACGAGCAGCAACGGCAGGTGCCACCATCGTTCGTGGGCGGTGAAGATCTTCCACAGGCACCAGATCGCGGCGAGAGCACACGTCGAGGCGAGCTCGTTGGGGTGCAGGGGCGGAATCCCACCCGCGAGTCGCCCCTCCGACAGCGACGTGATTCCCGTGAGGGCGCCGACGACCGCGAACGTGCCGAGGGCAGCTATCAGGCTTTGGATCAACCGTTCGCCGGTGTACGCCCGCGCCAGGACAGTGACCGTGACGGCAAGCAACGCAACTCGGATGGCGATCACCGTGGACGGGACGAGATACCCCTCAGCCCAACCGCCGAGGACCGTGCACCCGAGGAAGATCAGCAGGAAGATCCAGGGGCCGACGCGTACCGGCCGCGAGACCCGGCCCCAGACGAAGACCAGACTCAGTCCAAGACCGACGAAGCTGAGTGCCGCCTTGGCGAGCACCACGGGATCGGCGCCACCCTCGAAGTAGGTCTTGCTGCGCCAGGGGATGGTGGCGCCGACCAGGATCAGGAAGACGAGGTAGGCACCGATCCTGGGAGCCTCGAGCGACGGCGTCTCGGCATCGCTCGGAACCGTCTCGACGCCTGCCGTCGAGCTCACGACGTGCCGGACTTTCCTCCGGAGTGCGTGCCGACCGGCTCGCTGTCGTCGGTCTCCACGGAGTCTGCCGTGGCATCCACCGAGCCGGAATCGACGCGGCCGTGATCGAGGTCCTCAATCCCGGGGACAGCGTCAGTTGCCGGCCCCTCCGCCGCGGGATGCTGGTGGGCCTGATCCACCACACTGAAGCCGGCGTCGGCTCGGGCCGGCTCGTCTTCCTCTTCGGCGATGAGGTCGGCGCCTGGTTCCGCTGCGGTGGGCTGGTCGATGGCCTGAGCCGCCGCCGGTTCGGAGTGCTCCACCGGCTCGATGGCGAGTGGTCCGGAGTCAGGTCCGGATCCTCCGTCGCTCGCCGGGGGGCCGCCGCCGTCGCTGCTTCCGCTGGAGATGGCGGCGGCGGACGTTGCCGCGCCCGAATCGAGCGCTCTGGACTCATCCCAGTCCCACCCCGCTTCTCGATCCGCCGGCTTGCGACGCGAACGCCGCCCGCCACGCCACGCGTAGGTGTGCACCAGCGCAGCCAGGACCCCTGCCGCGAGGCCGGTGGCTGCGCCGAGCGCCGCGATGAGAAGCGTTCTCGGCGAGGTCGGTTCCGTCGGCAGACCCGCTTGCACGGCCGTCTCCACCGAGATCGGGGATCGCCCGGACACCGTCTCGATCTGGGTGATGAACCGGGCCATGTGCCGAGCCGCCGAGTTCGCCGCATCCCGTGCACCATCGGCCGTCGGCCCGGTGGCGGTGATCACCAGCAGTGGCGTGTCCGTGGGGTTCGTGGCCTTGAGATCTGTGCGCAGGTCGGTCAGGGTGACCCCGCCCCCGATGTCCCCCTTGACGCCCTCCAGCACGGGCAGGCTGTAGATGAAGGACGGGTAGGACTTCGCCCGGCTGACGGCGAACTGGGCCGCTTCGTAGTTCGCTGCGACTCCGGTGCCGGGGAGACCTTTCACCAGCAGGGTGGTCGTAGCCGTGTAGGTCGGAGGAATGACCTGAGCTACCCCGTAAGCGGCTGCTCCGCCGACCAACGTCGCGACCACCAACAGGATCCAGTGGCGACGAAGGATCTCGACGAAACGGCCCAACGACAAGGGCTCGGTCACAGCTACTCCCAACAGATCTTTCCTCGTTCGCCTGGATCGCTTCGTGCAGGCGTCAGTGACATGGCACGGGGTCCAGCAATTCGATGATGCCATGAGACGTCAACGACGCACGGCAGGCCACTGCCGCTGGTACCGATGTCCTCGGCACCAGCGGCAGCAGACAGCTACTTGGGCAGACCGACCCACAACTTGTCGTAGGCCACGACGACCGGCCCGTTGGTCGTCGAGCCCGACAGGTAGCTGTAGAGGCCGACGGCGCCGGCGTCCTGCAGTCCGGCGGTGGAGTCGGACCCGGTCGCCGCCCAGGCAGTGGGTTCGTCCGAACCTTTCCAGGCCTTGGCCCGGATCTGGGTCGGGCTCGAGCCGGTGACCTGCAGCCGCACGTTGAGCTCGTCGCCCGGGTTGTACGTCAACCCGGCGATCGTGTTGGTGGCGATGATGGTCTCCGTGCCGTTGACCGTCTTCACCAACCAGATCGTCACGACGCCGTTGACTCCCACCCGCAGCTTGGCCCGGTAGTCGGCGTTGGCGTGCTTGCGACCGATGACACTGACGTACTGGCCGCCCCCGGTGGCTACCTTGTCGAGCGTCACGGCGACCTTGACCTCGGTGTCGACGGAGGACACGTCGTTCAGGTAGGCCGTGTAGCCGTTACCGGCATTCAGCTGGACCTTCCCGACCCCTTCGGCGACGGAGTAGCGGCTGGCACCTGCGCTGATCGACCAGGTGCCGCCCTGGTCGGCCGTGCCCCAGCCGGACGTCGCCGTGCGGCCGAAGCCGTCCTTGGCGAAGACAGCGGGAGCCGTCACCGTGACCTGGTGGGTCACCGTGTCGGTCAGCCCGTCATCGTCGGTGACGGTCAGCTCGACGTCGTAGGTGCCGGGCAGGGCGTAGGTGTGACTGACGGTCTTTCCGGTGTCGTCCGTGTCGTCGCCGAAGCTCCACGAGTAGCTCTCCACCGTTCCGTCGGTGTCGGCGGAGTCGGTGGCGTCGAGGTTCACCTGCAGATCGTTCGTGCTGGAGCTGAAGGCGGCCTCCGGTGCGACATGGGGAGCCACGGTGACGCTCTTGGTCGCCGTGTCCTTCCCACCCCGGTCGTCGGTGACCGTGACCTTGACGTCGTAGGTACCTGCCCCGGCATAGGTGTGGCTGGCCGTCTTGCCGGTCTCGGTCGCACCGTCGCCGAAGTCCCAGGCGTAGGACTCGATGGTGCCGTCGTCGTCGCTCGAGTCGCCGGCGTCCACCGTGATCTTCAGCTCGGCCTCGTTCACCGTCAGCTGAGCCTGCGGCAGCTTGTTGGGCGGCAGCGCAGCCGTGACAGCCTCGGTCGCCGTCGAGGTCGCCCCGTTGTCGTCGGTCACGGTCAGCGTGACTGTGTACGGGCCGGGGGTGCCGTAGGTGTGCTCGGCATCCTTGCCGGTGCCGTGCTCACCATCCCCGAAGTCCCAGGCGTAGGACGCGATGGTGCCGTCCTGGTCCGACGAGGTGTCGGCGTCCAGTGACACCGCCATGTTCTGCACGTTGGCCGCGAAGGCCGCGGTCGGCGTCTGGTTGGCCACGGCCACGACGGTCGCGGTCTTGCTGGCCGTGAGGCCGAGGGCGTCGGTCACGGTGAGCTTGACCGTGAACTCTCCGGGGGCGGCGTACTCGTGCGCTGCCGTCGCACCGGTCGCGGTCTTGCCATCCCCGAAATCCCAGGCGTAGCTGGCGATCGGGCCGTCCGGGTCGCTCGAGCCCGCGCCGTCCACGGAGACCTTGAGCTTGTCGCGCGAGACCTCGAAGGCGGCCACCGGTGGGCGGTTGACCGCATTGCGTCCGCTGGCCGTGAAGTGGTCACGGACCGAAGCCTCCGAGAGTGTCTTGGAGTACACCGCGAACTCGTCGAAGCTGCCGTTCAGGAAGTTGCTGGACGCACCGCTCCAGACCCGGTCGCCCCCGAGCCGCCAGGCACCGGTGTAGTTCGTCGTCGTGCTGACGGCGTTGCTTCCGACCAGCTGGGTGTCGACCCACAGTCTCATGCCGTCGGCCCCCTGAGTGGCGACGACGTGGTGCCACTGGCCGTCGTTGTAGGCGCCGGACGTGGCCACGATGTTCTGGACCCCGTTGTAGGAGCCGAAGGCCAGCTTGCCGTTGTTCTGCATGTAGACGTGCCGGTCGTAGCTGCTGCTCAACGTGGTGTTGGTCGAGCTGCCGAAGCCGATCAGTCGTCCGCCGCTGGTCGAGGTCGTCTTGAACCAGACCTCCGCGCTGTACACGGACGGCGACAGCATCGACTGGTTGGCCACGACCGACCCTGCAGTGAGCTGGTACGCGGTACCGGGCGCAACAGCCCCCACCTGACCGCGATTGCCCGTGCCGCCGAACGTGCCCGGCTGACCGTTGGAGGTTGCATCGGCCACCGTGCCGCTCGACTCGTTCAGCCTCCAGAACAGGTCCGGGTCGTCCTGCACGACCTTCGCACCGTAGGTGTCGGCGGGCGCCGCAGCGGTCCAGCTGCCGGTCCGACCGCTCGCCGTGTAGTGGTCGTGGATCTGGGACACCGTCAGAGATCCCGCGTACATGGCGACCTCGTCGATGGTCCCGCTCAGGCCGGCGTCGGTCGGGCGGTTGGTGAAGCCGGTCGTCTGATCGGAGCCGATGCGCCAGTAGCCGACATAGGTCTTGGGGTTGGTGTAGGTCTGATCGCGTCCGACCCGGTCGCCGTCCACGAACAGCTGCATGCCGTCCGTACCCGACGGTGCCGACGACGTGGTGCCACTGTCCGTCGTTGACACCGCGTTCGGCGGTAGACGGTGCGGTACGAGCCGTCGTTGATCGCGAAGTTGACGCGACCGGAGTGTGTCGAGGTAGAGCACCCGGTCGGTGAGCCGGACGTCGCCGTGCCGGTCGACGCAGTCGCCGTAGCCGACGATGCGACCGCCCCGGGTGCTGGTCGTCTTGACCCAGGCCTCGACGCTCACGTTCGGATCGGAGGGCGGCGATGTCCTGTGGTGGTGATCGTGCTGCTGCCGCCGTCATCGAGTGACGGCGTCGGTGTCGTTGGCGACGGCGCCGGCTGATGCCCAGGGTGCAGCCGGTCACGGTCACCGTGGGCATCACCGACAGTCGTCGCAGCAGCCTGGTCCGGACGGCTCGTCGAGCCGCCAGTAGTGCGCGGCGCCGCTGGCCTTGATCGCCGTCGCGGTACGTCGAGGGTGCAGCTCGGACACCGTCACGTAGGGCGACCAGGCGCTCCACTGGATGTTGCCGTCGGCATCCTTCGCCCGGACCTGGTAGCGGACCTGAGGTGCCAGGAGTCTGGCCGGTGTCGGTGATGCTGAGGCTCGGCAGCTTCCAGAACTCGCTGTCACTGCGGGTGAACGTCGCGATCTTGGTCGCACGGGCTGCGGAACACGTCGTAGGTGATGGTGGTGTCGTCGCGGTCCCAGACGCTGCCGAACGGCGACCCGGACCACGCCGGACTCGTTCGAGTAGGGCGCGGGCGTGAAGCGCGGTGGTGTTGATCGGGTCCATCGCTGGGTGAGATCGGTCGCTTCGCGAACCGGACCAGCCCCTGCTGGGCGACGTTGTTGACCGTCGGGAACTCCCCGCCCAGGACGACGTAGTCGGAGTTGCCGGTCACGGTCCAGGCGGCCTGCTTGGCGCTCGGTGATAGTTGCCGAACTCGAGGTCGGGGTACCAGTGCAGCTAGACCGGAGTACGGCATGCCCGGTGAAGTCCCAGCCGTAGGCGTCCTTCTTGGTGATGGTGCCGGTCGGGTAGGTGCGGCTCCGCGACTCGCCTTCTGCCAGCGAGAACGCGGGCTGGTGTCCGGGAAGCCGTCGACCACCGTGCAGTCGTGGTGAGTGCGACGACCGAGTAGAGCGACCTGGCCCGACGGGAAGCTGTCGTAGGTGTCGCCCAGGCAGTCGTTGACCCAGTTGATGTTCCCGGTGTAGGGGTCGGCGGCGAAGGTGCCCTCGAACGAGGCGCCCGCGCCGAACGCGTAGCCGGTGCCGTAGACCTGGATGCCGTCGGTGCTCGAGACTGGAGATCGCGCCGTTGAGGCCGGCGCGTGCTGATCCGGTCGATCGCCGCCCACGGCATCGGTGGCTCCGGTCGAGGCGTCGACCGCACCCATGCCGTACGCGGTCTCGCCGTTGAGCGTGGTGAACGAGCCCGCGACGATGACCCGGATCGGTCGGGCGACGTCACCATGGACCAGACGTAGCCGTCGCCGTCGACGCTGGGCGCCCACGACGCATGACGCTGCCGGTGCGCGGCGTTCCACGCGGCGAGCACGGTTGCGGGCCTGCCCGTTGCTGGAGCGGAAGTTGCCGCCGACGTAGACCGTGTCACCGGCGAAGGCGAACCCGCGGACCTGACCGTCGGTCCGCGGCGTTGAAGTCGACCAGCGCGCCGGTGGCGACGTCGAAGGCGGCGATGTGGCTGCGCGCCAGCCCGTCGACGCTCGGTGAAGTCGCCACCGACGTAGATGCGTGGTGCCGTCGGGTGCCGCGCACGACCATGCCCTGGGCGTCGAGGGAGTGGGTGAAGCGGAACCCGGTTGCCGGTGGTGATGTCGTACGCGAAGACGTTCTTCGCGTCGATCTCGCCGGCCCCACCCACCGCGACTCCCGGCGGCCGGGCCTTGGTGAAGCTGCCGGTGACGTACACGGTGTTGCCGACGACCGCCTGGCTCCAGACGACTCCGTTGATCTGCCACGTCGGCAGGGCGTCAGCGGTGACGGTGGCCGGCGGCGTGGCTGTCTGCGGCACCGGATCGGCCGACGCGGTCTGCGGAGCGAGCCCGACGAGCGAGGCAGCCGCAGCCGCCGCGACGGTGACGGCGAGGACGCGGCGCAGACGGCCGAACGAGCCTCTACTGCGTGACATAGCTGGTCCTTTTGGAGATGGTGGACGGAACGTCTTCGTGATGCCGACGGGATAGAGGCCGCAGGACGGCCAGACGTACAAGGAACCCACCGAGAAACAGCCCACCGGCGAGCGCGAACGGCACCAGCGAAGCCGAGGCCCCGAGCGGTACGAGGAGCACCACCACCACCGTCAACGCGGCGGTGGCGTCGACACAGCGGCAGAAGAACACCGCCGCGGGGCGACCCTGAGCCGCGGCCAGACTGGCGAAGGGCTGGCACGACGCAGAGCCCGCGACGTAGAGCACCCAGCCGGCGACCGCGAGTCGCGCGACCGGCACGTCGGGACCCGTGATGTAGACCGCCACCAGCGGAGCGATGACGACCAGGACGCTGCCCAGCACGAGCGCCGCAGCGACCATGCCGAGCGCGGCCTTCTGCGCTCGCTTCACCAGGACGGGCAGGCCGACGCTCTTGTCTCGCACGTAGCTGGAGAGCAGGTAGGAACCCAGACCCTGAACGGCGAGCATCGCCGGAGCGACGAGGATCCTGGCCGCCTCGAGCTGGCCGAGGGCCGCCATCCCGACGATCGCTGTCACCAGCAGTCGGGTCACCGTGAGCACGAGCGGCGGGATCGCGACCTGTGCGCCGCGCCATCCACCGAAACCGAGCACCTGGGCGATCTGCGCGCCCTCGCAGTGACACCAGCGTGCGCTCGTGCCCTGGCAACATGATGATGCCGGCGACCAGTCCGGCCGACTGGCCGAGAAGAGCGCGAGGAGGAAGGCCCCGACCGACGTCCACCCCGACAGCCAGCAGACGGCGACGGTCAGCAGCGCGGTGATCGACCGCTGTCGAGTCGATCACGACCAGGTGCCAGAAGCGCATGGTCGCCATGAACACCCGACGCACGAGCTCCTCGAGCTGGAAGCACCAGCAGGGCGGCGCCGAACACGACCGCCTGCGGCACCGTGAGCAGACCGGTCACCGCCATCACAGTGCTGGCGATCAGGGCGGAGCCGATCCCGAGCACGAGCGTCCAGAACTGGAGGCCCGCCCGGAGCCCTCGATCGTGGCGGTCCCTGATCACCAGGGTGTCACCGACCATGCCGCTGACCACGGCAGTGGTCAGCACGATGATGCCGAGGCACAGGCTGACCAAGCCCAGACCGGCGGCTCCCAGGATCCAGGCCGCCGACAGCTGGAGACCGAAGCTGCCGACCGCCTGCCAGACCTGGGCGACGACAGCGGCCAGACCCTTCGCCCTCAGCAGGGCGGACAGTCGGTTGCGCATGCCCGGCTCAGCTCAGCTTGCCGCGGAAGACGGCGGAGGTGTGCACTCCGTCGAAGTCGACGACGACCGTCACCTTGGACCGGGACTTCTTGGGCACGGCGAAGGCGTAGCGAGCCTTCGCTGTCTTGCCCGGCTTGAGCGTCCCGGAGAAGTCCTGCACCTTGGCCTTGGCGACGTAGACCGGTGCGACCGACTCTCCGCTGGAATCGAGGACCGTTATGACGACGGTCTGCATCGATCAGCGCCTTGTCCGACGCGTTCTCGACCTCGAGCGTGAGGATCGCGTACTCGCGACCCGGGAAGGCGCCGGGACCCTTATCGGTCTCCTTGCCGAAGTCGACGTCGGTGATGCTCAACGTGACGCCGTCGGAGTACTCGACCGTGCCGTCCAGCGAGGTGGGCTTGGCCTTCACCGTCGGCTGCTCCGCGCCGGCGCTGCGCTCGACCTTCGGGACCGGCTGGTCCTTGGTGGTCGGCGCGGCGCTCGGAGTGCGGGTCGAGCCCGACGGGGCACCTGACGGCTTTCCGCCGGGCGACCCCGCTCCTGATGAGGTGGACTGGCCGGGTTGCGGTGCCGCGCCGTCGTCAGACGGCGAGCCGGTGCAACCGGACACAGCGAAGATGAGAAGCAGGCAGGCAATCAGACCTGCACCACGAGACAAACGGACCACAGCGCTCTCCCCCGATGACGCTCAGTCGGGAGAACTCTGAAGCGAAATGGCAGCCCATCCCCATAGGCTTGCCCTTTCGTACTGCATGAGCGCAGCACGAGATATCCCCCGATCTCGTACAATATAGCAGGCGGCTCGGTCACGGGTCAACGCCAGCCATCCACCAGCACATCGAGGTTCTTCCTATGACGGCCCCTGGCCCCCGCACGATCACTGAGTCACTGACGAGTCTTCGCGGGGCGCAGAAGAGCTCGAAAGGCGCACCGATCTACTCGCTGCTGGTCAACCGACCACTCGGCCGGGTGTTCGCCGCGCTCGCACACCAGGCCAGGATGACTCCCAACCAGGTCACCGCCGTCAGCGCGGTGTTCACCCTCGGCGCGATCGCGATGATCGCCACCCTCCGGCCGTCCCTCCTGAGCGGACTGGCGATCTCCGTGGCCCTCGTCCTCGGGTACGCACTCGACTCAGCCGATGGTCAGCTGGCCCGGCTGCGTGGAGGCGGCAGCCTCACCGGCGAGTGGCTCGACCACGTCATCGACTCCGTCAAGATCAGCACGCTGCACCTGGCAGTGCTGGTGATGGCCTACCGCTTCTTCCCGACGCCGACCTGGTGGCTGCTCGTGCCGCTGGTCTTCAGCGGCACCTACGTCGTCCACTTCTTCGGCATGCTGCTCTCGGATCTGCTGACCCGGATCCACTCGTCGTCGAAGCTCGCCACCGGGGTCGGCCAGTCCAAGATCATGCCCCTGCTGAAGCTGCCGACCGACTACGGGCTGCTCTGCGTCACCTTCATCCTGCTCGGACAGGTGACGTGGTTTGTCGCGGTGTATACGCTGCTTGCGTTGGCCATGTTCGGGTACACCGCATTGGTCCTTCCCAAGTGGTACGGCGATATCCGCCGGCTCGACGCAGCGCAGCGCTCGGCACGAGGTGACAGCAACTAGATGGCCAACGTAAGTCGGAGGAGCCTGCTCGCGCTCGGCGCGGCGGGGCTCGTCGGGGCTACCGTGGGTGGCGCAACAGTCGCCGCGTTCGTGGGCGGCCGCCCATCGGTACCGCAGAGCCCGAGCGCTCCAGACCGCGCGAGCTTCGACGACTGGCGATCAGGGAAGCCACCCTTTCTCATCGGGCACCGAGGGGTCGGTGACATGGCGCCCGAGCACACTCTTCCCAGCTACCAGATGGCCCTCGACCAGGGCGCCAAGGCTGTCGAGGTCAGTGTGGTGATGAGTGCGGACAACGTGCTCTACTGCCTGCACGACCTCACCCTGGATCGCACCACCACCCTGCGCGGGGCGGTGAGCAGCCTGACCGCGAGCGAGCTGGACAAGGGGCGGGTCACGGTCCCGCGGCTCGGACCGCGGTGGGTGGGCGCCAACATGCCCGCCATCCCGCGGCTGTCGGCAGTCCTCGAAGCCATCGGTCCCCACGCCGTCCTCTGCATCGAGCCGAAGAACGACAGCGCCTACCCGCGGATGATCGCCGAGATCGAGAGCGCCGGCCTCAAGGACTCGGTGATGATCAAGCTCGATTCCACCAGCCCACGGCTCGAGATGGCCCACCGCAGCGGCTATCCCGTCTTCGCCTATCTGGGCAACGAGAAGGTAACCACGACCAAGGCAGTGGATGCACTCGGGCGACGGCTGGACCCGGATCGGGACGCTCTCGTCATCCCGGCCTACGGCGAGAAAGGCCTCTTCTCCTCCGACATCACCCAGCAGGCGGTGGAGACCGGGGCCTCGGTCTGGGTGTTCCCGTTGCACCGGCGGTGGGAGGCGGACCACTTCACCCGCCTGGGAGTCGAAGGCTTCGTGACTCCGTCAATCGGCTACGTGAGTGGCGCTCTGCCGCCCATGAAGACGGACGGGTGGGCTTCGGGGGGTCTCTCCCCCGGCGAGCTCACGAGGTTCCCCTACGGCAACCGCTACGCGATCACCTGGGAGGGCGACGCCGAGATCGGTCTCGACTTCAAGGGCGTGCCGGCCTTCGTGAGCATGGGCCAGTTCTGTCCGGTCAGCGCTGAGTCCTACCGCATCTCGTTCGACGTCGCCTTCGATCCACTGCCCGGCGACACCTGGCAGCACCTGTCGATCGGCTTCGGTCATACCGACGACCGCTACTACGAGCATCGCCTGGGTGATTCCAACGGCTATCACGCGATCCTTCGGGCCGAGGGTGGCCTCGGCTTGTACGCACATGTCGAGGGCGACTACAACGGCCAGGAGCTGACCAAGAGCAAGCAGAGCACGCCCATGAAGCCTGGGCTCTGGTCCAGGCTGACACTCGATGTCACACCGACGCTGATTCGATGGTCCCGCGACGACGGCACCGCCATCGAGGTCGAGGACGATCGCTTCCGTGGTGGGTACTTCCACCTCGGCAAGTCCTCCCCCGACGGGAAGCTCCTGCTGCGGAACCTGACGGTCAGCTGATCCGGCTCCGACGACTCGGCCCCGCACTCCGGACCACTTGTGGGTCCAGAGCACGGGGCCGATGAGTCCGGCGCTTCCGATCAGCCGAGCGGCTTGGCCGTGAAAGTGTCCACCCGCAGCGTGACCGGCGCGTTCGTGGCCGAGCCCGACAGGTAGGTGTAGATGCCCACCGCACCGGGGTTCTGCAGAGCAGCCGTCGTGTCGGTCGCCGTCACGGTCCAGGCAGCGGGCTCGGCACCGGTGGTCCAGGCGCTCGCGCGGAGCGTGGTGGTCCCCTGGCCCTCGGCCTGGAACCGCACGTTGAGCACGGCCCCCGCCGGCAGCGTGCCGACGATGTCCTGCGTCCCTAGCGTGGTCTCGGTGCCGTTCACCGTCCGGACCAGATAGACCGTCGTGGCGGTCGCCGTGACCCGGACCTTGACCCGGTAGTCCGAGGTGCCGATCCGACGAGCCACCAGGGAGGTGTACACCCCACCTCCGGTCCCGACCTTGTCGTAGCTGAACGCGGACGTCAGGTCGACGTTGCCGGCCGACACCCCGTTCAGGTAGGCCGACGGACCCGAGCTGGCCGCCATCCGCATCGTCCCGACACCGTTCAGCACATCGAAGTTCGTGTTCGTCGAGCTGATCGTCCACGGGCCGCCGGTGTCTGCTGTGCCCCAGCCGTTGGTGACGGTCCGGCTGAACGCGTCCGTGGCGATGACGGTCGGCGCGGTCACGGTCACCGAGGCGGTCTCGGTGTCGGTGGACCCCTTGTTGTCGGTGACAGTCAGGACCACGGTGTAGGTGCCGGCGGCGGCATAGGTGTGACTCGGCTCGCGCACCTGTCCCGGTGGTCGTGTCGCCGAAGGTCCACGAGTAGGCCGCGATGGTGCCGTCGGGATCGCTCGACCCGCGCCCGTCGAAGGTCACCGCCAGGTCGGTCGCCTGCTGGGTGAACGCCGCCGTCGGAGCCTCGTTCGGCGGCTCGGTGTCACCGTGACACCCTTGGTCAGCGACAGTCTCTGCCCCGTCGTCGTCGGTCACGGTCAGCTTCACCTGGTAGGTGCCGGCGGTACCGTAGGTGTGGCTGTCGGTCTTGCCGGTACCTGTCGAGCCGTCGCCATAGTCCCACGCGTAGCGAAGCGATCGTGCCGTCCGGATCGTAGGAGGCACTGGCGTCGACGTCGACCTTGAGGTTGGTCACCGTCGGCGTGAAGCCCGCCACCGGCGACTGGTTGGCCGGGCTCACGGTCACCTGCTGCGTGACCTTCGAGGTCGCCCCCGTCGTTGTCGGTCACCGTCAGCTCGACGTCGTAGGTCCCGGCCGAGGGGAAGGTGTAGGACGCCGTCCGACCCGTGCCGGTGCCGACCGTCCCGAACTTCCAGGCGTAGGCCGGACACGGTCCCGTCGGGATCGGAGGAACCACTGGCGTCGACGTCGGCGACGAGGGCGGTCGTGGTCGAGGTGAAGGCGGCCACCGGAGCCTGGTTGGGCGGGTCGGTGGCGACGACCTGCTTGGTGAGCGTGCTCGTGCCGTGGCGTCGTCGGTGACGGTCAGCGTGACCTCGTAGGTCCCGGCCTCGGTGTAGGTGTGCGTCCGCCGTCTCCCCGGTGCCCGTCGTCCCGTCACCGAAGTCCCAGGCGTAGGTCTCGATCGTCGCCGTCGGGATCAGTCGGAGTCGGCGGCGTCGACGCTGAGGTCGAGGTGGTCGATGGTCGCGTCGAAGTCGGCTGTCGGCGCGACGTTCGCCGCCCGCACCGTGACCTGGTGGCTCGACCGTGTCGGTGGCACCGTCGTCGTCGGTCACGGTCAGCGTGATCGTCTTGGTTCCCGGCCGTCGCATAGGTGTGCGCAGCGGTCTTGCCGGTCGTCGTCCAGGTGTCGCCGAAGTCCCAGCGTAGGACTGGATCGTACCGTCGGAGTCGGTCGAGGCACTCGCGTCGAGAGTCGACGGCCAGATCGGTCGGCGTCGCCTCGAAGCGCGCCGTCGGCTTCTGGTTCGGCGCGGGGGCCGCGGCCGCGTAGTGGGCCGCGATCCGGCTGGCACTCAGCTCCTTCTGCGTAGAAGGCAGCCTCGTCGATGGTGCCGTCGAGGTACGGGCTCGACGACCCCCAGGTGATGTCCCCACCGATCTTCCAGTAGCCGACGTAGCCCTCGGACTGGGTCTGTGCGTTCGTCCCCGTCAGCTGGCCGTCGACGTACAGCTTCATGCCGTCTCCGGACTGCGTCGCGACCACGTGGTGCCACTCGCCGTTGTTGTAGGCCGCCGGCGTGGTGATCGTGTTCGTCTGCCCGGTCCAGGTGCCGAAGACCAGGTGACCGTCGTCCTGCAGGTAGACGTGCCGGTCGTAGCTGCTCGGAGCTGCCGGACGGGTTGTTGCCGAAGCCCATGATCTTGCCACCCCTGGTCGAGGTGGTCTTGAACCAGGTCTCCTGGTGTAGACGGTCGGGAGTCGAAGGACTCGTCGGATGACACGAATGCGTCGTTGCCGTTGAAGGCGGCCGCCTTGTCGGTGATCGGCAACGCGCCGGCCTGCCCGAGGGTCACGCCGTTGCGGTAGGTGCCCGCACTGCCGGCCCGCTGGAGCTGTCGGCCGCGGCGGTGCCGCTCGTCTCGTCGAGACGCCAGTAGAGGCGGGGCTGGTCGGCGACGACGGCCGCGCCGTAGGCGTCACCCGGTGCCGCTGGAGCGGTCACGGTGACCTGGTGGGTGACCTCGGCCGAGGCGCCCTTGTTGTCGGTCACGGTGAGCTTGACCGTGTAGGTCACCGGACGTGCCGTAGACGTGCACCGGATTCGCGCCGGTGCCCGTTGTGTCGTCACCGAAGTCCCAGGCGTAGCCGGCGATGGAGCCGTCCGGGTCGGCAGAGGCCGAGCCGTCGAAGCTGGCGCGACGCTGGTCGACGGTGCTGGTGAAGGCCGCGACCGGGTCTGGTTGAGCACCCCGCCACCGGCGATGAAGTGCGCGGTCACCCGCTGCGGGCTCAGCACGTAGGAGTAGACCGCGGCTTCGTCGATGGTGCCGTCGAGGTAGTGCGCTCGAGGAGCCCCAGGTGGTGTCGCCGCCGACCTTCCAGTAACCGTTGTAGGGCTGTGCCTGCGGTCTGGGGGTTGGTGCCGTTCAGGACGCCGTCCACGTAGAGCTTCATGCCGTCCGGCCGCCTGGCTAGCCACCACGTGGTGCCAGTCCCCGTCGTTGTAAGGGTCCGGCGGTCGTGATCGTGTTGGTCTGGCCCGGTAGGTGCCGAAGACCACCTTGCCGTCGTCCTGCATGTAGACGTGACGGTCGTAGTTGTTCGAGGTCCCGGTGCCGTTGTTGCCGAAGCCGATGATCTTGCCACCGCGGTTCGAGGTGGTCTTGAACCAGGCCTCCTCGGTGTAGACCGTCGGGTTGGAGACCTGTGCGTCACGACGAGACGAACTGCGTCGCTGCCGTCGAACCCGGCAGCCGTGTTACCGGCGACGACGCCGGCTGGCCGAGGGTGACCCCGTTGCGGTAGGTGCCCTCGTTGAGGGACCTGCCGGAGTCCGGCGGCCTTGGTGCCGCTGGCCTCGCCCAGGCGCCAGTACAGGTCGGGCTCGTCGGCGTAGACCGCAGCGCCGTAACGCGTCGCCCGGAGCGGGCGGGATGACCGAGGTCCGCCCGCTCGCCTGGTACTGGGCGATGATCTGCGTCCTGGTCGAGGGCGGTCGGGTAGATCGCGACCTCGTCGACCGAGCCGGCGAAGTTGCTGCTGCTCGGCTGGCTCGGCCACCCGTCGAGGTTGTCGCCGCCGACCCGCCAGTAGCCGAGGTAGGCCTCGCCCTGGGTGGTGTCGGTGCGCCGGGCGACCCGGACGCCGTCGACGTACAGCGCCATGCCCGACGCGCTCATCGTCGCGGTGACCTGGTGCCAGGCGTTGTCGTTGTAGGCCTTCGCCGCTGGACACGGTCCGCGATCGAGCTGTCCTGGCCCGTGACGCCGAAGACGAGTGCGACCGGCGTTGTCCATGTAGAGGTGACGGTCGCGGTGACCGGAGTCGCCGGTCTGCAGGTCGCCGAAGCCGAGGATCGGCCGCCGCTGGTGGTCGTGGTCTTGATCCAGACCTGGGCGGTGAACGTGTCCGGCGCGGTCTCGGTGCCGAAGTTGCAGCCGACCGTGGAGCGCAGTTGCCGGCGAAGACCCGCGACCAGTCGTTGTCGCCGAGCGACACGGCGCTGTCACCGGCGATGGCTCCGCCTGTGCCCCAGGTGACGCCGGTGTCGGTGCGTCCGTCGGTGACGCCGATGCCGGTCGACTCGGCAGTCGCCGGCGGCCCGGTCGCGTGACCGTGAGACCCGAGGTCTCGTTCATCGGCCAGTAGATCCGCGCACCGTTGTCCGCGCACGGTCGCTGGCGTACGCGGTGGCTGGTCGGGAACCGTGGTCGGCATCGTGACGGACGGTCGAGCCGCCGTACACCGTGTTGTTGTCGGCGTCGTTCACCACGACCTGAGTAGCTGTAGGTCGTGCCCGGCGTCAGGCCGGTGTCGACGAAGCCCGAGCGCCGGCAGTGGTCCACCAGTTCGAGTTCGCCTGGAGGTCGTGCGCGGCGCGCCGAACGCACGCGTTGCGGATCACCTTGTAGGTGAGGCTGCAGCTCGTCACGGTCGAAGCCGGCCGGCCAGGTCACCCGGACAGAGGTCGGCGAGGTGGCGACCAGCGTCGGGGCGTAGGGCGTTGTCGGCGAACCGTCGGACCCTCGTCTTCGGCGCGATGGTCCGCTTCGCGAAGCGCACCAGGCCCTGCTGCGCCGACGCCGTTGACGCGTCGGGAACTCGCCGCCGAAGACGACGTAGTCGTTGTTGCCGGTGACGGTCCAGCCGGCCTGGTACTGACCGGTGACGCTGCCGATGCGCCATGTCCGGCAGCCAGTTGACCATCGACGGGCCTGCTTCGACGCCGTGCCAGTTCGGGTAGCCGTGGACCTCGTTCAGGATGTCGCCGCCGGCGGCGTCGGTCCACGCCAGGGCGTGCTGGAACGCCACGTGCGGGTACTGCGGGAAGCCGCCACCCATGTTGCCGCAGTAGTGCGAGTGGCCGGCGACGTAGACGACGCCGCCGGTCATGAAGCTGGAGTAGATGTCACCGTGGCAGTCGGTCACCCACTCGACGCCGCCGGTCGTCGACCGACACCTTGAAGGTGCCCTCGAGGTTGCCGCCCGGGCCGAAGTGCCAGGTGGTGCCGTAGACGAAGTCGCCCTGCACCGTGAGGCTGGTGATGCCGGCGTCTGGTCCGGCGTTGCGCACCGTGTCGGGCGTGCCAGGTGCTGTCGAGCGCGCCGCGTGGTCGGCGTCGATCTTGGCCAGCCCGTACGCCGGCTGACCGCCGACGTTCTGGAACGACCCGCCGGCGAAGACCTGCGAGCCGTCGGTCGAAGGCCGCCAGGGCCCAGACGGTGTAGTCGGCGTTCGGGTTCCAGGACTGCAGGGCGCCGTCGCTGGCGCGGAAGGCCGCCAGGTTGCCGCGCGCTGACCGTTGCCGCACGCCCTGGAACCGCCACCGACGTACACGGTCGTCGTTCGTGGCGACCACCGCCCGCGCCTGGGAGTTGACGCCGACCGGGTTGAAGGCGGTGATCAGCGCGCCGGTCGCGCGTGCTGAAGGCGGCGACCCGCCGACGGGCCTGAGCCGTTCGCGCCGTGGTGAAGTCACCGACCACGTAGATCCGGGTGCCATCGGGCGAGGCCGCGCACCGAGAGCACCTGGCCGTTCAGGCTCGGGGTGAAGCGTCGTGATCAGGTTCCCGGTCGTGATGTCGTACGGCGAGCAGGTTGGCGCGGGCGGTCAGGTTCGTCCCGGCCGCGGCGCCGGCCGGGCGAGCGTTGTTGAACCGGCCACCGGCGTACACGGTGTTGCCGACGACGGCCTGCGACCAGACGACACCGTCGATCTGCACGGTCGGCAGCCGATCGGCGGACATCATGTCCGGGGTCAGAGGCTTCACCGGAGCCGGAGCAGCGCTCGCCTCCTGGACACCGGCACGGTGAATCCCGCCGTCAGGCCCAAGGCGATGACGAGTACGAGCAGGGCGCGACAACGCGCAATGGTGCTGGACATGCAGTTTCCCCCAAGTGAATCGGCCAAGATGGCCGCCTGTGGGTGATGTCGTCTCGTGCCCTGGTCTCACGCGCCACCGACGACGTCGCGTTCCAGAGCGCCGCTCGTTACCGAGCAGCCCTCCCCCGAGTACTAGTCCCCCACCCCTAACAGCGGGATCACGCTAGCAGCGCCCTCCGCCCGTTCTGGGGCGTTCGGATCACGAATGGATCACGCTTCGAACGAACCGGCGTGTCCACCGGAGATCAGCTGCCGGCCGCTGCCGCGAGTGCGCGGTGGACGTCGGCGTGGTAGCGCTCGGGACCGATCTGGTCCCTCAGCCGGCGCGCGTCGTCGCTAGCGGCGACGCGGTACCGCGTCCACTCGTCGGCGATCCGGGCGAGAGCATCGGCGATGGCCGACGAGTCGTCGTTCGCCACCAGCTCGACCGACGCGAGCTCCGCGCCGATCTCCCGCAGTCCGGTGTGATCGGCCGCGACCGCCGGCCGACCGGCCAGAACCGCCTCCACCAGGGTGTTCCCGAACGACTCGTCCAGTCGCGACGGGACCACGGCGACGTCTGCTTCGGCCAGGAACGACCACACCGACGGCTGGAAGCCGACGAACCGGACCCGGTCGACCAGGGGTGTGCCGGCGATGGATGCGCGGAGCTCCTGCTCGTACCACTCATATCCCGGGAAGACGTCACCGACGAGGGTCAGCGTCGCCGACACCCCGCGGTGGTCGAGCTCGCGGAGGGCTTCGACGACGAGATCCGGAGCCTTGCGGGGCGACAGCCGTCCGATGAACACGACACGCAAGGGCGGGTCGAGGGTGGGTCGAGCGGGTTCGATCTCGGTCGGGCCGGCTACTCCGTTGGAGATCACTCGCACGTCGGCGACGCGGTCGAGCAGCGCCGAACCGAGCGCTGCACGGCTGGTCGCGCTGTTGAAGACGACGGAGTTCACGATCACCAGCGGACCGCTGAGCGCCAGTCGGGCGGCCCGCCCGACTGACTGCTCGGCCTCGTGCACGTGCACCACCACCGGCACACCGGCCAGGCGGGCCGCCACCGACCAGATGGGGATCGTGACGGTGTTGGCGAGCACCACGTCCGGCCGCCGCACGCGCAGTAGCCGGATCAGCCGCGGCAGCGCGGTGAGCGCCTCCCGGGCGAGCACCAGGAGCCCGCGGGGACTCATCAGGCTCTTGCGGATGACCGGCACCAGACCCACCAGGACCTCGATCCCCCGGCTGACGAGCTCGGCTGCCGCCGGGCCGTTGCTACCGCAGACCACCAGGACCTCACAGCCCTGCTCGGCCAGGCCGGTCGCCGTCTCCATCATCATCCGGTCGGAACCGTAGAGGTCCGCCGCGGGATCGGCGATCAGCACCCGCAGGGCACGGCCGAGATCCGTCGGGGCACGGTCAGGCTCCTGGCGGGCCAGTACTCGTCGACCAAGGCCACCGTCGAGGCGATGTTGGCGCCGGCTCGAAGCGCCGAAGACGATCGACTCGAGGTTGGGCAGCCCGCAGCACCCACTCGATCGCCTCACGCGGCGCGATCGCCCCACTGGCGAACACCGACATCGCGACGGCGCGGAACGGCCGCTTGCTCCATGCGCGTCCAGGTAGCCGTCGATCCCGCCGGACATCCGGAAGCCGATCTTGTTGATGTTCGAGCAGACGATCGGGTTCTCGACGCCGGCCGCGTCGAGCGCGTCCAGCAGCATCGGCAGGTTCATGGTGATGAAGCCCGGCTCGGCCCCGTAGCGAGTCTTCGACGTGGTCGGCGAAGATCCGGAAGGCGTCGTTGAAGCCGCAGTCCGAGCAGCAGGTCGACGACCACGTTCTGCATCCAGATCACCGGCGTGGACAGCCCTGCGAACATCTTCAGCTCGGCGTCGACCAGCAGGGTCGAGATGCCCTCGATGTCCTTGCGGGCCAACGACCTCGTACCGCGCACCATGCTGTCGAGCAGCCCCTCGTCGGGCAGGAACCGTCGGATCGCCCCGAGGAACCCGTCGTCGGTCACCGCGTTGGCGTACTTGTGCGCGTACGGCATGCAGGGGAAGAAGGTCATCGTCGCGTAGCGCGTCCGGGTTGGCGCGAACCGATGTCGCAGACCTCGGCGATCCGGTCGTGGGTGGTGCACATGAAGGTGGTCACGCCTTCGTCGTACGCGTCGTCGAGCACCTGCATCACGGCACCGATGTCCTGGAAGCGCATCTGCTGCGCGCGGGCCTTCTCCTCCGACATGTGGTTGACGCCGAAGAACTGGTTGTCGCCGAACAGCAGCCGATCCATCGTGGTCACTGCCACGCTCACTCATTTCGCCGATCCCCGCACGCACGGCGACGCGACCAGCGGATGAGCACCTCCGCAGCGTGCCCGACGAGCCGCGCGAGACTGCGTCGTGCGACCGACGGACCGAGCTGCCTCCGCCGCTCGGCGCTCGGCACCCGCGACATCCGTCGCGGGCCGGCGACTGTCCGCGATCATGGCGATCACCCGGTCGGTGACCGCGGCGGAGCCGAAGTCGTTCTCGCCGTGCGGCTCGCCGAGCGCCTCGACCCGGTGGACGAAAGCGTCGAGCTGAGCGCTGTACTCCTCGCCGCGCAGGTAGAACCAGACGTTCTCGGTCAGGTCGGTGGTGTACTTCACGTTCCACCCCGCGCGGTAGCCGTCCGTCGTACGGGCGCGGTGTCCCGCAGGTAGACCTGGATCTCCTGGCGGTCGGCGTAGATCCGACCGTGAGGTCCCCACAGCGTGATCTTCGTGGTCATCTTGCGCTGCGACTCGTCGGACCAGTTGACTGATCAGCTGGGCTGTGCCGCCCGCGTAGTGCAGGGTGGCAGACACAGCGTCGTCGATCTGGGCGGAGAAGATGCTGGTCAGCTGGCAGCCGCTGACCGACTCGGGCTCCCCGAGATACCAGGTCAGGAGGTTGAGGGGGTGGGCCGCGTAGTCGTACAGGCAGCCACCACCGGTGGCTCGCTCGCTGCGCCAGGTACGGCCGGACGGCTTCAGCACCACCGGTCCGTAGGCCTCGGCCAGTGCTGTGTTCACCGGGCCGATGGCGCCGGCCTCGCAGGAGCCGCTGCACCTCCCGGAAGGCGCCGACGAACCGGTTGTGGTAGCCGACCTGGGTGACCAGCCCGGCTCGCGGCCAGCTTGCGCGCGAGCTCGACGCCGTCGGCGGGGTCGATCACCAGCGGCTTCTCGCAGAACGACGTGGATGCCCCCGGTCGAGCGCCGGTCTTGATCATGGGTGCGTGCAGGTGCGTCGGGGTGGCGATGATCACGGCGTGCGGACTGGTCTCGTCCAGCATCGTCGACGTAGTCCTTGTACGTCGGCAACCCGGTGTACTTCGCCGAGGATGTCCAGCAGATAGCCCGTCGCGTCACAGACTCCGACCAGGTTCACGTCCGGATGCGCCTTGATCATCGACAGGTGGGACAGTCCCATCTTGCCCAAGCCGACCACCGCGACATCGATCAGCGACTTCCTCTCTGTCTCGTTCGGGCGACGCGTCCGCGACGCTGGCGCAGGCTAGCTCTCAGGGCGTCCTCGTACTGGCTGCCGATGCTGCTCCCAGGTGAACTCGTCCCGAATCGATCGAGCGGCTCGGCTTCACTCATCGCAGCGAGCGCGGCCTCGTCGTCGACGAGGATCTCCAGGAGCGTCTCGACGAGATCAGCGTCGTCGGTGAAGTAGCGGTTGCCGCTGCCGGCCACCCAGGTGTTGTAGACGTTGTCGTGGGCGATCACGGCGTTGCCGGCAGCCATCGCCTCGACCAGGGACGGATTCGTGCCACCGACGGTGTGCCCGTGGAGGTAGAGGCGCGCGTGGAATCGCAGCGACCGCAGCCGGTCCTGGTCGAAGATCGCGCCGGGGAACTCGACCTCGCCGAGGCCGCGGCTCGAACCGCCACGTGGTACGGATCGATCGTCGCCGTACGGACCCGACCACCAGCAGCTTCTGCCGCGAGGACGCGCCGACCAGGCGCGGACGATCTCGAGCACGGAGTTCTCCGGGATCGGTCGACACACGACGATCCGTAGTACCGCCGGGGCCAGCCCGTAGTCGGCCAGCGGGTCGGTCGGCGCGTCGAGCACCTCGTGCGCGCCGTAGGTGATGGTGTGACCCGCTTGCGACCGAAGTGCCGCGCGCAGGTACCGGCCGATCTCGGGATGGTCGGCGATCAGCCGTCGCCCACCAGACCGGCGATGCGCTCGTTCGCCGAGCAAGGATGCCCTGCTTCGCCACACCCCACCGCCTGCGGGTCCACTCCATGCCGTCCATGTTGATGACGTTCGGGATGCGGCGCAGACGCGGGATGACGTCGAACACCCCCGTGTTGTAGCCGAAGGTCAGCCACACCGTCTCCCGCGTGTGGTGCGCCATCGCGTGGCGGATCGACTTCAGGTCGAACGAGGACGTACCGAGCCACCCGTCGCGCGCCTCCGGGATGAGCACCCGCTCGAGCCCGTTCCACCGATCGATCAGGGTGGGTCCCTCGCCGTCGACCTGACAGTAGACGCTGACGTCGCCAGCCTTGGTCCGCGCAGATAGAGACCGACGTTCTCGGCCGCGGTCTCGAACCCGCCGTACGCCGCCGGAACACCGTGGGTTCCAAGAATTCTGACTGTTGGAGCCACTTTGGTGAAACCACGCAATCCGGTGTCGACGACAATCTGACGGGGACCGCGCGATTGCGTCCACCGAGCGTCAGACGCTATCACCCCCCTTCTTCCCGCGGGGGGTATCAGACGTGATGCTGCTCTCTCCAGAAACCCGACCAGCCGAGGTCCTCGATGCTAAGATCTAGCGACGGCCGCCGGGGGCAGCCGTGGGGGATTCGGGTTCGGGGGGACCAATGCGAGGGGCTTATCTCGTGTCGTCGTTCGACATGCTCAATGTCGGCGATCTAGACGTCATTCATCAGGCCATGCAGCTGTGCACCGATCTGACGATCGTGGTGCTCTCTGACGGCGCAGTCGAGGAGACGCTGGGGCGTCCTCCGGTCGTGCCGCTGCACGAGCGCAGGGCGATCGTCGAGCACGTCCGCGGTGTCCTGGAGGTCACCGACGACGAGTCGGTCATGGTGCGGAGCCCGGGTCAGGTCTTCACCACCGGCGAGCTGCTCGAACCGAGTAGCCGTGACGCATCCCGATGCCATCGTCATCGATCCGGGCGTGCGGACCCAGAGCTCCGTCCTGCGGGGAGCGCTGCAGAGCGTCGTCGCCGAGGCGGTGGCCTGATGCGCTACGAGTCAACACCGGTCGTCGGCTACGTCCCGGGCGCCTGGGACATGTTCCACATCGGTCACCTCAACATCCTCAAGCGAGCCAGTGAGCAGTGCGACCGGCTGGTGGTCGGTGTGGTGACGGACGAGGCCCTGGTGGCCGCCAAGGGACGCTCACCCATCGTGCCGCTCGACGAGCGGATGGCCGTCGTGCGCAGCATGGTGCTCGCCGACGAGGTCGTGGTCGACTTCTCCAGCCGGAAACTCGACGTGTGGGAGCGGGTCCGCTTCGACGTGCTCTTCAAGGGTGACGACTGGCGCGGGACAGCCAAAGGCGATCAGCTCGAGCTGGACATGGCCACCGTGGGTGTTCAGGTCCGGTATTTCCCGTACACCGCGCACACCAGCAGCACCCAGCTCCGGAACATTCTCGCGACGCGCTGACCCGGCCGGGCGGAGCGGCGTTCCGTCACCAGGAATATATTGACGGATCCCTTACGAATTACCGTACGGTACCCGTATCGTTTCGTACTCAGGACGTCCTGAGTACGGAGCGCTCATGCCCAAGATCTGCGCGAAAAGAGTCACTGGCCTCGCCATGGCTCTCGCCATCAGCTTTTCCGTGGGCGTCGCCGCGCGACCTGCGCTCGCGGTGAGTCCGAGCTGCTCGGCGTTCGTCGCCAAGGTCTACGACCAGGTGAGTCCGTCGACCCAGGCTCAGTCCCTCACCGCGCGAGGCGACCAGGCCGTAGCGGCGAATGCGTCCGGCTTCTCCACCGTCCGCGCATCCACGATGACGGCGGCCATCTCAGCCGGACCGCTCATCACCGGGGTCCACCGGCTGTTCAAGGCGTCCACCAGGAACCTCTTCTATTCCTCTGACAGCGCCGAGGTCAAGAAAGCCGTTCGCGAGCGCGGCTACGTCGATCAGGGAATCGCGTTCTACGCGGCCACCAAGTCCGCCGGCTGCCTGCAGCCCGTCTACTCCTACTTCAAGAACAGCATGCACCGATTCGCCGCGTCTGCCGCCGAGCGCGACACGCTCAAAGACGACGGTTGGAAAGAGGAGAAGATCCGCTTCTACCTCGGGAAGGCCGCCAGCGTCATCACTTTCGCGGTTTACCCGGACACCCAGAACGAGGTCTACCGCGACAATGATTCCAGGTTCGCCGGGCGTTCCCAGTGGGTGGTGAACACCACCTCCCTGCTCGGCACCCGCTACGTGCTGCACACCGGCGACATCGTGAGCTGGGACACCCCCGGCCACGATCAGTACGTGCGGGCGCAACGGGCCATGGGGGTGCTGGACGGCAAGCTGGCCTATTCGGCCGCCGCGGGCAACCACGACACCGCGGCGGTCGGGGTCGGCGGCAGCGCGGCCGACCCACCGAACACCTCCAAGCTCGTGCGCGACACGACGAGCTACAACACCTACCTCCGACCGGGGATGCGGCGGAGTAGCGAGTTCGAGGCCGGTAGGAGCGAGAACTCGTACTCCCTGTTCTCGGCCGGTGGGCTGAACTGGATGGTGCTGACGCTCGAGCTCTGGCCCCGCAGAGAGGTCGTGGAGCTGGGCGAAGGAGGTCGTGGCCGCCCACCCGAAGCACAACGTGATCGTGGTGACCCACTCGTACCTGAACTTCAACGGCGCGATCTACACCAGCAACGGGGGCTACGGCGCCACCAGTCCCAAGTACCTCTACGACAACCTGATCAAGCAGTATCCCAACATCAAGATGACGTTCTCGGGACACACGGGAACCGCTGCCTACCGTCGCGATGTCGGTGTCAGAGGCAACGTGATCCACAGCTACCTGCTGGCCATGCACAGCAACACGACGAACCCGACCAGGATGGTCGAGGTGAACGCGAGCGCGGGCGTCGTGTCGTCGTGGGTGTACGCGCCGTACACGAAGACCAGCTACCCCGCCTACTACCGCGCACCGGCCGCTGTCGCCTGGGTGCGCTGACCGCGGAGGAACCCGGCCGGCTCGACTATCCTCGCCGGATGACCCCCGAGACCGTGGTGCTGCTGAACGACCGAGGTGAGGCGATCGGCACCCAGGACAAGGCCGTCGTGCACAGCGAGAGGACACCGCTGCACCTGGCGTTCTCGCTCTATCTGTTCGACGTGGCCGGACGGGTGCTGCTCACCCGCCGGGCGCTGACCAAGAAGACCTGGCCGGGTGTGTGGACCAACACCTGCTGCGGTCACCCCGCCCCCGGCGAGCGGCCCGACGACGCCGCTCGACGTCGGCTGCCGCAGGAGCTCGGCGTCGAGGTCGAGGACCTGACGTGCGTCCTGCCGGGTTTCTCGTACACCGCCACCGACGCGAGTGGGATCGTCGAGAACGAGATCTGTCCGGTCTTCGTCGGCCGCTTGCATCCGGACGCGCGGCTGGCGCCGAACAGCGGTGAGGTCATGGACTGGGCCTGGACCCCGTGGGAGCAGCTGGTGGCCGCCGTCACGGCGACCCCCTTCGTGTTCAGTCCCTGGGCAGTCGCCCAGGTCCGCGAGGTTCCGGGACATCCCCTCTCCTGACCCGCCCTGCCCGGGCCGAACGACGTCTCCCCGGACGCGTACGGCGCCGGACCCCCGACGACCGACGGAGACGATCGTGGTCCTCCCCGCCCGACCCAGCGACGCCCGAGCCGTGATCGACGAGCCGACCTCGGCACGCATCCCGTCACAGCACGAGGCCGGCACTGTCGTCCAGCTCCCCCGCCCCGAGCAGGCACCCTCGGTCACCCACCATCTCGAGCTCGTCGATCAGCAGCTGAGCGAGGTGCTGGCCGATCTGCACCACCTGTGGTCGACCAAGCTGGCGCCGGCGGGTGAGTCCGCCGACATCCTCGGCACCGACGACCTGCCCTCCCTGCTGACCGCTCTGGTGCACAGCGGAGGCAAGCGGATCCGACCGGTGATGGCCCACCTCGGTTGGTTGAGCGCCTCGGGCCGGTCTCGCGGGGTCGGGCACGCCGACGTGGTCCGGGTGAGCGCCGCGCTCGATCTGCTGCACGCCTTCGCGCTCGTGCACGACGACGTGATGGACGAGTCGACCTCCCGTCGGGGAGTCGCGACCGCCCACCTGCACGCGGCGGACCTGCACCGGCGCACGGCGGGCCAGGGTCGGCCGGAGCGCTTCGGCGACAACATCGCCATCCTGCTGGGCGATCTCGCCCACGCCGAAGCGGACGCCCTGGTCGCCGGGCTACCGGCGGAGCTGCGGCGGATCTGGCGGCTGCTGGTGATCGAGCTCGTGTACGGGCAGCGGCGCGACCTCACCGGCAGCGCCGCGGGTCGGCACGACCTCGCCCACGCCCGCGAGGTCGCTCGGCTGAAGTCGGGGGCCTACACCGTGGAGCGTCCGCTCCAGCTGGGAGCGGCGGCGGCGCGAGCACCGGAGGTGGTCAGCGCGGCGCTGGCCACCTACGGGCGGGAGATCGGCGAGGCCTTCGCGCTGCGGGACGACCTGCTCGGTGTCTGGGGCGATCCGGCCCGCACCGGCAAGCCGGCGGGCGACGACCTGATCTCGGCCAAGCCGACAGTCATCCTCGCTCTGGCCCACGAACGGGCGACCGGTCCGGCCCGACACACGCTGAGCAAGGTCGGCACCTCGGCCCTGACCTGCGACGACATCGCCGAGCTGCAGCAGAGCCTGCAGGCCTGGGGCGTCGTCGGCGAGGTCGAAGACCGGATCAGTCGTCACGTCGGCGAGGCGCTGGCCGCGCTGGACAGCTCCGCCCTCGACCCCGACGGCGTCCGCGAGCTGACCGTGATGGCCCACAAGATCGCTTGGCGGGACGCATGAGTCCCGCGACCCGGGAGAGCACCCGAGACGTGTTGACCAACGAAAGCAGTGCTGCGTGAGAGTCGTCGTCATCGGAGCCGGACTGGCCGGGCTGGCCGCCGCCTGTCACCTGACCGGACGCGGGTACGAGGTGACGGTGGTCGAGCGGGAGGACATCCCCGGCGGCCGCAACGGGCAGCTGGTCCGGGACGGCTTCACCTTCGACACCGGACCCACGGTGCTGACCATGCGGGACCTGGTCGCCGACGCCCTGCGCGCCGTCGATGCGGACCTGGACGCGCTGCTGCCGATGCGACGGCTGGACCCGGCCTACCGGGCCCAGTTCGCGGACGGTTCCACGATCCGGGTGCGCTACGGCCGCGAGGCCATGCGGAACGAGATCGCCGACACCTGCGGCTCGGTGGACGCGGCTGCGTTCGACGGCTTCGTGGACTGGCTGCAGGACCTGTACGTGGCCGAGATGCCGCACTTCATCGACCGCAACTTCGACTCCCCCCTCGACCTGCTGAGCCGACCCGATGTCGCGGCCAAGCTGGTCCGGTTGGGCGGCTTCGGGCGCCTCGGCAAGGCCATCCGGCGACGCTTCCGCGACGACCGGCTGCACCGGCTGTTCAGCTTCCAGGCCATGTACGCCGGCCTGGCCCCCGACGAGGCGCTGGCCATCTACGCCGTGATCACCTACATGGACAGCATCGAAGGCGTCTGGTTCCCCGACGGGGGCATGCACGCGATGCCGGTCGCGCTGGCCACCGCCGCGGAGAAGGCCGGCACCCAGTTCCGCTACGGCGCCTCGGTGTCGGAGGTGCTCCGGCGTACGGACACCGGTGGGGTCGCCGGCGTACGGCTGGACTCGGGCGAGCAGCTGGCCGCCGACGCGGTCGTCTGCACCCTCGACCTGCCGACCGCGTACGAGAAGCTGCTGCCCGACCTGAGCCCGCCGCGGTCGCTGCGCCGGCCGCGCTACTCACCGTCGGCCGTGGTCTGGCACGTCGGGGTCCGCGGGCTGCCGGACCCGGAGGTCTCGCACCACAACATCCACTTCGGTCACGAGTGGGGCGGCGCCTTCGACGACCTGCTGAAGCGCGGCACCCTGATGGGCGACGCCTCGCGGCTGGTCACCATCCCGTCGCTGGACGATCCCAGCCTGGCCCCGGAGGGCTGCTCGACGCTGTTCGTCCTCGAGCCGGTGCCCAACCTCGCCGACGGGAAGATCGACTGGGTGCGTGAGCGCGAGCCGATGCGGGAACGGCTGCTGGCCTTCCTGGCCGCCGAGGGCTACCCCACCGACATCGTGACCGAGGAGCTGGTCACCCCGCTCGACTGGCAGGCGCAGGGGATGGCGGCCGGGACCCCGTTCGCGCTGGCGCACACCTTCGCGCAGACGGGTCCGTTCCGACCGGCCAACGTCGAGCGGCGCGTGCCCGGGATGATTTTCTCCGGCTCCGGTACTGTCCCAGGGGTCGGAGTGCCCATGGTGCTCATCTCCGGGAAGCTGTCGGCCGATCGCGTCGAGGCGTACCTGGGTGGCGGGGCTGCGGGCCGGAAGATCTCACGCAGGTCCACCAGGAGGCTCGCTAGATGAGTGCGACCCAGGCCACCGACCCGCGCGTGCTGCGGGCCGGTTACCGGGAGTGCGGTCGGCTGACCCGCCAGTTCGGGACCACCTACTTCTGGGGCGCCGCGCTGCTGCCCCGGCGTCAGCGCAAGCACGTCTACGCGGTGTACGCCCTCTGTCGCCTGGCCGACGACATCGTCGACCTGCCGCCCGACTCCACCGGCGACGCGAGCGAGCAGACCTTCGTGCCCGGTACGGGGTGGGGCGGCGCCCGGTCGGCGACCCACCCGCCGGCGACGGCAGTCGGTCCGGTCGGTGACGACAGCGAGGTGGCTCGGCGACTCCGCGCCTTCGCTGACCGGTTCCGGACCGCCCTGGTCGACGGCGTCAGCGACGACCCCGTGCTGGCCGCTGTAGCCACCACCGCACGCGCCTGCGACATCGACCCCGAGTGCTTCGACCGGTTCTTCGGGGCGATGGCGATGGACCTGACCACCAGCACGTACGAGTCGTGGGAGGACCTCTGCGACTACATGGAGGGCTCGGCGGCGGTCATCGGCGAGATGATGCTGCCCGTCCTCGAGCCGCGCACCAAGGAGGCCAAGGCCCCGGCGCGCGCACTCGGCCTGGCCTTCCAGCTCACCAACTTCCTCCGCGACGTCGACGAGGACCTCGACCGGGGCCGGGTCTACATTCCGCAGGAGGACCTGCGCCGGTTCGGGGTCGACCTGCGTTGGCGGCACTCGACGCCGGAGTGGCGGGCCCTGATGGCGTACGAGATCGAACGGAACCGGTCGTTGTACACGTTCGCCGACACCGGGATCGCCATGCTGCCGCCCCGCTCCGCTCGCTGCGTGGGGGCGGCGCGGGTGCTCTACGCGCAGATCCTGGACCGGATCGAGCGGGCCAACTACAACGTGTTCAACGGTCGGGCCCGGGTGCCCACCGCGCGCAAGGCGCTGACCGCGGGGCGGATCATGGTGACCGGGCCGCGCATCCGCAGCGCCGCCTGACCCGGCACGACTCCATCAAGACCTGCTCGACCAAGACCTGTTCGACCACGCCAGAGAGGACACCCATGTCGTTGCGTCTGCGGGACGACCTGCCGGACGAGACAGGTCTGATGGGACGGCTGCCCGAGCACGTCCGGTCGCGGATCCCGATCCAGCGAGTGCCGCAGCCGCGGGAGAACCGGATGACCGCGTCCTGGCGGCAGGCCAAGCCGGGTCGGATCGCCGCCGCCCTGGCGGTGTCCCAGGCGCAGAACTCGGGCGGTTGGTTCGTCGCGGGCAGAGCGCCGACGTCGGGGCGACCGAGTCCGTGGCAAGGACGATCGCCGGCCGCGAGGTGGTCTTCTGGCGGGACGCCGACGGGACTCTGATCGCCGGCCCCGGCGCCTGCCCGCACCTGGGTGCGCTGATGGACGCCTGCCCGGTGCTGGACGGGACCATGTACTGCCGCTGGCACGGACTGGCGTTGACGTCGAAGGGCGATCGGACCTGGAGCCCGTACGCGGCCGTGGACGACGGCCTGCTGATCTGGGTGCGGCTGGCCACCGAGGGCGAGACGTTCACCGAGCGGCCGGCTCACTCGGCCCGGCCACCGCTGGACGGTTCGGTCAGCGCGGTGATGGTGGAGCCGGGGACCTGCCAGCCCGAGGACGTGATCGCGAACCGGCTGGACCCGTGGCACGGCGCGTGGTTCCACCCGTACGCGTTCTCGCACCTGGTCGTGGACGACGACGCCTCCGACGCGAGCCGTCTCGTGGTGGACGTGACGTTCCGGCTGTCGCGGACCTGGGGGGTGCCGGTGCGGGCCGAGTTCACCTGCCCCGACACCCGCACCATCGTGATGCGGATCATCGACGGCGAGGGCACGGCGTCGGTGGTGGAGACGCACGCGACACCCACCGGGGTGGACGAGCGCGGCCGACCGATCACCATGGTCACCGAGGCGACCATCGCGTACTCCGACCGGCCCGGCTTCCTGGTCGCCAAGTGGCTCACCCCGGTGCTCCGGCCGGGCATCATCAAGACGGCCAAGAAGCTGTGGGTGGACGACCTGGCGTACGCGGAACGTCGCTACCAGCTGCGGATGCGCGGGGAGTACCCGGGCTGACGCGCTGGCTTCAGCCGCCGGCCGACACGGTCGCACTCGGCGACGGAGTCGGGGTCGGGGTCGATGGGGCCGGCTCCGGGGAGGGCGATTCCGATGGTGCGACCGTCAGCGAGGTCGCTCCACTCGCCACGGTGTTGCCGTCGGCGTCGGAGACGACCACCCGCCAGGTGTACTTCGTTCCCGGGCTCAGGGACGAGTCGACGAAGGACATCGTCGTGCGGTTCCAGAACAGCGACGTGGCGGTCCGCCGGTAGACCACGTCATCGCCACGCAGCACGGTGTAGGTGAGCGTCCGGTCGTCGCGGTCCCAGCCCGTCTTCCAGGACACGGCGACGGTCCTGTCGGCGTTCGCGACCAGCGTCGGCTTGGCACCGGAGGTGACGCCGACCGGACCCTGCTTCCGAGGTGCGTAGGCAGCCGTGGCCATCCGCACCAGCCCCTGCTGCGGCACGCCGTTGACCGCCGTGAACTCTCCGCCGAGGACCACGTACGGGCCCGACGCGACGACACTCCACGCCGCCTGGCTCTGACCGGTGAACTTTCCCGGGGTGAGAGTCGGGAACCAGTTGATCAGCGACGGCGACGGCTTGCCCTTGAACGCCTTGTAGCCACCGGTCGAGGTGCCCACCGTCCCCGTGGCGGTGGTCGTGGCGGCCAGGGCGCGATAGTTCGTCCGTGGTGTGGTTTCGGGAAACCCGCCGATGTTGGCGCAGTTGTGGGCGTGCCCGACGCTGTAGACGCGTCCGGCCGCGACCGCGACGTCGTAGGTGTCGCCGCGGCAGTCCTGCAACCAGCTGAGCTTGCCCGTCCCGGTGGCCGCGAACACGCCCTCGTAGGTGCCCCCGCCGTAGCTGTACCCGCTGCCGTACACCCGCGAGGCGTCAGCCTTCAGACTCATGATGGCGGTGCCCTTGCCGCAGTTCCTGACGACTGTGTTGATCGACCAGGAGAGCACGGAGCCGGTGACGAGATCGAGTCGCGTCATGCCGCACGCGCCGGTCCTGCCGATCTTGGAGAAGGACCCGCCGGCCACGATCGACCGGCGATCGGGGGTCAGGCGTGAACGCCACGACGTCGCCGTTCGCCGACGGCTTCCACGACCGCAGCTTCGCGTCGGTCGCTCTGATCGCCGCCAACCGGCTGCGGGCGGACGTGCCCACCTTGCTGAACGTGCCGCCCACGTACACGGTCGAGGACGTGGCCAGGATCGCTCGGACCTGGTTGTTGAACGCCGGTGCGAGTGCCCGCAGGGCGCCACCGGACGTGGCGACGGCGGCGAACCGCAACCGCTTCTTGCCGTTGACGGAGGTGAAGGCACCACCGACGTAGAGGGTCTTCTTGTCCGGCGACACGGCCAGGGCGCGGACCGCGCCGTTGACCGACGGCGCGAAGCTGGCGATCAGCTTGCCGGTACGGATGTCGAAGGCCAGCAGGTTCGAACGACGGACCGTGCTCTTGCCCGGCGCTGCACCCGCAGGTCTGGCGGTGCTGAACTGACCACCCGCGTAGACCGTGTTGCCCACCACGACCTGAGTCCAGACGATGCCGTTCACCTGGACGGTGGGCAGCGCGTCGGCAGTCACCCCGGCCGTGCCACGTGAGCCGACCGCCGAGACGCCGGCCGCCGCCGGTGCTGGGCGTACGGATCCGTCGACGGCGCTCAGGGCGAGACCGAGGGCCAGCGCGAGCACGCTGACGATGACGGCCTGGGCCCGAGTGGGCCATGACCCGAGTCTGCTGGACATCTGTGATTCCCCGATGGCGCAAGTGAGACACCATCCCCCGACGGTGCAGATCGCCCCCACGATCTCCATCGAAGATAGCCCTCTTACTGCAGGTGAGGCTCAGGATTGACGCAGCAACCACCTAAAAAGTTCCTCAGCCGGGATATTCGGCCGGCAACTGTTGTCGGGCGGTCTCACCGGGGCTGGATGGCGACGAGGTCAGCGGGTCAGCGCGGCGGCGGCCCGGCCGACGGGGCGACGTCCGGCCATCGGCACGGTCCAGAGGTCGGTTCCGGCCGTCCCGGTTCGGGCCAGCAGGGCGTTCGCGGCCTGGAAGCCGGTGGTCGCGGCCCGCTCCATCAGGGCGACCGGGAAGTCGCACCGGACGCCGTCGCCGGCCAGCACCAGCCGCGGATCGGGGGTCACCACCCCAGGCCTGAGGTGCCAGGGTCCGGTGCCGACCAGGGGGCAGTCGTCGCGAACCAGCCACTCCTGGCCGACCACCTGCGCGCCGGCCGTCTCCGGGTAGATCCGGGACAGCTCGGCCCGGAGCTGCTCCTTCGTGCGCGTCTGGGCAGTGTCGTCATCGAGTGCGTACGGCAGCGCGTACGCGTGCAGCTCGACCACCGAGCCGCCGGTCCGGCGCCGCCAGTCGGCCGCCCCGTCCTCGAACAGCTCCAGCACACTCACGTTGTCGAGCGGGCCGAATCCGCTGGTCCCCAGGAAGGGCGGCCGCTCGGTGCCGACCGGGCGATCCAGCCAGAGGCGCCAGACGGCGAACGGGGGTGCGGTCCGGGTGACGGCGAGCTGCTCCCGCCACAGCGGGTGACTCGAGGGTCCGTCCTCGGCCATGAACTCACACGTCGACCCGAGGTGGCGGGTGGTGGCGAGGTCGGCGGCCAGCACGCAGGCGTCGGCGCGCAGCCTCTGACCGCTCGCCAGCTGCGCGTCGACGCCGTCCGCCCGGCAGGTCAGCTGCTCGACGCTCTCGCCCGTCCTGACCTCGACCCCCAGCCCGTGCAGATGACGACCCAGCGGCGCCCACAGGGCGGTGTCGTAGTCGTCGGTCGGGACGTCGAAGAGCAGGCCCTCGGCCGAGCCCAGGAAGTAGGTGTGGAACATGGCCACCAGCTCGCCGGCGGAGAACTCGCTCGGGTGGGCGAAGAAGCTGCGGGCGAACACCTCCAGCGCGAGGTGCCGCGCCGCAGGTGGGAAGCGGAGCCGGTCCAGGAAGGCTTCGGCACTCTCCCCGTCGTAGGCGGCGAAGGTGTCGGGGAACCGGACGGACAGCAGCTCCAGGGCCGCGGTGACGTCCACCTTGGCCAGCGTCGCCGCGGTGAAGCTGGGACTGAGCGCCACGAAGGCGGCGAAGCTGAACGGCGGCGTCCGGGGGATCCGGGCGAAGGAGTCGGCCATCCCGTCGGCGGAGATCAGCGGGTAGTCGGCGATCGGTCGCAGACGCTCCAGGGCGGGATCCGAGCGGCGCAGCAGCGAGCGGAGGTTGTAGTACTGCCGGAAGAACGCGTGGAAGCCGCGGCTCATGGTGCGCGGACCGGTCGGTGAGTCGTCGAGTGGCCAGGCCCGGACCCGACCGCCCAGCTGCGGCTCGCGCTCGACCAGCGTCACCCGGACGCCGCGCTCCGCCAGTCCGGTCGCCGCCGCGAGACCGGCGATGCCGCCGCCGACGACCAGTGCCGAGGAGCCGGTCGGCGCCCGGTGCGTCCCGGTGGGACCCGGATGGCGTACGGCCTGTCGATCCCGGCCCGGGCGCCACTCCCGTGTGCGCGTCACCGCCGCCACGGCCTTGCGTTTTCCGTCACTCGACGGCTTTCGCTGCGTGCCCCGACCCCGGATGCCGACTTGTCCGTCGAGTGACGGAAAACGCAGCCGCCCAGGCCCGACCACGACTCAGACCACGCCAGGTGCACGGCGCTCACGCCGGCTTGCGGCCACGGAAGGTGTGCAGGATGTCCCGCTGCCAGCCGTCGACCGTCCGGTGCTCCACGTCGACGAAGCCGGCCCGCTGCATCCGGTCGGCGAAGACGTCGGTGGAGTCGTTGTCCAGCACGCTGCGCCAGAGGTAGCGGTAGATGCTGGTGTCGCGGTTGATCACCTTCGACAACGGGATGACGACCGACCAGGACACGGCGCTCCAGGTGGCCCGAGCCGACGACGATCCCGCCACCGAGTAGTCCTGCACCACCAGCACGCCGCCGGGCGCGAGCAGGTCCCAGACCGAGCGCAGCACGGCGTCGCGGTCGCCGATGTTGCGGAACAGGTACGCCGCGAGCACCCCGGCGACGCCGGTCGATGCCCTGTCGGATCCGGTCGACCCGTTCTCGCCGGCCGCTCCCCCGCGCAGTCCCGTCAGTGACGCGGTCACCGACGAGAGCTCCTCGGCCCGCGCCTGCGCGAAGGACACCCAGGTCGGCCAGGGCTTCGACCTGGCCTCGGCGAGCATCCCGGCGGATCCGTCGATGCCGATGGCGGTGTAGGCGTGGCCGCGGTGACCCATGCTGTTCACCAGCGCGTCGGTGGAGGCGCCGGAGCCGCAGCCCAGATCGACGACGGTGAGGCCGCGACCACTCGGCAGCGACTCGGCCAGGGCGTCGGCGGCGGACTGCAGGTGGCGGTGGTAGCCCGGGTTGAGATTGACCATCACGTCGTACGTCGCGGCGGCTCGATCGAACGCCGCGGGCACATCGGCGATGCCGAGATCGCGACCGGTGGATTCGGTCAAGAGCGAAGCCTCTCGGGAGTGCAGGAGCGATTCTGGGCGACACGTTCTTCGTCGTCCGGAATCGCGACGAACGAGCGAGACGCCGCGGAGCTCGAGACCGCGGAGCGCGGAGCGCGACCATCGAGAAGGGTCATGGTCGGATCACCGTACCCGGGTGTCGTCCCCGCCCGGCGCACCCGCCACCGACGGACCATCGGCGGCCGCCTGCTCGGCCCGCGCCGCGGCCCGATCCAGCAGGCGGCGCCAGCCGATGATGGTCAGGGTCACCATGGCGAAGCCGAAGCCGTAGTCCTCGATCGGGACGTCCCAGGGGAAGCGGATGCCGAGCATCTGCTCCGAGTGGTAGATCACGATCGGGTTCGACAGCTTGGTCAGCCAGCCGTCCACCAGCACCTGGAACCCGAAGACGATGACCATCGTCAACCAGTACTGCGCGGTGCCGAAGATGCCGGTACGGAACACGAACAGCTCCAGCGCGACAGTGGCCAGCACGGCGATCACCGTCAACACCGTGTACTCAGGCATCAGCGGTCTCCCGTCGTCGTTGCCGACCTCGCACTCGCGCGAGCACCTGGCCGACGGCCTCGTACGTGAGCAGCCCGCAGATCGGGATGACGAGGAAGAACACCAGCTCCTCCACCGGCATCGCGAAGACCAGCTGGACACCGGTCACGTACGCGGCGTTGTAGTCCCAGTGCTCCCGGACGATGCCGACGACGTCCCAGATCGAGAAGATCAGCACCACCGGCAGCACCGCCAGGGTCATCAGCTTGAACCGGCGGTAGACCCGCGCCCCGAACACGAACTCCAGCGGGAGCGTGATCAGCAGGCAGGCGGCCATCAACGCCAGGTACTCGTAGTGACCGATGGTGATCTCCTCCGAACCTCGCCGGCGACGTGGACCCCCGCCGATGGCGAGGACCCCATTGTGCCCGGGCCGAACCAGGGCGCTCACCGACTGCCCGGACGAACCGCCCCGGGTCGGGACAATCGCTTTCCCGGAATCGACGCGACAGTGCGTACTCACAAGTAATGTGATTCGGGTCACACAGAAACTATCCGAACCTGCCGTGGCATCGCTCTCACTAACGGTTGAAGCCTAAAATAATCAGATTGATCCGGCCGTTTCACAAAACCGCTTCAGCAAAGCCACTAGCATTTCGGCATGCCTTATGCGCCGGCTCCTGAGGGAGCGCGACGCAGCGGAGGATCGGGGGATCTGCGCCACGGCAACCTAACCCAAGTCCTTTGCTACGTCCGAGATCATGGACCCTGTAGTCGTCACGACATCGCTCGTGGTTGCGGCTTGGGGATCTCCACACTGACCGACCTGATCGGGGACCTCAAGTCCCGCCGACTGGTCAAAGAGCTGGACCCGGTGCGTCGTCCGGGTGCCGGGCGGCCAACCCGTCCGATCGCTCTCGACGGCGCTCCCTGGTGCACGCTCGGCGTGCACATCAGCCACGACGTGATCGAGATCGCGGCCACCTCGATGGGTGGTGAGGAGCTCTGGCTGGTCAACGACCCGGTCGAGCTCGCCGACGCCGATCCCGACGTAGCCTTCGAGCAGGTGCGGGCCGTGCTCGCCCGCCGACTCGCCGAAGTGCCCACCGGCCGTGAGGTGATCTCGGTCGAGGTCGCCATGTCCGGCGTCGTGGTTCGCGACCGTGGTCAGCTCGAACACTCCACTGACCTGCCCTGGGTCGAGTTCGGCATGCGTGAGCACATCCGTGACGTGCTCGCCGAAGCCGGTCTGGCCGGGGTCCACGTCGGCGTCGCCAACGACTGCCAGCTGGCCGGGTTGTACGCGACCCGGACCGAGCTCCGGCTGCCGCCGAACTCGGTGGCGGTCTACATCGGCGGGCTCCGGGGCATCGGCAGCGGACTCATCGTCGACGGGCAGATCTTCGGAGGTGCGCACGGTGTGGCCGGCGACCTGGCCCACAGCAACGTCGGGGGCGAGACCACCGACTGCCAGTGCGGCCGCAAGGGCTGCCTGACCACCGTGCTCGGACCGGAGGCCCTGCTCAGCCACAGCGGCCTGATGAGCATGGAGGCCGCCATCGCCGCGGTCAAGGAGGATCCGAACGGGGCCCTCGACCTGCTGCGGTCCGAGGCCGAAGCGGGCAACGACAGGGTGCTGGCCACCCTGGCCGACGCCGGCTCCGCGCTCGGCGGAGTGATCGACGACGTGCTCGGCGTGCTCAATCCGCACGCCGCCATCATCGGCGGCTACGTGGGTGTTCTGTCGCCGTACCTGCGGGACGCGATGGATGCACGGCTCAGCGAGCGACTGTCTGATCCTGCCTTCGCGGCCACCCTGGTGGTGTCCCTGGAGACACCGGAGCCCAGGGTCGTGCGCGGTGCGGCCATGTCGGCCCGGGACGCGTGCCTGGCCGATCCGCTCACGCTCACCCGACCGCTGGCTCGCGCCTGACCGACGTCCCGGCCGAACCTCCGCGAGCCTGACCGGTACGCGGGCCTGACACCGAGAGGCCCGATGCCGGACAGGCCCGTGGACACCGGAGACAGCCATGGACACCGGGGGAGACTGTGGGGACAGTCGCCCCGGTGTGCGCATCGGTACGCAAGCTCTCCGTTCCCGCTCATCCCGGGAGCACGCTCGCCTATCCTGAGCGCATGTCGGCCGGGCCGGAGGCAGAGCCAGCGACGTCGCGTACGCCGCGGCTGACACCCGCCCTGGTGGCGGTCGCGACAGTGGCCGTGCTCGCCGTCTTCGCCGCCGGCACGGCCGGTGGGTGGTCGCTGGAACCGCGGATCTGGTTCGCCGACGCCCAGCCGGTCCCCGGACTGGTCTCCCAGCCCGCCCTCAGCCCGCCCACCCAGCCACCACCGATGTCCGAAGCCAGCGCCATTCAGCAGTGGATCGCCGGCCTCCTGGCCGGGTTGATGGGCCTGGCGGTGCTGGTCGGGCTGGTCTACCTGGCCCGGTGGCTCTGGCAGCGCCGGCCCCGCCGGGCGGTGCTGATCGAGGAGAAGCCCGACGCCACCCCGGCCGGGGTGATCGCGGCCGATCCCGATCTGCCCGCCCTGGTGCGCGGCGCGGACGAGGCCGAACGCATCCTCGCCGAGACCGGCGGCGTGCCCCGGGATCTCGTGCTCCGCTGCTGGCTCGCCCTGGAGGAAGCGGCTCAGGCCTCGGGTGTTCCCCGGCGCGCCTCCGACAGCCCCACCGAGTTCACCGGCTCGGTGTTGCGGTCCACCAGGGCCGATGCCCGGTCGGTGGACACGCTGCTACGGCTCTACCACCGAGCCCGCTTCTCCGATCACGAGATCACCGACGACGACATCCGGACCGCCCGCACCGCGGTGATCAAGCTGGCCGCGACCTGGCGCGGTTTCGACACAGCGATGCGGCACACCACATGACCCGGCGACGCCGCACCGGAAGACGCCGGTGGTGGACCGGACGGATGCTCGGGTTCTCGCTGGTGGGGCTGCTCGGCTGGGCTCTGCTGCTGTGGATCGTGGGTCTCGACATCGTCCACGCTCTGGCCCTCGGGGCTGCCCTGGTGGCGCTGATCGCCCTGCGCCGGGCGCCCGTCGTCAACGCCCACGAGGGCTGGCCCGACCCAGGCGACTCCCGTTCCGACGTCGGGGCCCGCCGAGACGTGGCTCGGCTGTCCTGGTCGATGCAGGGGTACGAGTCACGGGTCCAACGTCAGTCCGTCCGTCGGCTGCACGAGATCGCCGCGTACCGGCTGGGCGAGACTGGACTCGACCTGGACGATCCGCGCGACTTCCTCGGCTGCCAGACCACCCTGGGTGAGCGGGCGTACCGGGTGGTCAGCGAGCCGGACGAACGACCGCTGTACGCCGACTTCGTGGCTGCCGTCGCGGCGGTCGAGAAGCTCGGGAGCGAGACGCACGGGCCCACCGGGCCCGGATCGAGGGGAGATCGTCGATGACCACCAGCACCGCCACGACCGTCGAGGGTGAGGAGCCGATCGAGCCGGTGCCGCCGCTGTCGGTGCCCGAGGTCGCGCGACTCGCGCAGCAGGTGCTCGCGCGCGTCGGCACCGTCGTGGTGGAGATGGACAAGCCCCTGCGGATCGCCCTGGCCGCACTGCTGGCCGGTGGGCACGTGCTGTTCGAGGACGTACCGGGCCTGGGCAAGACCCTGGCCGCCCGCAGTCTCGCCTCCGCCCTCGGCCTCGAGTTCCGCCGACTGCAGTGCACTCCGGACCTGCTGCCGGCCGACATCACCGGCTCTTACATCTACGACCCGGCCGACGCCGTCTTCTCGTTCCGTCCCGGTCCGGTCTTCACCGGGCTGCTGCTGGCCGACGAGATCAACCGGACGGCACCGAAGACCCAGTCGGCGCTGCTCGAGGCGATGGCCGAACGGCAGGTGACCGTGGAGGGCACCACCTTCGTGCTGCCCCGGCCGTTCCACGTGATGGCGACGTCGAACCCGGTCGAGTACGAGGGCACCTACCCCCTGCCGGAAGCCCAGCTCGACCGCTTCATGGTCCGGTTGGCGATCGGCTATCCGAGCCGGCAGGCGGAGGCCGACGTGCTGTCGCGACGCCTCACCCGGCGGACCGAGGAGGCCACGATCGATGCGGTGGTCGATCCGAGGACGGTGCTGCGGATGCAGGCCGGGGTCGAGGCCGTCGAAGTCGCACCCGACATCGTGACCTACTGCGTGGCGGTCGCCGCCAGCACCCGGCGGCACCCCGGCGTCGAGGTCGGCGCCTCACCCCGTGGGTCGTTGGCCCTGCTGCTGGTGGCCCGGGCGCTCGCCGTCCTGTCGGGCCGGGACTACGTGCTGCCCGAGGACGTCAAGGAGATCGCGGTCGCGGCGCTGGCGCACCGGATCACCCTCAACCCGCAGACGTGGGCCTCGGGCCTGCAGGCGGCGGACGTGGTGGCCACCCAGCTGGACCAGGTGCCGGGCCCGACCACCGTCGGCCGATGAGCCGATGAGCTTCGGGGCCGAGCTGGGGTACGAGGACCAGCCGAGACCACTGTCGGAAGCGGCCGCCGCCGCACGGGTCCGCAGCTGGCGGCTCGCGCCTGTTGCCATCGGCTGGCTCGGCGGTGGGGTGGTGCTGCTGGTGCTCGGCGTGGTCGCCCGGCGACCCGACGTGGTGGCGATCGGGGCACCGCTGCTGATCGGTCTCGCATGGGGCACGTCACGGCGGCCTGCACGGGTGCCGGGCGTCCGGCTCACCGGCGACGACCAGCCGACCGGGTCGACCGGGACGGTGAGCGCGGAGGTCGCGATCGCACCGGCCGAGCGACCGACCGCGCTCGCCCTCCGCGTCCGCGCCCCCGGCCACCGACCCAGTGACGTCCTGGTCGTGGCCGAACGGCGTTCGCTGGAGGTGTCGATGCAGACGGTCCGGACCGGACGACGGCAGCTGTTCGAACTCGCCCACCGCGCCGTCTCGGCCGACGCCCTGACCAGCACCGGCGCGGCGACCGACAGCCCTCTGACCATGACGATCCTGCCCAACGCGCGGTCGCTGGAGGAGCTGCCCCTGCCCTTCCGACTGCAGGGACTGACCGGACCGCACGGATCGCGGCGGGCCGGTTCGGGCGGTGACCTGCACGACGTGGCGGTGTTCGCGCCCGGTGACCGGCTGCGCCGGATCGACTGGCGGGTGACCGCTCGGCTGAACACCGCGCCGGCGGTGTTCGGGGCCGCGGCCCGGGCCGACCGCAGCGGCCGGGCGGACCGGACGATCAACCGGCTGTACGTCCGCCGGACCTTCGCGACGGCCGACGCGACGGTGATGCTGGTGATCGACTCCCGCGACCAGATCGGCCCCCGGGTCGCCACCTGGGGTGACGCCGCCCGCCTCCGGGAGGACGAGTCGACCTCGCTGGACATCGCGCGGCACGCCGCGATCTCCCTGGCCCGCCAGTACGTGTCCGCCGGCGACCGGGTCGGGCTGGAGGACCTCGGCAAGCTGCGTCGACCGGCCCCACCGGCCGGTGGCCGACGTCAGCTCCAGCTGCTCACCCAACAGCTCGCCCTCGCCGAACCCGAGGGGGAGCCGACCCCGCGGCAACGGATCCCGCGGCTGCCCTCGGGTGCGCTGATCCTGGTCTTCTCCACCTTCCTCGACGACGACGCGGCGGCGATGGCCCGCACCTGGCGTCGAGCCGGGCACCGGGTGCTGGCCGTCGACACCCTGCCGAGACTCCTGATCTCCGGCATCCCCGAGCGGCTCTACGTCGCCTACCGGATCGTCGCCATGGAGCGCGTCGACCGGATCCAGCAGCTGGCCGCCGTCGGCGTGGAGACGCTGGCCTGGATGGATCCGGCCACCGATCCGGGGCTGGAGCTGGCGATGATGAGTCAGATCCGGGGGCGGCGATGACTGTCGTGCCGGAACCCTCGACCGCCGCGCCGCGGCCGCCGGAGTCGCGGGCGTCACTGACCCGGTCGCGGCTGGAACGGCTCTGGGCGCGTGGCCGCAGCTGGGTGCTGGCCTACCTGCCGGACCGCAGCAACGCACGGCGCCCCGCCGTCCGGATCCGTACGGGTGCTGCCGTGCCCGGGTACGTGCTGCGACTGACCGTTGCGGGCCTCGGGCTGCTCTGCGCGTCGCTCGTGGTCACCGGGCCGCCCGGCTGGGTGGTGGTGAGCGCGCTGTTGATCGCGATCGCCTGTGTGCCGGGCACGCTGGTCACCGGCATCCTGCTGATGGTGCTCGGGCTGCTGATGGTCTTCGACCCCGACCCGGCCGCGCCCTGGCGCACGCCCCTGCTGGTGGCCGGGCTGCCCCTGATGATGCAGCTGGCGGCGATCGCCGGTCAGGCGACGTGGCTGGCCCGGATCGAGCTGCGCGTGTTGGAGCTGCCGCTGCGGCGCTATCTGGTCATCCAGGTGTTCGCGCAGCTGCTCGCCCTGACCGGGAGCCTGGTCGAGGGACTGGGCCTGGTGCTGCCGCAGGCGATGGCCCTGGCCGGCGTCGCGTTCGTCGCCCTGCTGGCGTTCTGGCTGCCGAGCATGGGTCCCCCGCGACGGCGGGACGAGTGAGTCAGGGTCGCGAGGCACGGAGCCGACGGCCAGGCCGGGATCGGTCAGGCCGCGAGGCAGAGGCGGCGCAGCACGTCGGCGGCGTCCGCGCGGTCGGTGAGGACGACGGGCTCGCCCTCCCTGTCGGCCGGCAGCTGCTGAGCAGGTGACGCGGTCAACGCCGGTCGGATCCGCAGCCAGCTCTGCCAGTGCTCGTCGAACGATCGGACGACGCGACCCCGTCGGAGCTGCCCGTCCTGGGCGACGGTTCGGTCGACGTCGACGTAGAGCTGAACCGTGCGCCAGCCGGCCAGGTGGGCCAGCCCGAGGAACAACCGGCGGCGACCGGCCCGCGTGCCGGGGTCGTGGACGACCAGCCGGCGGCCCGCGACCGGGCCGTTCAGCAGGTGGCCGAGCACGCGGAGCGTGTGGCCCAGGTGCACGACCCAGCGGTAGGCCCGGTACGGGACCCCGGCGGGCAGCCGGCTCCGCAGCCACCAGCTGACGTGCTCCGGATCGACGGCGCCCACGTGGGCGAGATCGTCGGTCGCACGGGCGATGGCCGTGGTCTTGCCCGCACCCGGAACCCCGCCCACGAGGACCAGATCATAGGAACCGGCAACGGCCGCCGCGGTGGGCGCACTCGAGGCGAGTTCACGGCGAGTGGGCATCAGCACGCTTCCAGGAAACCCGCCGCTGCTGTGCAGATCCTGTCAGCGGCCGAAACTCCGGGGGCGGCCAGGGTGCCCCCGGTGCTCGTACGGGTGCGAGATTCACCGGAAACGTGAGTTCGCGGTCGGAAACAATCCCCCGAGAACCCGCCCGCGCTGTCCTAGCGCGGCGCTATGGTGCACACGATCTTCACAGGTCACAGGTCACAGGTCGCAGGTCGCAGGTCCGAGGGCCGGCACAGACGTCAGGAGCAGGATGAACCGTTCGCTGGGAGCAAGGGTGCGCCGCGGGACGATGGCGGTGCTGCTGGGTCTGGCCCTGGCCGGACCGGGGCTCGTGGGCGGCCCACCGGCCGAGGCGGCTGCCAAGTCCGGCCTCACCCTCGAGCGGTCGAGGTCCAGCGTCACGGTCTACCGGGTCGCCGACGACGAAGGCGGCTACATCTACGGCGACCTCGGTGTCTACGCGGTGGCCGGCAAGAAGGCCTTCGAGGTGGAGGCGAAGCGGTCGTCGTACGCGAAGCGGATCAAGGCCACCTGGCTGCGCAAGGGCAAGGACAAGAAGCTGCCCGCACCGGCCGACTTCACCGGTCTGTCGAAGTTCTCCACCACGACGTACACGAATGCGGCCGGCAAGGTGGTCGCCCGATCGACCTCGACGTTCTGTCCGAACACCTACCAACCGGTCCGGCGACGCCCGAGTGCCCCGGCCACCTCGCCCTACGCGGCGGGCTGTGACGCCAACCCGTACGCGCTCGGAGCCGTCTGGGGCATCCAGGCCGGTTACGCCGTGCCGCTGAACGACCCGTACGCCGACAACGCTTTCCCCGACCTGCCGTTGGGGGTCTACCAGGCGACGACCACGGTCGCTCCGGCGTACCGGAAGGCGTTGGGGTTGTCGAAGAGGAAGTCCGCGGTGTCGGTCCGGGTGACCGTCAAGGCCGATGAGCAGTGCGACGAGGACGACCCGATGGGCTGCCTCGCCAGCATGCGGGCCCAACGGACGGCCGCGCAGCAGCGCTCCGTCACCGCGACGGCGAGCCAGCCGAAGAAGCTCAGCGGCAAGCGCGCGAAGCCGTCGGGCCCGCTGCCCGATCTCCGCTCGTTGCCCGCCTGGGGCATCGGTGTCGACCGGGGCCGCTACCTCACCTTCAGCGCCACGGTGTGGAACGGCGGACCCGGTCGGCTGGTGGTCGACGGGTTCCGGTCCAAGAAGGATCCCGATCTGATGAAGGCGTACCAGTACT
The DNA here is from genome assembly GCA_963707005.1 of uncultured Actinomycetota bacterium. Classification (GTDB taxonomy): domain Bacteria; phylum Actinomycetota; class Actinomycetes; order Propionibacteriales; family Propionibacteriaceae; genus Microlunatus. The sequence goes on from CAVPPP010000032.1 coordinate 264,612, forward strand.
TCTTCACCAAGTCCGGCAAGCAGAAGGGCTACGCGCAGGTCGGCGGCATGGAGTGGGACCCCCGGGACGGGCACGAGCACTGGCACTTCCAGGACTTCGCGACCTACCGGCTGGTCGACTCGAAGAAGAAGCTCGTGGTGCGGAGCGCCAAGGAAGCCTTCTGCCTGGCCAACACCGATGCGATCGACTACTCGGTGAAGGGGGCGAACTGGAAGCCCGACAACACCGATCTCCACACGTCCTGCGGCGACCGGGCCTCCCTCGGGGTGCGCGAGGTCCTCGACGCCGGCTCCGGCGACACCTACGCGCAGTACCTGCCCGGGCAGTCCTTCGATCTGCAGGGCCTGCGCAACGGGACCTACTACATCCAGATCAAGGCGAATCCGGCCAAGGTCCTGTACGAGAAGAAGACGAGCAACAACGTCTCCTACCGCAAGGTCGTGATCGGCGGCACCGCCGGGGACCGCACCGTGAAAGTGGCCAAGGTCGGCATCATCAACGAGCCGTCGCCGATGGACATGGAGTCGCTCGCGACACGGTGACCCGGTGGTGGGGTGCGGGTCGTCCTAGGGTGGAAGGCCCGATCGCCGGCACCCCACCGGCAGTGAGGAGTCGTCGATGTCGACGCACCGCACGAGCACTCTCCCCCCGTCTCCCACCATGGAGTCCCCCACCACGGGATCCCCCACCGGCCGCCGCCGCGGTCTCACGCGCTGGGCCGTCTTGACCGTCGTGACGCTCGGCCTGCTGGTGCCGACCGCCGGACCGGCCGACGCCCGGCACCGTGACCGTCCGGCTCCCGACGTGATCTCGCTGCCCGACGGGTTCCAGCCCGAAGGCATCACCATCGACCAGCGCGGCCGGGACAAGGGAACGGCGTACTTCGGGTCCCGCGCCGACGGCGACATCTACGCGGCCGACCTGCGCACCGGCAAGGGTCGAGTGATCAGCCAGGGCCCAGGTACGCCGTCGGTCGGGCTGAAGACCGACAGCTCGGGTCTGCTCTACGTCTCGGGCGGGGTGGCCGGCACCGCTCGGGTGGTCGACGTCCGCACCGGACGGGTGCTCGTCTCGTACGCGCTGGCGGACCCGGCCCCGACGACGGAGCGGCCGTCTTTCGTCAACGACGTGGTGCTGGCCCGCCGCGACGCCTGGTTCACCGACTCCAACCGCGCCGTGCTCTATCGCGTACCGCTGGCCCGGCACGGTCGGGCGGCCCCTGCCGCGGCCATCCAGCGACTGCCGCTGACGGGCGCGTGGAGGCAGACCGCGGGCGCCATCAACGCCAACGGCATCGCGGTCAGCCCGGACGGCCGATCCCTGCTGGTGGTGCAGTCCAACACCGGGCTGCTGTTCCGGGTCGACCCGCGGACCGGGGTGGCCACCACTGTCGATCTCGGCGGCACCCTGCTGACCAACGGTGACGGTCTGCTGGTGGAGGGCCGGACCCTGTACGCGGTGCAGAACCAGCTCAACCGGGTCGCGGTCCTCCGACTGGATCGCACGGGAAGCTCGGGCCGGTTGCTGACCACGCTGACCGATCCCGACTTCGACGTGCCCACCACGATCGCGTCGTACGGGAAGAGCCTCTGGCTGCCGAATGCCCGGTTCTCCACCCCGCCGACCCCGACCACCCCGTACACGGCGGTCCGGATCCCGCGCCCCTGACCCCACCCGAACGGGATCTGCTCGGGTTTGTCGGAGTTGCTCGGTCTATAGATCGAGCGGAACCGACAAACCCGAGCAGATCGTGGGCCGGGCGGGAGGGGTCGGTCAGGAGAGGGGACGGAACCGGCGCAGCCGGAGACTGTTGGTCACCACGAACAGCGACGAGAACGCCATCGCGGCGCCGGCCAGCATCGGGTTCAGCAGACCGGCGGCAGCCAGCGGCAGGGCGGCCACGTTGTAGGCGAACGCCCAGAACAGGTTGCCCCTGATCGTGGTCAAGGTGCGGCGGGCGAGACGTACGGCGTCGACCGCGGCACTCAGATCGGACCGCACCAGCGTCAGGTCGCTGGCCTCGATCGCCACGTCGGCGCCGGTGCCCATGGCGATCCCCAGGTCGGCCTGCGCCAGCGCGGCCGCGTCGTTGACCCCGTCGCCGACCATGGCCACGCTGCGGCCCTCGCCCTGCAGGGTGCGGATCGCCGCCACCTTGTCGGCGGGCAGCATCTCGGCCCGGACGTCGTCGGCCGCGATCCCGACCTGCCGCGCCACCGCCCGGGCGACGACTGTGTGGTCACCGGTCAGCAGCATCGGCGTCAACCCGAGCTCGCGGAACCGGCGGATCGCCGCGGCCGACGTCGGCTTCACCTCATCGGCCACCGCCACCGCACCGCGCACGGCTCCCTCCCAGCCGACGGCGACGACCGTACGCCCGTCCGCCCGGGCCCGATCGATCGCGTCGGCGAGGTCGGCCGGCACCGTCAGACCCTCGCCGGTCAGCAGCGTCGGGCGACCGACGAGCACGGTGCGCCCGTCGACCACGCCCCGGACGCCGCGTCCGTCGAGGTTGGCGAAGTCGCGCACCGGGAGCAGCTCCGCCGGCTCGACCGCTGCGGCGATCGCCCGGCCGATCGGGTGCTCCGAGGCGTGCTCGACGGCGGCGGCCAGGGCCAGGACGCGGTCGTGCTCCTCCCCCGCGGCGGTCAGCACCTGCGCGACCGCCATCACGCCGGTGGTCACGGTGCCGGTCTTGTCCAGCACCACCGTGTCGACCGACCGGGTGGACTCCAGTGCCTCCGGGCCCTTGATCAGGATCCCCAGCTGGGCACCCCGACCCGTACCGACCATCAACGCCAGCGGTGTGGCCAGGCCGAGGGCGCACGGGCAGGCGATGATCAACACCGCGACCGCGGCGGTGAAGGCGGCGGCCGGACCAGCGCCGATCCCGAGCCAGAAGCCCAGGGTGGCCACGGCCAGACCGATCACGATGGGCACGAAGATCCCGGAGACGCGGTCGGCCAGGCGTTGCGCCTGAGCCTTGCCGCTCTGTGCCTCCTCGACCAGCCGCGCCATCTGGGCGAGCTGGGTGTCGGCCCCGACCCGGGTGACGCGGACCAGCAGCCGGCCGCCGACGTTCACGCAGGCCCCGACCACCCGGTCGCCCGGGCCGACCTCGACGGGCACGGACTCCCCGGTCAGCATCGAGGTGTCCACCGCCGAGCTGCCCTGCTCGACGATGCCGTCGGTGGCGATCGCCTCGCCCGGTCGGACCACGAACACGTCGCCGACCACCAGCTGCTCGAGCCCGATCCGGACCTCGGACCCGTCCCGCAGGACGGCGACGTCCTTGGCTCCCAGCGCGAGCAGCGCCCGCAGCGCCGCACCGGCCTGCCGCTTCGAGCGGGCCTCGAGGTAGCGCCCGGCCAGCAGGAACGTGGTCACGCCGGCGGCGGCCTCCAGGTAGATGGAGTCGAGACCGCCGCCGCGGGTCAGGGTCCACTCGAAGCCGTGGGTCATGCCGGGCACCCCGGCCGTACCGAGGAACAGCGCCACCAGCGACCAGCCGAAGGCGGCCAGCGTGCCCAACGACACCAGGGTGTCCATGGTGGCGGCGCCGTGCCGCAGGTTGATCCAGGCGGCTCGGTGGAACGGCCAGCCACCCCAGACGACCACCGGCGCGGCCAGGGTCAGCGACAGCCACTGCCAGTAGGTGAACTGCCAGGCCGGGACCATCGCCAGCAGCACCACCGGCACCGACAGCACGGCGCTGACGATCAGCCGCTGCCGCAGCACGGCCAGCTCGGCCGCACGATCGGCCTCCGGCGACGGGGCACCGTCATCGTGATGGGCGGTCGGCGGCGGCGGCATCGTCGCGGTGTAACCGGTCTGCTCCACGACGGCGACCAGCTCGTCCGGCCGTACGGTCTCGGGGAAGGACACCGTCGCCTTCTCGGTCGCGTAGTTGACGGCGGCGGTGACCCCGTCGAGCCGGTTCAGCTTCTTCTCGATCCGGGCGGCGCACGAGGCGCAGGTCATGCCACCGATGGCCAGCTCGACGCTGGAGGTGGCGCCGCCCGGGGTGGAGCCGGTTCCGGACGCGGGGCTGGTGTCAGGGAGCGCCATCTCAGCCCTCCACGGTGAGCACGAAGGGAGCGGTCCGGACCACGCCGTCGTGCTGGAAGTCGAGGTACAGCCGGTACACCCCGGTGGTCGGCACGTCCACGGTGAACTCGACGGTCGGCCCCGCGGCCGTGGTTCCGTCCCCGGGATGCCCGTCCGGGTGCACGTGCAGGTAGGCGAGATCGGACTGGCGGAGCGCGACCAGATGGCCGTACGCCTCCAGGTACGGGTCGAGATCGGTGACCGGGCGGCCGGCTCTGCTCACGGTCGCCGTCAGGGTGCCGCTCTGCCCGGCGCGCACGGTCCCGCCGAGCCGGACCTCGTACCCGTCGACGCGAACGGTCCTGCTCTCGGTCGTCTCCGGCGGCGCCGGGGCGAACGCGCCCGCGACCGCCAGGTCGGTGCCGAGGGTGAGTCCGTCGTGCCCCTCCGGCACGACGTCGGCGAACACCCGGTAGGTCCCGGCCGCCGAGGCGTCCATCGTCGTGGTCCACACCCCGGTGGCCGGGTCGAGGGTGGGGTGCAGGTGCTGGAAGCTCGCCAGATCGCGGCGCACCACGATCAGGTGCAGCCGCTTGCCGTGGGCGATCTCGTACGCGGTCACGGGCCGCTCGTCCGGGCCGGTGATCAGCAGCCGGAGCTCGGTGCTCGGGCCGGCGGTGGGCCGGGGGGTGAGCAGTGTCAGCCGGTAGCCGTCGACGGTCGCGGCCAGGCCCTTCGGCTCCGTCGGACCGGACGTGTCGGTCTGCGGGTCGTCGGCATGTCCCGTCCCGTCACCGTGATCTGCTCCGCCGTGCCCGTCGGGCGAGGAGCTGGCCGCGGTGTCCGACCCGACCGAGGCACCGGCCACCGGACGCAACCGGAAACCCAGCTCGAGGGTGGCGATGAACACCACGACCAACGCCAGGGCGTACGTCGCGATCTTCATCGGGGTGCTCATGCCCCTACCCTACATACCCCTTAGGGGTATCCCAAGCGATCGAGGTGCCGACAGGGTGCTGGCTCGTCCCCGTCGACGGGGACGAGCCAGCATCGTCTGATCGCCTGGACCTGCGCTGCGACCCGGCTCGCCCCGCCGGTCTGCTCAGCGCAGGTCGAAGGTGACCTCGGTGGCGTCGCCCATGGCCCGGCGCAGCTCGAGCAGCAGGTCCGGTTCGGAACGACGCCAGCGGCGCCGGGTGGCCAGGTCGTTGACCGACAGCGAGAGGGTCTCTGCACTCACCTTGGTACCGAGGGAATCGAGCTGCTCCGTGGTGATCACCGCCGCCGAGCGTCCGCTGCTCTGGTGGTAGAGAGTGCACAGCCGCTGACTGGAGTCCAGGTCGACCACCGACGTCCCCTGCTCACTCGCCGCGACCATCGACTCCCGGGCGGCCCGGGTGATCCACACCGGCGGGGCATCGTCGGAGACCACAGCCGCCGCCACCGTCGCCGCCGCCTCGGGATGACCGACCCGGCGGGCGCTGGCCGCCATCCGCTCCAGCCGACCCGGCTCGCTGAGGATCTCGTCGAGCTTGTAGCCGATCGTGCCCTCGTAGTTGCACTTGGCCGCCGCCCCCTGCTCCAACAGATAGTCGCTGTTGCGTTCCTCCTGCCCGGGGATCGGCTTGATCAACACCATCGGCAGTCCCGCCGCCATGCACTCCGAGGACGACAGCCCGCCCGGCTTGCCGACGAACAGCGACGCGATCCGCATCAGGTCGGGCATGTCGCTGGAGTAGCCGAGCACCCGGTACCGGTCCTCGCGACCGGTGACGATCTTCTCCACCTCGCTCTTCAGCTCGGCGTTGGCACCGCAGATCACCACCGCCTGGAACTCACTGGTCATCCGCAGCGTCTGCTTGACCACCGCTGTGGTGTAGCTGCCCCCGGCGGCCCCGGCCGACACCAGCAGCAGCGGCTTGGTCGCGTCCAGGTCGTACCGCTTTCGGACGGCGTCGGCGTCGACCTGCTCCCCGAACAACGGGCGCACCGGGATACCCGAGGTGGTCAACCGGTCGGCCGGAACACCGATGGCCTCCATGTACGCCTTCGTCTCCTCCCGGGCGACGAAGATGCGGCTGAACGGCGGGTTCAGCCACAGCCCCTGGAAGTCGTAGTCGGTGGTGACCACGAAGATCGGTGCGGTGATCACCTCACGGGCCAGCAGCAGCGCGGCCAACCGCGCCGGCAGGAAGTGCGTGCAGACCACGACATCGGGGTCGAAGTTGCGGATCCGCTTCACCGTCGACATCGTGTTGATCCGGTCGAACATCTCCACCGGCTTCTTCAGCTTGAACGGCGGGTCGTTGGCCTCGTACCCCCAGCCGACCAGCCAGGGCACGGCGTCGACGAGCTTGAAGTAGGTCTTGCCGTACAGGTACTGGTACGCGTCGTTGGACAGCTCGAGGACGTCGACGATCTCGGCGTACACCCCCGGAGTCGCCTTCAGGTAGCGCTCGATGACACCACCGGCCATGTTGTGACCGGATCCGACGCCGGCGGACAGGATCAGCACGCGCTTGCTCACAGGACATGTCTAGCGCACCCGAGCCACCAGGTGGGAGACGTGGAACGGCGCCGGACGCACCGTGGGACCGTCGACGGTCTCAGCCCAGGACCGCGGCCACAGCCAGGGCCAGGAAGCAGCCACCGGCCACCGGCCGAGCCCAACGGCCGAGGGCCGTCAGACCTCGTCGCTGCAGACCACCGGCCAGGGCCGCGTACCCGCCGTCGAACGCCAACCCGAGTCCCACCACGCAGATCACCATCACGACGGCGGCCGACGCGGTCAGGGCGCCGCCCGGCACGAACTGCGGGAGCAGGGCGAGGAAGAAGAGCACCGTCTTGGGGTTGAGCAGGTCCACCAGCAGCCCGGTCCGGAACACGGGCCACAGCCGTACGGTCTGCTCGGTCAGGACGGGCGCCACCAGGATCGTGCCGCCACCTGCCGAAGTCGGCGGGACCGGTAGGACCGCCGGGAGCGGCGGCGGCGGCGCTGGGCCGGTGGGCCGGGACGAGAGCCGGGACAGGGACTGCCGAGGCAGCCGACATCCCAGCTGACGCAGCCCGAGCACCACCAGGTAGCCGGCCCCGGCGTAGCGGAGGACGCCGAGCATCGACGGCGAGGCCGCGATCAGAGCCGAGACGCCGAGGCAGGCGGCCAGGACGTGCATCAGCAGACCGGTCTCCAGACCCAGCACCGCCACGACCCCGGCCAGGCGACCGCGCTCCAGCCGCTGGCTGACGGCGTACAGGACCGACGGTCCGGGCACGGCCATCACCAGCGCCGTCACCGCCAGGAACGGCAGCAGATCGAGGTCCATGAGGGAGTAGGGGTGCCAACGACCTGCTGGATACGTCCGCGGCCGAAAGTCGGTACTGGTACGGATGTCGCGGGCCGACGGGCTCTGCCACGATGGGAACGTCGTGCGACGCGAGTATCTCGGGACCGCGGCCCGGCACTTCTCGATGGGCAACCACGCCCGTCAGAGAGAGCGAGGAACCATGGCTGCCGCCACCGAGGACTCCGCCGGAGCCTCCGCACCCCCACGCCGGCCGGATGTCGCGCTGCCCGAGGATGCGCCACCGACCTTCGTGGCCGACCCGCCGACCGACCTCAGCGCACCCAGCAGCGGAGGGTTCACGGCCAAGGCCAAGTCACCCCACGGGGCCGGTGCGGACGCCAAGTCGCCCCACGGCATCAGTCGCACCGGGATCGTCCTGCTCGACGAGAGCGCGCCGTCCAGTGGACGGCCGGTGAGCGGCCGGCGACCGGTCGTCGCCGTCCTCGACACCGTGATCTCGGCGCACCCCTGGCTCGGCGACGGAACCGGCCCGGACCCGTTCTGGCGGCTGCCCGGCGAGGAGGCGACCCCGGAGCCGTGGCGCCGACCCGTCCTGGCGACGAGTGATCCGCTCGATCAGGATGCGGCGCTCGCGGCCGCCCGGGTTCGGGGCCACGGGACCTTCATCGCCGGCATCGTGCGCCAGCTCGCACCGGAGGCCAGGATCCTCTCCCTGCCCGTGATGAACGACGTCGGCAAGGCCGAGACGCCCGATGTGCTGGACGCCTTGACCTGGCTGCTGGCCCGGGTGCGCTACGCCCGCACGGCAACCCGACCGGACCTGTTCGTGGACGTCGTCAACCTCTCGTTCGGCTGGTACCGCGGCGAGGGCGAGAAGGAGTTCCCGGCGGACGCACACCGGAAGGTGCTGGACGATCTCGGTGCCGAAGGGGTGCGCGTGGTGGCCTCGGCCGGCAATCGCTCGACCACCGTCCCGGTGTATCCGGCGGCGTTCGCCGGTGCGCACCCGGGGTCGCCGACGACGGGGCTGGTCAGCGTCGGTGCGCTGGATCCGAACGGTGAGCTGGCCGCCTACTCCAACTCCGGCGTCTGGGTGCTGCTGCTCGCGCCGGGCACCGGCCTGCTCAGCACCGTGCCGAGGACGGCCGGCGTGGACTGGTCCGATCCCCCCGTCGACGGGCGAGGTTGTCCCTACCCGAACCCCAACCACCAGGCTCGCGGCTTCGCGCGATGGGGCGGCACCTCGTTCGCCGCCGCCTGGGTCTCGGCCACGATCGCCGCCCACCTGCTCGACGAACCGCAGGGCGCCGGCCTCGGCGAGCTCGGCCTCGACGCCACCCGGGCCCGCGCCGCGACCGCGTTGGCCGCCACCGAAGAAGACATCGAGGTCTGGAAGCGACAGAGCCGTGTCCCCTCCTGACGCCCGGACCGCCAACCGGATCGCCCGCCTGACCGAGGCGCTGGAACGGGCCCGGGCCGGTGACTCCTCGGGGCTGGACGACATCGTGGTCGAGTGCACCCCGCTGCTGTGGCACGTGGCGCGCAGCCAGGGCGTACGGCCCGAGGACGTCGCCGACGTCGTGCAGCACACCTGGCTCGAGCTGGTGGCCCGGCTGGCGGACATCCGGACCCCGTCGACGCTCACCGCCTGGTTGATCACCACCACCAAGCGGGAGTCGTGGCGCCTCAACCGCAAGCGCGGCACGACCATCGAGCTGGACGCCCTCGGCGAGCCGGCCGCCGACCTGCCGGACATCGACGAGACGCTGCTCACCGACGAGCGGGACCGGGTGCTGTGGCGGGTGTTCGCGCAGCTCCCGCACCGCTGTCGTCAGCTGCTGCGGATCGTCGCGATGGTCGACCGGCCGACGTACGACGTCGTCGGTGAAGCGCTCGGCATGCCGCACGGCAGCATCGGCCCCACCCGGGGCCGCTGTCTCGCCAAGCTGCGGTCGCTGTTGCTGGCCGATCCCGGTTGGGAGGCGTGATGAGCGGCGACGACCTCCCCGACCGCGCGGCGTCGGTGAACGGCGATCGATCCGACGAACCGCTCGACGCGGTGGACGACGGTGTGCTGCGCCGGCTCGGCGGACTGCTCGGTGCCCTCGACGGCCCACCCGAGGGCTTCACCGAGCGGATGCGGTTCGCCGTCGCGGCCCGCGGCCTGGCCGACGAGCTGGCCCGGCTGACCGAGGCGGCACCGGTGTCGGCGCGGGGACAGGACCGGCCGGCCCGGACCTGGACCTTCGAGGCCGCGAGCCTCACCATCCTGGTCACCGCGGAACCGACCAGGGACGGCACGACTCGGGTGGACGGCTGGCTGGCTCCGGCCGGCCAGCGGACCGTACGCCTGCGGCAGGCCGACGGCGCCGTGCAGGAGACGGTGGCCGATGAGCTGGGTCGGTTCGGCTATCCGGGCGTGCCGCGCGGGCTGGTGCAGGTCGTGGTGGTCGGGAGCGACGAGGGGGCGGGTGTGGTGACACCGACCTTCGAGCTGTGAGCCGCGAGCGTGTGAGCTTCGAGCCTGTGGACCCCGCGCGGTGACCGGTGCCGGTGCCGAAACCGGTGGCGGGCAACCGGCCGAACGGGCGACCACCGTCGCCGATCGAGTCCACCGAGCCGCCACGCTGCACGCCCGCGGCATGGCGGCCAACGACCAGATGCGGCCGGCGGTCGGGCGCCGCCAGCTGCGTGCCGCCCTCGACCTGCTCGCCGCGATCGAGCGGATGGACGCGAGCGATCGGTCGGACGAGATCGACCTGGTCGCGGCCAGGACCCTGCGGGGACGGATCCGGGTCTCGCTCGCGTTCGCGGAAGCGGAACGCGGGGACGTCGAGCTCGGTCTGCGACTGCTGGCCGACGCCGAGTCCGACCTCCCCGAGTCCGACCTCGGCCTGCTCCAGGGGCAGCGCGGCATCCTGCTCCGGCGCAGCGGCCGCGACGCGGAGGCGGCCGTGGCGTACGGCCGGGCGCTCGCCTCCTTCGACCCTGACAGCCAGCCACTGCAGCACGCGCGGGTGCGACTCAACCGCTCGATGATGCACCTCGCCGCGGTGCGGCTCGAGGCGGCGCGGGCCGACCTCGACAGCTGCCTGGCCATCGCCGCGGCGCACGATCTGCCGCTGATGGCGGCCAAGGCCCGCCACAATCTCGGTCTGCTGGACGTCGTGGCCGGCGATCTGCCGAGCGCTCTGAGGGCCTTCCGGGTGGCCGCCGCCGACTACACCCAGCACGCCCCGGGAATGCTGCCGCAGCTGTCGTTGGACCGAGCCCGCGCGCTCGTCGCCGCCGGGCTGCTCACCGACGCCGAGTCCGAGCTGCGCCAGGTCGTCCGCCGGTTGGCCGGTCAGCGGCTCGAGCAGGACCTGGCGGAGGCGCATCTCGCCCTGGCCGAGGTGGCGCTGCTGGCCGAGCGACCGGCGGACGTGCGGCCCCATGCGCGACGCGCGCTGGTGATCCTCCGCCGCCGCGGCAACCTGCGTTGGGCCGCACGGGCCCGGCTGCTGGAGCTTCGGGCCGCGCTGCTGGTCGGACGGACCGGGTCGCTGACGGAGCGGCTCCTGCTGCTGGCGGCGGACTGCCGTGCCGTCGGGCTGCCGGAGGAGGCACGGGTCACCGAGATCCTCGCCGTACGGGCCGCCCATCGCCGTGGCACGGAGGTGTCCCTCGTACGCCCTCGACCGCGGGCCGGCGATCGACTGGACACGCGACTGCTCTGGTCTCTGACCCAGGCCGAAGCGGACCTGTCGGCGGGCCGGACCGGACCGGCCCGGCGAACGCTCGCCCGGGGCCTGGCCGAGCTGCATCAGCAGCGCGGACGGATGGGCGCGGTCGACCTCCGGTCCGGCGCCGCCGTCCACGGCCGGGCACTCGCTCGACTCGGCCTCGAGTCCGCCGTCCGGGACGGCCGGCCGGCGGCGATCCTGCACTGGAGCGAGCTGTCCCGTGCGCAGGCCCTGCTGCTGCCGGCGGTACGTCCACCGGCCGACCCCGAGGTCGCCGCCGCCCTGGCCGAGCTGCGCGGTCTGGACACCAGCATCGCGGAACGCCAGGACACTCCCGGCGCGCGCGGTCTCGTCGACCTGCAACGCCGTCGGGACGCGTTGCGCCAGCGGGTGCGCGAGCACAGCTGGTCGGTCAGCGGCGAGTCCGGTCGACGCCGTACGGCCGGGATCGGTGAGGTCCGGGCCGGGCTCGGTGGCGCCGCGCTGGTGTCCTACCTGGATCTGCCCGGCCGGATCGCGGCTCTCGTCGTCACCGGGCGACGGGCCGAGGTGGTGTCGCTGGGCCGCAAGGAGGACCTCCGGGAGCCGCTCCGGCGACTGCGGGTCGATCTCGATGTCGCCGCCGGACGACGGTTGCCGGCCGGCCTGGCTTCTGCGATCGCCGCCTCCACCGAGCGGGACGGCGCGGTGGTGTCGGCCCGGCTGATCGAGCCGGTCCTCGGCCTGGCGGGTGACCGGGAGCTCGTCGTCGTACCCACCGGTCCCCTGTTCTCGGTGCCGTGGGCCGCGCTGCCGCCGCTGGCCGGCCGGCCGGTGTCGGTGGCCCTCTCCGCGACGAGCTGGCTGTCCGGGCGCCGACGGTCCACGGAGCTGGACGGGTTGTTCTCGCCGGAGGCTGCGACCGCGAGCTCGAACCGGAGTCGTGCCCTCGCCGTCTGCGGTCCCCGGATCAGCCACGGCGAGCGGGAGGTGACCGACGTGTCCCGACGGTTGACGGGGGCGGAGGTGCTCGCCGGACCGACCGCGACGGTCGATCGGGTGCTCGCACGGCCTGTCCCGCGTCCGGTTGGCCCACCTGGCCGCCCACGGTCAGCACGCCGGTGACAACGCCCTCTTCAGCGGGCTCGAGCTCGCCGACGGGACGCTGATGGGCTACGACATCCAGCGGCTGCCGTCGGTGCCCGCCCTGGTCGTGCTGTCGGCCTGCGACGTCGGACAGTCCGAGATCGCGCCGGGTGACGAGTCTCTGGGGATGGTGACGGCGTTCGTCACCGCCGGCGCCGGAACCGTGGTGGCCGCGGTCTGCCGGATCGGCGACGAGCTCGCCCCGGCGGTGATGCGGGCGTTCTACGACGGGCTGGTGGCCGGACACGGTCCCGCCCGAGCCCTGGCCGAGGCCGGCGCGGCGGTCGGGGTCACCGGTCTCGTCTGCTTCGGGGCGGGCTGACGGCGAATCCCCAGGGGAGACGGCGGCGGTCGATGCCCACCAGGGTCTAGCGGGAGTGAGCCCGATGGGTGAACCATGGTGGACAGCCGCTCGACGTTGCCGGGCGGCGAGCTCACCAGGGGTACACGTGACGGCGGACGTGGCCAGGACCTCGACACGCGTGGGCGGCCGCCTTGGAGCGCCACCCGTGGCGTACCTCGTCGCGCTCGTGTTCCTGGTCGCGCTGGCCAATCGACTCGTGCCGGTGCTGCGCGGCGGCGGGCTGTCCGGGGTGATCAGCTACGACGACGGGGTCTACTACGCCGGCGCCGTCGGCCTGGTGCACGGTCAGCTGCCGTACCGGGACTTCCTGTTCCTGCACCCTCCCGGTGTGCTGGTCGCCCTGGCTCCGGTGGCGGGCGCCGGTCGGTGGCTGGGTGAGACGAGCGGGTGGGAGAGCTCCCGACTGGTCTGGATGGTGATGGGTTCCCTGACCAGCGTGGTCGTGCTGATCATCCTGCTCCCGTTGGGAAAGCTCGCGGCCACCGTCGCCGGCTGTGCGTACGCGGTCTTCCCGGGCGCCGTCCTGGTCGAGCGCACCACCTTCTGTGAGGGTCTGGCCAATCTCTGTCTGGCCGTGGCTCTGCTCCTGCTGATCAGGGAACTCGCTTCGACACACGCGGACCGGCACCGGCCGACAGTTCTCCTTGTGGTCGGGGCGATCCTGGGGTTGGCGACCACGGTCAAGATCTGGGGCGCGGTGCCGTTGGCGGTGGTCTGCGTGTACGTCGCCGTCGCTCTGGGGGCGCGCCGCGGCCTGACCGTGGCCCTGGGTGCCGGGTTGGCGATCACGGCCGTCTGCCTGCCGTTCTTCCTGGCTGCACCGGCCGAGATGTGGCGCATGGTCGTCCTCGACCAGGTCGGCCGGGATCAGGGCACCGCCCTCCTGCTTCGTGCAGCGCAGATCGCGACGATGGGCCGCCTCACGGGTGGTGTCGCCGCCGCTGTGGTCGTGGTCGGCGCCCTGGTTGGCTTGGCCGCCTGCTCGGTGGTGGTCTGGCGGGCCGAGCCGTACCGGGTCGTGGTCCCGCTGCTGGCGAGCGGGGTGGGTCTGCTGCTGGTCTCGCCGATCTTCTTCCCGCACTACCTGGGGAACCTGGCGGTGCCGCTGGCTCTGCTCGCGGGGGTGGTGACCGGGGTCATCACCGCTCGACCCGAGCGCCGCGCCTGGCGTCGTGCTGCCGCGACAGTCGTGGGCCTCGCCCTGGTCGTCGACGTGATGGCACTGTCTCGGATCGAGTCGGGTGATGCGGTGCCGGCGGAGCTGGCCGAGGTGGTGCGACCCGCACCGGGCTGCCTGACGTCCGACGACCCCAACAACCTGCTGGCCGTCGGTGTCGTGGGGAGGAACGTCGCCCGCGGGTGTCCTCTGGTGGTGGATCTCGGCGGCTACTCCCACGACCTCTCCCGCGGGGCGACCGTCCGTCGCGGCCGCAACGCCGCCTGGCAGCAGGCGGTCCTGAACTACCTCGGAAGTGGTGAGCTCGCGCTCGCCACCCGGTTCGCCCATGGGCGCGGTCTCACCGCCGCCACGGCGGCCGAGATCGAGAGCTGGCCGATCCGCTGGCAGCGCGACGAGTTCGAGCTGCGTCAACCGCCCAACTGAACCCGGCGGTGGACCTGGGTCACGACGGGTCTCACGCGGTCTCGGATTCCGGCTCGCTCATCACCGAGCCGTCGCCGGTCGCGGAAGTGATGTTCACCTCGGTCGGTGCAGAACGGCGATGGCCCTGGCGGCGCACCGTCTGCTGGCAGGTGGCCCACTGCCGCAGCTCATCGGCGAGGTCGTGCGCCATCTGTGGGGTCAGTCGAGGCCCGGTCCCCGTGGTGGTGATGGCGAGGGTGTGGTCCTGGCTGATCAGGGTGACCTCGCGCCCGTCCTCGTCCTGCACGGTGATCTTGTGCGCTCCGTCGCGATGGACGTGAGTGCTCATGGCCTTCCCCCGATCCGTACGGTCCCGCCGACGACCGCCGGTCCTGGTCGTGACCGGCGTTCTGAGTTCCTTCCTCATAGTTGACGCTCACCGGGGCGTCCGTGATTCATCCACGGACAAGTTGGGGGTGTTGTCGCCGGATTCTTGGTGGTTGTTCAGTGCTGACTCAGGCAGGTTGCGGAGTACTGTCGTCAGTGATCGGCTCCTGAAGTTCCTGAGTTGTCCTCGCCGAGGCAGTCAGCACGTCGAACCGGTCGAAGGGCCAGCTCTCGAGCTGGCCGTGGGGAGACACCATGGCACGCCTCGAAGCACCGAGCGAGCTGCGTGAGGAACTGGGATCGCGCCCCCAAGGCGATGCCCTGACCTGGCTGATCGACTGGTTGCAGCGCCGCGACGACCTGTTCGACAAGATCAAGATCGACGACGTCGCTGGGGCCCTGGAGGCGGTCGCGACCGAGCTTCGCCGTGAGGCGGAACAACAGCCGTCCTCGGCCAGCGCTGGACTCACTCTGGCGGCGACCGTCCTCGACGACTCGGCCGACGGCGTACGCGTGGGCGACGAGCTGGTGCCGGAGTAGGCGAACTGCAGGGCGTCCGCCGCCGGCACCTCCCGGAACAGTCGGGGCGGGCGGCGGCCGCGACCGGCACCGTTGGTCTCCGTCCGGTCAGTGACGCACCGCCCCGGGGAACATCCTCATTCGGCCGGGAACCACCCCGTCACATCGGCGACGAGATGCGTCGACACGTTGGTGTAGAGGCAGACCTTTCCATCCTCACCGACCTTCGAGATGACGGCGTTGGCGATGGTCGTTCCCTTGGTGTAATTGAGGTTGCTGGCGGTCGGGCGTGTTTCGCCACAGGGATAGACCGTCACGAATCCGGTGGACAGGGGTCCGGTGGCCGTGACGTTGAGAACCACCGCGCCCGCCTCGGCCGGGATGTCAGATTCGCCCGCCTCGGTCACCTGCAACTCGACCACAGAGACGGCGGGGACGATTCCCTTGGAGGTGCCAACGCCGGTCCGGCTGTCCAACAGTCGTTCGGGGGTGAGGGAGTTGAAGTCCGTATCGGCCGGGAACCACCCACCCACGTCCACCACGAGGTGGACGCTCGCATTCGTGTAGATGCACACCTGTCCTCCGCTACCCGCCTTGGCGAGCACAGCGTTGGCTATGGTCTGTCCGGCAGCGAAGTTGACTGTGCTCGCGGTGGGTCGGGGAGATCCGCAGGGGAACGTCGTGACGAATCCGGCAGAGCTCGGCTGAGTCACGGTGAGGTTCAAGGAGACCGCCGCGGCGTCGTCGGGGATTCCGAACCGGCCTGTCACGGGCACACTGAACGTGCTGACGGCCGGCACCTTGACGGGCGGCGTGACAGAGGTACGGGTATCCACCAGCCGACGCGGTGACATCGGCTCGAAGTCGGAGCTCTCTGAGAAGTATCCGTTCACGTCAGCAATCAGATGGGACTTCATGTTCGTGTAGAAGCAGATCTTGCCGGTGGCGGGCAGCGCCACGACGACCATGTTCGGGATCGTCTGGCCGGCCTTGTAGTTGAGGCTGCTCGTGGTCGGGCGCGCCTCTCCGCAGGGGAAGACCGTGATATTTCCTGCCGCCTCGGGTTGGGTGGCGGTCACGTTGAAGACGACTGCCTTCGCCGTTGTCGGGATACCCGCCGCGCCGGAGACCTGGAGCTCGGTTGTGCTGCCAGCCGCGGCAAATCCTTCTGGCGCGCCCGTGCCATCTCGGGTGTCGAGGAGTCGCACTGGTGTGAGTGGGACGTAGCCAGGCTCATCGCCCGGCGGTGGCGTATCCGTGATCGTCAAGGTGGCGGTCGCGCGCTGCACGACGCCGTTGACCGGTGCGGACAGGCGGACCAGCACGGTCTCGTCGTCGTCGGCCACGCGATCGGCCGAGATCGGGACCGACGCGGAGACCGTGGTCTGTCCGTCAGCGGGGTTGAAGGTCAGCGTGCCCGCCACGGCCGTGTAGTCCTGACCGGCGGTGGCTGTGCCGTCGGCGGTCTCGTAGTGCACGGTGACCGGTTGGCCCCGCCGACCGGCCCGTGGGCTGTCCGGGGAGAAGAACCCGTTGGGACCGCTGAGACTGACCGCGAGCGAGGCAACCGTGCTGCCCGTGGCCGGTTCGGCGGCGGTGGCGTCCGCGATGTTGATCAACGGAGGCTCGAAGTCGTTGCTGCACGATTGTGTCACCGAGGCCCCAGGTCAACAGGTCCACCGCACCCCGCACCGTCTCACCTGCAGCAGCCGCGCTCGTGACCAGCGGAGAAGATCAGCGACCTGGGAAATCCGAGACTGTTCTGGAACACCGCCCCGTCGGGAAGCAGGTCGAACATCTCGGCCCAGGTCACGCCCGCCACGGAGCAGGTCACCGTGCTGGACTGGCAGAACCAGCCAGTCGCACCGGTCGCGTCGCTGTCGAGTGCGTCGACCCTGGTCCAGGTCTTCAGCGGGATCGCGGCGGGCACGTAGGACAACGTGGTGTCGATGGTGCCGTTGTGGTCGGCGTCGACCTTGAGGTTCAGATAAATTCCTCCCTGGATGACTTCCTCCACATAGAGATCGAAGCGAAGGACACTCAAGTCCGCCAAGGGCTGGTCGTTCAGTCCGCCGTTGCTGAGTTCCACCTTGGCGCCGGCCGCCGCCGCCCCCGCGGTCCCGGTGTCGAACCGGAACGAACCCTCTCCGCTCGGAGCGTCGGCCGGCCCGGTCACGAAGCCGGGCCGCACCGAAGCGGTCGTGAAGTTCACTTCCCAGCCATGCAAGGACCCCGGCCGCACCACCACGTCCGTCGGGGACGTCGGTGTCGTGTTGGTGATGGTGATGGTCGCGGTTGTGCTCTCGAGTACGCCATTGACCGGGGCGGACAGCTTGAGCTGCAGGGTTTCGCCGTCATCGGTGGCGTTATCAGTCAGGATCGGGATGGTCACTGACTGGGATGTCACGGGATCAGCCGGATCAAACGTGAGGGTGCCGGAGACGGGTGTGTAGTCCTCGCCGGCGGTGGCCGTGCCGTCGGCGGTGGCGTAGTGCACGGTGACCGGCTGGCCCAGGCGACCAGCACGTGGGGCGTCCGGGGAACGGAACCCGTTCGAACCGCTGAGGCTGACCTGAACCTCTGCGAAGGCCGTGCCCGCGGCCGGTTCGGCGACGGTGGCGTCCGCGACGCTGATCAGCGGAGGCTCGAAATCGTTCTGCACGACCGCGTCACCGAGGCCCCAGGTCAACCGGTCCACCGTGCCGCGGACCGTGTCACCCGCGGCGGATGCCGCTCTGGCCTGCGTTGAAGATCAGCGACCTTGGGAACCCGAGGCTGTTCTGGAACACCGCCCCGTCGGGAAGCAGCTCCAGCACCTCGGTCCACGTCAGGACCGACGTCGGGCAGGTCACGACCGTGCTGGACAGGCAGGTCCAGCCAGCACCACTGGTGGCTCGCTGTTGATCGTGTCGACCTCGGTCCACGTGTTCAAGCGGGATCGCGGTGTGGTTGTACGACAGCGTGGTGTCGATAGTGCCGTTGTGGTCGGCGTCGATCTTGAGGTTCAGGTACGGCTGAGACCCCGCGCCGGGATCGTTCTCCTCCAGGTAGACATCGAAGTGCAGGCCGGACAGGTCGGCCACGGGCTGGTCGTTGAGTCCGCCGTTGCTGAGCTCCACCTTGGCGCCGGCCGCCGCCGCCCCGGCGCTCCCCGTGTCGAACCGGAACGAACCCTCCCCGAGCGGAACATCGGCCGGTCCGGTCACGAATCCCGGCCGCACCGAAGCGGCCGAGAAGTCCACCGCCCAGCCATGCAACGCCCCCGGCCGCACCACCACGTCGGTGGTTGCCGCCTGCGCCGGAACCGTGCCGACGATCACCGACCAAACGGCGACCAGCGTCAACGTAGTCATGATTCCGAAAAGACGCTGGAGTCGCATGGCGAGTCCTTCTTCCGCAGGGACCAGATGGGGTCAGCACATCCGCATTTCTTCCGCAATTTTCCGCAGAATTCGTGCGCTTGGGACACTAGCAGGCCGTTCGGACGGGGTATAGGCCCCCGCCGCCATCGCCTCCTGCCGACAGCCGCGGGACTCAGCGACAAGATCGCAACTGACGACACAGCCGGCGCGAAGGGGCGGGCGCGACTCAACTCACGCGCCGGGAATCGGCGGCACGTCGGCCGGACCTCGGCTGGGACTCCTGCTACCGATGGCGCCAGGGAAGGACCCAGCGGAACGGGGCGAGCGCTGGTCGTCGGCACCAGCAGCTGTCGGTGCAGTGGCACCGGATGACGCCTGCGCTCTCGATCAGACGGGTGATCAGCGCCAGCAGCAGGTAGGCACCGGCGAGGGCGCCGAGAACGCGGGTGACCATCCGGTCAGTGTGCACCCAGCCGAGGCGGTCGGACCGATTCTCATGGTGTACCGGCATGGCCACCCGCCGCCGGCGAGAACGGTCACTGGTGGGGTCGAGCAGCATGGCCATGGCTTCGCGGCCCATCTCCTCGTAAGGGATCCGCGCCGTGGTGAGCTGCGGTCTGAGATAGCCGGCGATCTCGTCGTCGTCGAAGGAGACGATCGAGATGTCGTCCGGGATCTGCTGTCCACGTTCCTGCAGCGCCTGGTAGGCCCCGAACGCCAAGCGGTCGTTCAGGCAGATCCAGTGTCAGCGGAGAAGGACCTGCTTCTGGTGCCCGCCGAAGACGGGGAGCCGCCTTGGGCGTTGTCGGTCGGCAACGGGCCAAAACGGTTATCGTCGAGAGACCGCTGAACTTCATCCTTGCGATCGGCAATGATCGACCAACGTTGCTCAGTTGACGTGTGGGCATTGGGAGCGCTTACGGGCGTCGCCACTGCTCGATGTACTGCAACTGGCCGGCCGGGGTCCGGCCTGGTGGCGCTAGGCGACCAACTCAACATGAGCCATCTTGCTGTGGCTCGTAGCCCTCACTGCCATCTTCGGGCGGCCACCCCGATGATCGTGCCCCATGATGCCCCGAATCATCAGAGGGACGAACGCGCCCTTGTGGTTGGTGATTGAAGTTGCTGAAACAACACCCACAGTTGCGGCGGTGACCCAAGCTCACTCGACACAGAGAGATGCCAGCCGTCCGGGACCTACTCGGAACGTCTACTTCCCCGCCGAACGAGGACGGGCTCAGCCGAAGACGGAGCTGCCC
>CAVPPP010000033.1:0-21728 GCA_963707005.1 uncultured Actinomycetota bacterium
CTGAAGCGGTGCTGTCGTCACTCGCTGCTCCGCAGCGAAGCGCCCGGCCGCTCGCGACGGGCTCGCTCGAGGACTACGCCGCCTCGCGGAGGGAACGCTCGGTGTAGAGGTCCACGCTCTCGCGCAGGGCCTTCAGGATGTAGGGCGGGAACTCCATCCCGTTCTCGTTGGCCCAGAGCAGCCGCGCCTCGAGCCGGCCGACCTCGCGGGCGTACGCCTCCAGGTCGGCGTCCAGCCCGAGAGCGGTGACGAGCTGGCCCATGTCCGCCTTGTAGCGGTCCATCGCGTTCGTGCCGACCAGGTTGTACGACTTCTCCCGCAGGACCTGAGCCAGGTAGAGCTGCCAGGGCTTGAGCACGCCGTCCTGGATCATCGCGGTCGCCGACATCTGGTAGAAGGCGAAGTGTCCCGGCTCCTGCTGCTTGATCGGGGTGATGATCGTCTCGGCGATGGCGCTCTCGCCCAGCTCGAGCATGCCACCGTTGATCTGGTTGTAGGCCAGCACCGCCTGCCGCTCGGTGCTGGCGCCGGTGAGGAAGTAGAGCAGCTTGGCGACGTCCTGGATCGGTGACAGGTTGGCCAGCGCCCCCAGGATCTTGATCTTGAACGAGACCTCGAGATGCGGCTCGGCCGCCGTCCTCCCCAGATCCTGCTGCAGTCGGTCCAGGATCAGTCCGTGCTGGATCTCCTGGGGCTGCCAGACGTCGGCGTAGAACGTCTTGTTGGTGGCGTCGACGTCGGGCAGCAGGCAGAGCAGCTCCAGCACGTTGCGATCGACCTCGAGCTCGACGCGAGCCAGGTAGTCGATCACGTGCCCGTACGTGTCGGCGACCGCCCGCGGGTTCTTGATGGTGCGGTCCACCGAGTCGAGGGTCAGCGGCGGGTAGAGCTCACCGAGCCTCTGGACGTGTTCAGCGATCTTCTGCTGAGTGATGGGTTGCCGTGGCACACCCCAATGCTATCGACGTCCGGCCGCGGATGCAGGCCCCTGGATGTGCTTCCGGCCACACTTTGTTAGGGATACCTAACCGATTCGTCCGGACGGCGGTCTACAACAGGATGGCCAGCAGGATCACGATCAAGATGATGGCGCCGATCACGACGCCGCCGGTGACCAGCGCCAGCTTGCTGGCGTCGCGGGGTGCAGCGAGCTCCCCCGGCTGTCCGCCGTTGCTGGCCACGATCGCCGGATCGGCGTACGTCTGCAACGGCGGCAACCCCTGCACGACCGGCACCAGCTCGCCCATCCGCTGCGCGCCGAAGAGGGTGTCGAGGCGGGCCTGGAAGTCGTCGCCGTCGATCGTGCCGTCGGTGAAGGCGGAGTTGAGCTGCGTGCTCAGCTGGTTGCGCAGCTGGTCCGGCACGGGAGCGTCGGGACTGCTCCGGTACGGCGAGGAGATCGGCAGCTCGCTCATTCGGCCAGGGTACTCGCCACCGCGGGCATGACCGCCGCGCCGAGAAGCTCGATGCTGCGCAGCATCGTCTCCGGCGCCATGATCGCGTTGGTCATCTGCAGGGTGAACCGGGACAGGCCCCCCAGGGCGGGCGAGAGCGCGGCCATCTTGTCGGCGACAGTGGTCGGGCTGCCGATGAAATAGGGTCCGTGCTCGCCGAGCGAAGCGTCGTAGGCGCGCCGGGTCGGGGGTGGGAAGCCGCGCTCGCGGCCCATGGACGTGAAGGCCTGCTCGTAGCCGGGCCAGAAGGTGTCGGCCGCGTCGCGGTCGGTCTCGCCGACGAAGCCGAAGCAGTGCACGCCCACGTGCAGGGACTCGGGCGGGTGCCCGGCCTGGGCGCCCGCGCTGCGGTAGAGGTCGATCAACGGCCGGAACCGGCGCGGGTCGCCACCGATGATGGCGACCATCAACGGCATGCCCAGCAGTCCGGCTCGCACGAACGAGGCCGGGGTGCCGCCCACGCCGAGCCACATGGGGATCCGCGCCTGGACCGGGCGAGGGAAGACACCTTGCCCGGTGAGGGGCGCGCGATGGCGACCGGACCAGTGCGGGTACGTGTCGTCGCGCAACCGGAGCAGCAGCTCGAGCTTCTCCTCGAAGAGGGAGTCGTAGTCCGCCAGGTCCAGCCCGAACAGCGGGAACGCCTCCGTGAAGGAGCCGCGGCCGAGCACGAGCTCGGCCCGTCCATGGGAGATGAGATCCAAGGTGGCGAAGCTCTCGAACACCCGGACGGGATCGTCGGCACTCAGCACGGTCACCGCGCTCCGCAGCCGGATCCGGGTGGTGAGGGCCGCGGCGGCGGCCAGGATCACCACGGGGGCGGAGTCGAGATAGTTCGCCCGATGGTGCTCACCGACGCCGAACGTGTCCACACCCGCCCGGTCGGCGGCGACGACCTCGGCCAGGAACTGGTGCATCCGCTCGGTGGCGGAGTAGGCCTCACCGCTGCGCGGATCGGTCACCTCCGACACGAAGCTGTCGATTCCGATCTCCACGGGACCCCTTCGATCGCTGGTGGCAGCACGTCCGACGACACGGCGTCGGTCGAACTCCTATCATCTCGTGCAGGAGACACGCGCACAGGAAAGGGAGGGGCACCCGTGGGCCGGGCCACCGTCAAGGACGTCGCCGCGCGCGCCGGGGTCTCGCCCAAGACCGTCTCCAACGTGATGAACGCGACCTTCCCGGTCGCCCCCGCCACCCGCGAGCGGGTCGAGCGGGCGATGGCCGAGCTGGACTACGTTCCCAACTTCTCCGCCCGGGGGCTGCGCAACGGCCGTACCGGGATGATCGCTCTGGCCCTGCCGGAGCTCAACACCGCCTACTCCGCCGAGATGGCCCACCACTTCGTGAACGAAGCACGGAGCAAGGGCTGGGCCATCCAGATCGAGGAGACCAAGGGCGGGTCGGATCCGGAGCACGAGCTGCTGCTCAAGGGTCGGGCGCACCTGGTCGACGGCCTCATCCTCAACCCGGTCTCGTTGGAGACCTCGGCGATCCAACCGGGGGTGGTCCTGCCACCGGTGGTGGTGATCGGGGAGGTCGACCAACCGATCGCCGACCACGTCTGGATCGACAACGTGGCCGCGACGGCGGCGGTGGTGGCGCACCTCGTCGCCACCGGCCGGCGCCGGATCGCGGCGATCGGCGTGATGGACAGCGAGAGCGCCCGGCTCCGTACCCAGGGTTACCGCCAGGGCTTGGCCGAGGCCGGGCTGCCGTACGACCCGGCCCTGGAGGTCGTGACGACCGGTTGGGGACCGAGCGGCGCCGATCGGACCGTCGACGCCCTGCTGCAGCGGGCCCCTGACGTGGACGCGCTCTGCTGCTTCACCGACGCGCTGGCCATGGGCGCCCTGCACGCACTGGACGGCACCGGTCGCCAGGTGCCGCGAGACATCGCCGTCGCCGGCTACGACGACGTGTGGGAGTCCGC
Organism: uncultured Actinomycetota bacterium; assembly: GCA_963707005.1. Classification (GTDB taxonomy): domain Bacteria; phylum Actinomycetota; class Actinomycetes; order Propionibacteriales; family Propionibacteriaceae; genus Microlunatus. The sequence goes on from CAVPPP010000033.1 coordinate 3,391, forward strand.
CTACTTCGTCCCGGCCCTGACGACCATCGGGTTCGACAAGGCCGAGCTGGCCCGCACCGCGATCGATCTGCTGGCCGCGCGGATAGCCGATCCGAACCGTCCCGCGGAGACGGTCACCCTCCCGTACACGCTCGTCGTGCGGGACAGCACCTGAGTGGCCCTTCAGCGGCGGCGTCGACGGGCTGCGGCGGCTGGGGGCGCGTCTCTTGCGCGGTGACTTTACATCGTTGTAGCCTCACGGTCGACGTACATCGATGTAACACCTCAGGAGCGCCTCGTGCCCACTGCTCGCCTCGTTCTCGACTCCGCCTTCGCTCTCGCCCCGGTCCCCCGGCGGCTGTTCGGCTCCTTCGTGGAGCACATGGGTCGCTGTGTGTACACCGGCATCTACGAGCCCGACCACGCCACCGCCGACGAGAACGGTCTGCGTACTGACGTGCTGGAGCTGACCCGGGAGATCGGTCCCACCCTGGTGCGCTACCCCGGCGGCAACTTCGTGTCGAACTACCGCTGGGAGGACGGGGTGGGGCCGCGCGAGCAGCGGCCCACCCGACTCGACCTGGCCTGGCACTCGATCGAGACCAACCAGTTCGGTCTGCACGACTTCATGTCCTGGGCGGACAAGGTCGGCACCGAACCGATGATGGCGGTCAACCTCGGCACCCGCGGGATGCAGGAAGCCTGCGACCTGCTCGAGTACACCAACCACCCGGGCGGCACCTACTGGTCGGACCAGCGCATCGCGAACGGCGCCGTCGACCCGTTCGGGGTCAAGCTCTGGTGCCTGGGGAACGAGATGGACGGGCCCTGGCAGGTCGGCCACAAGACGGCGGACGAGTACGGTCGGCTCGCCAACGAGACCGGCAAGGCGATGCGGCTGATCGACGGCGACCTGGAGCTGGTGGCCTGCGGGTCCTCGAACTCCTCGATGCCGACCTTCGGTTCCTGGGAGTCGACGGTGCTGGAGCACTGCTACGACACCGTCGACTACATCTCGCTGCACGCCTACTACGAGGAGTACGACGACGACGCCCTGTCGTTCCTGGCCAGCGCGGTGAACATGGACCGCTTCATCGAGTCGGTGGTGGCGACCGCGGACGCCGTCCGGGCGCGCGGGCGGCACAGCAAGCGGATCAACCTCTCGTTCGACGAGTGGAACGTCTGGTACATGCGGCGCTTCGGCGGCGACGGCCCCAAGCCCTCGGACGTGGAGTGGAAGGCGCAGCCGCGGCTGATCGAGGACGAGTACACGATCACCGACGCCGTGGTGGTCGGCACCTTCCTGAACTCCCTGCTCCGGCACGGCGACCGGGTCACGGTGGCCTGCCAGGCGCAGCTGGTGAACGTGATCGGGCTGCTGCGGTCCGAGCCGGGCGGTGCGGCCTGGAAGCAGACCATCGCGTACCCGTTCGAGCAGGTCCAGCGGCTGGCCCGCGGTCAGATCCTGCAGGTGGTGGCCAGCTCCGACCGCTACGACTCCGACGCCTACACCGACGTGCCGCTGGTCGACGCCAGCGCGACCTACGACGCCGAGACCGGCCGGGCCGCGGTCTTCGTGGCCAACCGGAGCCTGACCGATTCCGCCACCCTGGAGGTCGACCTCCGTGGCATCGGCGGCACCGGGGTGCGTGGCGCGACCACGCTGCACGCCCGGGACGGTCAGGATCGGCACACCGCCAACACCACCCAACACGATGCCGTGGTCCCGGTCCGGTTCGACGACCACGCCGTGCGGGACGGCCGACTGACCGCCACCCTGCCGGCCCTGTCCTGGACGGTGTTCGAGCTGGACGCCCGCCGGGAGGGCTGACGCGGCGGTGCCGGCGGACGCGGCCCGTCTGCCCGCACCTGCTGCACAACGAGCCCCGCACTCCGGTCCGGCGGCCCGTCTGCCCGCACCTGCTGCACAACGAGCCCCACGACCCGGCGAACGCGGCCGTCTGCCCGCACCTGCTGCACAACGAGCCTCTTGTACGCTCGCCGCCGGAGGTGGTGGCGTGCTGCGAGGGGCCAACCTGCCGACCCTGGGTGACTTCAACCAGCGGCTCGTGCTGGACGTGATCCGTCGCCATCCCGACGGCATCGGCCGGGTCGCGGTCGGCGCGGCCACCGGCCTCACCCCCCAGACCGTCTCCAACATCGTCCGCCGGCTCGCCGAAGCCGGGCTGGTCGCCGAAGGTGAGCGGGTACGGACACCACGCGGCAAACCGCCCACCCTGCTGCACATCGAACCGACCCGGCACGTCGCGGTGGGCATCCACATCGACCCGGCGCAGGTGTCCGCGCTGAGCATGGATCTCGCCGGTGAGGTGCACCGGGTCGCCTCAGCCCCCACGCCACCGGAGGTCACCCCGGCCACCGCCGTGGCCATGGTGCAGGACCTCACCCGCGAGGTGCTCGCGGACTGGTCCGGCGTCGCCGACGACGACGTCGTCCTCGGCATCGGGGTCGCCGCCCCGGGCCCGATCGATCTGGAGCACGGCAGCCTGCGCCGCCCACCCCAGCTGCACGGCTGGGCCGACGTGCCGTTCCGCGACACCCTCCGCGCGGCGCTGGGGCGGCCGGTGCTGCTGGACAAGGACGTCATCGCGGCCGTGACCGGCGAGCACTGGGCACCCGGCGGCCCGCGCGACGACTTCGTGTACGTCTATCTCGGCTCCGGTCTGGCCGTGGGTGCCTGCCTCGGCGGTCGGGTCCATCGCGGCACCACCAACAACGCGGGCGAGATCGCCGGACTGTTCGACCCGGGACCCACGCCGAGCAGCCTGGTCGCCGAGGCCGCCGAGCTGGGCCTGCTGCCGAGCTCCCCCGCGTCCTTCCCCGCGGTCCAGCCCGCCTTCGAGGCCCTCTGCCGGATGGCCGGCTCCGACCCCGTCGCCGACGCGCTGCTGGTCGCCGCGGCCGACCAGCTCGCCCGGGGGATCGCCACCCTGGTCAACGTGCTCGACGTCGGCGACGTGGTGCTGGGCGGCCCTTCCTGGCCACCGGTCGCCGACCGCTGGCTCGAGCTGTTGCCGAGCCGGATCTCGCGCCGGCTGTCCGCCCGGAACGAGGTGCAGATCATGGGCAGCCGGTTGGCCGACCACGGCTCGGCGTACGGTGCCGCCACCCTGGTCCTGCACCATTTCCTGAGCCCGGTGCCGGCGCTCCCCACTGGTTAAATCAAATCGATTGCGTTAATGTTGGCCGGTGCACTCCCACTCCGATCTGCTGACCCAGCGCCTCGACCGTTTCGTCCGCGACCAGCTCACCCCCGCCCTCTACCGGGAGCGGCAGCCGCTGGCTCTGCAGGCCTGGCCGGTGCCCGACGAGCCGGTGCCGTTCGCCGAGGCGGTCACGGGTGCGTACGAGCCGGTCGCGACCGGCACCCGCTGGGGTCGGGCCTGGTCGACGTTGTGGCTGCACGTGCAGGGCGCCGTGCCCGCCGGCTGGCGAGACGTCCCGGGCACCCGGGTCGAGGTCGCCATCGACCTGGGCTTCACCGGCGGACCCGGCTTCAATGCCGAGGGTCTGGCCTGGCGGCCGGACGGCACCATCATCAAGGCCATCTCCCCCGACAACACCTGGCTGCCGGTGGACTCGGAGGCGATCGACTTCTACCTGGAGGCCGCGGCGAACCCGGACGTGGGCGCGGCGATGGCCGGTGGCAGCTTCCGGCCGACCATGCTGGGCGACAAGGCCACCGCCGGCGAGGACCCGCTGTACGAGCTGCGGGCCTTCGACGTGGTGCTGCTCGACCTCGAGGTCTGGGAGCTGCTCCGCGACATCTGGACGCTGCGCGGGCTGATGGCCGAGCTGAGCGTGGAGAACGCGCGCCGGTTCGAGATCCTGCACGCGCTCAGCCGGATGGTCGACGTGGTCGATCCGGCCGACGTCGCCGGCACCGCGCCGGAGGGGCGCCGGCAGCTGGCGGACGTGCTGGCCGCCCCGGCCGCGGCCTCGGCCCACAAGATGGTGGCCGTCGGGCACGCCCACATCGACTCCGCCTGGCTCTGGCCGCTGCGCGAGACGGTCCGCAAGGTCGCCCGGACCTGGAGCAACGTCGCCGACCTCGCCGACCGTGACCCCGACTTCGTGTTCGCCTGCTCCTCGGCCCAGCAGTACGCCTGGATGAAGCAGTACTACCCCGCCCTGTTCGAGCGGATCCGTGGGCTGGTGGCCCGCGGCCAGTTCGCCCCCGTCGGCGGCATGTGGGTCGAGTCGGACACCAACATGCCGGGCGGCGAGGCGATGGCCCGCCAGTTCGTGGCCGGCAAGCAGTTCTTCCTGGACGAGTTCGGGGTGGAGACCGAAGAGGTCTGGCTGCCCGACTCCTTCGGCTACTCGGCGGCCCTGCCGCAGATCGTCGCCGCCTCGGCCTCGCGCTGGTTCCTGACCCAGAAGATCTCCTGGAACCAGGTGAACAAGATGCCGCACCACACGTTCTGGTGGGAGGGCATCGACGGCACCCGGGTCTTCACCCACTTCCCGCCGGCCGACACGTACAACTCCGTCATCTCCGGCTACGAGCTGGCCAAGGCCTCCCGCCAGTACGCCGAGAAGGGCGCGGCCAACCTGTCCCTGCTGCCGTACGGTCACGGTGACGGCGGTGGCGGACCCACCCGGGAGATGATCGCCGCGGCACACCGCACCGCGGATCTGGACGGCTCTCCCCGGGTCGAGCTCAGCAGTCCCCGCGACTTCTTCTCCCGCGCGGAGGACGAGTACGCCAACGCGCCGGTGTGGCGGGGCGAGATGTACCTGGAGCTGCACCGCGGCACCCTGACCAGCCAGCTGAAGACCAAGCAGGGCAATCGCCGCAACGAGCACCTGCTGCGCGAGGCCGAGCTGTACGCGGCCACCGCGGCCGCCCGGACCGACTACGGCTACCCGTACGACCGACTGGCCGAGCTGTGGGAGATGGTGCTGCTGCTCCAGTTCCACGACATCCTGCCCGGCAGCTCGATCGCCTGGGTGCACGCCGACGCCGAGCGCAACCACGCGGCCATCACCGCCGGCGCGACCGAGATCATCGAGGAAGCGCTCGCCGCTCTGACCGGCGGCGGCGACACCGAGATCACCGTCAACGCCGCTCCGCACGCCCGGATCGGGGTGCCCGCGCTGGGCGCCTCAGAGGCCGGCGCCGCGCAGGAGGTCGGGGCACCGGCGGTCACCCGGGTGTCGACCGAGGGCGAGCTCGTCGTGCTGGACAACGGCATCATCCGGGCCACGATCGATCGCCGGGGGCACCTCGTCTCGCTGGTCGACCACGCCGACGGCCGCGAGGCGATCAGCCCCGACGAGCCGGCCAACCGGCTCCGCCTGCACCGCGACGAGCCCGCCAACTGGGACGCCTGGGACATCGACGAGTACTACCGACGCACCGTGATCGCGCTCGACGACGTCGACACGTTCACGGTGGAGGACAGCGGTGTCGTCACCGAGCGTCGGACCCCGTCCGGATCGACCATCCGGCAGCGGATCGTGCTGGCCCCCGGAGCGAACGCCCTGGCGCTGGAGCACGAGATCGACTGGCACGAGCAGCAGAAGCTGCTCAAGCTCGGTTTCGGGTTCGACGTGCACGCCGACCAGGTGGCCGCCGAGACGCAGTTCGGCCACCTCTACCGGGCCACCCACACCAACACCTCGTGGGAGGACGCCCGGTTCGAGACCTGCGCGCACCGCTTCGTGCACATCGGCGAACCGGGCTACGGTGTCGCGGTCACCAACGACTCGACCTACGGCTACGACGCCCAACGGCACACCCGCGGCGATGGCGGCACCACCACGACGGTGAACCTGTCGCTGATCCGCGCGCCGCGCTACCCCGACCCGTACGCCGACCAGGGCGAACACCGGCTGACGGTCGCCGTCCGGCCCGGCGCCACCATCGGCGACGCCGTCGAGGAGGGCTACCGCACCAACCTGCCGGCCCGGGTGGTGCGCGGCCACCACGCCTTCACCCCGCTGGTCGCGGTCGACAACCCGGCTGTCGTGGTCGAGGCGGTCAAGCTCGCGAACGACCGCTCGGGCGATGTGGTCGTCCGGCTCTACGAGTCGCGCGGGGCACGGGCCGAGGCCACGGTCAGCCTGACCGACGGCGCGGCTGCGGTGCTCGCGACCGATCTGCTCGAGCGGACCGGCACGTCCGGCGTACGGGAGTCCGGCGAGCTGGCCGACGGTGTGGCGCACCTGCGGTTGCGACCGTTCCAGCTGGTCACGCTCAGGTTCTCCCGCTAGTGGGCTTCTCCCGCTGACCGGTTCGGTCTTGTCCCGCTCGCCGATGTCGCCCACCATGACCAGATGAACGAACCAACGGTGCTGCGACGCTGGACGGGCTGGATCAAGCCCGAGGACCGAACGGCGTACCAGGTCTATCTGGAGGAGACGGGTCTGTCGGCCTACCGTGCGACGGACGGCAACCTCGGCGCCTGGGCGACCTACCGGGATCTCCCCGACGGACGCTGCGAAGTCGTCACGGTCTCCCTGTGGCGCTCGCGGGCCGACATCGAGCAGTTCGCCGGGGCCGACATCTCCAGGGCCGTCTTCTATCCCGAGGACGACCGGTTCCTGGTCGGTCGGGAGACCACTGTGGACCACTTCGACGTGGGCACCGCGACCCACGACTTCTAGTCGGCGGGGAGCACCTCCGGCAGCCCGAAGGTCGCGAACAGCGAGGTGTCGAAGTACGACACCACGTGGGCGACACGACCGTCGCGGATCTCCAGCTGCTGGATCTGGAAGGCCCGGTGGCGGCCGTCGTCGCCCAGCATGTACAGCCCGTACGTCGGCTGGCCGTTGGCCATCACCGGCACCATCCGCTGGTCGCCCGGGCCGTTGGCCGGGCAGTAGTTCGAGATCAGCTGGTGGATCGCCGCCGACCCCTGATACCAGGCGGTGAACGGCGGCATCTCCCAGACCGCGTCGCTCTTCAGCAGCGCGATGATCCGGTCGACGTCGTACGCCTCGAAGGCGGCGACGTAGTCCTCCAGCAGCTGTTGCGTGTGAGGGTCGTCCAACGGCTCGAGCGGACGGTCGGCGTCCGGATCGAGCTTGGCCAGGTGCGCCCGGGCCCGCTGCAGGCTGCTGTTCACCGCGGCGACGGACAGATCGAGTGCGGCAGCGACCTCGCTGGCCTGCCAGGCGAGCACGTCCCGCAAGATCAGCACGGCCCGCTGTGGCGGGGTCAGGTGCTGCAACGCCGCCACGAAGGCCAGCCGGACGCTCTCCCTGGACACCACCTCGTCGCCGGGATCGTCGGCCGCCCGCTGCCAGACCACCGAGTCCGGCAGCGGCTCCAGCCAGGCCACCTCCTGGCGGATCGCCAGGTCACCGGTCGGCGGACCGCTCGGCTGACCGACCCCGGTGGGCAGGGTCCGGCGGTGCTTGCTGCCCAGGGCGCTGAGGCAGGCGTTGGTGGCGATCTGATACATCCAGGTCCGCACCGAGGAGCGGTTCTCGAAGTTGTGGTACGCCTTCCAGGCCCGCAGGTAGGTCTCCTGCACCAGGTCCTCGGCGTCGTGCACGGACCCGAGCATCCGATAGCAGTGGGCGGTGAGCTCGCCCCGCAGCGGCTCGACCATCGTCATGAACGTCTCGTCGACCGTGGTTGCCACACTCATGGCTCGAAACTACCGGCCGGCGCCGACAGTGTCTCGGGGTGCAGCCAAACCGGTGCCGCCCGATGAGTTCTCGGTGGTCTGCGGGTCGACACCAGCGAGGAGTCCGTCCCCCACCGCCAGGAGCGCGCCCGTGAAGCGGTTGATCTTCGTCAACCTGCCCGTCGCCGATCTCGCGGTGGCGACGACGTTCTACACCGGACTGGGCTTCGGGCTGAACCCGGAGTTCTCCTCCGCTGAGTGCAGCTGCATCCTCGTCGCCGACGGCATCGTCGTGATGCTGCTGACCCGGGACCGGTTCGCCGACTTCACCGCCGGTCCGGTCGGCGACCCCCACACCGGGACGACGGTGATCAACTGCCTGTCCGCCGTCAGCCGTCCTGAGGTCGATGTCCTGGTCGCTCGGGCCCTCGCCCACGGCGGCAAGCCGTGGCTGGACAAGATCGCCGACGGGCCGATGTACGCACACAGCTTCGCCGATCCCGACGGCCACGTCTGGGAGGTCCTGTTCATGGAGATGACCGGCTGAGACGGCCCGCCCGATCGGACCGGTCCCTCAGTCCGCGGGCGGGACCAGACCCGTGTGGTGGGCGCAGAAGGCCAGCAGGTCGGCCCACTCCGCCGCCACCAGAGTGGTCGGCTTGCCGGCACCGTGCCCGGTGGCGACCTCGATCCGGGTCAGCACGGGAGCATCGCCGGACTGCGCGGCCTGCAGCGTGGCGGTGAACTTGTGGCTGTGCAGCGGCACCACCCGATCGTCGTGGTCACCGGTGAGCACCAGGGTGGCCGGGTAGGACGCGCCGGCGGTGATCCGGTGCAGCGGCGAGTACGCCAGCGCGTCCGCGAAACCCTGCGGGTCGTCCGGGTCGCCGTAGTCGGACTTCCACGCAGCACCCACGGTGAACAGGTGAAAGCGGAGCAGGTCCATCACCCCGACCCCGGGCACCGCGGCGGCGAACAGCTCCGGTCGCTGCGTGATCAACGCTCCGACCAGCAGGCCGCCGTTGCTGCGACCGTGCACGGCCAGCCGGTCGCTGGTCGTGACCCCGGTCGCGCTCAGGTCCTCGGCCACGGCGATCGCGTCGTCGAACACGTTCTGCTTCCGGTCCAGCCGGCCGGCCAGGTACCAGTCCGTACCGAACTCGCCCCCACCCCGCAGGTTGGCGACCACCAACGCGCCACCGGCGGCCAGCCAGCCAGTCCAGCCCGGCCGGTAGTCGGCGAAGATCGGGATCTTGAAACCGCCGTAGCCCCACAGCAGGGCCGGTCCCGGACCCTGCCAACCTTCTGGGGTGATCAGGAAGTAGGGCACCTCGGTCCCGTCGGCGCTGGTCGCTCGACGCCGCTGGACCGTGATCACGGGTTCCGGCACCTCGACGGTGGCGACCGGGACCAGGTCGGCGAGCGCCTCCACCTCACCGGTCCGGGTGTCGACCCGGTACGCCGACGTCGGCGAGGTCACCGAAGACAGGCCGACGAACAGCTCATGATCATCCGCGCGTCCGTCCAGGCCCACCAGGGAGCCACCGGCCAGGTCCAGGCGATGGCGTACGGTGCCGTCCCAGTCGAGCAGCCGGACCACCGGGCTCACGTCGGCCAGCGTGGCCACCGCCATGCCACCACCGACGGCCTCGATCGCCACCAGGGTGTCCGTGCCCGGCCGGTGGACCTCGGTCAGCACTGGTCGACCGTCGGCGCCCGGCGGTTGCGTCGGATCGGTCCACACCACCCGACCACGCGGTGCGTCCAGGTCGGTCTCCAGATAGAGCCGCCCGTCCACCAGCTCGATCGGCAGCAGCTCCGCGATCGCCTCGTCCATGATCACGATCGGATCCCCGAGCACGGTCCGCCCGCCGAGGTCGCCGAGGGGGTAGAGCCAGAGCCGGTTGCGGGAGTCGGTGCCCTCGGTGATCGTCACCGCGACGTAGCGGCCGTGCCCGATGACCCGCGCGTACAGGAAGATCTGGTCGTTCTCGGGAAAGGCCAGGACCTGCTCATCCTGGTCGATCGGCTGCCCGATCCGGTGGATCGTGAGCCGCCCACCACCCAACGCCTCGGTGCCGGTCCCGTCGTCGCCGTGGTGGCCGAAGTCGAGGTAGGCGAACGACTGGCCGTCGGGCAACCACTCCGCCGAGCAGAACTTCGTGGTGATCGCCGGGTCCGGCACGTCCGTCCCGCTGGACAGGTCACGGACTCGGAAGGTCTGCCAGTCACTACCGGACTCGCTCACCCCGATGGCGGCGTACCGGCCGTCGTCGGAGATGGTCAGACTCTGCAGCGATGCCCTTCCGTCGGCCGACAGGCGATTCGGGTCGACCAGCACCCGCCCGCCGGCGCGCAGCTCGGCGAGCGAGTCGGCGACGTACCAGATGTCCTGATCGGCGTGACCGTCGTTGCGGTCCACGACGTAGCGACCACCGCGGCAGAACGGCACCCCCGCCGTGGGCCGGTGCAGCACCGCCGTCATCGTGCTGGTGAACCAGGGGCGTTCCGGCAGTGACTCCAGGTAGGACTCGGAGGCCGTGTTCTGTCGCTCGACCCAGTCCAGAGTCTCGGGATCGTCGGGATCCTCCAGCCAGCGGTAGGGATCGGCGATCTCCTGCCCGTGCAGCGTCTCGACGACGTCGCCACGGCGGCTGAGCGGGTAGTCCATGATCACCACGCTACGCCCGGTAGGAACCCGGGTGTGTCTACGCTGATCGGGTGACCGAGCCGGCGACGCCTCCAGCGGACGAGCCGTCACGGCGCCGCCGTGGCCGTCCCCGCAAGGGTGAGTCCAACGCCCGGGAGCGCATCCTCGCGGCGGCGACCGACGAGTTCGGCGAGCACGGCTACGACGCCTCCACGACCCGAGCGATCGCCACGCGGGCAGCTGTGGACCCCGCCCTCCTGCACCACCACTTCGGCACCAAGGCCGATCTGTTCGCAGCCTCGATCGGTGCTCCGTTGCGGCCGGACCTCGCCGTGCCGGAGATCCTGACCGGCCCACCGGAGCGGACCGGCGAGCGGCTGGTCGCCTACGTCCTGGGGATGTGGGAGTCGCCGACGGTCGGACCCCGTGCCCTGGTCATGCTCCGGACCAGTCTCAGCAGCAAGCGCGCCACCCCGTTGCTGGCGGCCTTTCTGCGGCGCGAGCTGCTGGACAAGGTGGCCGCCGGGCTCGACGCGCCGGACGCCGGGCTGCGGGCCGATCTCGCCGCCTCCCAGATCGCCGGGCTGATCATCGCCCGGTACGTGCTGCGACTGCCCGACCTGGTCGCCGCCCCCGACGACGACCTGATCGTCCGGGTGGGGGCCACGGTCCAGCACTACCTCTTCGACTGAGTGCCCCACTCCGCGGGTGGTGCGGCACCCGCGACGTCGGGTGCCCGGAGCTCTCACTTGACCAGCGGCCGCGGGCGTGGATAATTCATCGTATGGTGAATAACGCACCGGCCGCCGCCGTGGCCTCGTCGACCTCGGCGACATCGGTCCCGAGGACCTCGCGACGGTCGGCGGCAAGGCGCTCAACCTCGGTCGGATGCTGCGGGCCGACCTGCCCGTGCCGCCGGGTTTCTGCGTCACCACCCCGGCGTACCGGAGGGTCGTCGGCGAGCGTCTGAGCGGATCGCTGACCGCCCTCACGGGGACCGGCGAGATCGCCGAGGGCGAGGCGGCCGAGCGGGCCCGGGAGATCGTCCTCGCCGCCCCGGTGCCCGACGACCTGGCCGACGCCATCACGGCGCGCTATCGAACCCTCGGCGACGACGTACCGGTGGCCGTCCGCTCCTCGGCCACCGCCGAGGACCTCCCCGGGGCCAGCTTCGCGGGTCAGCAGGACACGTACCTCAACGTGGTCGGCACCGCCGCGGTGCTGGACGCCACTCGACGCTGCTGGGCCTCGCTGTGGACCGAGCGGGCGGTCAGCTACCGCACCACGCAGGGCATCGACCACGCCGAGGTCAGCCTGGCGGTCGTCGTGCAGCTGATGATCGATGCCGACGTGGCCGGGGTGATGTTCACCGCCAACCCGGTCACCGGCAACCGGCGTCAGCTGGTTGTCGACGCCAGCCCGGGTCTGGGTGAGTCCGTCGTCTCCGGGTCGGTCAACCCGGACCGCTTCGTCCTCGACGCCGGCACCGGAGCGACGGTCGAGGTGACGGTGGGCGACAAGCGCACAGCGGTCCGCTCGGTGGCCGGCGGCGGCACCCGGACGGTGGAGGCGGACGGCTCGGCCGAGCCCTGCCTGTCCCCCGCCCAGCTGCGCTCCCTGGGCACCCTCGCCGAGGCCGTGGCCGCCGTCTACGACAGCCCACAGGACACCGAGTGGGCCATCGACCCGGACGGGAAGGCCTGGCTCACGCAGGCTCGGGCCATCACCACCCTCTACCCGGTGCCGGAGTCCCCCGCCGCCGGTGACCGCGTCTTCCTCTGCGCCAGCCTCGCCCAGGGGCTGACCCGACCGATCACGCCGATGGGTCGGGCCGCATTCCGCCTGATCGGCACCTCGGTCGCCACGCTGGCCGGTCAGCCGCCCGCCGACCGCTATCGCGGTCCGTCGGGCTTCGCGGACGCCGGCCAACGGATCTTCGTCGACATCACCCCGATCCTCCGCCACCCGCGGGCCCGCCGGGTCGCCGTCCGGGTGGCCGGGGTGATGGAGGCGCGCACCAAGGCGGTGCTGCAGCACCTCGAGGACGACCCCCGCTTCGCACCCGACGAGACGACCACCGGCCGAGCCTGGCCGGCGCTGGCCCGGATCTTCGCCCACACCAGGGCGCCCGTGCGGTTGGTGCACGCCCTGATCAGCCCGACCTCCGCCCTCCGCCGGGTCGACCGGATCGACCGGGCCGTCCACGACCGCTGGCGGATCCCGGCGTCCGCGACCCCCGCCGATCGGCTCGACGCCGTCGAGGAGCGCCTCGGCACCGACACGTTCCTGGTGATGCCGACCGTCTTCCCGTACGCCGCAGCCGGGCTGCTGTCGATCGCTGTGGCCCAGCGCCTGGCGCCGGCCGGTCAGGACCCGGTGGACTTCGCCGAGGTGCGGCGCGGACTGCCGCACAACGTCACCACCGAGATGGATCTCGACCTCTGGCGGCTGGCCAGTCGGATCGGCGCCGACCCGGTCGCCGCCTCGACCCTCACCTCCCTGTCGGCTCCGGCCGCGGCGCAGGCGTACGCCCAGGGAGCCCTGCCGGCGGTGATCCAGGACGGGCTCGCCGGTTTTCTCACGACGTACGGCCATCGTGCCGTGGCCGAGATCGACCTGGGGATGCCGCGTTGGCGCGACGACCCGACCCACCTGCTCGGGGTGCTCGCCAACTACCTCCAGCTGGATGACCCCGACCTCGCCCCGGAGCGGCAGTTCGCCGACGGCGCGCGGATCGCCGAGGCGGCGATCGATCGTATCGTCGCGAGCACCCGGCGTTCGGGTCCGGCCGGACCGCTGCGGGCCGCCCTGGTCGGTCTGGCCCTGGACCGGGCGCGGGCCCTGATCGGGCTCCGGGAGCGACCGAAGTCGCTGTGGGTGTACGCGCTCGCGGCCGCCCGCGCCGAGCTGCAGCGGGTCGGTCAGGCCGCCGTGGACGCCGGCGCGATCGCGGACCGCGACGACATCTTCTTCCTGGATCTGCCACAGGCCCGACGCTCGCTCGCCGGGGTGGACCACCGGGTCGAGGTGCAGCAGAACCGGGAGTCGTACGCGGTCGAGCTGCGCCGCCGCCACATCCCGCGGGTGCTGCTGACCGACGGCACCGAACCCGAGACGATGGTGCGCAGCGACGTCCCGGACGGCGCCCTGGTCGGAAGTGCGGCCTCGGTCGGCGTGGTCAGCGGCCCGGCCCGGGTGGTCCTCGACCCTGCCGGCGCCTACCTCGAACCGGGAGAGATCCTGATCGCCCCGTCCACCGACCCGGGCTGGACCCCGCTGTTCCTGACGGCCGCCGGTCTGGTGATGGAGATGGGGGGCTCGATGTCGCACGGCGCAGTGGTGGCCCGGGAGTACGGACTGCCGGCCGTGGTCGGCGTACCGGACGCCACCAGCCGGATCAGCACCGGCGACTGGGTGACAGTCGACGGCGCGGCAGGCTCGGTGCTGGTTGCGTCAAAGTCATCCCGACCCGGACCAGAGGCCGCCGACACGCCGTGACAACCCGCGGTCGGGGTGACTTTGACGCAGGGCCGGTCAATGAGGCCACCGGCTGAGCAGCAGCAGGACGCAGCCGAGGGCAGCCGAAACCGTGCGCAGGTGGTTCAACCGGGTCCAGTCGGACAGGTAGGTCCGCCACGCCTGCGCCGTGTCGGGATCCGCGGGGTCCAGCGTGGCCAGGGCCTCGTTGCGGGGCACGTGGTAGCCGATGGTCAGCCCGATGCAGACCAGGTACGCCGCCGCGCCGGCCACCACCAGACCCCAGCCCGGACCACGCCCCACCACCGCCGCCACCGCCAGTCCGATCGCGAGCGCCGCCGTGCCGAACAGGGTGAGCATGAAGACCGGGTTGGGGGCGGCCCGGTTGATCTCCTGCATCGCCCGGACACCGACGGCCGCCGGAGCCCGCCCGAGCCCGGTCATCACGAAGCTCGAGAAGGCGAGGAACACCCCGGCCGTCAGTCCCGCCCCGAGGGCGGCGGCCAGGATCAGCCAGCCGAGCAGGGTCCCGGTCGCCGTACCGGTGGTCATCGCTGCACCCGTGTCATGGACCTGAGTCAACCGCGCCCCACAGCGACGATCCATGCGCTATCCGCTTCGGTTCCTGCGTTATCGTCTCACCATGGATGATCTGGCCGCCCTGCTCGACGGCCCGCGCGCCCGCGGCGCCTTCACTCTCCAGGTCGTGATGACGGCGCCCTGGGGGCTCGACATCCGCGATCAGGCCCCCTTGTCGGTGCTGGCGGTCACCGCCGGAGAGGCCTGGGTGCGCATCGAGGGCCAGCCCCCGTCGGTCCTGCGGCCGGGGGACGTCGCACTCGTGCGCGGACCCGAGCCGTACGTGGTCGCCGACGGCCCGACGACCGCGCCTGACGTGGCGATCCTGCCGGGGCAGGTCTGCGTGGGCCCCGGCGGCGAGCACCTCGACCAGGCGATGAGCGTCGGCGTGAGCACCTGGGGCAACCGTCTCGACGGGGAGACCACCATGCTGGTCGGCACCTACGCCTCCGACGGCGAGATCGGCCGGCGGCTGGTCGAGGCACTCCCCCGGCTGCGGGTGCTTCCGGCCGGCGACCTGGGCAGCCCGCTGACCGGCCTGCTGGCCGCCGAGCTCAGCACGGCGCGGGTCGGGCGCCGGGCCGCCCTGGACCGGCTGGTGGATCTGCTGGTGATCGAGGTGGTCCGGGCTTGGGCCCAGGACGACGAGACCTCCCCCAGCTGGCTCACCGGGGGCGCCGATCCCTGCGTCGGTGCGGCACTCCAGCTGATCCAGGACAGCTGCGCCGAGCCGTGGACGGTCGCGTCTCTCGCGCGCGCGGTCGGGCTGTCGCGGGCCGCCTTCGCCCGCCGCTTCACCGAGGCGGTGGGCCGCGCCCCGATCGCCTACCTCACCGACTGGCGGATGACGGTCGCGGCCGACCTGCTGCACGAGCCCGGGGCCACCGTCTCCACCGTGGCGACGCGGGTCGGTTATCCGAGCCCCTTCACCTTCAGCGCGGCCTACAAGCGCCACTTCGGCGCGAGCCCCCGCCATCACCTCCGGGCCTCGGCATGAGCGCCACCCCCAGGGCCACAACCGGGCCTGGCGGGGATGGGCTTCGGGTCGGCTTCGTGCCCGGCGTCACCCCGGACAAGTGGGCTCGGTCCTGGCGGGAGCGCCGGGGACCGACACGACTGCTCCTGCTGCCCCAGGAGGAGTCCGGGGCCGCGGTCGGCGTACGGTCCGGTGAGCTGGACATGGCCCTGGTCCGGCTGCCGATCGAACGCGACGGACTCCACCTCGTCCGGCTCTACGACGAGCTCGCGGTGGTCGTGGCCGGCCGCGATCACCCGGTCGCCGCCTACGACGAGGTCGATCTCGCCGACCTCGCCGGCGAGCAGTTCATCGGCGGTCCGCCGGACGATCTCGCGCCCACCGTCGAGCAGCTCGACTTCCCGCCGATGACCGCGCAGGAGTCGGTCGAGGCCGTCGCCGCCGGCACCGGCGTCGTCATCCTGCCGATGTCGGTGGCGCGGCTGCATCACCGACGCGACGTGGTGCACCGACCCGTACGCGGGCTGCCGCCGACCACGATCGCCTTGGTCTGGCTGGTGGAACGGGACGATGAGGTCACTCAGGCCTTCGTCGGGGTCGTCCGCGGCCGGACGCCCCGCAGCTCTCGCGGCTGAACCCGACGAAAGGTTCTTCAACCAAGTAGTTGACAACGCTCGGTGATCTCCTTAGGCTTTAATCAACCAAACAGTTGAGGAAGGGTCTCATGGCCGACCAGCTCTCCCGGGTCTTCGCCGCTCTCGCGGATCCCACCCGGCGCGACCTGGTGGCCCGGCTGACGGTCGCCGACGCCACGGTCAACGAGCTGGCCGAGCCGTACGAGGTCAGTGTGCAGGCGATCTCCAAGCACCTGAAGGTGCTCGAGGACGCCGGTCTGGTGACCAAGAGCCGCAAGGCTCAGACCCGACCCGTCCACCTGGAAGCGGAGGTGTTCGACCTGATGACCGCCTGGATCGAGCGCTATCGCCGACGGGCCGAACAGCGCTACCGGCGCCTCGATGCGGTGCTGGCCAAGCTCGACGACGCCGGGTCGGACCGACCCGTCGTCGCCACCACCCCACCCACGGAAGGAACAGCGTCATGACCACCACGACCACCAGTCCCGAGGCCACCATCAGCGCGGACGAGAGGCTGCCGATCATCCGGATCACCCGCGACTTCGACGCCACCCCCGCCCAGCTGATGCGGGCCCACCTGGAGCCCGATCTGTTCGCCCGCTGGGTCGGACCGGACGGGATGGACACCACGATCGACGTCTGGGACGCGCGCGACGGCGGCAGCTGGCGCTACGTCGCCGGCCGAGACGGTCAGGACTACGCCTTCCGCGGCTGCTTCCACCGGATCAGCGACGACACCATCGTGCAGACCTTCACCTGGGAGGGGATGCCGGAGGACGTGGCGCTCGAGACGCTGCGGTTCGAGGACCTGGGCGACGGCCGGACCCGGCTGCACTCCCAGTCCCTGTGCGACTCGTTCGAGGGCCGGGACGCCTGGCTGCGGAGCGGGATGGAGGTCGGCATCGAGCAGGGCTACGCCAAGCTCGACCGGGTGCTGGCCGAAGGACCGGCCGCGTGACCCCGTCCGAGCGCCACGCCTGGGTGGCCGGCACGTTCACCGATCGGGTCGACGGCGTACGCGACTGGGAAGCCCCGGCCCCGGTGCCCGGTTGGGTCGCCCGGGACGTGGTCGCGCACCTCGTCGACTGGATGCCGGGCTTCCTCGCCGGCGGCGGCGTCATCCTGGTCGTCGAGGGACCCACGGTGACCGTGGACCCGGTGGGCGCCTGGCATGCCCATGCGGACGCCATGCAGGCCCTGCTGGACGGGCCCGACGCCGACCGGGAGTTCAGCCACCCGATGGCCGGCACCCATGCCCTGAACACGGCGATCGACCAGTTCTACACGAACGACGTGTTCATGCACACCTGGGACCTGGCCCGGGCCACCGGTCAGGACGACACCCTGGACCCGACGCTGGCCGGAGAGCTGCTGGCCGGGATGCAGCCGATCGACGCGATGCTGCGGGAGTCCGGTCAGTACGGTCCGCAGGTCCCCGTGGCCGAGGACGCGCCGGTGCAGGACCGGCTGATGGGCTTCATCGGCCGGGACCCGGCCTGGCGGCCGTGACCACGGCAGCCGCGATCGTCGGGGCGCTGCAGGCGTCGGCCGATCCCGGGGAGCACGCGAAGGTGCTGGCCCGGGTCGGCGATCCGGCTGCCGTGATCGGGGTGCGGATGCGTGACGTGTTCGACCTGGCCAGACGCCACTCGACGCTCGAGCTCGGTGAGGTCGACGCCCTGCTCGACGAGCCGTCGTACGAGGCACGCATGGTGGCCGTCAGCATCCTCGATTTCAAGGCCCGGCAGCCGGGCTCCTCGCTGCAGGATCGGCGCGCCTGGGCCGCGCTCTACCTCGACCGGCACGACCGGTTGGACCAGTGGGACCTGGTCGACCGCGCCGCACCCCGGGTCATCGGGGGCTGGTTGCTGGCGGCCGATCCGGCCGAGCGCCGGGTGCTCTCCGAGCTGGCCGCCTCCTCCGATCCGAACCGTCGGCGGACGGCGATCACCGCGACCTTCTGGCTGGTCCGCCACGACCAGGCGAGCGAGGCGCTCGAGATCGCGGCCCGCCTCGTGGATGACCCCGAGCCGCTGGTCCGCAGCTCGGTCGCGATCGCCCTGCGCGAGTTGGGCCGGATCGACGCGAGCCGGCGGGACGCGTTCCTGGCCGGGCACGCGACCCGCGTCTCGGCACCGGTCCGCCGGGTCGCGCTCAGCTGACCGGGACTACTCAGCCAGCGGGCCGAACGGAGCACCGACCTCGGCCAGCATCGCCTCGCCACCGTCGGGTGAGGTGAGCACCCAGAGGCCGCGGTCGGTGACGGTCATGGTGTGCTCCCAGTGGCAGGCCAGCGAGCCGTCGTCGGTGACCACGGTCCAGTCGTCGTCGAGCACCGAGTTCGCCGGGTCGCCGGCGGTCAGCATCGGCTCGATCGCCAGCGCCAAACCCGGCACGATCTTGGGGCCCTTGCCGGCGCGACCGAGGTTCGGCACGTCAGG
>CAVPPP010000034.1:0-43874 GCA_963707005.1 uncultured Actinomycetota bacterium
CCGCTCGTACGATCCTGAAGTGATCGAGGTCTGACCAGGCACCAGCCTGAACCAACGACAGGGCCCCGCACCGCAAGGTGCGGGGCCCTGTCGCATCCCCACCCACCGACTCCGCGTGTGTTGCAGCACCAGCGGAGTTGCTCGGGGGTTGCTGGTCCCGACCTCCGCTGGGGTTTGAACCCGAGCGAAGTTGGTGGGTGGGCCGATTCCGAACTTCGCGTGTGTTGCAGCACCAGCGGAGTCAGAAGAGCGCCGGCCGTATCGTCGGGCCGACGTGCGGAGGACGGTCGCGTGCGCGTCGGAAGGCTCTGTTGATCCGCGCGGCGATCTCCCCGGGCTCACCCAGCTGTGGCCACCCCCAACGGGCAACCTCCCACCCGGCACGCCGGATGGCGTCCTCACGGTGATCTTGGGCCTCGATGACGTCGGCCACCCGCTGGCCAGGCTTCAACAACGCCCCGTACTTGACGGCCCCGTCGAATTCGCCGACCGTACGGCGGTCCTCCCAGGCGAAGTCGACGCGCGCCACGAAGATCCCGTCCTCGTCGAGGATGACGCGTTGGAGCTCTGGAGCCGGAATCCCGTCCTGCACCATGCGCACGCGGCTCGCGGATTCGCCCGCGCTCTCGCTACGGATGTCGAGGAAGTCGGCCATCCGACGCGCGTTGCACACCCCGGGCCAGCGCTTCATGGACCCCAGCGTGCGCTGAAGCTCGTGCGGCTTCAGCCCGAGACGAAGAGCTTGGTCACCGACCGGCACGCTCTCCATGAGGGGAAGCGACCTCCCCAGGTCGGCCACCGTGCGAGCCAGCGACGTCACGACAAGATCCTCGACCTGAACGATGTCATCCGCTGAGAGTGGCGTCCGGTGGTCGTACACGTGAGCCCGTCGCTGGCCACCGGAGTTGCCGTCACGCATGACATGAACTTGAGTGATGGCGTGTCGCCAGATGGGAAGGCCATGCACCACCGCTGCGGACCCGTGGCACAGCACAGCATCTGCGCCGCACTGAAGGAGGTTGGCGTCGATCTGACGTCGGTGGGCCAGGTAGCCGCCGGGATCGTCCTCATCAGGATCGACTGGTCCGAGCTGATAGGCACCCCGACGGATCGGCGTCAGTGTGCCGGACCGCGAAAGCTCTCGGAGGTCGGCGTGACTGAGGCCCTGCGCGATCAGCGCACCGGTCGAGGTGATGTCGTCCATGACCAGACGCCACCACACGTCGGACTGGTGTGGCCAGCCTTGCGTGTGGACAACTGCGCCACCTGTGGATAACTCAGGGCGGCTCGACCCATCCTCAACTTCGCTGGTGTTGCAGCACCAGCGAAGTTGAGATCGGCACGTGCCGTGTGTCCTGACCCGACTGCGCGGGCGCTGCAACACCAGTGGAGTCGGGTGGGGGTCAGCGGGTGAGGAGGGCGACGGGGAGGTGGGTGAGGAGGTCGGCCAGGGGGACGGGGCCGGCGTACGGGCGGCCGGTCAGCTGATCCGTCCAGGTGCCGTCCAGCTCCAGCACCGTGTCACCCCAGCCGCCGGAGCGGGCGAGCCCGATCGGCAGGCGGGTGGCGACGGTCAGGGCACCGCCCCGGTCGTACGCGATCGCGTGGCCCGCCGCCGGTCCCGTCACCGGAACCGGCGTGTAGGTGGCGAACAGCTCCGGGCGGTCCCGGCGCAGGCGCAGGGCGGTGGTCGTGACCCACAGCTTCGCGGCCCCCGAGCCGTCGACCGGGGGAGCGGTCGTCAGCGACGCCAGCAGCTCCCGCCGCCGGCTGAAGTCCACCGGTCGCCGGTTGTCGGGGTCGACCAGCGAGTCCTCCCACAGCTCGGTGCCCTGGTAGACGTCCGGGATGCCCGGCATGGTCAGCTGGACCAGCTTCTGGCCGAGGGCGTTGGACCAGCCGGGCTGCTCGACCAGCGCCAGCAGTCGCTGCCAGGCGTCCCGCAGGCCGGCGTCGTCGTACGCGAGGTCGATCGCGGCCTGGACGGTGCTCTCGTACGCCTCGTCGACAGCCGTCCAGCTCGTCGCCTGGCTCGCCTCCCGCATCGCCTTCTCCGCGTACGCGTGCAGCCGCTCCCGCTCGTCGACCGGTCCGACCCCGACCAGCGTCTGGGCCAGGAAGTAGGCGAAGGCACGGTCGGGGATCTGCGAGCGCACCAGGAACTCGTGGGCGAACCGCTCCCACTCCTCGCCCACCTCGGCGAGCACCGCGAGGCGGGCCCGCACGTCCTCGCCGCGCTTGGTGTCGTGGGTGGACAGCGACGTCATGGACAGCGGCTGCCGCTGCTGGCGTACCCGCTGCAGAGCGTGGAAGTCCTCCAGGCCGATGCCGAACTCACCGGCGTCGGCGCCGACCTCGTTGAGCGCGATGAACCGCGCGTACCGGTAGAAGGCGGTGTCCTCGGTGCCCTTCGCCATGGTCGCACCGCTGAGCTGCTGGAACCGCCGCGCCAGCTCGTCGGACGCATCGTGCAACCTCGGCGACAGGGCGGCGAACGCGGGGGCCAGCTCGGGTCGCCGTTGCTCGGCCAGCACCAGTGCCTTGTCCAGGTCGGCGACCCCGTCGGGGAGGTAGGACCGGTAGACCGCGAAGGCGACCGCCACCTCGGCGACCGCCGCGGCAGCATCGTCGACGTCGGGAGCCAGGGCCGCGATCCGCTCGATCTCGGCGACCAGGAGCTTCTCGACGATCATCCGCTTGCCCCGCTCGACCTGCTCGGCGCTGGTCAGCAGGTCGCCGGTCAGACGCTGATAACGCTCCGTCGCCGCTGCTTCGCCCGCGACGTCGACGAACACCCCGTTCACCTCGCGCATCGCGTCATAACCGGTGGTGCCGGCGACCGGCCAGTCCGGCAGCTGCTCGCCCGGCTCGAGGATCTTCTCCACTGTGATCCAGGCGTCGGGGGCGAGGTCCGCGAGCCGCTCCTGGTACTCACCGGGATCCACCAGACCGTCGGGATGATCGACCCGCAGCCCCGCCACGCCTTCGCTGATCATGGTGGCGATCCGTCGGTGGGTGGCCTCGAACACCGCCGGATCCTCCTGTCGGACCCCGGCCAGGGTGGTGACCACGAAGAACCGTCGGTAGCTCAGCTCCTCGTCGCCGCGCGAGTGGTGCACCAGCCGGTAGTGCTGACGCTCGTGCACGGCGCTCGGGTCGTCGCCCGGACTCCAGGTCCCCGGCGCGAGTGGGAAGCGGTGCTCGTAGTAGGTCAGCTCGCCGTCGTCGACGGTCAGCACCGCGTCGTCACCGAGCACGGGGACGGTGATCGGTCGGCTCCAGTCGATGTCGAACCAGTCCGCGTACGCCGACGCCTTCCCGTGCTGGAGCACGTCCCACCAGTACGGGTTCTCCCGCGCCGCGCTGATGCCGAGGTGGTTGGGCACGATGTCGACCACGACCTGCAGACCGGCGTCCGCGGCCGCCGCCAGCAACGCGGACCAGCCCTGCTCGCCGCCCCGGTCGGCGTCGATCCGGAGGGGATCGGTGGTGTCGTACCCGTGGTCGGATCCGGTGGTGGACTGCAGGATCGGTGACAGGTAGACCGCCCCGACGCCGAGATCGCGCAGATAGCCGACCGCCGCAGCGGCGTCGTCCAGGGTGAAGCTCTTGCGGATCTGCAGCCGGTACGTGGAGGAGGGGGGCGTCACCACGGCAGGCTAGCCGTCGCTCCACCCGGGGAGGAGGCGCCGGGGGCGTCGGACCGTCCGGCAGATCAGCGGCCAGATGCAGCTCGACGTGCCCGGAACGCCGCGGATCGGCACCCCCGCCGAGCCAGCTGAGCGCCGACACCCCACCGAAGTACGGATCCGGCGTGTCGGCCACCGAGACCTCGTCGCCGTCGGCCTCGAGCGCTCGCAAGACCTCGTCGGAGAAGCCGGGCTCCAGCCGTACGGCGCCGGGCACCGCATTCAGGCGCGGAGCGTCGATCGCGGCCTGCGGTGGGGTGTGCTCCAGCATCCGGAGCATGCACTGCACCAGCGCCGAACGGATCCGGCTGCCGCCCGCGGCGCCGGCCGCCACCACGGGGCGCCCGCTCGGGTCGATGGCCAGCATCGGCGACATCATCGAGCCCATCCGCATCCCCGGGGCGACTCCGTCGCGGACCAGCTCGCCCTCGCCGAGCATCGAGTTCAGGTGGACGCCGAAATCGGGCACCCAGACCCCCGACCCCAGGCCCAGGCTGGTGGTCACCGCACACACGTTGCCCTCGGCGTCGGCCGCCACCAGGTTGGTGGTCTCGGCCCGCCGGTCCGGCGCCCGCAGGGCGTGCACCAGGGCGCGGGCGGCGGTGGGCGAGGTGAGCGGGTCGCCGGGCATGGTGGCCGCGGCGGCCTGCATGGTGCCGAGCACGTCGTCGAGGTCGTCGCCCCGGGCCAGCACGCCGAAACCGTGCACGCCGACGCGACGCGGCTTGCTCTCGATGACCCGGTACGCCTCGAGGTCGGCGGCCGTCCATGGCCGAGGTGTCGCCGAGGACGTCCAGCACGGCCTTCGCGTACTCGCCCCGGTAGAAGGCTTCCGGCTCGGCGGCCAGCAGGTCGTACGCCTGCGGGTGGGCGGGATGGGCGACCAGGTCGCCGGCCTGCAAGGTGCTGCCGTCGGGGCGGCTGTAGACCGCGATCCCGTCCGACACGTGGAAGGCGGGGGACACCTTGGGCAGCAGGTCGGCGTGGGTGCTCGGGAACACCGAGCCGAGCGAGGCGGTCCGGCCGGGGGCCACCACCTCGGTCCACGGCAGCCGGCCCCAGCGCCGCCACAGGTGCAGGACGCCGGCGGGGATGCCGGGTACGGCCACGGTCGGGGGGCCGATCTCGTACGGGATCGCCTGCCCGACGAAGACGACCTCGATCGGCTGCCCCCGCCCCGGCGACCGTCCGCCCAGGCCGGGGATCGAGACGAAGAAGTCCAGGCAGCGCGTCTGACCGGTGGCGGCCTCGTAGTGGATGGCGAACCCGCCGCCGCCGAGTCCGGTGAACAGGGTCTCCGCCGCGCAGCTGGTCAGCACCATCGCGGCCGCGGCGTCGGCCGCGGATCCACCGGCGGCGAGGATGTCGCCACCGGCCTGGGCGGTGGCCGGGTGGCCGGCGGCCACACCCGCGGTGATCGTCACGGGGTCACCCTAGGCCCGTGAGCGGGAAGGCGGTGCGCCCGACGTCGTGGTGAATGCGCGCCGCCCTCGCGAGCGGGCCCAGCAACAGCCCCGCGACACCCGATGACACCTGTCACGGTCAGGTGGTGACGCTCGGCCGAGGTGTGGACCGCTCGGCTGGACCAGAGTCGTACCCATGCACCTCCCCACCCTCGGCAGCGACGCGTCGACCACCATGTCCACCAGGCCGGTTGACACCGGAGAGCCGGCCGTCCTGCTCGCGGGTCTGCACAAGTCCTACGGAGCGGTCCGGGCGGTCGACGGGCTCGATCTCGCCATCGCGCCCGGCGAGATCGTCGCGGTCCTCGGGCCGAACGGTGCGGGCAAGTCCACCACCACCGAGATGATCACCGGCCTGACCGAGCCGGACCGCGGACACGTCGCCGTCTTCGGCCGGTCCCCGCACCGGGCCGTCGCGCAGGGACTGGTCGGGGTGATGCTGCAGGCGGGCGCCCTGCTCCACGAGGCCTCCGTCCACGACGTGCTGCGGCTGATGCAGGGCCTGCACGCCCACCCGCTGTCGCTGACCGAGGTGATCGAACGGGCCGACCTCGGGTCGTTCCTGAAGGCCAAGACCGAGAAGCTGTCCGGTGGCCAGGCCCAGCGTCTCCGGTACGCGCTCGCGATCATGGCGGACCCGCAGCTGCTGATCCTGGACGAGCCCACTGTCGGCATGGACGTGGAGATCCGACGGGCCTTCTGGGCGTCGATGCGGGACTTCATCGCCGACGGCCGGACGGTGCTGTTCGCGACGCACTACCTGAACGAGGCCGACGCGGAAGCTGACCGCATCGTGGTGCTGGCCCGCGGTCGGCTGATCGCCGACGGGACCCCGTCGATGATCAAGAGCCGGGTCGCGGATCGCACGGTCACGTTGGCCGATCGAGGCGTCAGCCTCGCCGAGCTGACCGCTCTACCGGCGGTCATCGACGGTGAGCGGAGCGGTGGCCGCCTGCTGTTGCGCACCACGGACTCCGACGCGACGCTGCGCGCGTTGGTCACCGAGCACCCGGCCGCCGCCGAGATCGAGGTGGTGTCCGCGAGTCTCGAGGACGCCTTCCTCGCCCTGACCCAACGACCAGCCCGAGGACCGTCACATGATCACCACCGCCACCACCGCCAACACCACCGCCACTGCCAGTCGTCGTCGATCGCCGCGCTGGCCCGCACCGGTCCACTACGCCGTGCACAGCACCTTCCTGACGATCAAGAACTTCGCCTTCGTGGTCTTCGCGGTCGGACTGCCGCTGGTGCTCTACGTGGTGTTCAGCCAGACGTTCACGGCCGGAGCGGGGCCGGATGCCGGCCTGGTGTCGGCCATGATCATGGTCTCGATGGCCGCGTACGGTGCGCTGGGCGCGGCGATGAGCGGTGGCGCCCAGCTGGCCACGGAGCGTCGATCGGGGTGGTTCCGGCAGCTCAGCGTGACCACCCTCGCGCCCCGGGCCTTCCTGCTGGCCAAGGCGGGCGTGATCATGGCGCTGGTGCTCCCGTCGCTGCTGCTGGTGTTCGGCGCTGGCTTCCTGATCGGAGGCGTACGGCTGCCGGTGTCGGTCTGGTCGACGTCGCTGGTGCTGATGTGGCTGGCCCTGATCCCGCTGGCGATCCTCGGGATCGTGATCGGGCTCTGGGTCAAGGCCGAAGCTGTCGGCGGGGTCACCACGCTGGTGCTGCTGCTGCTGGCCATGCTCGGGGGTCTGTGGCTGCCGACCGAGATGATGCCGCCGGTCGTCCAGGCCCTCGCGCAGGCGCTGCCGTCGTACTGGCTGGCCGAGCTCGGCCGCTGGCCGATGCTGCCGGACACGGCCTTCCCGTGGACCGGGGTGCTGGTGTTGCTCGCCTGGGGTGTCGGACTTACGGTGCTCGGAGCACTGGGTTTCCGGCGCGCCACGGCCAGCAGCAAGCGATGAGCCCGCACCACCGGGAGGAGGGAGTGGTCCGATGTCGGCAGGGGTGACACGCACGCCGGAGCGACGGACCATCCGGTCTATCTTCTGGACCCGATCCGACGTCGGCTGCGACGACGCGGCTGCTGCGCCGGCTCGTCACCACGGAGCCGACGCGGCGGCGCCGTTCACCCTGCGCCGCGCGGTGCAGAACAAGGTGTGGATCTACGCGTTCGGCCTGGTCTTCCTGCTCTTCGCCATCGTCGCCATCCCCGACGACGACCCCTCCCCGGCCGAGCTGGCCTGGCGGATCCTGCTCGTGGTGGTCATCGCCGTCGGCTACCTGGCCACGGCCTGGGTCGCCGACTGCTCGCTGCGGACCCGGTGGCTCTACATCGGCGGCTACGTGGGCGTCCTCCTCCTCAGCTACCCGACGTGGGGCTGGTCGCTGGTCGGTTACGGGGCGTACGTGGCGATCATGATGGCGACCCTGCTGCCGTGGCGACAGTCGCGGATCGCCGTGGTGGTCCTGGGGTTGCTGATCGCGGCGACCATCCCGTTCGGCGGCGGGGAGACGGCCGTCTACATCAGCGTCGTGGCTGCGGGGATGGGGCTGGCCACGGGCGCCGGGATGGAGGCGGGGGCGGCGCAGGGCCGAGCACAGCGGGCCGAGCAGCGGGTCGCCACCCTCAGCGTCGCGGCCGAGCGCGAGCGGATCGGACGGGATCTGCACGACATCCTCGGACACTCCCTGACGGCCATCTCGATCAAGGCCGGGCTCGCGGCCCGGCTGGTGGACCTCGACCCCGCGGCGGCCAAGGCCCAGATCGCCGAGATCGAGCAGGTGTCGCGACAGGCCCTGGCCGATGTCCGCACCACCGCGTCCGGCATGCACGAAGTGCGGTTGGCGACCGAGATCGCCAGCGCCCGCTCGGTGCTGCTGGCGGCCGGGATCGAGTCGCGGATGCCTTCGGCGCTGCCTCCGCTGCGCGACGGTCTGAGCGAGCTGATGGGCTACGTGGTCCGCGAGGCCGTCACCAACGTGGTCCGGCACAGCCGCGCCGATGTCTGCGCGATCGTCGTGGAGTCGAGCGCCGTGCAGGTCCGTGATGACGGCCGCGGGCTGCCGTCCGGGGTCCGGTCCGGGTCCGGTCTGGTCGGTCTGCGCCAGCGGGTGGAGGACGCCGGGGGAACGCTGCAGGTGGGGGCCGGCGAGGACGGCGGCACCGTCGTGCGCGCCGACTTCTCGGCGTCGGCGCTGGCGGCAACAGCGGCGACGAGCCGGGAGACCGGTGCGCGGCATCCGGCGGTGGCTGCCCCGTGATCACCGTGCTGCTCGCCGACGACCAGGCGATGATCCGCCAGGCGTTCACCGCGCTCCTCCAGCTGGAGGCCGACATCAGGGTCGTCGGACAGGCGGGCGACGTCGCCGAGACGGTTCGCCAGGTCGACCGGGTGGCGCCCGAGGTGGTCCTGCTCGACGTCCAGATGCCCTCGCCGGAGGGCAGCGACGCGGACGGGATCGACGCCTGCGCGACCATCATGGCCGCGCACCCCGGCACCCGGGTGATCATCCTGACCACCTTCGGCCGGCCCGGCTACCTGCGCCGGGCGATGGAAGCCGGCGCGGTCGGGTACATGGTGAAGGACGCGCCCGCCGAACAGCTGATCGACGGCATCCGGCGGGTCCACCAGGGGCTGCGCGTGGTCGACCCCTCGCTCGCGGCCGCGAGTCTCTCCATCGGCGCCTCGCCGCTGACGGCTCGCGAGACGGAGGTTCTGGGCGCGGCGTCGTCCGGGGCCTCGACCAGTGCGATCGCCGGGTGTCTGTTCCTCTCCGAGGGCACCGTCCGGAACCACCTCTCGTCGGCGATGGGCAAGCTCGGGGCCGGCGGCCGCGCCGAAGCGGTGCGGATCGCGACCGACAACGGCTGGTTGGGCTAGCTCGTTCTGTCGGGGCGCCCCGGGTTGGGCACCGCCGAGAGCCTCTTCGACTCGCCTCCCGCTGGTTCCTAGGATCGTCCCGTGTCCGTCGTCACGCAGCGCCCCTGGCGTCCGTTGGCCACGGGGGCGTTCGTGGAGGGAGCGGGCCTGGCTGCTGCCGGGGGAGCGGGACTGCTGATGCCGCTGGCCGTGCTGGGTGCCTCGCTGGGTTATCTCGGGGGCGCGGTCGTCATCCTCATCTACTGGAACCGGCGCACCTTCGGGGCGGCCAATCTCGTCACCCTCGCCCGCGTGGTCGGCACCAGCTGGGTGGTCGGCCTGACGCTGGAGGTCCTGGCGGGCCGCTCCAGCGAGGCGGGCCTGCTCGCGATGGTCCTGGTCGGCACCTGCTGCCTCGTCCTCGACGGGGTGGACGGCAAGGTGGCTCGGGCCCGCGGCGAGACCTCGGCCTTCGGGGCGCGGTTCGACATGGAGACGGACGCGGCACTGCTGCTCGCGCTGAGTCTGACGGTGCCGGCACTCGACCTGGCCGGCTGGTGGGTGGTGGCGATCGGTGGCCTCCGATACGCGTACGTGGCCGCCGGCCGGACGGCTCCTCGCCGTCTCCGGGCTGCGCTGGCGACCCCGTTGCCGTTCCGCTACTCGCGCAAGGTGGTGGCGGTCGCGCAGGCGGTCACCTTGTTGGCTGTGCTGGGGATGGACCTGGTCGGCGTCTCCGACGTCGCGCCGGCGCTGTCACCGGTCCTGCTGGCACTGTCGCTCGCGGCCCTGTGCTGGTCGTTCGGCCGAGACGTCCGCTGGCAGCTCCGCTCCTCCCGCTGACCGGCGCGGCGTCGGCGCCGACGGCATCTCGATGCGGAGCGGGGGTTGGATCCTTGCCCTCGGCGACTATGGTGGGCAGCCGGACAACAGCGCTCCGGAGCCCATCGTGCTCGATTTGCTCTGGCGCGCGTCTGGTGAAAGAATCGTCAGGTTGCTCCGACGGAGGTCGCCGGGGTGTGCCCTGGGTAGGACGGGCGAGATCGCAAGAGATCGTCCAGCCAGCTCAGCGGTCGCACCGCACCGCGAGACCTCCTTCGTCTGGTCCATCGGCCACCCGGTCGAGGGCCTCAGGCGACAGCCCCTTGCAAGCAGGACTCGGACCTGACTGCGTCCGGTCGGCGCGACACGCCCGACCTCGGGGGTCGGACATACCGGTAGTTACGAGAGAAGGACGAACTGTGGCGGGACAAAAGATCCGCATCAGGCTCAAAGCCTATGACCATGAGGTCATCGACTCGTCGGCGCGCAAGATCGTCGACACGGTGACCCGTACGGGTGCTCGCGTGGCCGGTCCGGTGCCGCTGCCGACGGAGAAGAACGTGTACTGCGTCATCCGTTCTCCGCACAAGTACAAGGACAGCCGGGAGCACTTCGAGATGCGGACGCACAAGCGTCTGATCGACATCATCGACCCCACCCCGAAGACCGTCGACTCGCTGATGCGGCTGGATCTGCCCGCCGGCGTCGACATCGAGATCAAGCTCTGAGGTTTGAAGAGACAATGAGCGAGAACAAGAAGGTGAAAGGTCTGCTGGGCACCAAGCTCGGCATGACCCAGCTCTGGGACGAGAACAACCGCGTGATCCCGGTGACGGTGATCCAGGCCGGTCCGTGCGTCGTCACCCAGGTCCGCACGCCCGAGGCGAACGGCTACTCCGCCGTGCAGCTCGGTTTCGGTGCGGTCAAGGCCAAGCAGGTGACCAAGCCTGACGCCGGGCACTTCGCCAAGGCGGACGTGACCCCGCGCAAGCACCTGGTCGAGCTGCGGACCAACGACGCCAGCGAGTACACCCTGGGCCAGGAGCTCCTGGCCGACGTGTTCGAGGCGGCCGAGGTCGTCGACGTCACCGGTGTGAGCAAGGGCAAGGGCACCGCCGGTGTCATGAAGCGCCACGGCTTCCACGGTCTGCGGGCCAGCCACGGTGTGCACCGCAAGCACCGTTCGCCCGGTTCCATCGGCGGCTGCGCGACCCCCGGTCGCGTGTTCAAGGGCCTCAAGATGGCCGGCCGGATGGGCCACGACCGCGTCACCGTGCAGAACCTGACCGTGCACAGCATCGACGCCGAGCGCGGCCTGATCCTGGTCAAGGGAGCCATCCCCGGCAACAAGGGTGGTCTGGTCGTGCTGCGCAGCGCCGCCAAGAAGGGAGACGTGGCATGAGCGAGACGAGAGCTTCCGTCACCGAGACCGGCGCCTCGCGCCAGGTCGACGTCATCGACGCCGACGGCGGCACCAGCAGCTCGGTCGAGCTGCCGGCGCACCTGTTCGACGTCACCGCCAACATCCCGCTGATCCACCAGGTCGTGGTGGCCCAGCTGGCCGCGGCACGGCAGGGCACCCACTCGGTGAAGACCCGTTCCGAGGTCTCCGGTGGCGGCGCCAAGCCGTACCGCCAGAAGGGCACCGGTCGCGCCCGGCAGGGCTCGATCCGTGCACCGCAGTACGCCGGTGGCGGCGTCGTGCACGGGCCGACGCCGCGTGGCTACGCCCAGCGGACCCCCAAGAAGATGATCGCGGCCGCTCTGCGCGGAGCGCTCTCGGACCGGGCCCGCGACGGTCGGGTGCACGTGGTCGCCGATCTGACGATCGGTGACGTGCCGTCCACCAGGACCGCGTTGTCGCTGGTCGCCAAGGCGCTGGGTGGGGACAAGATCACCACCAAGACCCTGGTCGTGCTGCACCGGGACGAGGACCTCGCCTGGATCAGCCTGCGCAACGCCGCGGCGCTGCACGTGATCACCGTCGACCAGCTGAACGCGTACGACGTGCTGGTCAACGACGACATCGTGTTCACCGCGTCCGCGCTGAGCACCTACGTGGCCGGCCCGACCAAGGGCAAGGCCGCGAAGTCCGTCGCCACCGAGTCCGAGGCGATCGAGTCCGAGAACGATGGGGAGGAGCTGCGATGAGCAACGCGCTGAAGATCCGGGACCACCGCGACATCCTGCT
This sequence comes from uncultured Actinomycetota bacterium, assembly GCA_963707005.1. Lineage (GTDB taxonomy): Bacteria > Actinomycetota > Actinomycetes > Propionibacteriales > Propionibacteriaceae > Microlunatus. The sequence goes on from CAVPPP010000034.1 coordinate 11,975, forward strand.
CGCCCCGGTGGTGAGCGAGAAGAGCTACTCGCTCCTGGACGAGAACAAGTACACGTTCCTGGTGGCCACCGACGCCAACAAGACCGAGATCAAGATCGCCGTCGAGTCGATCTTCAAGGTCAAGGTGACCGGTGTGAACACGATCAACCGCCAGGGCAAGAAGCGGCGGACGCGTGCGGGTTGGGGCAAGCGCCCCGACACCAAGCGGGCCATCGTGAGCGTGGCCGACGGCGAGCGCATCGACATCTTCTCCGGACCGGTCGGCTGACCGGGCTCCGAACGCAGTAAAGGAATCTGACCTCATGGGTATCCGTAAGTACAAGCCGACAACGCCGGGCCGTCGCGGCAGCAGCGTTGCCGACTTCGTCGAGCTGACCCGGTCCACTCCGGAGAAGTCTCTGCTCGTCCCGAGTCCGAAGACCGGTGGCCGGAACAACTCCGGCAAGATCACCACCCGGCACGTCGGCGGCGGTCACAAGCAGGCGTACCGGCTGGTGGACTTCAAGCGCTACGACAAGGACGGCGTGCCGGCCAAGGTCGCGCACATCGAGTACGACCCGAACCGCACGGCTCGGATCGCCTTGCTGCACTACGCCGACGGCGAGAAGCGCTACATCATCGCGCCGCAGGGTCTGCGTCAGGGTTCGGCCGTCGAGGCCGGCGAAGGTGCCGACATCAAGGCGGGCAACAACCTGCCGCTGCGCAACATCCCGGTCGGCACCACGGTGCACGCCGTGGAGCTGCGTCCCGGCGGTGGCGCGAAGCTCGCCCGGTCCGCCGGCGCCTCGATCCAGCTGGTGGCCCGCGAGGGCACGCACGCCACGCTGCGGATGCCGTCCGGTGAGATGCGTCTGGTCGACGTCCGCTGCCGGGCCACCGTCGGCGAGGTCGGCAACGCCGAGCAGTCCAACATCAACTGGGGCAAGGCCGGCCGCAACCGCTGGAAGGGCAAGCGCCCGACCGTCCGTGGTGTGGCCATGAACCCGATCGACCACCCGCACGGTGGTGGTGAGGGCAAGACCTCGGGCGGTCGCCACCCGGTGTCGCCGTGGGGTAAGCCCGAGGGCCGGACCCGTGACAAGAACAAGGCGAGCAGTCGCCTGATCGTCCGTCGCCGCAAGTCCGGCAAGAAGCGCTGAGCAGGAGCACAGAAGAGATGCCACGCAGCCTGAAGAAGGGCCCGTTCGTCGACGACCACCTCGCCAAGAAGGTGGACGTACAGAACGCCAAGGGCACCAAGAACGTGATCAAGACCTGGTCGCGCCGCTCGATGATCGTGCCCGACATGATCGGTCACACCATCGCGGTGCACGACGGTCGCAAGCACGTGCCGGTCTTCGTCACCGACTCCATGGTCGGCCACAAGCTCGGCGAGTTCGCCCCGACTCGTACCTTCCGGGGTCACGAGAAGGACGACCGGAAGTCGCGCCGCCGCTGACGCGGGGGCAGCCGCAGAGAAGGAATCAGAAACACATGAGCAAGGACTCACGTCCCAGCCGCCGCCAGGCGCTGCTCGGCGACCGCGCCGGGTCGTACGCCATCGCGCGCCAGGTCCGGGTCAGCCCGACCAAGGCCCGTCGTGTGGTCGACCTGGTCCGCGGGATGGGTGTGGACGACGCGTTGTCGACGTTGAAGTTCGCGCCGCAGGCCGCGAGCGACCCGGTGTACAAGGTGCTGGCCAGTGCCGTCGCCAACGCCGAGCACACCGACAACCTGAAGCGCACCGACCTGTACGTCTCGCAGGCGTACGTCGACGAGGGCATGACCATGCGCCGGATCCGTCCGCGCGCCAAGGGTTCGGCCAGCCGGATCCTCAAGCGGTCGAGCCACATCACCGTCGTCGTCGAGCCGCAGACCAACAAGGAGGCCTGAGCCATGGGCCAGAAGATCAACCCGAACGGCTTCCGTCTCGGCATCACCACCGACCACCGCAGTCGCTGGTACGCCGACAAGCTGTACAGCGCCTACGTGGGCGAGGACGTCAAGATCCGTCGGATGCTGACGAAGAACCTCGAGCGCGCCGGCATCTCCAGCGTCGAGATCGAGCGGACCCGGGATCGGGTGCGGGTGGACATCTACACCGCACGTCCGGGCATCGTCATCGGTCGCAACGGCGCCGAGGCCGAGCGCGTCCGCGGCGAGCTGGAGAAGCTCACCGGCAAGCAGGTCCAGCTGAACATCCTCGAGGTGAAGAACCCCGAGGTCGACGCTCAGCTGGTGGCCCAGGGTGTGGCCGAGCAGCTCGCCTCCCGCGTGCAGTTCCGTCGGGCCATGCGCAAGGCGCAGCAGAGCGCCATGCGGGCCGGTGCCCAGGGCATCCGGATCCAGTGCTCGGGTCGTCTCGGCGGCGCCGAGATGAGCCGGTCGGAGTTCTACCGCGAGGGTCGGGTGCCGCTGCACACGCTGCGCGCGGACATCGACTACGGCTTCTTCGAGGCCCGCACGACCTTCGGCCGGATCGGCGTGAAGGTCTGGATCTACAAGGGTGACGTCGCCGGGTCCCGGGCGGAGCGGGCAGCTCAGAAGGCCGCTCGCAGCGCCGCCGGTGGTCGCAACCGGCCGGGTCGTCCCGGCCGCGGCGATCGCCCGACCCGTGGTGACCGGCCCGAGCGCGGCGGTCGTCGTCGCGCCGAGGGTGCGGCTGAGACCGCGGCTCCGGCCGCGGAGCCGACGGCCCGCCCACCGAGACCGCAGGACAGGAGGCCTGAGTCATGTTGGTTCCCCGCAGGGTGAAGTTCCGCAAGCAGCACCACCCGAAGCGGACCGGTGCGGCCAAGGGTGGCACCAAGCTCGCTTTCGGTGAGTTCGGGATCCAGGCCGTCGAGGCCTCCTACCTGACCAACCGGCAGATCGAGTCCGCTCGTATCGCGATGACCCGGCACATGAAGCGTGGCGGCAAGGTGTGGATCAACGTCTACCCCGACCGCCCGCTGACCAAGAAGCCGGCCGAGACCCGGATGGGTTCCGGCAAGGGTTCCCCGGAGTGGTGGATCGCGAACATCAAGCCGGGACGGGTGCTCTTCGAGCTGTCCGGCGTGACCGAGGACGTCGCCCGTGAGGCGATGCGCCTCGCGATCCACAAGCTGCCGATGAAGGCACGGTTCATCAAGCGTGAAGCAGGAGACTACTGATGGCTAAGAGCGCCACCGCAGCTGAGCTGCGCGGCCTCAACCGCGCCGAGCTCAACAGCAAGGTGAGCGAGCTGAAGGAGGAGCTGTTCTCGCTCCGCTTCCAGTCCGCCACCGGGCAGCTGGAGTCGCACGGTCGGCTCCGTGAGGTACGCAAGGACATCGCCCGGATCTACACGGTCATCCAGGAACGCACCCTGGGCATCGTGGACGACCCGGACGCCGCTGAGGACACCTCGGCGGAGAAGGTAGAGGCCTGAGATGAGTGAGAACGTGAACGAGACCGTCGAGGTCGACGGCGCCGCTGAGGCGACCGCCGCGGAGCGGGGTCGCCGCAAGGTCCGCGAGGGCTACGTGGTGAGCGACAAGATGGACAAGACCATCGTCGTCGCCGTCGAGGACCGGGTGAAGCACCGCCTGTACGGCAAGGTGCTCCGTCAGACGAGCCGGCTCAAGGCCCACGACGAGAGCAACAGCGCCGGCGTCGGCGACCGGGTCCGGATCATGGAGACCCGTCCGCTGTCCGCCACCAAGCGCTGGCGCCTCATCGAGATCCTCGAGAAGGCCAAGTAGGAGCTCCGAGTCGTGAGACTCCGTGGTCGCCGAGGCGCCCACGGGGTCAGACAAGTCGGGGTTGAACACACGAGTTCTCGCAAGGCCCGGGAGACCGGGAACCGGTGAGACAACCAGGAGATAACAGATGATCCAGCAGGAGTCGCGGCTCAAAGTCGCCGACAACACCGGGGCGAAGGAGATCCTTTGCATCCGGGTGCTCGGCGGCTCCGGTCGCCGCTACGCCGGCATCGGCGACGTCATCGTCGCCACCGTCAAGGACGCGATCCCCGGCGGGAACGTGAAGAAGGGCGAGGTCGTCAAGGCCGTCATCGTCCGCACGGTCAAGGAGCGTCGGCGTGCCGACGGCTCGTACATCAAGTTCGACGAGAACGCTGCGGTGATCTTGAAGACCGACGGCGAGCCCCGTGGGACCCGCATCTTCGGTCCGGTCGGCCGCGAGCTGCGCGAGAAGCGCTTCATGCGCATCATCTCGCTCGCCCCGGAGGTGATCTGAATGACGAAGAACAAGCTGCACGTGATCAAGGGTGACCGGGTCAAGGTCATCGCCGGCAAGGACAAGGGCCTGGTCGGCGAGATCCTCGCCGTGCACCCCGAGGCCCAGCGGGTGACCGTTTCCGGTGTGAACATCGTGAAGCGTCACCTGAAGGACACCTCGGCCCAGCCGCAGGGACGGCAGACCAAGGGCGGGATCGTCTCCTCCGAGGCCCCCATCCACGTCTCGAACGTCCAGCTGCTCGTGAAGAACAGCGACGGCGAGGACGTGGTGACCCGGGTCGGCTACAACCGCGTCGAGGCGACCAAGCGGCGTCCCGACGGCTCTGAGTACAAGGGCCACCGCAGCATCCGGATCGCTCGCGCGACCGGAGAGGAGATCTGATGACCGCCACGACCACCGAGAACGAGGTCCAGGGCGAGACCCGTGCGGTGCCGCGCCTGAAGCAGCGCTACCGCGACGAGATCGCTCCGGCGCTCCACCAGGAGTTCGGTTTCGCCAACGTCATGCAGATCCCCGGTCTGACCAAGATCGTGGTGAACATGGGTGTGGGCGAGGCGGCCCGCGACTCGAAGCTGATCGACGGTGCCGTCAAGGACCTGACCACCATCACCGGTCAGAAGCCGCAGGTCACGCGGTCCCGCAAGTCCATCGCGCAGTTCAAGCTGCGGGAGGGGATGCCGATCGGTGCCCACGTCACCCTCCGCGGTGACCGGATGTGGGAGTTCCTGGACCGGCTGCTGGCCCTGGCGCTGCCGCGCATCCGTGACTTCCGTGGGTTGAACAGCCACCAGTTCGACGGGCTGGGCAACTACACCTTCGGGCTCAGCGAGCAGGTCATGTTCCACGAGATCGATCAGGACAAGATCGATCGCAGCCGGGGCATGGACATCACCGTGGTCACCACGGCGAGCAACGACGACGAGGGCCGGGCGCTGCTGAAGCACCTGGGCTTCCCGTTCAACGACAACCCGAAGCCGGCCAAGGCGAAGGCCAAGGGCCCCGCCTGGGCCGCGCGCAAGAACTGATTCGGGAGAAGTGAGATAGATGGCGAAGACAGCCCTCAAGGTCAAGCAGGCTCGCAAGCCGAAGTTCGGCGTCCGTGCCTACACCCGTTGCCAGAAGTGCGGCCGGCCCAAGGCGGTGTACCGCAAGTTCGGTCTCTGCCGGATCTGCCTCCGCGAGATGGCGCACAAGGGCGAGCTGCCGGGCATCACCAAGTCCTCTTGGTGACCCTGCAGGTGGTTCCGCTCTTGTCCTCTCCTGGATCGGTCTTGGACAACCGGTCGGCCTTCGCAGGCTCCGGCCGACGGCCAGGCCCATCCACGTCCTGCGACCGACCCAGGAGAGGACAAGAGCTAGCCGCTGCACTGGTCACCAAGCTGCCTGGTGCAGTCCTCAGCTCGAAGCCCTACAAGACTCAAACCGGTGCAGGTCCGCGGGGATTGAAACCCTGCGGAAACCGCTCGAGAAAGAAGTAATCAAGCAATGACCATGACCGATCCGATTGCGGACATGTTGACGCGGGTGCGGAACGCCTCTCAGGCGTACCACGACACCGCGGTGATGCCGCACAGCAAGATCAAGGTGGGGATCGCCGAGATCCTGACGTCCGAGGGCTACATCGCCGGCTGGGACGTCAAGGACCCGGCCGAGGGTGAGGTCGGCAAGACGCTGTCCATCACGCTCAAGTACGGGCAGAACCGGGAGCGCTCGCTCGCGGGGATCCGCCGGATCTCCAAGCCCGGCCTGCGGGTGTACGCGAAGTCGACCAACCTGCCGAAGGTGCTCGGTGGGCTGGGTATCGCGATCATCTCCACGTCGACCGGTCTGATGACCGACAAGCAGGCCCACGGCCAGAAGGTGGGCGGGGAAGTCCTCGCCTACGTCTGGTGAGGCACTAGACACCAGAGAGGAAAGAACATGTCACGCATTGGCAAGATGCCGATCGCCGTTCCGTCCGGTGTCGAGGTGACCCTCGAGGGCCAGCAGGTATCGGTGAAGGGCCCCAAGGGCACACTGTCGCACCGCGTCGCCGAGCCGATCTCCGTGGAGCGCGCCGAGAGCGGCGAGCTCTCGGTGAACCGTCCGGACGACGAGCGGGAGAGCAAGTCGCTGCACGGACTGACCCGGACGCTCGTCTCCAACATGGTCATCGGTGTGACCACGGGCTACGAGAAGAAGCTGGAGATCGTCGGGGTGGGTTACCGGGTCATCTCCAAGGGCCCGACGGAGCTCGAGTTCGCGCTCGGGTTCTCGCACCCGGTCAAGGTGAACGCCCCCGAGGGCATCACCTTCACCGTCGAGGCACCCACCCGGTTCACGGTCCTGGGGATCGACAAGCAGCAGGTCGGTGAGGTCGCGGCCAACATCCGCAAGCTGCGCAAGCCGGAGCCCTACAAGGGCAAGGGCGTGAGGTACGCGGGCGAGCACGTCCGCCGCAAGGTCGGAAAGGCTGGTAAGTGACGATGGGCGTTTCACTGTCCAAGTCGAAGCACACGGCAACCAAGACGGCCTCACGGCTGCGTCGGCAGGTCCGGGTTCGCAAGAAGGTCTCCGGTTCGCCGGAGCGTCCGCGGCTGGTGGTCTCCAAGTCGGCGAAGCACATCTTCGCCCAGGTGATCGACGACGTGGCGGGCCGCACGCTCGCTTCGGCGTCGACCATGGAGGCCGATGTCCGGTCCGCCGAGGGCGACAAGAGCGCCAAGGCCAAGCAGGTCGGTGTCGAGCTGGCGAACCGGGCGAAGGCTGCCGGGGTCGAGCAGGTCGTCTTCGACCGAGCAGGTCACAAGTACCACGGTCGGATCGCGGCGCTGGCAGACGGCGCTCGCGAGGGCGGCCTCGGATTCTGATGACGACGATCTACCGAGATGCAAGCATCTCGGACGCGAGAGATAGGTAGAGCGATATGAGTGGAAGCCAGCGCCGCGGTGGCGGTGCAGGTGGCGACCGTCGCGGCCAGGGCGATCGTCGTGGCCAAGGTGGCGCCGACAAGAGCCAGTACATCGAGCGGGTGGTCGCCATCAACCGGGTGGCCAAGGTCGTGAAGGGTGGTCGTCGGTTCAGCTTCACCGCGTTGGTCGTGGTGGGCGATGGCGACGGCACCGTGGGTGTCGGCTACGGCAAGGCCAAGGAGGTGCCCGCGGCGATCGCCAAGGGTGTCGAGGAGGCCAAGAAGCAGTTCTTCACCGTGCCCCGGATCCAGGGGACCATCCCGCACCCGGTGCAGGGCGAGAAGGCGGCCGGTGTGGTCATGCTGCGTCCGGCGTCGCCGGGTACCGGTGTGATCGCCGGTGGTTCGGCTCGCGCGGTGCTGGAGTGCGCCGGTGTGCACGACGTGCTGGCGAAGTCGTTGGGCTCGACCAACGCCATCAACGTGGTGCATGCCACGGTGGTCGCGCTGCAGTCCCTCGAGACGCCGGAGCAGGTGGCCGGGCGCCGGGGCAAGTCCGTCGAGGACGTCACCCCTGCCGCCCTGCTGCGGGCCCGCAAAGAGGCGGTGCACTGATGCCTCGGTTGAAGGTCAGCCAGGTCAAGTCCGGCATCGGCACCAAGCAGAACCAGCGTGACACGCTGCGTACCCTCGGTCTGAAGAGGATCGGGGACGTGGCGGCGCACGAAGACCGCCCCGAGATCCGGGGCATGATTTCCACGGTGTCCCATCTGGTCGCCGTCGAGGAGGTGGAGTGACATGGCGCTGAAGGTTCATCACCTCCGTCCGGCTCCGGGCGCCAAGACCGCCAAGACCCGCGTGGGTCGCGGTGAGGGCTCCAAGGGCAAGACCGCCGGTCGTGGCACCAAGGGCTCCAAGGCTCGCAACAACATCGGCGAGAACTTCGAGGGCGGGCAGATGCCCCTGCACATGCGGGTGCCCAAGCTGCGCGGCTTCAAGAACCCGTTCCGGGTCGAGTTCCAGATCGTGAACCTGGACAAGATCTCGGCGCTGTTCCCCGAGGGGGGCACCGTCGGTGTCGAGGACCTGGTCGCGAAGGGCGCGGTCCGCAGCGGCCAGCCCGTCAAGGTGCTGGGCAACGGCGACATCACCGTCGCCGTGCAGGTGAGCGCGAACGCGTTCTCCGCCAGCGCCAAGGAGAAGATCGCCGCTGCTGGTGGGTCCACCACCGAGCTGTGATCCGCTGAGACCTCAGCAGGTACGCCTCGCAGGGCCGTCCGGGAGACCGGGCGGCCCTCGTGGTCTCTGCGGCGATGATGCCGGATTGCGAGGCATCACTTGATAGAGTCGGGCGGTCCTGCGCGTGAGGCGCACGGGGCGCATCGTCGCCACCGAGCGGCCAGGGCAGGTCAAGCAGAAGGAAAGGGAGGGCAGGAGTGCTCGCCGCGTTCGCTAACGCATTCCGGACTCCGGACCTACGGAAGAAGATCTTCTTCACCATGGCCATCCTGGCCATCTTCCGGTTGGGGTCGATCGTCCCGACCCCCAACGTCAACGTCGCGCAGGTCAACTTCTGTCTGACCCAGGCCGCGTCGGGGGACCAGCAGGGTCTGTACTCGCTGATCAACCTGTTCTCCGGCGGCGCGCTGCTGCAGCTGGCGATCTTCGCGCTGGGGATCATGCCGTACATCACGGCCAGCATCATCCTGCAGCTGCTGACGGTGGTGATCCCGCGGCTGGAGGCCCTCAAGAAGGAGGGTCAGTCCGGTCAGACGAAGATCACCCAGTACACCCGCTACCTCACCCTGGTGCTGGCGCTGCTCAACTCGACCGCCTTCGTCACCCTGGCTGTGAACGACCAGCTGTTCGTCGGCTGCCCCGGCCTGGTGCACGACACCAGCATCTTCCCGATCATCGTGATGATCCTGACCATGACCGCCGGCACCAGCGTCATCATGTGGCTCGGCGAGCTGATCACCGAGCGCGGCGTCGGCAACGGCATGTCGGTGCTGATCTTCACCCAGATCGCCGCCACCTTCCCCGCCGCCCTGTGGGGACTGCGGGTGGCCCGTCCGGGCGCCAACGGCTGGATCGTGTTCCTGCTGGTGATCGCCCTCGGACTGGTCGTGATGGCCGGCGTCATCTTCGTCGAGCAGTCCCAGCGACGGATCCCCGTGCAGTACGCCAAGCGGATGGTCGGCCAGCGGGTGTTCGGCGGCACCACCACCTACATCCCGATCAAGGTGAACCAGGCCGGTGTCATCCCGGTCATCTTCGCCAGCTCGCTGCTCTACATCCCCGCGCTGTACGCCCAGTTCCGACCCGACTCGAAGGTCGCCACCTGGATCCAGACGTACTTCGTCCGCGGTGACCACCCGCTCTACATGATCTCGTTCTTCCTGCTGATCGTGTTCTTCTGCTACTTCTACGTGGCGATCACGTTCAACCCGCAGGAAGTCGCGGACAACATGAAGAAGTACGGGGGGTTCATCCCCGGCATCCGCGCCGGCAAGCCGACCGAGGACTATCTCGGCTACGTGCTCTCCCGACTGACCTTCCCGGGCTCGCTCTATCTGGGCATGATCGCGTTGCTGCCGTCGGTGGCGTTCATCTTCCTCAACGCCAACCAGAACTTCCCGTTCGGCGGGACCTCTATCCTCATCATCGTCGGTGTGGGTCTGGACACGGTCAAGCAGATCGAGAGCCAGCTGCAGCAACGCAACTACGAAGGGTTTCTCCGCTGATGCGACTCCTCATCATGGGCCCGCCCGGCGCCGGCAAGGGCACGCAGGCGAAGCTGATCGCCGAGCACTACGGCATCCCCGCCATCTCCACCGGCGACATCTTCCGGGCGATGAAGACCGCCGACACCCCGCTGGCGCAGCAGGTGCGCGACATCATGAACTCCGGCGGCTACGTCAGCGACGACATCACGAACCAGATCGTGGCCGAGCGGCTGGCTCAGTCCGACTGCGAGGGTGGGTTCCTGCTGGACGGCTACCCGCGGACCCCCGCGCAGGTCGAGACCCTCGACGCGGCCCTGACCGAGCGCGGCACGCCGTTGGACGTGGTCCTCTCCCTGCTCGCCGACGAGGACGCGGTCGTGGCCCGGTTGCTGAAGCGGGCCGAGATCGAAGGTCGTGCCGACGACAACGAGGAGACCATCCGCGTCCGGCAGCACGTCTACGCCGACCAGACCGCGCCGCTGCTCGAGGTCTACTCCTCGCGCGGTCTGCTGGTCGAGGTCGACGGTCTGGGGGAGATCGACGAGGTCTCCGCCCGGGTGTTCAGCGCGCTGGACGAGACCTTCCAGGGTGGCACCGGGAGCGCGGAGCTGATCGGGGAGCCCTCCTGAACCTCCTGCGTCGCAGTGGGATCGAGCTCAAGTCGCCCGACCAGCTGATCGGCATGCGCCAGGCCGGGCTCGTGGTGGCCGCGGCGCTGCAGGCGACAGCGGGTGCCGTCCGGGCGGGCATCACGACTGCGGAGCTCGACGCGGTGGCCGCCGAGGTGATCCGCACCTCCGGGGCGACGCCTTCCTTCCTGGACTACCACGGCTTCCCGGCCGTCACCTGCATCTCCGTGAACTCCGAGGTCGTGCACGGCATCCCGGGTCCGCGGGTGCTGGCGGAGGGGGACAGCGTGTCGATCGACTGTGGCGCGATCGTGGCCGGCTGGCACGGCGACTCCGCCGTCACCGTCCAGGTCGGTGCCGGCAGCGGGGCGGCGCGGGAGCTGAGCGAGGCCACCCGCCTCGCCATGTGGCACGGCATCGCCGCCGCCCGACTCGGCGGCACGGTGGGCGACATCTCGGCCGCGGTCCAGGGCTACGTCGGGTCGCTGCGGACCGCGTACGGGATCGTGGAGGAGTACACCGGCCACGGGATCGGCTCGGCCATGCACCAGCCGCCGGACGTGCCGAATCTCGGTCGAGCCGGCAAGGGCCCCAAGATCGTGCCGGGGCTGGCGCTGGCGATCGAGCCGATGCTGACCGCCGGCGACCCCGCCAACTCCGTCCTCGACGACGACTGGACCGTGGTGACCGACGACGGGTCGCTGGCCTGCCACTGGGAGCACACGATGACCGTCACCGAGCGGGGCATCTGGGTGCTGACGTCGCCCGACGGCGGCGAGGCGATGCTGGCCGAGGTCGGTGCGCCGTTCGGTCCCCTCGCCGACTGACGGCCGAGCCGAACGGGCGGCTCAGTGGCGGTCCGACGGCGTGTCGCGGCCGGACCGGGCACTGAACCGCACGTCTGTCACGCAGAGACCGGCTGCCAGGCCGGGTCGCGACCGATGAAGCCGAGGAGCCGGTCCTGCACGGGTGCGTCCTCGGCCACCGGGACCTGCGGACCGTACTGGCCGGAGGCCCGCAGCATGGCGTCGATGGGTTGCATCCCCGCCAGCAGCTCTGCGGCCAGCGTGGGATCCAGGGTGTCGTCCTGCCCGGTGGCCCGGGCCAGGTCCCAGGTGTGCATGAACACGTCTACCGTGTAGAACCGGTCGATCGCCGCGTCCAGCGGGTGGGTGCCGGCCATCGGGTGGCTGAACTCCCGGTCGGCGTCCGGCCCGTCCAGGAGGGCCTGCATGGCCGCCGCGTGGGCGTGCCAGGCGCCGACGGGATCCTCGGCCACGGCGGGGCCGCCGCTGACCAGCGTGACGCCGCCGCCGGCGAGGAAGGCCGGCATCCACTCCACCAGGTGCGTGACCACGTCGCGCGCCACCCAGCCGGGTACCGGAGCCGGTGCGTCCCAGTCGCGGACGCCGTCGACGCGGTCGGAGAAGGTGCCGGCAATCCAGGCGTGCCGTGCGGCGGGGGTCACGCGCCCGTCCCCTCGGCCAGCACCCGGTCGAGCTTGGCGTAACCCTGCTCGATCCCGACCTCCATCCCGCTCCGCAGCCAGGCGTCCCGGCCCTCGAACGAGTCGCACAGGGACTGGGCGTGCAGTCGGGTGCGTCCGTCGCCGAGATCCTCGAACCGGAGCGTCTCCAGCGAGACCTCTTCCGGCATCCCCTCCCAGGTGAAGGTCTGCACGACGGTGTCCTCGCCGATCCGGTGGAAGCAGCCGCGGAAGGCGAACTCCTGACCGTCGCGGCCGGCGACGTAGCGCCAGCTGCCGCCGTCGCGGACGTCCCAGATGTCGATCGTGGTGTCCATGCCGTCCGGCCCCACCCAGCGGGCGAACAGGTCGGGGTCCAGGTGGGCTCGCATCAGCTGAGCAGGGGTGGCGTCGAAGTCGCGGGTGATCCGGATGATCGGCAGCCGCTCATCGGCGCTGATGGTGGCCTCGGGTGTGCTGGTCGTGGCCTCGGTGGTGGTGGTCATGACGCTGTTCCTTCCGTGCGTGGGGTGGTGGTGGGAGAAGCGTCGGGGCGTCGGGCCCCGTCGGCGGTGAGCTCGGCCAGCACCGCGTCGAGGCGCTGGTAACGCTGCTCGGCCCGTCGGCGATAGCGCTCGATCCAGGCGGTCATCAGGTCGAACACCTCCGCTTCCAGGTGGACGGGACGGGTCTGCGCTCTGCGGCTCTTGGTCACCAGGCCGGCGTCCTCGAGCACCTTCAGGTGCTTGGAGATCGCCTGCACGCTGACCTCGTACGGCTCGGCCAGCTCGTTGACCGTGGCGTCGGCGATCGTCAGCCGCGCCACCAGGTCCCGTCGGGTCGGATCCGCGAGGGCGGCGAAGACCCGGGAGAGCTGATCGGCCATGGGACCCTTCCTCAACTGATTTGGTTGATTAGGAGCCTAGACGGCACGCAGAGTCTTGTCAACTGTCTGGTTGAATAAGACTTCCCGTCGCGAGCTCAGCTGCGCCAACCCGCGTCAGCCGCGCGAGCTGCGGGGCGTACGGCCACGCACGACGCCGACGAAAGCCTGGGTGAGCTCGTCGTCCCGCTCCACCCGCCAGATCAGGGCGACCGGCGTCGGGGGCAGACCGCGGACAGGTCGGTGCACCACGTCCTTGCGGTGATGCAGCCGCGCCACCGACATCGGCAGCACGGCGACCCCGGTGCCGGCGGCGACCGCCTCGACGGCCTCCTGGGCGCTCATGGGCGGGAAGTCGAGCTGCTCGACGCCCGGGGTCAGCTCGTCCGGTGGACCGCCGATGAACTGCTCGTCGGCCAGGTCGGCGAGATCGATCTCGTCGTAGGCGGCGACCGGGTGATCGCGCGCGACGACGACGACCGCGAGCTCGTCGTACAGCCGGACCTGGTGCAGGTCGGTCCGGTCGACGGGCAGTCGGACCAGCGCCATGTCGACCGCGCCCGTGCGGACCGCGTGCTCCGCCTCGTTCTCCTCCAGCGGGATCAGCTCGAGCCGGATCCGGCCGGGGCGCTCGCGCCAGGAGCGGGCCCACTTGTCAGGGGTGACGCCGGGCACGAAGGCGACGCGCAGCAGGCCCTGGGCCTCACTCCGCGGTGGGGTCCCGCCCCGGCCGCTCATGCGGAGGCTCGCAGGTGGTGCCGCGGGCTGGCGCCGAAGTGGCGTTTGTAGGCGGCGCTGAAGGTGAAGGGACTCGGGTAGCCCACCCGCGCGGCCACCGAGGAGACCGTGGTGCCGGGTTCGTGCAGCAGGTCGGCCGCCACCGTCATCCGCCAGTCGGTGAGGTAGGCGATCGGTGCCTGTCCCACTGCCTCGGTGAAGCGGCGGGCGAAGGCGGCCCGGGACAGACCGACCGCGTGCGCCAGCGAGGCGACCGTCCACGGTTCGTGGCAACGGTCCTGGATCAGGGCCAGCGCCTGGCCGACGCAGGGGTCGGCGCCGCCGGTGAGCCAACCGGGGGAGGTGTCGTCCTCCGCCCAGGTCCGGACGATCTCGATCACCAGCAGATCCACCAGTCGGTCCAGGGCGGCGCGTCGACCGGGCCGGTCGCTGGTCAGCTCCTCGCCCAGCAGCTCCGCCAGGGGGCTGTGCCAGTCGTCGCTGCGCAGCACGACGGTGCGGGGGAGGGCGTCGACGAGGCGTCGACCCACCTCGCCGTCGGAGGCGTAGGTGCCGATCAGCATCACCGTCTCCCCCTCGGGGTCGTTGCCCCAGGTGCTGAGCCCGACCGCCATCGTCTCCGCCACGTGCTCGCCGTCCGCTCCGACACAGACCTGACCGGGCAGGATCGTCACCACCGGGGCGGTGGTCGGACCGTCGGCGACCACGTAGGGCTGCGGTCCGCGGAGCAGGGCGACGTCGCCGGCCCGGAGGGGCGAGGGTGCCTCGCCGTCGACCTGCAGCCACGCCTCGCCCCGGCTCACCGCCACCAGGGTCAGCGGTGCCTCGTCCCGCACGTCGATGGACCAGGGGGCCGCCATCGAGACCTTGAGGGTGAAAGCGCCCCGGGCTCGTGGGCCGTCGAGCAGCGAAGCCAAGGTGTCCACACCGAGACGATAACGCATGCATGCGAGCCGATCAGCCATGGATCGTCCCGACTGTCACCGCTTCACTGGGACGATGACAGTGAACGCGACCTCTCTCCGCCCGCTCTCCGTGCGGCTTCTCGGCGGCTCCGGCACGTCCGGACGTCGGGTCGCCTCGGTGCGGCCATGACCACGACGAGTGGGACCGCCGACTGGCTGCTGAGTGGACTGACCCTGGTGACCGCCCTGGGTGCCGGTCTGAGCGCCGGGGTCTTCCTGGCCTTCTCCAGCTTCGTGATGGCTGGACTGGCCCGGACGCCCGAGGCGGTGGGGGTGCGGGCCATGCAGGAGATCAACCGGGCCGCACCGTCGCCGGTGTTCATGCTCGTGCTGTTCGGCACCGGTGCCCTGGCGATCGTGGTCACGGCGCTGGGCTTCGCCCGGGCCTCCCCGACGGCAGCCGTGCTGCTGGCCGCCGCCCTCGCCTACCTCGTCTGTCTGGCCCTGACCGTCGGCTACCACGTGCCGCGCAACGACGCCCTGGCCCTGCTGGACCCCGACGGCGCGAGCACGCCCGCGCTGTGGCGCGCGTACCTCCGCGACTGGACCCGGCTCAACCACGTCCGCACTCTCAGCGCCGCCGTCGGCTGCCTGCTGCTGATCATCGCTCACGGGATGCAGCAGCGGTGATCTCCGCGTCGACGTCGACGCTCAGCACGTGTCCTGGCTGACACTCGAGCACGTCGCAGATCGGTCGCGCGAGGGTCGACAGCGGTATCGTCCGTCAACGCCGTGACTCAGGAGAGCGAGACGATGCCGGCCGCGCCGTCCACGCCGATCTGCTGCCCGGTCGCGATCTGGTTCGTGGCGTCGGGAACGCCCACCACGGCGGGGATCCCGTACTCGCGGGCGACCACGGCACCGTGGGACATGGAGCCGCCCATCTCCATCACCAGACCGGCGGCGGTCAGGAACAACGGGGTCCAGCCGGGATCGGTCGACGGGGCCACCAGGATCTCGCCCGGCTCGAGGTGGGCGCCGGCGGGATCGAGGATCACCCGCGCCGGTCCGTGGACCACGCCGACCGACGCCGGACTCCCGACCAGGGCCCCCTCCGGGGCGTCGCTCCGGATCAGCGTCTCGGGCTCGGTGCCGTCGGACAGCAGCACCCGGGGGATGTGCCGGCGGCGCAGCTCGACCGCGTACGACTCCCGGTTCTGCCGCACCGCTGCCCGCTGGTCGATCCCGCCGAGTGCCCGGCGGGCCTGGAGCAGGTCCAGGAAGAAGACGTCGTCCTGGTGCTCGAGGGCGCCGGCTGCGACGGCGGCTCCGCCGACCCGCTGCAGCTCGGCCCGGGCGGCGGCGAGGGCGTACACCCACAGCGACTTCGGCCGCTCGCGGAGCCCGATCAGACTCCGCGCCCGGTCGAGGGCCAGGCTGACGACCACGGCCCGGAGCGGTCCGGTCGGGCCGGACCGGCGCGTGGCCCGGACGATCCGCTCGATCGCGGACTCCGCGATCACCGCGCCGGCGGCGAACTGGCGCTCCGGCGCGAGGTCGGGGTCGTCGAGCCGCAGGTAGTTGGCGAGCACGCCGAGCAGGTGGGTCGGGTCGTCCCGCCAGCGCGGCATGCCGAGGTCGATCTCGGCGACGGCGCGGTGACCGTACGCCGCGAGGAAGTCGGCGAGTCCGGTCTGGATCGCGACCGGCAGCGCTCCCTCCGCGTACGCCTGCGCGGCCGCCGGGGTCGTCATCGAGCCGAGGGCCCGGGCCGCCTCGGGGTCGGTGCCGATCCGGCTGGCCAGCCGCCACAGGTCGAGATCCATCTCGGTGGTGACGTTGTGCGGCAGGCCTCGTCGGACCTCGGCGAAGAGCACCGGATCCAGGTCGGCCGGCGCCAGGCGCCGCGCCATCGCGATGGAGACCAGGCCCGCGGCGGCGTACGGGAAGACGGTGGGCATCACCAGGAACGTGTCGGTGCCGAGCCGCTCCTCGACCGCGTCCAGTCGGTCGGCGGGCGTCGCGGACGCGGGGGTTCGCCAGCGGTCGTGGATCGCCCGCTCGATCCGGTCGACCTGGCGTCGGGCGGAGATCGGGCTGATCAGGGCGTGCAGGAAGCGGAGCGGTGCCCTGGTGCGGACGACCATCCTGACCAGCACCGGCCAGACCCGACCCGCGGTCGTCTCCGCAGGTGCGAACCGCGGATCGCCCTCGAGCAGCCGCAGCACCGCCTGGGTGCGCGCCTCCATCACCCCGGCCGCTCGGACGACGACCCGCCGCGCCCGGGGGTGGCGCAGGAGCGCGGTGATGTCCACGAAGATGCGCTGACCGGCCTCGACGAAGCCGGACGGCCCTCGGTAGCGGTCGGCGGGCGGGTGACCGGCCGCGGTGGCGACGGAGGTGCCGATCAGCCGGAACGCGGCCCGGCCCATCGGGGTGATCGGCCGGGTCAGACCCTGGGCGAGGCTGACGCAGAGGAAGACCCGGGCGGTCCCCGACTCGGCGCCGGAGCCCGGCACCGGGTAGAGGGTGGTGATGGAGCGAGCTTGGGTGAGCCAGGCGACCCCGTCGACGTCGATGGCCCACTCGGTGTCCTGCGGAGTGTCGTACACGGTGGCCACAGCCGCGGCCAGCGTGGTGAGGGAGCGGAGCTCGGCGTCGCTCAGGCAGAGATCGACCGAGGCGTCCCCGGTCACCGTCTGCGTACCGCCGCCCTGCGTCGAGCGGACGGCGGTGCGCTTGTCGCCCACGGTGACCTCGAGGGTCGCTCCGCTGCTGGCGTCGAGGACGAAGCGGTCCGGGTTGACCGCGCCGGACACCACCGACTCGCCCAGGCCCGGGCTGGCGTCGATGACCAGCTGACCGCGGTTCCCGGTGACGGGGTTGGCGGTGAACATGACCCCGGCCACCTCGGCGTCCACGAGTCGCTGCACGACCACGGCCAGACTCACCTCGGCGTCGTCGATGCCCTGGGAAGCCCGGTAGCTGACCGCCCGCTCGGTCCACAGCGAGGCCCAGCAGCGCCGGACCGCGTCCAGCACGGCGTCCGCGCCGACGACGTTGAGGTACGTGTCCTGCTGACCGGCGAAGCTGGCGCCCGGCAGGTCCTCGGCGGTGGCCGAGGACCGGACGGCCACCGGCAGGTCGGCGCCCATGGCCCGGTAGCGCGTCGTGATCGCCTGCACCAGGTCATCGGGCACCGGGGCGGTGCGGACGATGTCGCGCGCTCGCTCGGCCAGGTGGTCCCGTTCGGCCGGATCGGCCGCCGCCAGGGCGGGAAGCAGGTCATCGAGCCGATCGCCGACCACCGAGCGGTAGGCCGGGGTGGTCACGCAGAAGCCGGCAGGAACCGGCAGCCCGGCGGCGATCATCCGCCCGAGGTTCAACGCCTTGCCGCCGACCGTTGGCAGGTCGTCCGGGCCGACGTCCCGGAGATCGACCACCCACATCTTATTCACCATATGATGAATTATGCCCGGGTGGCGCGGCAGGGATCGCAGGTCAAGGGGTTTCGGTCGAGCGTCTCGCCAGGGCTCTCAGTCGACGAGATGACCCTGGACCGTGGCGCCCACCCGGGCCACGAGCACCTCGGTCGGGGCGGCCACCAGGTCGGGGAGGCGGAGCACGTAGCGGGCGATGATCAACCCGGCGATCTGCGAGGCGGCGAGATCGGCCCGCAGCCCGGCATCCGGGGCGTCCAGGCCGGCGGCCACCTTGTCCAGCAGCTCGCGTCGCAGGAACCCGGCCAGCAGCGGGGTGGCCCGCTTGCTGGCCAGGCTGGTCCGGAGCATCACCAGCGCCCGAGGACCGACCGTCGCTGAGTCCCACATGGCCAGGACGTAGGCCACCAGCCGCTCCCCGGTCTGCTCCCTCGGTCCGGTCAGGATCTCCGGCACGGCGAGGTCGGGCCGCAGGGGAGCGCCGATCGACGCGGCGAAGAGGTCCGCCTTGGTGCCGAAGTGGTGGTGCAACAGCGCGGGATCCACCCCCGCCCGCCCGGCGATGGCCCGCGTCGTGGACGCGTCGTAGCCGTGCTCGCCGAACTCGTCGGTCGCCGCCGCCAGGATGCGGTCGCGGGCGTCCGACTCGCCCTTGCGGGGCCGACCGCGGCGGCGACGGACCGGCTCGTCCGCTGCGGTCGTCGCCGGGTCACTCACCCGGTCAGCCTAGTGACAACACCGCCGCGTCGGTCCGTGGTCGCCGGCTCACGTCGGGCCGGGAGCGACGTCCCGGCTGGGTAGCGTGGTGATCATGGACTACCCGCACACCCGGCGCGACGACCTGGTCGAGACCCTGCACGGCCAGGAGATCGCCGATCCCTACCGCTGGCTGGAGGATCCCGACGACCCCGAGACGGTGGACTGGGTCGAGCGACAGAACGCCGTCTCGCAGGCCTATCTGACCTCGCTGCCGGAGCGCCCCTGGTTCGTCGCCACGATGACGGCGGTGCTGCATCGCCCCCGGGCCGGGGTGCCGTTCTGTCGCGGCGGCCGCTACGTCGTCGCCCGCAACGACGGTCACAGTGACCAGGACGTCTGGTACGTGGCCGACTCGCTCGCCGAGCTCCGGGCTCGGGGGACGGGTGCTGGTCGATCCGAACCGGCTCTCCGCCGACGGTCGGGCGGCGCTGCAGAGTCTGACCATCTCCGACGACGGCCGGTACGCCGCGCTCGGGGTGAGCGCATCGGGCAGTGACTGGCAGACCTTCCGGCTGCGCGATCTGTCGACCGGGGAGGACGTGCCCGATCCGTCCATCACCACGAAGTTCTGCTCGGCGGAGTGGTTGCCCGACGGTCGGTCCTTCGCCTACCTCGACTTCGGCCACCGACGGGGACGACGGCACCGGCACCGGCGCGCTGAGCGGCGGCCGGCTCAAGATCCATCGCCTGGGTGAGCCGAGCGAGCAGGATCAGCAGGTCCTGGCCTTCCCCGAGAACGACCAGATCTTCCTCTCCTCCCAGGTCATCGGGGGCGGGCGCTTCCTCGCGGTGACGATCACCGAAGGAACCGACTCCCGCAACCGGCTCTGGCTCTATCCCCTCGAAGACGTCGGCGGTCGGTCCGTGCTGGGCGAGCCGATCACCATCATCGACGAGGCGGTCGCGGAGATGCTGCCGATCGAGTTCGTCGACGGGCGTCTCTACCTGGAGACGGACCTGGACGCACCCCGCGGCCGGATCGTGTGGACCGACCCGGCCCGACCGCTCGACGGCCACGGTCGTCCGGTGCTGACCGAGGTCCACCGGCCGGGCGAGGACACGCTGCTGGCGGTCGAGGCCGTCGGTGGAGGCATGGCCGTGGCCACTCTGGCCGACGTCAGCCCCGTGGTCCGGCTGCTGGACTGGGACGGCACCGTACGCCATCGCCTGGACCTGGCCGGTGGGTCGCTGGTCGGGATGGAGGGACGCCTCGATGATCATGAGCTCTTCGTCGGGCTCTCGTCGGTGACGTCGCCCGCCTCGGCGTACCGGGTCGACACCCGTACCGGTGAGGTGGAGACGCTGGCGGACCTGGTGCCCGCCGCCGACGGCGGGGTGCCGGAGCCAGCGATCAGCGTCCAGCGACGCCGGGCGACGAGCGCCGACGGCACCGAGGTGCCCTACTTCTTGATCACGCCGGACGGCTGGTCGGGCACCGGACCGACGCTGCTGTGGGGGTACGGGGGTTTCAAGATCCCGATCTTCGCCGACTACCGACCGGGCTGGACCGGCTGGCTGGCCGCCGGCGGTGCTCTGGTGGTCGCGAACCTGCGCGGTGGGGGCGAGTTCGGCACGGACTGGTACCACGCGGGGCGACTGGCGAACAAGCAGAACGTCTTCGACGACGCGATCGCCGTGGCCGAGGACCTGATCACCACCGGTGTGACCACCAGCGATCAGCTCGCGGTGCACGGGCGCAGCAACGGCGGTCTGCTGGTCGGCGCGATGATCACCCAGCGCCCCGACCTGTTCGCGGCGGCGGTGCCCGGGGTCGGTGTGCTGGATCTGCTCCGCTTCCACCTGTTCACCGTCGGCGCGGCCTGGAAATCCGACTACGGCGACCCCGACGATGCGCGGGACTTCGGGGTCGCGCTGGACTACTCGCCGCTGCACAAGATCACCGAGGGGGCGTCCTACCCGCCCACGCTGGTGCTCACCGGTGATCATGACGACCGGGTGGTGCCGCTGCACAGCCACAAGTTCCTGGCCACTCTGCAGTGGGCCCAGTCCGGCGACGCCCCGGTGCTCACCCGCATCGAGACCGCCACCGGGCACGGAGCCGGCAAGCCCGCGACGCTGGTGGCGTCGGAGTGGGCCGACCTGCTGGCGTTCTGCGCCCACCACACCGGACTCGTACCGCCTGCGTCCTGAGCGAGGGCTCGACAGCTCAGGCGGCGGGCTGCATGCTCAGCACCTCCCAGACGTGACCGTCGGGGTCGGCGAAGCTGTGGCCGTACATGGGGCCGTCGGACATCGGGTCCAGCCAGGGAGCGCCACCGTTGGCGAGCGCCCGCGCCACCAGGTCGTCGACCTCGGCCCGACTGCCGGCGGACAGGCAGATGATCGCCGCCGTGCCGGCGTGGGGATCGGCGACCGGACCGGCGGTGAAGTCGGCGAACCGGTCGCGGACCACCAGCATCACGACGATGGTGTCCGAGACCGCGAGGCAGCTGCAGTCGGTGGAGGAGTACTCGGGGTTCAAGGTGAAGCCCAGGCCCGTGTAGAAGGTGGTCGCCCGTGCCAGGTCGGCGACCGCCAGGTTGAGGAAGATCACGCGGGGCACCGGGGCTCCTGCCGTCGGGGTTCGTCTGAGCGGTGGACTCCGCGCGGCCGGTGAACTCATCGGACGCGATCTCCTGACATTGTCGGAGGCGACGAGTAGTTTCAGGCGCATGACGCTGGCACCCTCGGTCGACGAGACCTTCCTGACGACGGTCGAGCCGCTGCGCGGTGAGCTGACCGCGCACTGCTATCGGATGCTCGGGTCCGTGCACGACGCCGAGGACCTGGTGCAGGAGACCTACCTACGGGCCTGGAAGGCCTATCACAACTTCGAGAACCGCTCGTCGGTGCGGACCTGGATGTATCAGATCGCCACCAACGCCTGCCTCAGCGCGCTGGGCAGCAAGCACCGGCGGACGCTGCCCACCGGGGTCGGCCAGCCGAGCGGCCCGCCGACCGGTGACCTGGCGATCCGCCAGGAGGTGGCCTGGCTGGAGCCGTTGCCGGACTCGGTGGTCTGGCAGCGAGCCGCCGAGGACCCCGGCGACGAGGTGGTCTCCAAGGAGAGCGTGCGCCTCGCCTTCGTGGCCGCGTTGCAGCACCTGACACCGCCGCAGCGCGCCGTGCTGATCCTGCGGGACGTGCTCGCCTGGCAGGCGAGTGAGGTCGCGGCCGCGCTCGATCTGTCGGTCGCCGCGGTGAACAGCAGCCTGCAGCGGGCCCGGGCGCATCTGGCCAAGCTCGACCCGGACGCCGATGTCCCGCTCGAGCCGCTGGACGACCCGCACACCCGTCAGCTCCTCGAGGACTACGTCGAGGCGTTCGAGACGTACGACGTGGACCGGATCATCTCGTTGCTGAAGAGCGACGCGGTCTGGGAGATGCCGCCCTACACCGCGTGGTATCAGGGGTCCGAGGCGATCCACCAGCTCATCTCGAACTACTGCCCGGCGGCCGCCCCCGGTGACCAGCGGATGATCCCGGTGATGGCCAACGGGCAGCCGGCGTTCGGGCTGTACATGCGGGGCGATGACGACGTGCACCGCGCGTTCCACATCCAGCAGCTGGTGATCCGCGACGGCCGCGTCGGGCACGTGGTGGCCTTCTTCGACACCTCGCTGTTCGCGAAGTTCGGCCTGCCCGAGGTGCTGCCCGCCTGAGACCGGCGCCCCCGCGCTCGGGGGCCGACCCCTCGCACCGGCGGGAACCGGTGCAGAGGCAGCATCCCGAGCGCGGGGCTCGGTTCTCGGCGGCTGCGCTCAGCGCGAGAAGCGCAGCGTGACCAGCTGGAACGGCCGCAGCTTCAGCCGCGCCACCCCGTCGGCGAGCTCGCCGCAGTCCCGGACGCCGGACGTGCCGGCCCGCTCCAGCAGATCGGTCGCCACCACCGTGGCCGCCCCGTCGCTCAGCGTGACCGTGGCCTCGGCCCGGGCGCCCCGTGACTCGTAGAGGCGCACGATCACGTCACCGGAGCGGTCGCCGGCCAGCTTGACGGCCTCGACCACGACGGAAGGATGGTCGACCTCGACCAGCGGCGCGAACCCGTGGTCACCGTGCACCACCCGGGTGGGCAGGTTGGTCCGGTAGCCCTCCTCGACGGCGTCGCCGATGGTGGCACCCGGCCGGACGGCGACCAGCAGCGAGTGCTCGCCCTGGTCGGCGTACGGATCGGGGTAGCGCGGGGCGCGGATCAGGGACAGGTTGACCGTGGTGGTCGTCCCGCCGCCGTCCCGGGTGTGCCGCTGGGCGTCGTAGCCGTACGTCGAGTCGTTGGTCACGGCCACGCCGTAGCCGGGCTCGCCGACGTGCACGAACCGGTGCGCACAGGTCTCGAACCGGGCGTCCTCCCACGAGGTGTTGGTGTGGGTGGCCCGGTAGAGATGGCCGAACTGCGTCTCGGCGGCGACCTGATCGGCGTGCACGTCGAACCCGAAGCCGAGCTTGAGCAGCTTCTGCTGCTCGTGCCAGTCGATCTCGTGCGCCAGCTCCAGCGCGTGCGCGCCGGGAGCCAGCGTGATCCGCTGCTTGATGGTCGAGCCGGCCGGGGTGCGGCGTCCGGTGACGACGCTCTCGCCCTCGACGCTGAAGGTGTTGAC
This sequence comes from uncultured Actinomycetota bacterium, assembly GCA_963707005.1. Lineage (GTDB taxonomy): Bacteria > Actinomycetota > Actinomycetes > Propionibacteriales > Propionibacteriaceae > Microlunatus. The sequence continues at coordinate 35,208 of CAVPPP010000034.1, forward strand.
GTCGTCCAGCTCGATCACCGTGCGGCGGTAGTACTCGTCGATGTCCCAGGCGTCCCAGTTGGCGGGTTCGTCGCGGTGCAGGCGCAGCCGGTTGCCCGGCTCGTCGGGGCTGATCGCCTCGCGGCCGTCGGCGAGGTCGATCAGCGAGACCAGGTGCCCGCTCCGGTCGATCGCCGCGCGGACGATGCCGTTGTCCAGCACGACGAGATCGCCCTCGGTCGACACCTCGGTGGGAGACGGCGCCTCGTCGGCACCGACGGCCACCGCACCCAGGGCCGGCACCCCGACCCGGGTGTGCGGGGTGGCGTTGACGACGATCTCGGCGTCGCCGGTCCCGGTCAGGGCGGTCAGCGCGGCCTCGATGATCTCCGTCGCGCCGGCCGTGATGGCCGCGTGGTTGCGCTCGGCGTCGGCGTGCACCCAGGCGATCGAGCTGCCGGGCAGGATGTCGTGGAACTGCAGCAGCAGCACCATCTCCCAGAGCTCGGCCAGTCGCTCGTACGGGTAGGCGTAGTCGGTCCGGTCGGCCGCGGTGGCGGCGTACAGCTCGGCCTCACGCAGCAGGTGCTCGTTGCGGCGGTTGCCCTGCTTGGTCTTGAGCTGGCTGGTCAGCGTGCCGCGGTGCAGCTCCAGGTACATCTCGCCGCGCCAGACCGGGGCGTTCGCGTACTCGGCCTCGGCCCGGGAGAAGAAGTCGCGCGGAGTGCTCAGCTCGACCCGGGGCGAGCCGTCGAGATCGGCGGTGCGGTGCGCCGCGGCGATCATCTCGCGGGTGGGACCGCCGCCACCGTCCCCGTGACCGTACGGGAGCAGCGACAGGTTGGCCGCGCCCTTCTCGGCGTACTGGCGGGAGGCCTTGGCCAGCTCGTAGCCGGAGATCACCGAGTTGTAGGTGTCTGCCGGCGGGAAGTGGGTGAAGACCCGGGAGCCGTCGATGCCCTCCCACCAGAAGGTGTGGTGCGGCATCTTGTTCACCTGGTTCCAGGAGATCTTCTGGGTGAGGAACCAGCGCGAGGCCGACGCCGCGACGATCTGCGGCAGGGCGGCGGAGTAGCCGAAGGAGTCGGGCAGCCAGACCTCTTCGGTCTCCACGCCGAACTCGTCCAGGAAGAACTGCTTGCCGGCCACGAACTGACGAGCCATCGCCTCGCCGCCGGGCATGTTGGTGTCGGACTCGACCCACATGCCACCGACGGGGGCGAACTGACCCCGAGCCACCAGCCCACGGATCCGCTCGAACAGGGCGGGGTAGTGCTGCTTCATCCACGCGTACTGCTGGGCAGAGGAGCAGGCGAACACGAAGTCGGGATCGCGGTCGGCGAGATCGGCGACGTTGCTCCAGGTCCGGGCCACCTTGCGGACGGTCTCGCGCAGGGGCCACAGCCAGGCGGAGTCGATGTGGGCGTGCCCGACGGCGACCATCTTGTGGGCCGAGGCCGCGGCCGGAGCGGCCAGCACCGTGGTGAGCTGCTGGCGTCCCTGCGACGCGGTGCCGGCGACGTCGGCCGGGTCGACCACGTCGACCATCCGGCTGAGGGCGTGCAGGATCTCGAACCGACGCGCGTCGTCGGCGCTCAGCTCGCCCATCAGCCCGCGCAGCGTCCAGATGTCCCGGAGCAGCTCCCAGACCTCGAGGTCGAGCAGCACCACGTCGAAGGCCCGGAGCTCGTACAGCGGGTCCTCCCCGGCGGTCGCCTTGTCGCCGAGCATGGTCGGGCGGAAGCTGCCGCCCGACATCGCCGCGCCCACGTCGGGGTTGGCGGCGGCCTCCAGGTAGAAGTCGATCTCCTCGGAGTCGACCGGCAGCCAGGTGTTGTCCGGGGAGATGGCCTTGATGATGGTGCCGTCCGGTCGCCAGGCCAGGCCCTCGGCGTTGAAGCCGGGTCCGCCGGTGAAGCCCAGGTCGATGGCGACCTCGACCCGGGTGCCCGGCACGTCGGCCCAGCCCGCGGGCACCGCGCCCTGCACGTGCAACCAGAGCGTCGACCAGGCGCGACCCCAGCGGGTGCCGGTCGCGATCGGCTCGTAGGTGCCGGTCACGGCCTCGGCGAACGGCACCGGCTCGTCCGGCACCGGCCACGCCTGCAGGCTCAGTGGCGCACGCTCGCGGTAGAGACTGGGGACCAGCTGGTCACGGACGAAGCGATCGAGGCGCTGGGTGAGCAGGTCGGAGTGGGGATACACCCCGCAAGATTAACGCAATCAATTTGATTTAACCAGGGTGAAGGGCTGATCCCGGACCCAGAAAATGGTGCAGGACCAGGGTGGCGGCTCCGTACGCCGAGCCGTGGTCGGCCAGCCTGCTGCCGACCACCGCCACCGAGGGACGGGCGGAGAGGCGTCCGTCCAGCCGGTCCGGCAGGCGGCTGAGCCAGCGGTCGGCGACCAGGGGCCAGGACGGCCCGCCGAGCACCACCCGATCGACGTCGAGGACGTTGACCAGGGTGGCGATCCCCCGGGCGAGCGGGTCGACCGCCTCGTCGAGCAGCTCGGCGGCCCGCGCGTTCCGGTCGGCCAGGGCGCAGAGGGACTCGAAGGCCGGTCGCACCTCCGAGTAGGTCAGGGGGGCGCTCGGCAGCAGACCGGCCTCGGCCGCGCGGGCGACCAGGGTGATCGGCAACGGCGCCCGGTCGAACAGCCCGAGGATCTCGCCGGCGTTGTTGGTGGTCCCGCGGTGCACGCGGCCGCCGAGCACGGCGCCCACCGCCATGCCGGACCCCAGGTAGACGTAGACGAAGTCGTCCCGGGGCCCGTCGGGCGCCCAGTGCTCCCCGGTGACCGCGGCGATCACGTCCTTGTCCAACAGGACCGGCCGGTCCAGCGCGGCGTGCAGGGTGTCCCGGAACGGCACGTCGGCCCAGCCGTGCAGCTGCGGTGGGCGGCGCAGGCTGCCGTGCTCGAGGTCGATGGGGCCCGGCGCGGCGACCCCGATGCCGAGCACGGCGTCCTCCCGCGTCGCTCCGGGCCAGTCCGCCAGCACCTCGCGGGTCAGGGTCTGCACCATCGCCACGGTCGTCGCGGGCGAGACCTCGGGGGGTGTCGCCGCCGAGGCCACCCGGTGCACCTCGCCGGCCAGGTCCATGCTCAGGGCCGACACCTGCGCCGGGTCGATGTGGATGCCCACCGCCACGTGCCGCGCCGGCTCGATGTGCAGCAGGGTGGGTGGCTTGCCCCGCGGTGTCCGTACGCGCTCGCCCTCGGCCACCAGGCCGGCCTCGCCGAGTCGCCGGACGATGTTGGAGACCGTCTGGGGGGTGAGACCGGTGGCGGCGCCGACCGCTACCCGCCCGATGCCCTCGGGATGCCGCCGGATCACATCCAGCACGAGTCGCTGGTTGAAGTCACCCAGGGTCGGCAGGTTCGCCCCTCGCAGCACGCCACCACCTCCGGCGGCGAGCGTACAAGAGCCGCCCGGTGAGATCGGCCGGGTCAGCCCTCGCGGCGGGCGTCCAGCTCGAAGACGGTCCAGGACAGGGCGGGCAGGGTGGCGGTCAGCTGACCGTCCCGTACGGCGTGGTCGTCGAAGCGGACCGGGGTGACGGCGTCGTGCCGCTCCAGGTTCGTGGTGTGTCGTTCCTGGCCCTCGTGCGCGTGCAGCGTGCTCGCGGCGCGCACCGCAGTGCCGCCGATGCCGCGCAGGTCCACCTCCAGGGTGGCCGACTCGGTCAGGCTCCGGTTGGCCACGAAGACGGCGGCCCGACCGGTCTCGGCGTCGTACGTCGCGGCGGCGTCCACCAGGGGGACGTCGGTGTAGGCGTCGGAGTCGTAGCGGTCGGAGCTGGCGACCACCTGCAGGATCTGTCCCTGCGCCAGCCGCTGCACCTGCTCGAACGGGTACGCGATCGTCTGCTTCCAGGCCTCGCCGCCGGGCTCGGACCGCAGGAGTCCGATCACGTTGACCAGCTGGGCCTGGCACGCCACCGTGACCCGGTCACCGTGGCGGAGCAGGGAGTTGAGGAAGGTGCCGACCACCACGGCGTCGGTCACCGTGTACTCGTCCTCGATCAGCCGCGGCTGGGGCTTCCACTCCACGCTGGAGGACTTCGGGCCGTCGCCGCTGAACCGGCGCATGTACCAGACGTTCCACTCGTCGAAGGAGAGGTTGATCTTCTTCGTGTGCCGTCCGCGCGCCCGGACCGCATCGGCGGTGGCCACCACCGACTCGATGAAGCGATCCATGTTCACCGCGCTGGCCAGGAACGACAGCGCGTCGTCGTCGTACTCCTCGTAGTAGGCGTGCAGCGAGATGTAGTCGACCGTGTCGTAGCAGTGCTCGAGCACCGTGGACTCCCAGGACCCGAAGGTCGGCATCGACGAGTTCGAGGACCCGCAGGCCACCAGCTCGATCTCGCCGTCGATCAGGCGCATGGCCTTGCCGGTCTCGTTGGCCAGCCGACCGTATTCGTCGGCGGTCTTGTGCCCGACCTGCCACGGGCCGTCCATCTCGTTGCCGAGGCACCACAGCTTCACCCCGAACGGATCGGTGGCCCCGTCGGCGATGCGCCGGTCCGACCAGTAGGTGCCGCCGGGGTGGTTGGTGTACTCGAGCAGGTCGCAGGCCTCCTGCAGGCCGCGGGTGCCGAGGTTGACCGCCATCATCGGCTCGGTGCCCACCTTGTCGGCCCAGGCCATGAAGTCGTGGAGGCCGAACTGGTTGGTCTCGATCGAGTGCCAGGCCAGGTCCAGCCGGGTGGGTCGCTGGTCGCGTGGTCCGACCCCGTCCTCCCAGCGGTAGTTCGACACGAAGTTGCCGCCTGGATAGCGCACCAGGGTGGGGCCGATCTCCCGGGTCAGCTCGAGCACGTCCTGGCGCAGGCCGTTCTCGTCGGCGGTGGGGTGGTCGGGCTCGTAGATGCCCGTGTACACACAGCGGCCCATGTGCTCCACGAACGAGCCGAACAGGCGCCGGGGGACGGGCGCGAGGGCGAAGGCGGAGTCGAGGACGAGGCGAGCTGTGGGCACGGTGGCGCTCCTGGTTTACATCGATGTACGTGGTCAGCGAGGCTACAACGTTGTAACTCGCGGCGCAAGCGGTGGGTCGCTCAGGTGCTGTCGCGGACGACCAGCGTGTAGGGGAGGGTCACCGTCTCGGGCGGCCGGGTCGGGTCGGCGATCCGGGCCGCCAGCAGGGTGATGGCGGTCCGGGCCAGCTCGGCCTTGTCGAAACCGATCGTGGTCAGGGCCGGGACGAAGTAGGCGGACTCCCACACGTCGTCGTAACCGGCGACGGCGATGTCGGCGGGCACTCGGCGATCGGTGCCGGCGAGTGCGTGCAGGGCGCCCATCGCGAGCGCGTCGGTGAAGCAGCACAGGGCGTCCACGTCCGGCGCCCGCTCGAGCAGGGCGGCGACGGCTTCGTCGGCGCTGCTCGGTCCCCAGCTGGTCGTGACGACCTCGAGGTCCGGGTCGTACGGCAGCCCGGCCGTTGCCAGGCCCTCGCGGTAGCCCTGACTGCGAAGCCGGGCGCTCTCGCTCCCCATCGCGCCGATCGCGGCGATCCGGCGACGACCGGTGGCGGCGAGGTGACCCACCACGGCTGCGGTGGCGGCCACGTTGTCGATCCAGACGTGGTCGGCGATCGGCTGGTCCACCTCGCCGATCACCACCACCGGCGGCAGGGCGACCCCCGGTTGGATCGCGGAGGTCTCCAGCGACACCGGGTTGAGGATCAGGCCGTCGACCAGGTGGGCCCGGGCCTTCAGCAGCAGCTCGTGCTCCGGCTCCGGCACCGCCCTGGGTCTCCTCGATCTGGATGGCCCAGCCCAGGCCGCGCGCAGCGTTGACGAAGTGGTGCGCCATCTCGGCCGAGTAGGCGGTGTTCAGCTCCGGCAGGGCGAGCGCGATCATCCCGGTCCGACCGTTGCGCAACCCCCGGGCAGAGAGGTTGGGGACGTAGTCCAGCTCGGCCATGGCGCCGCTCGACCCGCTCCCGGGTGGCGGGGGCCACCGGGAAGGTCGCGTTCATCACGTTCGAGACGGTCTTGGGCGAGACCCCGGCGCGCGCGGCGACGTCCTTGACGGTGGCCCGGCCCACGGCGGCTCCCCTGTCTGCGCGCGCGCTGCCTGTCTGAACGCGCTGCTGTTTGAACGCTGCGTCTGCCCTGTGCGGGACATCTGTCTGGCCCTGGATCTGGCTGGGCCCTACGTCCGTCTGTGCACGTGTGGTTCTGCACGCGATGATAGGAGTTCGCCGGACGAACTCCTCGGACGTGCGGCCAACGACAAGGGGCACACGTGGAGATCGGCATCGACAGCTTCGTCTCGGAGGTGACGGACCCTCGCACCGGCGAGGCCTACTCCTCCACCGACCGGATGCGGCAGTTCCTGGCCGAGGTCGTGGCGGCCGACCGGGCGGGGGTCGACACGTTCGGGGTCGGAGAGCACCACCGGGCCAACTACCTCGACTCGGCCCCCGTGGTGATCCTGGCCGCGGCGGCCGCTCTCACCGAGCGGATCCGGCTCCGCAGTGCGGTGACGGTGTTGAGCGCCGCCGATCCCGTCCGGGTCTTCGAGAGCTTCGCCACGCTCGATCTGATCTCCGGCGGCCGGGCCGAGCTGGTCCTCGGTCGGGGCTCCTTCACCGAGGCCTTCCCCCTCTTCGGCCTGGACCTCGCGGACTACGACTCGCTCTTCGAGGAGAAGCTCGAGCTGATGCTCCAGCTGCGCGACGACGCCTACCCGCACTGGTCCGGCCGCCACCGGCCCGCCCTCACCGGCCAGGGCGTCTTTCCCCGCCCCGTCCAGGAGCGCCTGCCGATGTGGCTGGGGGTCGGCGGCACACCTGCCTCGTTCGTCCGGGCCGGGCTGCTCGGCATGCCCCTGATGGTGGCCATCATCGGCGGTGAGCCGCGTCGGTTCCGGCCCCTGATCGACCTCTATCGCAGTGCCGGCGCCCAGGCCGGCCACCCGCCCGAGTCGCTGCAGGTCGGCGTCCACTGCTTCGGCTTCGTCGGTGAGACCGATCGCGAGGCGGCCGACACCTTCTGGCCGGGGTACGAGCAGGCGTTCACGTCGATGGGTCGCGAGCGGGGCTTCCCGCCCCCCACCCGACGCGCGTACGACGCATCGTTGGGTGAGCACGGGCCCTACTTCATCGGCAGCCCGCAGACGGTGGCCGCCAAGATGGCGGCTCTGTCGCCCGCCCTGGGCGGCCTGTCGAGGTTCACCCTGCAGATGACCAACGCCATCATGGCGCCCGAGACGATGCTGCGCAGCATCGAGCTGCTCGGCACGGAGGTGATGCCCGAGGTGGCGAGTACCCTGGCCCGATGAGCGAGCTGCCGATCTCCTCGCCGTACCGGAGCAGTCCCGACGCTCCTGTGCCGGATCAGCTGCGCGACCAGCTGAGCACCCAGCTCAACGCGGCCTTCACCGCCGGCACCATCGACGGCGACGACTTCCAGACCCGGCTGGACACCCTCTTCGGCGCGCAGCGGATGGGCGAGCTGGTCCCCGTCGTCCAAGGCCTCCCGCCCCTGCAGACGTACGCCGATCCGGCGATCGTGGCCAGCTCGGGCGGGCAGCCGGGTCAGCTGGCCCAGCCCCGCGACGCCAGCAAGCTGGCGCTGGTCACCGGCGGCGTGGTGATCGGTGCCATCGTGCTGATCGTGATCCTGTTGGCGATCCTGCTCTAGGCCGCGCCCCGTACGAATCAGTTAGGTCTGCCTAACAAAGTGTGGGCGGAAGCACACTCCACGGACCTGCACGCCGGGCTCGACGTCGATAGCATGGAGACGTGCCGCGGCAACCCATCACTCAGCAGAAGATCGCTGAACACGTCCAACGACTCGGCGAGCTCTATCCGCCGATCAGCCTGGACTCGGTGGACCGCACCATCAAGAACCCGCAGGTGGTCGCGGACTGCTACGGTCACGTGATCGACTACCTCGCTCGCGTCGAGCTCGAGGTCGATCGCAACGTGCTGGAGCTGCTCTGCCTGCTGCCCGACGTCGACGAGACCAACAAGATGTTCTACGCCGACGTCTGGCAGCCGCAGGAGATCCAGCACGGGCTGATCCTGGACCGGCTGCAGCAGGATCTGGGCCGGACCGCCGGCCGAACCGCACCTCGAGGTCTCGTTCAAGATCAAGATCCTCGGTGCGCTGGCCACCCTGTCACCCATCCAGGACGTCGCCAAGCTGCTCTACTTCCTCACCGGTGCCAGCACCGAGCGCCAGGCGGTGCTCGCGTACAACCAGATCAACGCCGGCATGCTCGAGCTGGGGGAGAGCGCCATCGCCGAGACGATCATCACCCCGATCAAGCAGCAGGAGCCGGGGCACTTCGCCTTCTACCAGATGTCGGCCACCGCGATGATCCAGGACAGGGTGCTCAAGCCCTGGCAGCTCTTCCTGGCTCGCGTCCTGCGGGAGAAGTCGTACAACCTGGTCGGCACCAACGCGATGGACCGCTACAAGGCGGACATGGGCGGCGTCGTCATCGACCTCGGGCTCGACGCCGACCTGGAGGCGTACGCCCGCGAGGTCGGTCGCGTCGAGAGCCCGGCTGCTGTGGGCCAACAAGAACGGCATGGAGTTCCCGCCCTACATCCTGAAGGCCCTGCGCGAGAGCGTCGACCTCTACACCGAACGGCAGCAGCGCCAAGCTGGCTGACACCCGTTCTCGGGAGCGCAGCGAGCGAGAACGACCGTGACGACAACACCGTCA
>CAVPPP010000035.1:0-55256 GCA_963707005.1 uncultured Actinomycetota bacterium
CGTCGCGCCGGGATCGCGATCGTCCTCCAGATCTGGTCCAGCCCGCCCTCATGGCACTGTCGCGATATCTGGACCGTGCGGAGCCGTTCAGCGCCGTGCATCTGTTCTTGTTCGAGCACGGCGTTGAGTCCGAAGGCATTGCCATCCCCGACGAGTTCTGTGCGGTCGTGCGAGAACACGGCGGCCGACCTCATCTGGAGGCCGTCCGAGCGTCGAAGTTCCCGCACGACATCGGCTCGCTGGCCCGCTACGGCCGGGTCTTCGAGCGGCTACCGCCCGCCACACAACCGTGGAGTCCCCTCGAAGTCGGTGTCGCGCTGGAAGCTCTCCGCGCACAGCCCGGACTGACCCTCGTCGACCATCCTCCAGGAAGCGCGACATGAGCAGTGTCTGGATCGTGCCCGGACTGGCGGTGCACCGCTACGCGATACCGGCGGCCGACGCGCTCGGGGAACCGGGCACGACGTACGTCTGGTGGAGCCGCCGGGTTGGCCGGGTCGGCCGGCCGAGCTCGACCGCTACGGCGAGGCACTCGCCGCCGAGATCGCAGACACGGTCGGCGGTGTCGATCTGCTGGTGGGCTTGTCGGTCGGCGGCCAGGCTGCGGCGGTCGCCGCCGCCACCACTCCCGGAATCCCGCGGCTCCTGCTGGTCAGTCCGACCATCGATCCCGACCACCGAACGCGTCGCGCACTGCTCGCCGGGTGGGTGCGCGGTGAGGACCACCCAGACTCGCTCGGCACCCGGACCCATCTTCCGGACTGGCGACGAGCCGGCCCAGTCCGGATCTACCGCACCTTCGCCTCCGTGCTCACGGTTCAGCTTGAGCAGATCCTGCCCACGGTCGACGCCGCGGTGACGATCGCACACGCCGACCATGACCAGCTGAGCTCACACGCCTACGCGGTCGAGCTCGCCCGCCTCGGTCGGGCCCGATTCCTCGTCCTTCCGAACGCCCCGCACTCCTGGCCGGTCGGCGACCACGACGTGTTCTGCCGACTCGTGGACACTCTGCTCGACACCGACCGCGTCGATCGGTGACAAAATCCTGGATAGGGGTCGGTCAACCCTGCAGCAGGGACTGGGCTCTCTCGATCACACCTCGGTTCCACTGATGTGCTCGGCCAGGTCCGAGACCAGAAAGGCGATCAGCTCGCCGACGTCCTCGGCCGAGCCAGCTTATTTGCCGGCCAACGGGATGTTGCCGGCTGGGAAGTCGACGGGGAGCTTCAGTCGTCGTCTGCCTCAGTGTTGTCGGCGATCTCGGCGGTGATCGCGTCGGGGCAGATCGCGTTCACCCTGATCTTGTCCCGGGCCCAGCTCGACCGCGAGCATCTTGGCCAATGAACCGCACCGGCGTGTCCGGAGACTTATCGGTTTGAGAGCTCAGCGGGCTGCTGGGCTCTGATCTGAGCGTAGTGAGCGGCTTCCATCTCGGCCGGCGGGAGGTCGCCGCAGTACTCGTAGAGGCGGCGGTGGTTGAACCAGTCGACCCACTCGGCGGTGGCGATCTCGACGTGGTCGACGCCTCGCCACGGTCCTTGCTTCTTGATCAGCTCGGTCTTGTAGAGGCCGTTGATCGTCTCGGCCAGGGCGTTGTCGAACGACGAGCCGACGGCCCCGACTGAGGGCCGGATCCCGGCTGCGGCGAGACGCTCGCTGAGGGCCAGCGAGGTGTACTGCGACCCGTGATCATGGTGATGGACCAGCCCAGCGAGGTCGGCGTGGCCGTCGCGGCCGCGGGTCCAGATCGCCTGCTCGAGCGCGTCGAGGACGAGCTTCGTCGTCATCGTCGTGCCGGTGCGCCAGCCCAGGATCCGGCGGGCGTAGGCGTCGACGACGAACGCGACGTAGACCCAGCCCGACCAGGTCGAGACATAGGTGATGTCGGCAACCCACAGCCGGTCCGGCGCAGCCGGGGCGAAGCGGCGCTGGACCAGGTCCTCGGGCAGCCGGGCCGTGCGGTCGGCGATCGTGGTCCGCTTCACCTTGCCGCGGACCGCGCCGTGCAGGCCGAGGCGTCGCATCAACCGTTCGACCGTGCACCGGGCGACGGGGATGCCTTCGCGGTTCAGCTGCAGCCACACCTTCCGGGCGCCGTAGACGCCGTAGTGCGCCGCGTGGACCCGCAGCTGACCGTGAACTCGGCGAGCATCGCGGCCCGTGCGCCAGCCCAGGATCCGGCGGGCGTGGGCATCGGCGGAGCCGCCTGATCTCCGGCTTCCCAATACAGAGGACAGCGTGGAGACGCGCCCATGACGCGAACCTCGAGTGGGACCGTACTCCAACCTCCGGCGGGCTCGCCGCCGCGTGGCCCGGGACCGGCTCAGGGTTGGCCGGTGGCCTCGCCTCGTTGACTGCTTTCGGATCCGCGTTGTGTCGCACCTCTGACCGCTCGACCGACAGAAAGCTCCGTGCCGCTGGCTTCGAAGCGTCACAAATGTCCGCGTCATTGTGCTGCCAGACGGGCGTCTTCATCGCGGTTTCCTAGTTCTGGCAGGCTGACTGCCTGATTGCGGGAGAACGCAATCGGGTACGCGTATGAATGTGGGGGTTGTGCGACCGTGGGCCTTCGACCGTGCCCAGACTTGGAGGTCCTTCGTGCAGATCGGGATTATTTCGACACCGTGGGTGTCCGGTGCCCCCGCCTGCCTATGGCGGATTGGAGGCGGTCGTCGACCGGCTGGCCCGCGGCTTGGTCCACGCCGGTCATGAGGTGCTGCTCGCTGCCCCCGCAAACAGTGAATGTCCTGTGCCTCAGGTCGCGGACATGGATGAGGTCGAGCCGGATGCGCCGATCAGCGGTGACACCATCACGGAGTTGGCCCACGTAGCTCGTGCGTACGAGGCGATGGCCGGTATGGACGTCATTCACGACCACACGATCGCCGGGCCGTTGTACCGCCATCGCCCGGCAGTACCGGTCGTCACAACCAACCACGGTCCGTTCGAGCCTCGACCGAATCTGCTCTTCCAGCGCATGCAGAACGACACCGCCATCGTCGCCATCTCGCGCCACCAGGCATCGACAGCCGAAGGCGTCCAGATCAGCCGGGTCATCTACCACGGTTTGGATGTGGACAGCGTCCCGGTAGGCACCGGCGACGGCGGCTACGTCGCCTTCTTGGGCAGGATGACGGCGGACAAAGGCCCGAGCGAGGCCATCGAGGTGGCCCGCCGCGCGGGCGTTCCCTTGAAGATCGCAGCAAAGATGCGGGAGGACGCCGAGTTCGAGTACTTCAAGACCAAGGTCGAGCCGTTCCTCGGTGACGGAGTCGAGTACGTCGGCGAGATGGATGAGGACGGCAAGTTCGAACTGCTTGGCGCGGGCGACAGCCTTGCTGAACCCGATCCAGTGGCCCGAGCCGTTCGGCCTGGTGATGATCGAGGCTCTTGCCTGCGGGACACCAGTGGTCGCGACGTCGGCCGGTTCTGTACCGGAGATCATCGATGACGCTCGGACCGGCTTCATCCGGGACACGGCAGAGGATCTTGCCAAATGGCTGCGCCGAGCCGCCGACCTGGATCGGGCGGCTTGCCGCGAGGTGGCGGAGACTCGGTTCAGCACGGCTCGCATGGTCGCCGATCACGTGGACCTATACGCGGAACTGATCGCCGACCAGCGGGGGCAGCATCGCGCATCCTGACCGCCCGGCATCTACGGGAGTGCCTCGATAGCGATGACTCTGCCATCGATCACAGGTTCCTGGGATCACCGACGGTCCGTGTCGACGGTGTCGGTCGAGCCGGGCGCGGCCGTCCGATGCGACTGCGGGCTGAGTTGTCCCCTCTATGCGGCCGCAGAGGGACTGGTAGCTACAGCTCCGGGTGAATGGGTCACGGCGGCCCTCAAACGCTGATGCCGATCATCACACCAACACGTCATCCGGAGGACCCGGCCCTATGGCTCGGTTCGCCCCAGGTGGCGGTCGAAATTCGGTGCAGTGGTGGTAGACATCCAAGTCACTGATCGTCGGCCGGAGTATCGGTCCAGGTCCGGCGGGACGTGGATTGTGACGAGAATCCTTGGGGACTTCCTATCGAGGCGGTGGTAGGCCCTCACAACGCGATCCACCAAGCGGGACATAGATCCGGCATAGAGCACCTGCCCCCCGCCGCAGGAACGCAGGGAGTTGATTGAGTGGAGTGGTCTACGGGCCGCGTTCAGGGTGGCCGCGAATCTCCTGCTCCAGACCACCTGCCCACAACGTGCACCTCGTCGCGTTCCAACACCTCGCGGTGGCCACCGTGCCATGATCGGATGAGTCATAGATGCACCGTGAGGAGATGATCATGGCCGGCCTCATCGCCACCGCTCAGACCGATGTCGTCGCAAGCCCCGAGCGGGTGTGGGCTGCTCTGACAGAACCGGAGCATATCTCGGCGTACATGCAGGGATCGAGAGTTGCCACGACGTGGGAGATCGGTGCCCCGGTCACCTGGGACGGGGAGTACGACGACCACTCCTACCAGGACAAAGGTGAGGTGCTCGCTTGCGACGAACCGCGCGTTCTCTCCGTCAGCCACTACGGCCCCATGATGGGCCAGCCCGGCGAGCCGCAGAACTACCACACGCTCGTCTACACGCTCACCGCCTCGGGTGAGGGCACCCACCTCGAGCTCACCCAGGAGGCTGCGACAGCGAGGAACAAGCCAAACAGTTCAGCCACAATTGGCAGGGGATGCTAGAAGGGTTGCAGGAGCACATCGAGGGCTGAATCCTCACACGGTCCAGGTTGAGCACGGGAGTGTCCACTGGCGTGAGTTCCGGCACTCCGGGATCGCGAAAGTGGCATTCCTGCTGGATGCTGAGAGCCCTGGGCCCGACGCGGCATCTCCATGACAGCGCGGCGGACATTTGTCGACGGCAGCATCGAAGTTGCGCACTCGATCAGCACCAGCGGACGTCGACCGACTCCAGCACGGACCTTGTAACCACGAGGTTGGTCATGGTGTCGATCTCGGGCCGCCGCGAGTAAGGCCCTTGACCGCATTGCGATGTGGCGCACCAATATCGGGGTTGGAGACGCAGCGTTTGAAGGCCATGCGGCTCGCGTCGGGTGGCCCCGGATCGTCGGGCAGTCTGTTCCAGTGGTCACGATCCACTCGACGGCGTCGTATCACCGAAGTGTGGCAGTCGCGTCGCGCGTTCGAGCTCGTCCAAGCCAAGGAGCTCGAGGAAGGGCTGATCGCGGCCCGAATGCCGCAACCCTAGATGACCGTGTACGAGGTCCACAGCTACGTCAACGCGGCCCCCCAGCTCAGCGGCGAGCGAAGCCGAGAGTGGGCCGGAAACATGTCGAGGTTTCCAGGTCTGTGTGGCCAGCCGCGGTACGGGTATGGTGCCTACCGTGACCGTCGGCGAAGAGTCACCGGCTCTGTCGGAGCCGGTCGCCAAGTCGGAAATCGTCTCGTTGATGCAGATCGTGGGCCGCATCGTGCGTGCCCGGGTCGCGAACACCGCCCTCGCGGAGGACATCATCCAGGAGACCTTGATGAAGGTCCTCTCGGCGGCGGACCGGGTCGAGGACGGCATGCTGGAGCCGTATGCCATTGCGACTGCGCGAAACCTGGTGGCATCGACGTGGAAAAACCAAGACAAGGAGCGGCGCAATCAGCACCGAGTCGTCGAGCTGACTCCTGCCGCCGAGCCGGATGACGGGTTGCTACGACGCGAGGAGCAGGAGGCGGTCTCCGCCGCTCTGGGCAGGCTTTCCGAGCGTGACCGGCACACCCTGGTTGCGCATGAGGTCGACGGACTCGACACCAGAGCACTGGCTGACGAACTCGGCCTCAGCGCGGGCGCGGTCGCGGCGCAGCTGAACCGAACCCGAGCTCGGATGCGCGTGGAGTACCTCCTCGCGGTTCATGACATCGAGCCCCCGACCGCCACGGTGCCGGCCGGTTCTGCTCGCGCTGTCCAGCGCCGACCGAAGACGGCAAAGGGAAGTCGACGCCGCGCGCCATCTGCTCGAGTGCGAGGTCTGTTCAGCGCTCAGCGGGCCACTCCTGCAACGAGGCAAGGACGAGGACGACGACATAACGATCCGGATCCATGGCGACCCGGACATCGTCGAGGCGCGGAAGCAGGTCCGTCAGCTGGCGTCCCAACTGAACTTCTCTCGGACAGATGCGACCTTGATCGCCACCGCCGTTTCGGAGATCGCCCGAAATATCGTTCGTTTCGCGGGTGATGGGCTGATCGTGATGGGCCTGATCGAGGAGCCGCGGCCCGGTGTGCGAATTGTGGCGAGGGACACCGGACCCGGCATCGCCGATGTCGAGCAGGCGTTGGCCGACGGTTACAGCACCTACAACGGTCTGGGCCTCGGACTTCCCGGGGCCCGCCGACTGATGGACGAGTTCAGCCTCACGTCCGACGGCGGGTCACGGAACGACGGTCACGATGACAAAATGGCGATCGGAAGGATGATTTCATGACGCAGGACACACCCACTGCCCGAGAGCTGTCGGCAGACTTTCCTACCCTCGACCGGGAGGACGAGGAGCAGCTGCTGCCACAATTGGTCGCTCACCTCAGGGAGCACCGATCACGGCTGCGTCAGGACTGGGCCGGCCGGATCAGCGAGGCGCACCTGTTGGAGGCGATGACTCCACAGGAGATGGCCGCCGAGACCACGTCGGTCTACGACAACTATGTGGAGGTCCTGGAAACCGGGAGTGTCGAGGCTCTGCAGCATTACGCTCGGGACCTGTCGGAGCGGATCATTCCCCGCGGGGTGGAGACGCACGAGGTGGTGGGCATCGTGCTGCTGCTGCGCGACGTGCTGGCCCGTTCGCTGTTCGAGAAGTACCAGCGTGATTTTGCGTTGCTCAACCGGGTGTTGGACGCCTACGAGCCGGCCGCGAACAGGATCGCCAACACGGTGGCGGTGAGCTTCGTCGACGAGCGCGAACGGGTCATCCGTCAACAGCAGGACTCGATCCGCGAACTGTCCACTCCGGTGCTGCCGGTCCGGGAACGCTTGTTGATTCTGCCCATCATCGGTGTGCTGGACACCGAACGTGCTCGTCAGCTCACCGGGCAGCTGCTGATCGCGATCCGAACCCACCGGGCGAAGGTCGTCGTGATCGACATCACCGGCGCACCGGACGTCGACGAGGTTGTCGCCAACCACCTGGTGCGTACCGTCGACGCCTCACGCTTGATGGGGGCGAGCGTGATCATCACCGGCCTCTCTCCCGAGATCGCCCAGACCCTGGTGACGATCGGTGTCGACCTCAGCAAGATGAACACGATCGGCGACCTCCAAGGCGGCCTGGAGGAGGCCGAACGGTTGCTCGGCTACACCGTCAGCCGGGACGATGGGGCGGGCGGATAGGTGGACGCAGGGCCTGCGCTGGTCTCCATCCTGCGACAGGGTGACTACCTGATCGCGTCGATCCACACCGCCCTGGACGACTCACAACTGGTCCGATTCCAGCACGACCTCATCGATCAGGTCGGACGGTACCGCTCCCGCGGGGTGATCATCGACGTCGCCGCCCTCGACGTGATCGACTCGTTCGCCACCTCCACGCTGCGCAAGCTGGCCGAGATGACCAGGTTGCGCGGTGCCCGGACCGTGATCGTCGGCATTCAGCCAGACGTCGCGTTCGCCATGGTCGAGCTCGGCATGGACACCGGCACGGTTGAGACCGCCCTGGATCTCGAGGAAGGCCTGACCTACCTGCAGCGCGCAGCCGGCCTGCGTCCCCACCGCAGCCGTTCCAGCGGACCCTCCCGATGACCGAGCTCGAACGGTTGCAGCGAAACTACCGAACGCGCCTTCCTCCGCTACCTGCCGGGTCGCGACGAGGCCGCTCTTCACCGCGGGTACGAGATCGGTCGTGCCGCGATGACCGGCGGACTCAGTCTGCTCGACCTCACCCAGACCCATCACCGGGTCCTCGTCGAGGTGTTGCGCACCACCCCGCCTCGAGACGTCGAGCACCTGGTCGATGCCGCCTCAGCCTTCCTGCTCGAAGTACTCGCCACCTACGAAGTCGCCCGACGGAGTTTTCTGGCCGATCCTGCGCACGCGCCTGCCGGCTCGCCGGAGGGGACACAGTGAACCACGCCCCAAGCTCACGTCATGGGCCGACCATCAAGGCGTCATCTGTAGCGGAAGCCGAGGATCATGCCGGCTCGACCGATGCGCGAAGGGGGTCATGTCGTCGAGCAAATCACTGCTGACACAGGTCACATTCATTCGGCAGACGGAGCATTCGTTGACAAACGGAATTTGTATTTCCTTAGCCTTTGGCACTCCTCGAGCCCGCCACACGAGCTAAATTGAGAGGGGCGCCTGCGAGATTCTGGTCGCAATTTGCAGGCACCAGCGGAGGGTGGCGGAATGCCCCGTCACATGTGACTGGTTTAGCAGGAGCAGAACAACTCATGGCCTCAAGCACACGAAGGGTAGGACTCATGAACCGCGGAATCATCGGTGCCATCATCGGCATCCTGGTCATCATCATCCTAGTGATCGTGATCCTCCGTCTGACCTGAGTCAGGTAAGTTGCAAACTCCAATCGCTAGTGCGACTCTCGCCCGAGGGCCGCGACGCGTGGCAACGGCTTAGATGCCGGTGCCGCGGGATCGGGGAAAAGGATGAACGAATCAGAGGTAAAGCCGTCCGAGAACGAGGTCGACAATTCAAGTTCAGCGCAGGAACGGAGCCACGATCGCGTAGTGATCGACTTCACGGTCGGGCCTGCTGGAGTCGGTCCGGCCACGAGCATAACGCCCACTGGAGATCGGGAGGTCGACGTCGAGCCGACGTTGGCGGAGTAGCGCCTCTCGAGGTCCAACACAATTGCGGCCCGCTCGCTCGATCCGCGTGCGATATCGACACCCACCACACGCTCTGAGCCGAGCCACCCGATCCCAACCCTGGGTCAAGGTCATTGACGATGTGCCTCTTGGAGCGGGTTGCGGAAGCCCGACTCTGATCCAATCTGGGCGAATGCCACCAGTGGTGAGGCCGTCCGCGAATCGGTCGTGTCCGAACACCGCTCAGGCGTGCTGCTCAACTGCCCCGAACCGACACGTTCCAACCTCGCCCGCCAACTCTCGGTGCAACTGCGCCAATTGGCCTTGGGCGAAAGGGGCCCTGTCGGTCAGACCGAACCGGCTAATTTGTCGACGCGGCGATGGAAACGCATCCCGGACAGTCCGCCGAGGATCGCGCCGCCAAGGCTGACCACAGCGACACCGATGGCGGTGAGGATCCCGCCGGTTGTCAGCGTGCCCTCGTTGAGCGGGATGCGCGGGAACCCATTGAGCCGGGCCAACACGTCGAATTGTGTACCGGCGATCAGCCCAAGGATGGCAATCACCACGGCAATGATCACCGCCCACAGCCAAACCCCGACGCCCTGGCGGCCGCCGTGGAATCGGGCCATCCTTCCAGCCACGTAACCGCCGCAGTAGTAGGCGACGAATACGACCACCAGCAAAACGATCCCTCCGACCAGACCAACGGTGTTGGGGTTCGCGGTTGCCCGACCAACGTCGATCGCCCGGCTCAAACCGAGGGCGGCGCCCGTTGCCGCCAGCAGCGCGGTCAGGAGAACCGCCATCCCGGTGGCGGCCAGCCACCCGAAGAAGCAGCAGCCGATCTTCATACCGCCAAACTGCTCGCGCTGGCGCTGGATGACGGCCCTCGTATCGATCGGCATGACTGGTGAGCCTTCACCCGGGACGACGAGGCGCTCGTTTCGTTCGTCGGGCAGAGTGGTCGAGGTGGGTTCTGCGGGGAGCGGTCGTTCGGTCCGGGTTGCGGGCGCCGCGGTCTTCGAGCGGTCGGGGATGTCGCTGCTGGCATTGTCGCGCCCGCGGCCGGAATCTTCGGGATCGATCGCGGTGCTCATCGTCCGGTCCTATCGCTCTGGTCAGATTCACGGTCCACTTCGTTCTTCGTACCCATCGCTCGACCATCGGTCGACGCCGGGGTCGTCGTCGGAGGGTTCGGGCTCGAGACGAACCTTCTCCCGTTGGACCGGCACAGTCACCGAGACCTCCTCGGTGACGACGTACTTGCGCAGCCGCAGACGCCGCCCGCCGTTGATTTCCCCTTCGGTTCTGGCGTCATCGTGCGGCGAGCGATGGATAGGTTTCGGGGTCGAACGGTCGGTGGAGCGATGGGTCTCGGCCCGACGCGGCGGCTGGTTGGTAGCCGGATCGGACTCGCTGACGGCTGCGGGGGCCGCACCGCCAACCGTCGACCCGCCACCAACGACGTAGTGCTCGGCCCCGGCATTCGAAGAGGCGCAGCGCCTGTAGAGCTGCTGCTCTTCGTCGGGGGTCAGAGACCCGTCCGGATCGATCCGAGGAGCTCCCTTCACGTCGAACTGCCCGGGCAGCAGATACAGATCGCCACCCTTGAGCTCGTCTCCGTCCAGCGGAGCAAATGACTCCGCGAGCCCGAAGAGTTCCGTGCGCACGGTTACCCAGTTGGGCTGGCCTGTCTCGTCATCGACGTAGACCTGGCCGATGGTGCCGATCTTATTTCCGAGACCGTCGTATACCTTGCCGCGGCTTCCGGCCAGCGAACGTGCACTCTCTAGATCGATGCTCATCTCCTGCCTCCCTTGGCTTTCTGGAGGCATACCCGCCCGTCGGCGTGTCAATCGGGCTGGCGCGGCCGGCACTGATCCGACGATCGGTGGCTTCCCATCCAGATACCGTGCCGTTCGATCCTGAGGATCCGACGGGTGTGTCTTGGTCCAGGTGTTTGCGTTGGCGGGTGCTTTGCAGTTGCTCGGTGAGGCCACCCGACGACCAAGGAGCAGCGTTGTTGGTGGCACAAGTCGGGTAACACCTTGGCCTCGCTGCCGAAGTCGGCCCAGCCGTCCGCCAGGGCCGCGCTGGCGGAGATCTACAACGCCGAGGACAAGAGCCACGCCAAGGCCGCGGCGAAGGCGTTCGCGGCCGAGTTCGGCGTCAAGTGGCCCAAAGCTGCGGCGAAGATCACCGACGACCTCGACGTCCTCTTGGCGTTCTTCGACTGATGGCCACCTACCGCGACCTCACCGAGGCTGGGGTGACCACCCGGACGGCGGCCCGCCTGACCGGACTGCCGCGAACCGGTTGTCTGCGGTGGAACGGCTGGAGATTCTGGCGGTGCTGGACGCCCCCGGTCCGTTGACCTGCCGCCGATCCAGATCTGGGCCCAGCTGTTGGATGAGGGCAGCTATCCGTGCTCGATCTCCACCCTGTATCGGATCCTGCCCCGAACACGCCCAGCTTGTCGAACGGCGCCGGATCGCCCGGCACCCCGCCCGCACCGTGCCGGAGCTGGCCGCGACCGGACCCGGGCAGGTCTTTACGTGGGACATCACCAAACTGGCCGGGCCGGCCAAGGGCCTCTATGACGACGCGTACGTGATGATCGACATCTACTCCCGCTACATCGTCGGCGCGAAAGTCCATCCACGCGAGTCCGGGCAGCTGGCCGCCGACATGATGGCCCATGTGTTCGACCTACACGGCACCCCGCACGTCGTGCACGCCGACCGCGGCATCTCGATGACGTCGAAGACCGCCGCCCAGTTCCTGGCCGATCTGCGATCGCGCAGGGGAGTGGAGCAGCGGGCTGCTGCAGAGAAGACCGCGGAGACCTAAGGCGAATCGTGTTGCTGATCGAGCACCCCGCGAATCGACCGTCTGCCCGAGAGTATGGCCCAATCTTGGCTCTGCCGCGGGCGGACGACCCATACGTCGACACATGACGTGGACTCCAAGCCGGAAATGTCGATGTCAGGACAATTCCCGGCCTCCCGCGAGTGGCAGGTGGGTCGATCCACTGGAGATCCGGTCCACGTCATCGAACCATCGCCGAGGAGTCGTCAAGAAGTGCAGGGCCAAAGACCGTCGGCGGCACGCCAATGTGCGGCCCGCGGGACTCGTACTCGATATGGGTGGGTTGACGGCTAGCCGAAGGTTCAAAGGAAGGGTTCGACCCGATGGACAGTAGGACTCGCGAGCCAAGCCAGCGTCGCAGGACGCCAAGAATCTTGGTAACGCTACTGGCGTTCCTGACGACCGTGTGCGTAGGTCTGGTCGGCAGCGTCCCCGCTCAAGCCGCACCGCCCGAGCCGAGCGCGCTCAGCGGTCAGGTCACCGGCACGCTCCAGGACGGGACCGGAAAGGTTGCTGGGCTGTTCAATGTCACAAAGTTCAAGAGACAGGACGGCCAGCTCGTAGCGGTGGGCAAGTTCACCGGCACCATCACCGATGCCGCCGGCACCGTGACCACCGTCAGCAAGAAGATCGCGATGCCGCTCGCGACCGAACCGGCAGCGGAGGAGGCCGAGAAGCCATCCGCGGCCGAGAAGAAGGCCGGCGTGGCGAATCAGCTCTCGCCGGAGACCGAGGAGCAATTGGCGCCCGACGCACCCCAAGCCGCAGCTCTGCTCAGCTGCCAGATCGTTGATCTCGTACTCGGCCCGCTGGATCTCGACCTGCTCGGTCTGCAGGTCCATCTCGACACCGTCCATCTGAACATCACTGCTCAAGGAGGGCCAGGCAATCTGCTCGGGAACCTGCTGTGCGCCGTGGCGGGTCTGCTCGACGGATCCACCGGCCTGAACGGAATCCTCAACGGCATCGTCACGCTGCTCAACCAACTGCTGGCCGTCCTCGGCTGAGACACCCCTCGCGCCGGATAGCGAACCCGCGGTTCGGTGCGATCGAGGCAGGAAGTACTATCACTGGGTGTTTACGTAGTAAACATCTGGGTATTTGCGAGTTATCTAAGGAAAGGAGACCTGCCGTGACGAGTTACCCCAATACCGGCGACCGGCCGGAGGGCATCGGCAAAACAGCTGAAGACCTCAGACGTACCGGGTCGACCCAGGACGTGACATCGGCCGAGGAGCTCGTGCCACCCTCCCGGAGCGACAAGATCGGAGGCGCGTACGCGGAAGCAGAACCTGGTGGTGTCGGTGCCTTCGAGGCATCGACCTCCGCGAGCTATGCGGGATCGGCCTCCGAGGGGCCGTGGGCATCAGGGACGAGCGGATCCGCCGGATCCGATTCGAAGAAGGAGGTGGCCAAGTCGGAGGCCGCCGACGTCAAGGACACCGCGCTCGCGGCCGGATCGAATGTGGCGGGCACAGCCAAGCAAGAGGCCGGCAATGTGGTCCGCGAGGCCAGCAACCAGGCCCGCAGCCTGTTGGAGCAGCTCCGCTCGGACGTCCGGCAGCAGGGCAACGGCCAGAAGGACAAGATCGCTACGACCCTGCACTCGCTGTCGCACGAGCTCGGTTCGATGGCGTCGAAGTCTGAGGAGGACGGTCCGGTCACCGACCTGGCCCGGCAGGCCAGCCGGCGTGGCGGCGAGGTCGCTCACTGGCTCGATAACCACGAAACCGGCGACGTGTTGGAGGAGGTGAAACGCTACGCGCGACGCCATCCGTTCACGTTCTTGGCGATCTGTGCCGCGGCCGGTGTCGTCGTCGGGCGGCTGACCCGGGGAGCGATCGCGGCTAATACCAGCCTCGACAGCCCCGATTCCTCTTCCGCTGATCGGGCACTCGGGTCGGGTTCTGCGTACGGCGGCGAGCAGGTGGCTCCGGGTCCGTACGCGGCATCTGCGGGACCCTACGCCGCTGCGGATCCGTATGCGCCCGGTACGCCGGGCGCAGCGCAGACGTGGCCGGCTGAGCAGGGCTACGGTCAAGGCCCTACCGGCTATCTGGCCCCGAGCGGACCCACCGACCCAGCGCCTGGGTCGACCGGCGATGCTCAACGGTCCCGGCGACTGCCTTAATGACCCGGTCACCGGGCCAGTGCCGGGTGAGCCGGTCCGTTCGCAGGGTGAGTATCTCCCATGAGTGATCCGAACCGCAGCGGGCTTGCCCGCAACGCCACTCGCCGGCGGAGCTAGTCGCGGTCGCGCCGCCAGCAGGGCCGTCACGAACGTCGGGGACGGTCGGTGATGGAGCCGACACGTCGCTGGCCGACGCGCTGAGCGCCGTCACCCGCGACGTCACGGTGTTGATGCAGCAGGAGGTGGCGCTGGCGAAGGCGGAGGCCCGGCAGTCGGCGAGTCGAGTGGGTCAAAGCGTTGGCATGTTCGCCGGTGCTGCGGTTGCTGCGTTCTTGTTCGTGTTGTTCTTGTCCATCGCATTGTGGTGGGCGATCGGAGATCGCACGGGCCTGGGGTGGTCCGCACTGATCGTCGCCGCCATCTGGGCCGTGGCCGGCGCCATTTTGGCGCTGGTCGCCAAGAAGCAGCTCGACCGGATCAACGGTCTGCAACAAACGACGGACACGTTGGCCAAGGTGCCCAACGCGTTGAAAGGACAAGAGGAGAGGAACCGATGACCACGAGCAGCGACCCGGACGAGATCCGGGCAGAAATCGAAGAGACGCGCGCCCGGCTCAGCGACGACGTCGACCGGCTCGGTGAGTCGGCCAGCCCGAGGAACGTGGCGAGGCGACAGGTCGACCGGCGAAGGAGACGGCCGGCTCGGTCAAGGACTCGATCACCGATGCCGTGATGGGCACGGCCGCTGACGCACAGGGTGGGCTGTCCGATGGACGAGGAGCGTTGTCGGACAAGGCGGCGTCGACCAAGCAGACGTTGACCGGGACACCGGCCCGGGCCAGGTCGAAGACGCGCGGGAATCCGCTGGCAGCGGGGCTCATCGCGTTCGGAGCGGGGCTGCTCATCTCCGGGCTGATCCCGTCCTCGCAGAAGGAGCAGGAAGCGGTCGGACGACTTCAGGACAAGGCTGAACCGCTGAAGGAGCAGGCTTCACAGGCGGTTACCGAGCTGGCCGCGGGACTGAAAGAGCCGGCGCAGCAGGCCGTCGACTCGGTCAAGGAGACCGCCACTGTGGGTGCGGAGAACGTCAAGGCCGAAGGGTCCGGTGCCGCCGACGACATCCGGCAGCAGGTGCAGGACTCCAAGGAACACGTCCAGAACGCCTGAACACGATCCAGCGTCGACGCGACGTGATGGCACCAGCTACAGAACAACGAGCTGGTGCCATCACGTCGGTCGCGGGCCTCTTACGGCGATGCGGCGCACGGCGACCCGCCGGAAACCCATGGTGATTACGGTGCTGCCGACTGACAGATCCGCAAACGTCCGTGTCTGGTGGCAACGCGGGGATCGGTCATGCCGCACGACTCACGCAGGACGACCAGCGTTGGTGGTCAGCGCCCCCGTGAATCCCTTGCCGTCAGGGAGGCTGCTGTCAATCACAAATCATCGCGAAGCCGGACCGTTTCATCGTTCGGCCCCATCGAGATGACGTCGGGCCAACAACGGGTCGTTCGACGGTCAAGTGCGGACGCAAAGTTGCTCTCGATCGTCAGCCGCAGATGGCACGCTCGATCTGCCGCAGACGCGGCGAAGCGCTGCCGGCGTCACACAGGTGGACCACGTGCTGACGCGAGACATCGAGTAGCTCGGCGACTTCACCGGTCCTCAACTTCGTTGACTGCACACGTCCAGCATGCCTCAAACACGAAGAACACAGCCAATGATCTTCTGCCGTCGGCGCGGATCGCGACACCCGTCCCTGATCATCAGAGATCGCTTGCCGGTCGACCCTCGAGCGGGGAGGTGTCGACGGCACTCGAGTACACCAGCAGATGTTTGGCTCGTCCGTCCTCGCTTGGGCCGGCCAGCGGACTGTCGGGATGGCTGAGGCTTGATGCCTTTCCAGTTCGGTTGAGTCTGTCCACCCGCTGTGGCGCGTGAACCGACAAGTGGTGCTTCGCCGCGCTCGGCGACCGATCCCTTATGCCCGGTCTGCCGCCGGGCAGCGTCGTGGCCGGCCAGAATGATCTGGCCCCTTCGGAGGCGGACCGGACGCCATCACCCGTTGTAGTGCCGGATTTGGTCACAGTGGGACCCAACAGCCTGTCAGGATCACCAGTCGGGGATAGCCGAGTGCCGTCGCAGATCGTGGGCCGCGTGGAGGCGATGCCGTTGGTCGTGAACGTCTGGCTGTACGGCGCCGCGGGTCCGGTGAGCTCGCGGACGAGTTCGGTTCGGATCAGTTGGGCGAGCTCGTCGCCGCGCCGATCGACCCCTCGGAAACGGAATCGATCCCCGCGGTGTGTGTCGGCGAAGTGGGTGAGCTCGTAGGTCATCTCGTCATGGTTCTGCAGGGCATGGACGCGGTGGACCGGTTGGACGGCCAGTTCGAGCGCGGTGTTGAGGGGTGAGCCGCAAGACCTCTGTGTCGCCGGTGGCCAGTGCACGCACGTACGACCGTGGGTTGACGAAGTCGTAGGACAGGTCGGCGGCGTGCTCGGAGGTCTTCTTGATGTCCTCGATCGCCAGGTTGAGCTCCTGAAATGTGAACCCCCCCGCCAAGGCTCGCCCGTGTCACTCGATCACTCTCGGTCGCCCTTGTGGCGCTGTACCTGTGGTCTTGGTCTACCACAGTCTCGGCGCCGCCACAGGCGGACGACTTGGCCAGCCACCCATGACGCGGGGCCCCGACAGGAAATGTCAGGGTCAATACGAATTCGCGGCTCGTGGCAGGCTCAGCTGCTGCTCCACAGCGCCGATCGGTCGACATCATCGCCTCGTTGCCAAGGTCGTCGTCACAGATGCAGGGCCGGAGGACGTTTGCCGCACAGGTGCGTTGCGCGGGACTGGCACTCGAGCTGGGTGGGGACGGTCGGCCGAAGTATCAAAGGAAGGAATGACCGATGGACAGCAAGATTCAACAGCCAGGTCAGCGGCGACGCGGATCGCGGATCCTGGTAGCGGTGCTGGCGTTTGTGGTCACCGTGTGCGTGGGCCTGATCGGCAGCGCTCCGGCACAAGCCGCGCCGCCCGAGCCCAGCGCGCTGAGCGGCAGGGTCACGGGCACGTTGCAGGACGGGACCGGCAAGGTCGCCGGGCTGTTCAACGTTACAAAGTTCAAGAAGCAGGACGGTGAGCTGGTTGCGGTGGGCAAGTTCACCGGAACCATCACCGATGCGGCAGGCACCGTGACCACGGTCAGTAAGAAGATCGCCATGCCTGTGGCTACCGAGCCGGTCGCGGGCGCGGCCAAGCCATCCGTTGCCGAGAAGCGGGCTGGGGTAGCGAACAACCTCTCATCGGACAGCGAGCAGCAACTGGCGCCTGCCGCGGCGCCGGCAGCCACCGCGCTCAGCTGTCAGATTCTCAATCTCGTCCTGGGTCCGCTGGACCTCGACCTGCTCGGCCTGAAGGTCCATCTCGACACCGTCCATCTGAACATCACGGCTCAGGGTGGGCCCGGCAACCTGCTCGGCAATCTGTTGTGCTCGGTGGCGGGCCTGTTGGACGGATCCACCGGCCTGAACGGGATCCTCAACGGGATCGTCGCCCTACTGAACCAGCTGCTGCCAGTCCTCGGCTGACCTATCACCCTTCTGAGGGCGACTGTCTCGAGGACCTGATCATCCGCTAGTGGATCGGATCGCTGGACGGATGGCCAGGATCGGATGGAGAGTTGACGATGTGCGGTAGGCCTACCTGGGCCTGCCGCACATCGCTTGTTCGCAGACGGCAAACCAGCGGTTCGTCCCACAACTCGCATCGCGGGATCTGCTTGTCAGGCGCGTCGCCGACCTGTGGTCGACCCATTGCCCGTGGCCCAAACGGCCAAGCGCCGCGAGTCTGGGTCGCGCGCCTCGGACCGGACGAGTCCGCTGGAAGAAGGTGTATCGGCGTCAGCTGCCTTGCAGCATCGGTCCGAAAGCGTCGCTGTGGTTGACGGCAGGCTGCCATTTGAACCATCTGCGACGACCTGTCGAGTATCCCGCTGGCCTGATTCCTTCGGCGGCCGTGCGTCATCTACCCACGCTCACCCAGCGTGACCGGCCAGGCAACGAGCGGTGTGGCGGATCGGATCCAGATCTCGGCGGGTTGTTCGCGTCATGGCGACGTCAGATGAGCGTCTTCATTTGTGTAGGTCTTGTTGGGGCCCGGCGTTCGGCGGGATCGGAGATCCCATTCCCTACAGGCAAGGAGAATTTCGATGTCGAAGATGTTCAAGGGACCCTGAACATCGGACAGTCGACGCACTCTCTGCACGGAGTTCCGCCGCCGACTGCCCTGGGCCTGGTTCGCCAATGATGCTGAACTGGTGCCCGGACAACGAGCCGACTACTCATCCGTCTGGATCTGACCAGTCTTCCCCGGGCCGGGCAGACCAGATGGCCTGTGACCGCGGGACGTCACCGCATGTGACCCCTGTCCCGCGGCCAGGTCCCGGCTGTGGCCGCAGGCGACCTTCCTGGTCCAACCGGCGGTCACACCGCGCTGTGATCGTGGGCCGCTCACCCCCTGAGCGCTCCCACGGTCACAGCGTCCCGAAACGCTGCAGGCTGCCGGCGATGGGGGATCCATGTCGCCGATCGCCGGTGCGGCACCAAGAAGCGGACGGAGGCCTGCCGTGCAGCAGAGACATCCAGCGCACGACGCAGCATCGACCGAGCCGGACCCAGGACCGGCGCATCAGCCAACCCCGACCGAGCCGGACCGAATGGCCGTCAAGCGACAACAGGTCGGGGAGCTACTGATCAGCTGGCATCTCGACCTTGATGCCCACATCACCAAACTGCTGCGGTCCCTCTACACGGCAGGCCCACGGTCGACGAGCACCACGGCCGGCACACAGTCGACTCGCACCTCCGAGCTTCTTCGTACGGCTCGAAGTCCATCCGTTTCGCCGAGGGTTCTCCGAAGGATCAAAAGCATGAGCATCGCTGAACAGACCCAAACCAAAGAATCCGGCCGCGAAGCAGATCCAGCGGCGGACGACGCGGCGACGGTGGTCGCCGTCGTGATGGACTTTGTCGGCGCCACACTCTCCCAAATCGAGCAGCTGCTGAAAGCCATGCGGCTCGCGGTAGGTGGCGCCGGATCGCCGGGCAGCCTGTTCCAGTGGTCACGCTCCACTACCGATGGCGTCCGCATCACCGAGGTCTGGCAGTCGCGCAGCGCGTTCGAGCTCATCCAGGGAAAGGAACTCGAGGATGGGCTGATCGCGGCCCGAATGCCGCAACCCGAGATAACCGTCTACGAGGTCCACAGCTACGTCAAGGAGGGCCCCAGCATCGCAGCCGCAACGGCAGTCCAGAGCGGGCCGGACGCATGACCAGCCGAGCTTCGAGCATCAACGGGGCATCGATGGCACCCGACAGCACTGCTCAAACCTTCCCCTAGCCCGAATCCACGCTGCCGATGTGACGCCGCCGCTAGCCAACGTTGCAGACAGTGCCGATCAGCGACTGCTCGGGACCGAGCTTCGCTCAGCCGTCGCACGTGCGCGTCCGAAGCCGCACAGACGTCATCGCCGACTTCATGGTGCACGCGATCGTGCTCTATCCGCCGGGTCGCCGCGAAGCCGAGCTGGCCGGCAGTGGTGATCTCCGCGGACAGCAACAGCGCGCCGGTCTGGCCCGACTCGGCTGGGTCGTCACCGCCGTCCGTTGACCCGAAACGATGTCCGGGCGCGATCGGCTGATCATCGAGCAGGGCGACGTGTTGGATCCGGCCGCCGTTGCGGCGGCGATCGCGGCAGCGACGCCGTGATCAGCACGTTTGGTCCGGCGAGCAATCGCCAACCCGGCACGCTCATCTCAAGCGGGCATCGCCAACATCGTCGCTGGCTGTCTGACGGGTGGGATCAGCAGATTCGTGTTCGAACGCGGACTGATGGTCAGCGACGGCCGGGAACTGTCGGTGACGGGACGCGCAGCAGTCAGGATGGTCGGCCTTCTCCTTTCTGGCTTGAAGGCCGACAAAATGCGCGCTGAGGCGACCGTCACGGCACGCGCACTGGAGTGGGTTATTTCGTGCGGCCGCCAAACCTCACCCGATCGGTTCCCAGCAGTGACTGCATTGCCGCTCCTGCCGCTCGCAGATCAACCCCGCAAAGATTAACTCGCCCAGTACACCTCTTCGGCCATCGAGCGTCTCGCCAGCAGCGGGTCTCGACCCTCAGTCGGGGCCGTCGGCTCATCGTTCGACAACTCCCTGGCCGAGACGATCAACGGCCTCAACAAGACCGAGCTGATCAAGAAACAAGGACCATGGCGAGGCGTCGACCACGTCGAGATCGCCACCGCCGAGTGGGGCCCCTGCTCTGACGAACGGCCCGGCGAGCCTGGCCCGAGTCCGGCGACCTCGGACAGAAATCTGGCGAGGACAGAGCCAGGGTTGCGCCAAGCGCAGGAGAGCTCATCGCTCTGTCGACCTCCTTGGCTCCGGGGGCCGCTCGACGTACAGGCTGTGAACACCCGGCGTGGGTTCTTGGAGGTTACAGGCTGAGTCCGAACTTCTCGGCGCGGTGCTGGTGGACGCATTCGAGGACGGCGTTCGGACACGGTTGAGGCCTTGGCGTTCGGGGCCGTCAGCGCCGTCGAGGCCTTCACGGCCGGGGTCGCGCGACTCGGATTCGATCGGGAGGACCCAAACCGCTTCCATGCCCCGCCTGGAAGGCTCAGCTCGCGGGTCTCATTTTCGAACCGGCTGATGTGAATCGCTGCCAGCTGGATAGGAATTGCTCTGATGGCTAAAGGTTTCGATGGGTTAGCTATAGCGCGACGTGGAGGTGTTGCGGCCGGAAGGGGAATGCAGTGGTCGCCGGTACCCGAGATGCGTCGCTTGAGGAGCCACCAAAACTCGTCATCGCGTTTCTGGCTCCGCCGTGGGAGCCCGTCGGTGCGTCTCGCTCGGATCGAGTGGGCCGATCTGTCGACGCGCTCGCTGCGGCTCTCGTGCGACGGGGTCACCAGGTGCACCTCATCGCTCCAGCCGGATCGACCGGTGCGGCGACGGTGCATGAGATTGAGCAACCTTACAAAGCCCACCAGGTCGGCCGTCAGTGCTTCGAAATCGACTACGCATCTCGAGCGGTCGCCGCGGTCATGCGACTCGGTAAGTCTCTCGATGTGCTTCACGACCACTGCGGAGTGGTCATCGTCGCGCAAGCCGACTTCATCCCTGTACCGCTGGTGCACACTATACGGGGGCACGTCAGCAGCCAACTGAGCCAGTTGTACGCCGGCTATGCGGACCGTGTGTGGTAGTCTCGTTGCCACGAGCCCGCGGCAACTTGTCGACGCTTCGCCTGCTATGCGGCTGGCTGCGTTGATCCCTGACCCGGTCGATCTGGCCGGCTGGTCCCTTCAGACCATCAAGGACGGTGGTGTGCTGTGGCTCTGGGGGCTAGAACCTCTTCAAGGCGCGGGTGAACTGATAAGGCTGGCTAGAAGCGCAAACCTTCCGCTAGGTCTGGCGGGTCCAGTCCTACGTGGCCAGGAGCGCTGGTTCGACGCAGAGATCGCGCCGCATCTGAGCGGCAATGTTCGCTACCTCGGTACGTTGGACGGGGCAGCCCGGAAGGACGCCATCACCCACGCCCGAGCACTGCTGGTCGTTGGCGGCCATTATGAGACGCAACGCACCGACCTCATCCACGCGTTGGCGTCTGGGACACCGGTCGTCGTGGGCCGTACGAGTGAGCACGATGTGGTCCATCACGGCGTGAAATGGCTATCTCGCCAACGACAACCAAACGCTAGTTTGCGCTCTCAAGGATGCCCAGCGTATTCTGCGGGTCTGTCGCGAGTCCGCTCTCAGCGGGTTTGATGCCGACGCATTGGCCGCACGCTACGAAACGCTCTATCGAAACCTTGCTGGCGGACGCACTCTCGTTAAGTCGGGTCCTCCTTTGCGCGAGTCCTTCAGGAACCTCGCTGCCGGATACTGGGGAAACCGCACCACCAAGCACCCGGCACGCTGAACCCCACTGGATACTGATCGTGAGGTTGGCCCGGCTCTGGCCTGAGTTCCACAAGGGGTGTCGCGCGGTAGGAGGGATGCCTAGTCAGCGAGGGTCTTGGGGCTCGTTCAGGGTGTGTCGAGGCGTAGAGAAGTCCGGCGCGTCGGTCCCGGGGTAGGCGTCGAGGCTCCCGAGGATGAAGGTTGCTACACGCTCATCTGGAAGACCTCGACGTGATCGGCGCTACCTTCAGCGACTCGGCTTCGGCTGCGCTGATCTGAGCACCTTCTGCCGACTCGACGAGCTCGGCCTGGTGGTCACCGGCCAACGTATAGCCCCGGATCATGCGGTGCTGGCCTGCCGTGTCGTTGAACCGGACCAGTGGTGCCGTCGCTGTGGGTGCGAGGGTGCTCCTCGGGGGAGCGTGGCGCGGCAGCTGGCGCATGAACCGTCGGGCTGGCGGCCGACCACGCTGGGGGTCACGGTCCGCCGCTACCGATGCTCTGGTTGCGGGCACGTTTGGCGGCAAGACACCGGCCGGGCCGCGGAGCCACGGGCGAAGCTGTCTCGTCGGGGGCTGCGGTGGGCAGTTGGAGGGCCGGGTGGTCCAGCACCTCACGATCGCCCCGTGTCGCCGAAGGTCTCGCCGTGTCGTGGAACACCGCCAACGACGCCGTCCTGGCCGAGGGTCGTGCCTCCTGATCAACGACCCGCACCGGTTCGACGGCGTCACGATGATCGGCCTCGACGAGCACGCCGTGCGCCACGAGGCGCTGTTGTTTCGGATGCGGTGAGAGACCTCGATCGCTTCGCTGTCGCGGCAGCGGCGACCAGACCAGCATTGGGCGTCGTAGGTCACCGGGCTGACCCGGACAGGCCACGAGCGGTGAGGCCGCGGAAGAACGTCAGCCAGGCGGCGTGGGACTCGCTGGAGCACACATCCAGGCCGAGGATCTCGCGGTGCCCGTCAGCGTTCACCCCGGTCGCCACGAGACAGGCGACATTGATCACCCG
The DNA here is from genome assembly GCA_963707005.1 of uncultured Actinomycetota bacterium. GTDB lineage: Bacteria > Actinomycetota > Actinomycetes > Propionibacteriales > Propionibacteriaceae > Microlunatus. The sequence continues at coordinate 22,753 of CAVPPP010000035.1, forward strand.
GCCGGCCTCACGGACTTTCATCGTTAACGCGTCCGCCGCGACGAACGTGTACGGGCCGGCGTCCAACGGTCGGGGGTCCGGAACGCCTCGACCTGGGCTCGGAGTCTCGACCCGGGGGATGGAGAGGCTGGTCGAGCAGCTCGGCATCAACCGCTTGTCGAAGTCCCAGGTCTCGATCATGGCCATGGACCTCATCGGGCATGTTGTTGCCGCCCTCCTTGGATCGGTCAGTGGTCAAGTCACCTCCGTGCCGTGCCAAGGCGGAGTAGTGTCAAGAAGGGGTTGCAGTGGAAGGTGTTCCGATGTCGACTAAGTCAGGCGGCGAGGAGCGGGCATGGGCGGCTGACAAGCGAGATTTTGTTACTGACCGGCGCGATGAGATCGCTGAGAAGCGGGACAGGGTGGCCGACACCAGGGACCAGGTCGCCGCCCGCCGGGAGGATGAGCTCGACAAGTGGGAATGGCAATTGGACGCCCGCGACGCGGAGCTCGGCGGTACCGCTAAAGAGTCTGGAGCATCAGAACAGCGAGGTGAGGCCGCTGCGGCACGGTCGCAGGAGAGACAGAATCGAGACGCGGCGCGGGCCGAGCGGACGATGGCAGCCGCCGATCGCGATGAATCAACGAAACGGCGGCAAGCCGACCTTCCACCCACGCGCCTCGCGATGGTGTTCGCCGAGATCGCCGAGCAGCTTTACGACGCCGATAGCTTCGATGACGTCCTGCTGCGGATCGCCGAAGCTGCCGTATCAACGGTCACAGGCTGCCGGATGGCGAGCGTCACGCTCCTTGAGCTGAGCGGGTACCGAACCGCCGCGTCCACCGATCCGGCCGCGACGGCCGTAGATCAAGCGCAGTACCGGTGGCACCAGGGCCCCTGCCTAGATGCCATGGATGCCGCAATGGTGTACGCGGAGTCGTTTCCCGACGAGCGCTGGCCGAAGCTGGCATCACGTCCGACCGAGTCCGGTGTGCAGTCCGCTCTTTCCTACCGCCTGGCCTCGGCGAGCAGCGGAACCGTCGAGTCCGGCGGGTCCCTGAACACCTACGGCGTCATCCCGGATGCGTTCAATGACACCGCTAGGGAGATTGGACTCGTCTTGGCCGCGCACGCCTCGGTGGCGGCCAGGGCGGTTGATGAACGCAGCGCCCTTCAAAGCCTCGGCCGTGATCTGCAGCAGGCCTTGCTGTCCCGAGATGTCATCGGCCAAGCGAAGGGAATCTTGATGGAGCGGCTGAAGGTCACCCCGGAGGATGCTTTCGACCTCTTGCGACGCGCGTCCCAGCTGCTGAACGTGAAGTTGCGAGAGGTGGCACGCCGCGTAGCCGAAACCGGCGAGTTCCAGATTAGGGGAACTTCCCGCTCTGCCGATCTCCAGTGAAGTCACCTGGCTGACGTTCTGTTGCGAAGCTTGAAGGGTTCGGCCGCCATCGTCCGGGAGGCTCGCATCGGCTGTATCCGATGCCTCTGCCGGGCGCCCGTCGACGGCGATGTCGGTCTGAGCCGTGGCCATGAATCCGGGCAGGGCCATTTCCTCACAGCGTGTATGAACGACTCATCCGATCATGGCATGGTGGCTTGGCGAAGATCCGCAGACCATCACATCGCGACTCTGTCTCTGGGTCACGCCGATGAGCGGTAACGCGGCGCTGGAACGCAACAAAGGGCGTACGGCTAGCGCGCACCGGCGGATCCGACGGCCGATTTTGGCGGTTTGGGCGGCCGCGCTTATGGACCGCCCGAACCTGGTGCGGTGCCAGAGCCGGCCCCGACACCCACCTAATGTGGGTAATTCCCCCCAGCGTGAAAAGCGAAACGGCCATCGCGCCGCTGTTCGCGCGTTTCGGGTCAGGTCCGGCGCGTTGTCTCGGAGTGCCGCGGGTCAACAAGGCACGGTCGGTCAAGGTCGGGTCGCTTTCGGTGCAAGCCAACGGGTCCTTCTGATCGGATGGACACATCAGCGTGACCGAGCCCGTCTCTTCCGATCTGACCGGCGTCTTTCAGCGGCTGCAATCGGTCGTGTTGTCGACCAGCAACCTCGAGTCGTTTCTACAGCAGCAACTCAGTGAGCTGGCAACCGGCGCCGCGGACCAGCCGATCTCCTGCGGGATCACCTCCCGCCGTGACCGGCAGCCCCTCGCGGTCGCTTCCAGCGACGCCTGCGCCAGTGGATTGGACGAAAGCCAGGACACCGATCTGGTCCCGGTGATGGGTCTGGCCCAGGAAGCCGGACTGGATCGGCTGGCTCGGCAGCATTTGAGCGTGCCGGGCGACAACGGCGCGAACGCCGGTTTGAAGGTCGCCTCGCTGGTTGCGGGGATGGTTGCCGGCGCAGACTCGATCGATGACATGGCGTTGTTGCGGCACGGCGGGATGGGTCGGTTGTTCGCCGGGATCTATGCGCCGTCGACATTGGGATCGTTCCTGCGGGCTTTCACTTTCGGCCACGTCCGTCAGCTCGACGCAATCGCGTCCCGGTTCCTGCTCGCGCTGGCCGGCGTGACCCGGCTTGTCGGGACGCATTCCACGCCGCCGGCTGCTGGTGAGTGGGACGGGTTCGTGTTCGTCGATGTCGACGACACCGTGGTCGAGGTCCACGGCCACGCCAAACAGGGTGCCGGGTTCGGCTACGACAAGGTCCGCGGCCTGAACGCGCTGCTCGGCACGTTGACCGTCCTCCGACACGGCGCCGGTGATCGTGGCCCAACGGCTCCGTCGAGGGGCTTGTTCCTCACCGCGGGGTGGGAAACGTCTGGTCGGTGATGCGGTGAAGACCGCCCGCCGTCTTCTCGATGCGAAGACCCCGATCCTGGTCCGGATGGATTCAGCGTTCTACGGACGCAACCCGGTCCACGCCGCGCTGGCCGGCGGTGCGCAGGTGTCGGTCACGATCCGGATGGACTCCCGGGTCAAAGCGGCGATCGCCGGTCGCCGAGGACGCCTGGACGACGATCGAGTACACCGACGCCGTCTTCGACGACACCTCCGGGCAGTGGATCTCCCGGGCCGAGGTCGCCGAGATCGACTTCACCGCGTTCGCCGCCCAACCCAAGGCCGACCAGGTGGACGGTCGGCTGATCGTGCGCCGGATCCCGGACTTCCAGGCCGACAAGCACCGCGCCAACGGACAGGACGGCTTGTTCGACGTGTGGCGGTTCCACGCCTTCTTCACCACCACCGATCCCGACCTGCTCGACACCGTGACGGCGGACAAGATCCATCGCCAACACGCCATCATCGAGCAGGTCCACGCCGACCTCAAGGGCTCCGCTCTGGCGCATCTGCCGTCCGGAGTGTTCACCGCCAACGCCGCCTGGCTCGTGCTGGCGGTGATCGCGTTCGACCTCACCCGCGCCGCCGCCACCCTCGCCCGCCCCGAGCGCATCGGACCTGACCCGGGCGACGACGGCGACCGTGCGGCGCAAGCTGATTCAGATCCCCTGCCGGATCGCGACCTCAGCGCGACGACTAACCCTGCACCTCCCGCAGGACTGGCCCTGGCAGACCGCCTGGAACCACCTCATCACCAGTGCCGCCGACCCGCCGACCCCGCCAACCACCTGACCGCCGGCCGGTATCAGCGGCCCGACCAAGAACCGTGGAACACCACTGCCAGTGAGGCCAGCCGACCCGGCGCCCATCACCCAGCAGCACCACACCAGCCCCCGACGTAAGACCGATCGGTGGATCCGGGCCAAGGCGCGTTGCAACTGACCCTGGGCCGCGCGGCCGACAGCAACTCCTCGATCAGCTGGACCAAGCGCTGGCATCCCGCCCCAATCATCGACCAGGCCATCGGCATCTTGATGGGTCAGCAACGCTGCACCGCGGACCAGGCTGTCGACCTGCTACGGATGCGTTCACAATCGGCCCAAAACCAAGCTCCGCGACGTCGCCGCCGACCTCATCGCACGCGTCACCGGCCAACTACCCCCGACCCGGCCGCCCGTTTGACCGTTCGACCGCAGCCCGGGATCACGGCTGTCAGTCAACCGTTGACGAGTCACACTTGGCACACGGGTTGGCGTGCGGCCGGCCGGTTACCGACCCGAGGACCGGTTGTTAGGAAACAGCAGCCGACTCCGGGATGGGACTTGGTCTCCGCCCGGGCGCGGAGACCAAGACTCCGCCTTTACGAGGTATACTCAGGGTGGTTGAGGAGACAGCCGGCGCTCCACCGTGCGCATGGGCTCCAGACCCCAAGGAACCGCCTTGACGACGCCCCCCGACCAACTGTTTGGCATCGCATACCACGACGCCAATGGCCATGCCAACGTGCGTCTCGGGAACGGTCATCGCGCCTTCCGCTCAACCGCGCAGACGGAGACTGATGGCCAGACGAGTCGAATTGCGGCGATGACCGAGGAGATCAACGATCTGCGGGCGTGCCTCGACACGTTGCCGATCATCGAGCAGTCCAAGGGCATCCTCATGCTTCGCTTCCAGATCGACGCCGAGACTGCATTCAACCTGCTTCGTCGCTGGTCCTCTCACCACAACATCAAACTGCGCCACATCAGCCGCCGTATTGTGGAAGCCGCCACTCACGACGCCCGATCGCATGTCTTCGAGAAGTCACCCGCGCCCGGACTTTCCCTGGCAGACGTCCTCATTTGGCTCGACGGGGGTCCAGCCGACGGCGCTAGGTCGACATCGAACTGACAAGCCGCACGGCCAGGACCGGCCCGCAGCGAGCTCAGTGCAAGGACAGCGGTGCACGGGCCGATCTGGTCGGCCCATTCGGCAATCAGCCGCCCGCAGCCGATCGTCTCGTCGTCGGGACGTGCCGAGAAGACCACCAGCCGTGCGCCGGTGCCGATCCGGAGTCGCCTGGCCAGCTGAGCAAGCCGCACCCTGGGCGCGGACTCGACCACTGGGCGCCACGCGTCTGGGGAAAGCCCGGGTGGCGTGACAACCGTCGGGGACGGCACAGACTGACATGTCATCTCCGATCTCCTCCCGTTGGTTGGCACTGCTGTACCCGGGCACAGACCGACGGAACCCATGCCGCGCGTGACGGCGGCGTGGCTGTGTTGTTGATCCCCTTCAGCCGGATCCTGTGCATCAGTGCTAGACCGCAGGGTCCCCAACTGGGGGTCCGCAGGAGATCTGAAAGGAAGCACGGCCAGTAATAGTCGCCCTGAGTCATGACGACTGCGATGATCGCACTCACGGTCGGGCTGGCGATCAGATCTCGGGCTGAGTGCTCGATCACGGCGCCGGTCCATGGCCGGCCGCGGCCCCGGCGTGCGGCGCCCGTCGTCGTGAGTGCTTCGCCGTTTGGGGGCATGTACCTCAGGACCAGGTGCCGATCGCCTGACGATCCGAGGTCCGCGCGTGGGGCGACTCGACCGATGAGGAGGTTGCCGACTACCCCCAGGGGACCGTCATGGGTGTTGCTTCCTGCTGGTCAGGAGCCGCCGGAGGGCTGACCAGAGTCGGCTGAGCCGGGATGGTCGACGGGCTTCAGCGACGACTTTGGCCGTTCGGCCGTTGAGTGGGCCCCAGGCGTTGTAAGCGACGCCGGTGATCGGTACCGCCACGAGGATGCCGACGATCCCTCCGAGTGTCGCGCCGATGGCGATGACCAAGATGATCGCGAGCGGATGTAGCCGGACGTAGCGGCCGACGACCAGGGGTTGGAGTACGTGTGCCTCGAGTTCGTGCTCGATGAGGAGTACGAGCAGGATGATGGCGGCCGCCGCGGCACCTTTGGAGCCGAGGGTGACGAGCACCGCGAGGCTGCCGGCAAGCAGGGCGCCGACGACGGGGACGAAGCTGCCGATGAACACGACCAGGGCGAGTGGCAAGAAAAGTGAGACGCCGAGTATGGAGAGCGTGGCGCCGATCACCACTGCGTGCACGGTGGCGATCACCGTGGTGCCCTGGACGAATCCGGAGAGGGTCACCCATGCGGCCTGCCCGGCGGCCCCGATTCGCCTTCTGGTCCGATGGGGGAAGAGGTTCCGGCACCAGGACCATATTCGGTTGCCGTCATAGAGCAAGAAGAACAAGACGAATATGCCGAGCAGCAGGCCGGCGACGAAACGGATGCTTGTCTCGGTGGCGCTCAGTGCTGTTGCGGCGAGTCCGTGGCTTGCCGACTGCAGCGCTTCTTGAAGCCGGTCCTGGATCAGGTTGAGGGTGGTTTGGCTCACGGGCAGGGACGTGAACTGGTTCTGTGCCGAACGCAACGATGTCCCGAACTGTGCTGACAGTGTGTCGATCTGGTTGGCCGTGACCAGCACGACCACCGTGCCGACAAGGGCCAGTATCAGCAGCAGACCGACAACGCTGCAGGCTGCGGCTAGTCCACGTAGGAGACCCCGTCGGCGCAGCCACAGATTGAACGGGCTCAACAATGCGGTCAGCAGCAATGCCACCGCACAAGGCACCCACACCACCAGAACGGCGGCAAGAACACGCACCCCGAGCCAGACCGCGAGTCCGATGATCATCAAACCCGCTGCCCAAAGCACGGCCGCAGCGAGCCGGCGGGGAACCAAGCCGTTCAGCATGCGCCGGCCCGATGCCTTCTTCGGCGGCTCGGGCGGCCGGGCTGGCGTTCGCGTTGGCGGGGTCTGGTCCTTTCCGCCGACCTCCGGATCGGTGATGCCGCACCTCCATTCCCGCGCACCCTTCCCGCGGACATCGATACCCGCTGTTACGCCCGAGAAACCCTGGGGGCTCCGGTAAAAGGAACACTGTGGGTAGGTGCAGTCCTCATGAGGGCAGGGACCGTCATGCTGATCGAGACGTGAGGGAGGTGCTCGAACTCGCCCCGGCTGCCGGTCATGAGCCCTTCCCCAAGATGACCGTCCTGACTGAGCGCGTGACCGATCACGTGGATGAGAAGGAACTGGTTCCCGAAGGTCCGGCGCTGAGTCGGACGCAACTGTTTGAGCTCGGCCTCCGGTGACACGCTGAACCGTGGCGCCCGGGAGCGGTCTGCGAAGTCTTCTGGGACCTTGCGTCGTTTGTGCGCGGCGTTTTCGGGGTAGACGCATCGAATGCGAGCAGTCACCTGGCAGGGCCGACGAGAGATCGTCGTCGACACCGTTCCCGATCCGGTCATTCAGGAGCCGACCGATGCGATCGTCAAGATCACCAGCACGAACATCTGCGGTTCCGACCTCCACCTTTACGAGACACTTGGCGCTTTCATGACCCCCGGTGATGTCATCGGACACGAGCCGATGGGGATCGTCGAGGAGGTCGGGAGCGAGGTGACCGAGCTGAGACCAGGAGACCGCGTGGTGATCCCGTTCCAGATCGCATGTGGACGCTGCTACATGTGCGAGCAGACGCTGTACACCCAGTGTGAGACCACCCAGGTGCGCGAACAGGGTAGCGGCGCCGCCCTGTTTGGGTACTCCAAGTTGTACGGGAGCGTCCCGGGCGGCCAGGCTGAGTACCTGCGGGTACCTCAGGCTCAGTTCACCCATATCAAGGTGCCCGAGGGACCTCCGGATGAGCGGTTCGTCTATCTGTCCGATGTCTTGCCGACCGCGTGGCAGTCGGTCGCGTACGCCGACGTGCCCGGCGGTGGCTCACTCGCCGTGTTGGGGTTGGGGCCGATCGGTGACATGGCGATCCGCATCGCGCAGCACAACGGCAGAATGGATCAGGTCATCGCCGTCGACCTGGTGCCGGAACGTCTACAGCGTGCCCGCGACCGCGGCGCGACGGTCATCGATCTCAACGATCATCCAGACGACCTGGCCGACACGATCCGCGATCTAACCGGCGGCCGCGGTCCCGACGCGGTGATCGACGCGGTTGGCATGGAAGCGCACGGGTCACCCGGCGCGTCGATGGTGCAGCGTTTCGCCGCGCATCTGCCGGGTTTCGTGGCTGAGCCGATGATGAAGAGAGCCGGTGTCGACCGGCTGTCCGCCCTCTACTCCGCGATCGACATCGTTCGACGCGGCGGAACGATCTCCCTGATCGGTGTTTACGGAGGAATGGCCGACCCGATGCCGATGATGACCTTGTTCGACAAGCAGGTCCAGCTGCGGATGGGTCAGGCCAACGTGAAGAAGTGGGTCGACGACATCATGCCGCTGCTCGGCGACGACGATCCATTGGGAGTCGAGGATTTCGCCACCCATCGGCTGCCGTTGACCGAGGCGCCACACGCCTACGAGATCTTCCAAGCCAAGCAGGACGGAGCCGTCAAGATCGTGCTGAAACCCTGAACCGGAGGTGGCGTCCCTACCTCAACTCACACGCCGCCGGTGATGGCAGGCAGGTTGGCGCGACACACGGCGTGGCGATCGCAGCACGCTGAGTCGTTGGCGGGGAAGGGCGACGGAACGCCACGCGATCTTGGGTCGCTCAGATTGCAGCATGGCGCAAGCATCGTTTGAGCTCGCGTGAGGCGGGTAACTCCAAGCCTGTGACAACTGCGTTCCCGCATTGGTGCGTGGCACGCAACTAGCCTCGGGGAGGGGTACCGCGTGATCATTCTTGGCGTCATCCTACTGGTTCTAGGATTCATCCTGAACATCTCGATCCTGTGGTGGATCGGAGGGCTGCTCATCGTCGTCGGCGTGGTCTTCTGGATCCTGGGCGCCACCGGCCGCGCCGTTGCTGGACGCAAGTACTGGTTCTAGCCAGCTACAGCGCCCGCACCTGCCCAACGCGGCCGCCGGCGGCGACGCTCGGCGCATTGTGTATGCGCGGAGTTGCTGTTCGCGCGCACGAAGGCCTGGTCCCGGCACAGGTGTCTCGACAGGCGTTCTCGAGCGCTGGGCTGACCAGGCCTTGCCCTCTCCACTTGATCGGGTCAGCGTGCCACCAGTGGCTCGTTGACGAAGTGTGTTTACCTTTTGATTTGGCCAGGTCTGGCCCCGGTTTGTCCACAGGAACGGGTGCGACAAGGACGCCTTCGCCCGGTTCAACGGCACTGCACCCGTGCCGGTCTGGTCCGGGTCCAGCAAAGGCAAGGTCCGGCTCAACCGCGGCGGCAACCGTTCCATGAACGACGCGCTGCACATGATCGCGGTCATCCAGGCCCGTGGGATTGGTCCAGGCAGGGCTTACCTCGACAAGCAGACCGGTCCCGGGAAGGATCGCGTCGCTGCACTTCGGCTTCTGCGCCGACGTCTCTCAGATGTCGTGTTCGCCAACCTTCGGACCGACAACACCCAAACTAGAAAGTCTCCGGACACGCCGGTGCGGTTCAGTGGATCTGGGTTGAGCACTGTTGAGGGACCCATGCGAGCCTGGGCGTCGGCTGGGGAGCCAGCTGCGACGACTGCAAATCGCAGTCGCAGGACCAGGACCTGGCGGGGTCGTCGTCGCCGATGCGATGCAGTCAATCGCGGGCAGCCACGATGCTGGCGGTGCGCTGTTAGACGGCGGATGGCGGGTGTACTACCAGTTCTCGATCGTGTTGATCATCCGGCCGAACCGTGATCTCGCAGCAGTCGACCGTCCGTACCGACCAGGAAGCCTCTCCGGGTGTTGCGAGCGCGCGGCCGTACGACGCGCCTGCCAGGCCGGCCATCGCCAACGCAACCACGGCGACCGCAACGACGAGTTGCCGGCGTCCTTTCCGCGTCCTGCCAGCCGAACGAGCGCTGCTTATGGCCGAGCGCCTTCCCGTCCAAGCGGCGTGGCGGTCTTGAACTTCGCGGTTGCGCAAAGTCAGCCCGAACGAGCGGCCCTGAGAAACGACTGAGCCGACAGAGACTTGATCTTGTGGACCGGCGGTCAGTTCAGCGACTAAGGGGACTCCGCCCGGTCCCGCCCCTTGTCTCGGCAAGCTGTCAGCCCAGGTTCCCGCAACTTCATCTCATGTTCCCGGTGTGCCCCAGGCTGTACCGGCCGGGTTGGGGCCAGACCGCCATGCCGTGTGGGCTGCCGCCAACTCGGATTCTGGCGACCAGCCGGCCCTGTCGGGTGTCGAAGCCGTAGACGATGCCGTCGTAGCGGCCGGTCAGCCACAACATCCGTCCGTCGGCGGACACCCCACCCATGTCAGGACTGCCGCCGCCGTGGATCCGCCAGGTGGCAACGATGCGTCTGCTGGCGAATGAGATCACGCTGACTGCGCCGGCTCCACGATCCGAGACGTAGAGCTTGGTGCCGTCGCGGCTGGGGTACAGGCCGTGTGGGCCGGCCGGGGTCTTGATCTCGCCTACGACGCGCAGCCGGTCGCCGTCGACCAGTGCGACCCGGTTCATGCCCATCAGGGCTACGTAGAAGACCCGTCCGTCAGCGGAGAGTCGGACGTCTTGCGGCATGCTGGCTGAGCCGAGCCGGAGGGCGCCGAGAATGCGGTGGGTGCGGGTGGCGATTCGCAGCAGGACTCCGGAGAATTCGCAGGTGACCAGCAGATACTGGCCGTTGGCTGAGAAGTCAGCGTGGTTGGGTCCGTGGCAGGCTGGCGAGCGGCGCACCGCGATCGGTCGGAACGTGCTGGGGTTGCTGAATCGGATCTGATCATGTTGCTCCGACATCACGACCGCCTGCCGTCCGTCGGGGGTGAAGTAGAGGTTGTACGGTCGCGGCACGCGGCGTCGGCCTGCGCGCTTCCCGGTCCGCGGATCAATCGCTATCAAGGCGTTCGCCGAGCTGGAGTTGGTGTAGAGGTGCCGCAGATCATAGGAGGGGGTGACATGCTGCGACATCGAGCCGGTGTGCAGGATCCGGAGGATGCGTCGGGTGCGTTGGGAGATGACGGTGACTCTCGATCCGGTGGAGTCTGGAACGTACAGCAGGGCCGGATCGCTGGCCACCTCGGGCGACAGCATGCCGGCCCGAGTCGCGCTGTACACATTCAGTCCGATGACCGGAGGCATGCCGGGCAGCGGGTCGCGGAATGGTGCTGGCAGAGCCGGCGTGGCGGAACGCGGTCCGGGACGGGCCTGCTGAGCGGGCGACGAGGCGCGAGCGGAGGAAGGGACGTCACGCGGGGAGGGAGTCTGCGGCGGGTCGGCTGGTGGTGCGGTGCAGCCGAACAGGATCAGCGACAGAGTCAGCGTCAACCCCGTGACCACGAGCGCCGCGTAGCGGAAAGGCTGGGCTGAGTCGAGACGTGCCATTGGCCGTCGGTGGTTGGTAGTCACGGCTCGACGGTGGGATCGGCGGCCCGGTGGCAGTGGGTGCGTACGGTGATGAGTGGTCCGATCGTTCGGATGGTCAACTGGGCGGCCGCCCATGGTTTGGCGTGACGGTCAGGTCCGGTGAGGCCGACGGTGTCAGCGTCGGACGCGTGACCTGTGATCGTGCTGAGCAGGGCTCAGCCATCGATGGGATCGGCCGGACCTGACAACCAACAGGCCGAGTGGAATCAGGTTTCGCAGATCGGCGGCAGACCCGGCCGGTCGCGCCGCGGACGGGTATCCCGGCCGCCGATGCTCGGCGATCAGGTGACTGCTGCGCGCCGGGGACGGGCTGTGAGCGCACCAAGTGTGTCCGTGCCGCATCGACGAGTCGTTGGATCAGCCGGACTGGAACATCGCGCTGATGGTCACGGGTCGAAGTCCCTTATCCGCGAGTCCTGACAGGATGCCGGGCAGTGCATCGACGGTTCCGGCATGTCCGAAATGCATGCTGACGATTGACCCGGCACGTACTTCGGCGAGAGTCCGCGTCCGTACCGCGGTGGGCCCTGGATCGAGGTAGTCCAGCGAGTCGACGTCGTAGGAGATACATCGCGAATAGCCCGATGCGTTTGCGGCGGTTCGGATGGTGGAGTTGCTCGTCGGCGTGCCGGAGGGTCGGAAGAGCGGGCCAGGGTGACCCAACACGGTCGCCACCGCATCCGCTCCGCGTTGGACCTCGCGCGTTGCCTCCGCGAGATCCAACCTGGTCATGACCTGATGGCTCCAGGTGTGGTTGCCGAGTTGGTGACCGGCCCTCAGCAGGTCGGCGCCTAGTGTCCGGTGTTCGAGGAGCCACTGGCCCACGGCGAATACCGTGACCTTGACCCCTGCGTCGGCAACGACCTTCAGCAATCTTCGGGCAATCTCCGGTGAGCCTGCACCATGAAACGTCAACGCCACTGCCTGGCTGGTATGGGGGCCTCGGACAAGGTCAGGACCGCGAGTGGCAAGCGGGCCCGTGCCGGGCCGAGTCGCCGATGGCGTGGCCGAGGGTCGGGTCGAACTCGGCTCATCCGTCGGCTTACGGGGGGTCGATGGTGAAATCGATCGGACCGGGCTCAGGCTAGGCGGGGGGGAACAGCCAGCGATGCCCATTCCAGCACTCGCCAAACACACCAACGCCAATCGGCGGTTGAGCCTGAGGGGTGGTGATCCGGCGATATCGGCCGCACCGCCGCCCTCGGATTCGCCGCTCGGTGCTCGCGGTGCAACCGAGTCCCGGTCACGCTCGCTCATGTTTTTGACCCTACGCCGGGGTGTTTGCAGAGCGGCCTTGCTATACCGGGCATCGACTCAGTCTGGTCTCAGAGAGCATGTGCGTCGTTCGCGGTCTTGCTGACGAACCGTGCGGTCCCCGATCAGGCCTTATGGCGCTGGGCAGGCCGATGCGTCGCTGAGTTCGGGAGGCGACGCCGCGTGTGTCGACGGCGGCAGCGGCGTTGATGGTGGTGCTGCGGAATCGCGGCGGCCGCGCCAACTCATGCGCAAGACCACGGTCGAGGCAGATGGTCACGGAAGCGACGTGAGATCGAAGGTCCGGTAGGCGTTCGTGGATCGGTCACCCAGTCAACCGCACCACGCGAGATCCTTCGCCGGGGCCCGCATCCGGAAGACTCCCGCTCTGGCAGGACGGGATGCCAGCGAAAAGTTAGCTCGCCGGGCTGACGCGTTCTCGCACCAAATCCGCCAGCGTTGGTTCGATCCCGAGTCTCCTTGCTAAATCAGGCAGCATCCTAAACGTCGACGTAGGAGACCTCGATCGCGTTGTTGCCGTAGCCGAGTCTGTTCCACGGTGGGACTTCGGGTTGGACGTTGCCGGCGATATCGGTGGCACGCGCGAGGATGGTGTGCCGGCCGACGTCGGTGGCGTTCCAGTCGAACGTCCAGTCTTGCCATTGGTAGGGGCCGTTGGGCGGTTGCAGCTGGGCTTGGTGCCAATCGCCTTCACCGGTGAAGCTGACGTCGACGCGGGCTACCGGTCCGGTCCCGGACCAGGCTTTTCCGCGAATCGTGTGGGTGCCGGATTTGATGATTGCTCCGGTGGAGGGTTCGGTGATCCGGGCGCGGACCCGCATGAGGCGTACCGGCTCGTGTGGACGGTCGGGCCACTCGTAGATGTAGTGCCCGGTCTGGAACTCTCCGCTGAACGGTTCGTTGAGCACGTCGATGCGTTTCAACCATTTCACCGACGCCACCGCATACCAGTGGGGTGCGATGAGCCGGAACGGGGCGCCGTGGTCGGGACGGAGCGGTTCCCCGTTCATCTCGTAGGCGATCAGGATCTCAGAGGACGGATCTGTCACGTCGGCCAGCGGCAGTGAACGCTCGAAACTCAGGTCTGTCCTGCTGGTCTCGGCGAGGACGGGCCGGAGGTGGTAGGCCCCGCGGTCGGCGCCCTCGAAGAGAACCTCGACCCCTTCGGCCGCCGGCTGGGCTCGGTCCAGGACGTCGCGGAGGAGAGCTCCGGTCCAGCGTGCGGTCGAGACCGCGTATGCGCCCCAAGGTTCTCCCGTCGGCAATGGTCTGGTGTCGAGCCGCCCGTTTCCTGCGCACTCGAGCGTGACGGCCCGGTGCACTGCAGGCATCGCCCGGAGGTCGGTCAGGGTGAGGGTGATCGGGTTCGCGACTGCGCCGCTCCGGCTAATCGGGCGGGTTGGTGGGTGGCGGCCGGTTAATCGATCTCAGCTGCTGTGCGGTTTGTTGAGGTGTCTGAGTTGCTCGTCGTGGCGTCGGACTTTCTCGGCGAGGGCGTCGACAGCGGCGTGGAGGGTGGCGATCTGGTCGGTGAGTCCGGCGAGGCTTCCGCTGTCGGCGGTGCGGTGGCGGTGTTGTTCGATGACCGCGCGGATAGTGGGGTCGCGGTAGAGGCTGCTGCGGCCGAGGCCGGTGAGGTCGGCGACAGCGGTGAAGGTGACGGTGTGTCCGTCGTGGTGGAGTTGAGCGCAGGCTCGTTCGACCTGGTTGAGGGTGTTGGTGTTGGTCATCCGGTGGCCTCGTTGATCAGGATGTCGAGTCGGGCGATGAGTCGTTGGTGGCGTTCGGCTTCGTCGATCCAGCCGCGTTCGGCGGCGTCGCGGGCGAGGGCTTCGGCGTCGACACGTTGGGCGGCGAGGATTGGCAGTGAGCTGGGTTCGGCTCGGTAACTCGGGCAATGCTCGCAGATGTTGGCGTAGGTGCAGGCGCCCTGGGCTGGCGCGCGGAGGCAGAATCCGCCGGCCATGCGGGACTTCAGCAGGGGGGTGTCTTTCCAGTCCCGTCCTCCGGTGATGTCGGTCAGCGGCAGGCTGATCCGGCCGCCGGGTGGGGTGCGGGCTTGCTGCTTGGCCAGGTCGAAGGCGCGCTCGTACTCGGTCCTGGACGGTGGTGTCGAACAGTCGTCCGTAGCGCAGGCTCATCTCGGCGGAGGCGTGTCCAAGCAGCGCCATCAATGCTTGCAGGGAGACGCCGGCGTTGACCAGGGCGGTGGCGTAGGTGTGGCGGAGCTGGTGGGGTGTGATGTGGTCCAGCCCGGCGTGGTGGGCGGCTCGGTCGAGTTCGGCGCGGACGGCTTGCTGACCGAGCCGGCGGCCGTGCTGGGTGAACAAGAACTGTGCGGGCCGCCGGTATCGGGGGTGCGGCATCGCGCGTCCGGGTGAGCGGTGCTCGATGATGTGGTCGATCAGGTTGAGGATCTCGTGCATCGATCGGGATCATCCGTTCGGTGTCGAGCTTGCCGAGCGGAACCTTCAACCAGCTGCCATGGTCGGGCACTTCGTGAACACAGTCCAGCTCAAGATCGAGCAGTTCCCCGATCCGCAGCCCGCAGGCCCGTTGCAGCCGCAACGCGGCAGCGGCCAAGGCGTTCTCCGGGCGAGTCGTCAAGACCTCGGTGAGGCGTCGGTCGATGTCGACGGGAAGGTAGCGCGGCAACGCCCGCGGCAGTTTGGGGGTGTCGTCGCGGAACAACAGCTTGCGCGGTGGCGCATCCGGCCAGCCCCACTCGGTGATGTCGGCCAGGAAACCAGCCACGGCCAGCACTCGACGGGATCGGTCGGCGACGGTGATCGGCTCGCCGGTCCGGGAGTCCAATGCGTCGACCAGCGAGGTCAGGTAAGGCTCGATATGACGGCACCGGTCCAGCCGAGCCAGAGATGCCAGTCCTGGGTCGGTATCGGCCAGGAACACGCCGAAGTGAGTCAACCGGGTCGCGATCGACGACACCGTCTTGGGTCGACAGGTCGCCCGTTTCCGTTCCAGGTAAGCGATCATCGTGGTCCTGATCGGTGGCGACACCTCGGCCAGCCGTTCGTCGAACGGGACCGGCCCGCCCGATCTGGGAAGCTGGTCGACCACGCCGAGATGGAACAACACCCGCTGGGTGTTGCTGACCGCCGCCAGATAGTGCTGATGACCCTTCCCGGTCCGCCGCTGCCGGTCTCGACACGCGGCCGTGAACTCGGTCAGGTCGGTGAGGGTCAGCTGCGACAGCGGACGCCCGGTTTGGATCAGCAGCCGCGCCGGCACCTGTGACCCGGTCGCGAACCGGACCCGCTCGGTGAACCCGAGCTCGGCCGCGGCGGCCAAGAACCGGTCCAGGTCCGCGGCCAGCGGGGAGCCCTTGATCTCTCGCCAGATCGGCTGGACAGCTTGCGTTCGAGCAGATAGTCATAACCCGGCCGCAGGCCGCCGTGCAGCATCAAGAACGTGATGATCGGCCGGGTGGCGCTGCCCGCCGACAACCGCACCGACAGCGGCTCGGCCGCCCAGCGCCTGCGGGTCTGGCCAGCGCCGGAAGAACGACCCGCGCAGCCTGGTAGTAGGCGGTGTTGCCTCGCCCGGTGTCGGCGCAGGTGAGCCCAGTAGGCAGCGTGCCAGGTCACGCTGCGGTCGGGTCACGGGCGCGGATCGCGAGCGGCATCGAACTCCGCCTTCACGTGCGTCGGGGCCAGGTGGACGTAGCGGGCGGTGGTGTCGACGTGGGCGTGGCCGAGCAGGGCCTGCATCACGGCGAGATCGACTCCGGCCTCGGCCAGGGCGGTGCCGAAGGTGTGCCGCAGCGCGTGCGGGATGCCCACCGACGATCCCGGTCAGCTCGCGGTGGTAGCGGAAGATCGTGCGCAGCCCGGCCACGGACAGCGGCTGTCCCCGGTGGGGCCCTTGGCCACCAAGAACAACCGGCCGCTGTCCGACTCCGGGCCGCTCGGCCAGCAGATAGACCTGGATCGACCGAGGCAACGTCGACGTCCAGCGGGACCCGGCGTTCCCGCCGTCCCTTGCCGATCACCGCGAGCCACCGGCCGCCGATGTCGACGTCGGCGACGTCCAGGGCCAGCACCTCCGCCGACCGCAGCCCGCAGTACAGCATCAGCCCGGCGATCGCGCGGTCCCGCCAGGTGCGGAAGCTGGCCAGCAGTTCGGCCGCTTCCGGCTGCGACAGCGCCGTCGGCAGCCGCCGCGGTTCCCGCAGCCGCAGCGAGGACCGGCTCTTCGGCCGGCGAGCAGTGTGCGCCAGCATCCCACTGCGCTCACCTGCAGGTCAGCCAGCGGGCCTCGCGGCCCTTCGGGACCGGGTTCTTCAGGTCGGGTCCCGCATCGCCGCGAACGTGAACAGCCCCGAGATCGCCGCCAGCCGCCGGTTGATCGTCGTGGCCGCGTACTGGTCCATCCGTCGACCCGACCAACCGGACCACGTTCGGCCCCGGCCGGCCCGGCACCTTCGCCTCGCGGCACGCCCGCAAGAACCGCAACAGCACCTCGGTGGTCACCTCCCGCCAGTGCGAGATCCTCCCCGTCCAGCCAGCGGCAGAACGCCGAGCAGGTCGTAGCCGTAGGCGCGCACCGTCTTCGGCGAGTAGTTCCGATCCGCCAGATACCCCAGGTAGTCGTCCACCAGCCCGAACCGGGCTGCTGCCGCCCCGGCCAGCACCCACCCGCCGCCGCGTTCGACGAGTCGAAGACCATCGTTAGAGATCACGGGAACAGATGTACCAACAATGACTACCCAAACGCCCGCAAGCCACCACCTCCGGCGTGTCGCTGACAAGGCAGAATGCAGGTATTAGCCGGTTAAGAGGGATATTCCGGTCCGGCCGACCGATGCAGCCATACCGAGGTCGGCCAGTGCGGTGGCGAATTCGGCCGAGGTGTATTGGGTTCCGCGGTCGGAATGAAAAATGCAGCCTGGAAGAACCTGGTGAAGCTTCCGGGTGGCCATCGTGATCGCGTCGACGACCAGGCTGGTCCGCATGTGGTCGGCCATGGCGTAGCCGATGACTTCGCGGTTGAAGCAGTCGATCACGGTGGCCAGGTACAGCCAGCCCTGCCAGGTCGCGATGTAGGTGATGTCGCCGACGAGCTTGGTGCCGGGCCGGTCGGCGGTGAAGTCTCGCTCGACCAGGTCCGGGATCGGCGCCGGCTTGGCGTCGGCGATGGTGGTGGTTCTGTACGGGCGGGGCTGGCAGGCCACCAGGCCGAGTTCGCGCATCAGTCGACGGACCAGCTGGTCGCCGACCTGCTCGCCGCCACGGAGCAGCTCGGCGTGGATCCGGCGGTAGCCGTAGGTGCCCGGGTGATCTGACACGTCGGGTGTCAGCCTTGGGCCTGGCCGATGGCCGGCCGGTGGAGGGAGTGCCCGCGATGGTTTTCGTGCCCTGTTTGCAGCGTTCGGATGATGGAGTTCCGTCGGCTGGGCGAGCCGTTGCTGGATGAGTACCTGCGGTTCGTCGCGGCCCGGTGTCGACCGAACACGCTGCTGGCTCAGTCCTTCGATTTGAAGGTGTTCTTCGGCGTGGTCGGCAAGCCCCGACTGAGGTCGGGACGGCCGACGTGCTGCGTTTCATCGAGGCGCAACGCGCAGCCGCGGCGCCCAAGGTGGTCCGGCTGCGTGGACGGCGAGGCCGGGTTGTCGGCGTCGACGATCAAGCGCCGGCTGGCGACGGTCGCCGGGCTTGTTCGAGTACCTGCGTCGCCCGGGGTGTGGTGGCCAGAAACCCGGTGCCGCGGAGCTTGTCGGCCCGGCCGGGCCGGGCGCCGTTGCGGGGCAGCCCGCTGATCCGGGCACCGCGCACGCTGCCGCGGGTCCTCGACCCGGACGAGGTCGACGCGTCTGCGTCGCGGCGCTGCGCACCGCACCGGGACCGGGCGATGGTGCAGGCGATGCTGCTCGGCGGGCTGCGCCGCTGCGAGGTGCTGGGGCTGCGGCTGGAGCGACGTGCACCCGGGCGAGCGGCGGGTGTTCATCGCCGACGGCAAGGGCGGCCATCAGCGGATCGTCCCGGTCGGCGGACCTGTTCTTCACCACGCGCTGGCGTGCCTACTTCGACCGAGGAACGCCGCGCCGCTCGACGGTGTCGACCACGTGTTCGTGGTGCTGAAGGGGCCGCGCCGGGCCGGCCGTTGACCGCGGCCGGGCTCGACGAGATCCTCAGCGGCGCCCGCCGCCGGGCCGGGTTGACCCACGCTGACCTGCCACCAGCTGCGGCACACCTGTTTCACCCGGCTGCGGGAGGCCGGGATGGCGTTGGAGGCGATCCAGGCCCAGGCCGGGCACCGGTCGATCGAGTCGACCCGGATCTACCTGCATCTGGCCAACGACTGGCTCGCCGGCGAGTACCGGCGAGCGTCGAGGCCATCGACGGCGCTGAACGCGGTGCCGCGCCATGACCGCCGCACGTCGTCCTGCCGCCGAGCCGACCGTGACCTGACCGCGGCCTACGTCGACGCGACACCGAGCCGGGACGCGCGGACCGGCCGGCGGCACTGCGCAGCCGTTCACGGCCGAGTTCGGCGACCTGCAGGCGGTGGCGGTCCTGCCCGGTGGCCGAGCGGATGGCCGCGTCGGCAGCAGGCCCGGGCGTTCGCGCACTTCGCTGACGGTGCCAGACGCTGGCGATCAGCCGTGGACGCTGAGCTACGTGGTGGCCGCTGCGTCGCAATGGGGACCGACATGTCAGCGACCGCGATCCCGGCGCAGCGGCCTGGTTCCGGCTGCAGGCACCGCAGTCGTCGGCTTCGACCAGCTCGAGGTCGACAAGCATGTGGTCCAAGCTCGCGCAGATCTGCGTGATCACCGGCCGCGCGCCGCCGAGATCGCTGACCGCCGACGAATACCTCCTCGGCCGCGGCGCAGTTCTGCGCGGCGGTCACCGCCAAACACGGCACAGGCCGCCGAAGACGCTCGTGCACGCCACTGTTCGGGCTCGACCGCGGCTGCACTGTTCCACCGCGGGCAGGCACCGACGACCATGCGCCGCGGCACACCGTGGGCCGCCCGATCGGTCCCGAGATCGGCTGGGACCGATCACCGCCGCCGCGCCGGTCATGGCCGCCACGATGCGCCGCTACCTCGACCAGGTCGCGGTCAGCCTGCGGGCCATCTCGGTGACCTGCATCGAGCACGACCTGCGGCAGTTCGCCTGGCTACCTGATCACCGACCAGCCGAGGTGGCCACCGTCGCCGGCCTCGACCGCGAGCCACATCGAGGCCTACAAGACCTGGCTGGCCGCACCGCGCGCCGGCTACCGGAAGAACACCGCTGAACCGGATCAGCATCAAGAACGCGGCTGAGTCAACCTGCACTGCTTCTTCACGCCGGATCACCGAGTGGGGCTACCCCGACGCCCCGACCCGGCCACCGGTCTGTTCCTCGGCGACCTGCCCATCATGGACAAACCGCTGCCCCGAGTTCCTCGACGACGCCGCCGCCGCCAAGCTGCATGCGCCGCCGCCCGGCGCCGACCCCGACCCGTTCGTCCCGGCTCGATCGTCGAGACTGCTCGCCCGCACCGGCATCCGCAAGAGGCGAACTGCTCGGCCTCACCGTCGACGCCGTCGTCCAGATCGGCTCCGCCTACTGGCTGCGGATCCCGGTCGGCAAACTGCACAACGACCGCTACATCCCGCTGCACCCGCAGCTGAAAGACCATGCTCGACGACTGGCTCGCCGACCGCCGACCGACCGGCCGGACAGCCCGACTGCTGTTCACTCGACCGCGGCCGCCCGATCACCGGCACCCGCGTCGACCACGCCGTCGCAGCCGCCGCAGCCGACCGCCGGCATCGGGCACGTCACCGCCCACCAACTCCGGCACACCCTGGCCACCCAGGCCGATCAACCGCGGCATGAGCCTCGACGCGATCGCCGCTCTGCTCGGCCACAAGACCCTGACCATGACCCTGGTCTACGCCCGCATCGCCGACCGCACCGTCGCCGACGAGTACTTCGCCGTCACCGAGAAGGTCGAAGCCCTCTACGACCAACCCCGCCGAACTGCCCGCCGACGACGAAGGCCACCGAGATGCGCAAACTCCGCGCCGAGATGCACCGCCGCATGCTCGGCAACGGCTACTGCGCCCGACCGGTCGAACTGGACTGCCACTTCGAATCGATCTGCGAATCCTGCACCTTCTTCGTCACCACCATCGAGTTCCGGCCCACCCTGCAAGCGCAACGCGACGACGCCGCCAACAAGGGCCAAATCGGCCGCCAGAAGATCTTCGACGGACTCCTCGACCGACTCGACACACACCGGCCTCTTGACACCGATCGATTTCGAGGTTGCCGTCGTGGATGGGGACGGCGAAGTTGCTCCGGACGTAGTGGAACCGGGTGGGGGTGATGTCGCCGGCGAGCGCTTCCGGTGGTGCTTCGGCGTTGAAGGGAGCCGGGTTGATCAATTGCAGTGCGGCGCGTTGGTCGTCGAGATTTTGCGTGAGTGCCATGGGGAGCCTCCTTGCGGTGGGGTGTGGGTGCGGCGTGATCAGAAGTCGGAGTCTCGGAAGGTCGGGTCCCGGCCTTCGTTGAAGGCGCCGATTCCCTCGACCCGATCCGGATGGACGGCCGAGCGCCAGTGCGCGTCCATCATGATCGCGATCGCCTGCTCGATCGGTTGGCCTTGGCCCAGCTGAACGGCACGCTTGACTGCCGGCGACGCAGATCACCGCTATGCCCGCCCGATCGGGCACCGGAAAGCGGCTTGGGCCTCGGCCATTTCCTCCACCCGCCAGGGCATGTGTGTAGGGGGACTGCGCACGGTGCTCGACGGGCGAAGTCGCGCTCGGAACTGCCGTGCGGGGTCGAACGTTTGAGATTTGGGGGCCAGTCCCGGGCCTGGCCCCGGGGACTGGAGCGCGTCGACAGGGTCCGGGTGAGAGCGAGTGGCCGGATGGGACTGACCGGGCAGGTTTTCCTCGGCCTGGTGATCGTGGCGACGGTGGCGGCGTTCGTGGCGCTCGTCATCTTTTGGCCACGCCTGGCCGGACGCAACCCAGCCCACATCGCCGCACGGGCCGGCCTCCTCCTCGGCGTCAACCTCCTGGTCTTGTTCACCGCCGCCACCCAGCTGAACGCCCAGTTCCTCTTCTTCGCCGGCTGGAGTGATCTTCAGGGCGCGTCGGGCAGCAAGGTCGCATCGACGAACGTCTCACGCGGCGGACAGGCATCCACGGCGGCGGCCCGGAAGGTCGAGGGCAAGGCCGCGACATCGCACGGCGTGCCGCCACTGCCCGCCGACGCGGCCGCCAAGGGCCTCCTGACCTACACGGTGAAGGGACCGTTGAGCGGCATCACCGCATCCGTCGACGTCCAACTCCCGCCCGGATACGCCGCTCCCGCCAACGCCCGACAGAGATACCCCGTGATCGAAACCTTCGGCGGCTATCCCAGCGTGCCCGCACAGTTCATGCGCACCATGAACCTGGGCGGCCTGATCGCAGACGCCGTCCGCGCACACCACATGCGCTCCGCCCTACTCGTGCACCGCAGGTGCAGATCCCCTTCGGCGTCGACACCGAATGCGTCAACGGGGAGCCCGGCAAGCCACAGATCGAGACCTGGCTGGCCGAGGACGTACCCAACTGGATCGCCCACACCTTCCGGGTCACTACCCAGCGCTCCTCGTGGGCAACGATGGGGCTCTCCGCCGGCGGCTGGTGCGCAGCAATGGCGACGATGCTGCACCCCGCCCAGTACTCGGCGGCGGTGGTCTTCGGCGGCTACTTCCGGCCCGAATTCGGCCCCTACTACGAAGCCTTCCCGAAAACCAGCCCACTCCAGACCCGCTACGACCTGGTCGCACTGGCCAACATCCGCCGCCGGTCGCGTTGTGGCTCGAGGCCTCACACTCCGACCAACGGTCCAACCCCTCTATCGCCGGCCTTTTGCAGGCCGCAAAGCCGCCGATGGCCATCGACGCGGTCGTCCTCCAAGACGCCGGTCACCGCATCAGCATATGGAAGGCCCTGCTGCCCACCGCACTTGCCTGGCTCGGACACAACATCCCAGGATTCCGACCCGGTGGATCCGACAGCGGCGGCGCGGTCGGGCCGACGCGCAGCCCAGATTCACCCAAGTCAAGCACCTTACCGGGATCCGGTTCACACCCGACCCACAGCACCCGACCGGGGCACCGCCGCCACGCCCAGGCGTCCCGCAACGGCAGATGATCCTCGCGATCACCGATCCAGTACATGCCCATCGTCGAACGCGACGGCGGGGTTCGCCAAGGATCTCGTAGGCCGGGTTGACCGATTTCACCCCGGCCAGGTGCAGCATCGAATACAGCAAGGTGGAGGCGTAGCCTGCGGAAAGGACGAACCGGTCACGGTTGGACCAGATCGGATGGGCATGGTCGAAACGGAGAACTGTTGCCACAGGTAGCGCTGGTGTGCACGAGGATGGCCCGCGGCCGCGATCTGGATGGGGCTCTTGACGGGTTCTTGGCCCACCGCTAGGCGCTGCTGACGTCGTCGGCTATCGGCCGCACCTAACCTGTGATCATGGGATGCCGCTACCGGCCCTGGGTGCTCTTCACGTTCTGCTTGGTGCTCGCGCTTGCTGGCTGCGCTATTGCCTTGTCCCCCACCAAACCGAGCTCGGCGTCCTCCTCGATTGTGGCTGTGGGCGACTCAGTACCGGCCGGGTCCGCTTGCAACTGCGTCCCCTACCCCGAGCTGACCGCCTCATCCTTGACCCAGGAAGACAGCCACGTGGTGACCGCGATGAACGACGCGGTCGGCGGATACACCAGCGAGGACGTCCTTGGCCAGGTGCGTGCCGACCCCGACGTCATCTCCCATCTCGAGAACGCCACGGTGGTCGAAATCGAGGTGGGCGCCAATGACGTGGCGTACACCGACTCCTGCGGCACCTCGGTCGCTTGCTACTCCGGGAGAATCCCGACTGTCGAACACAACCTGACCGCGATCGTGGCTCGGGTCCACGAGTTGACGCATTCACATGCAGTTCTGGTGGTTCTGTTGGACTACTGGAGTGTCTGGCTTGGTGGACAGTACGCCGAAGCTCAGGGGCCGGCGTACGTCGACGCGGCCATCACCGTCACCGATCGGCTGAACGCCGCCATCAAGCAGACGGCGGTCGACTCGGGCTCGGCCTACGTAGACCTGCGAGCCGCGTTCAAGGGACCCGACTACGCCTACGACGAGACCCAGTATCTGGCCAGCGACGGCGACCACCCCAATGCCGCCGGGCACCGACAAATCGCCGACGCCGCCGTCAGCGTGATCACCGACACGCTTCATCGCTGACACGCAGCTGAGCCCGGCCGGTACTCACCGACTTCCGGACTGCGGGGGTGGGTGCGGTGAAGAACGCCAACCCGCGTGATCGTGCTGCAGGCCGAGCAGACGATCACCAATGACGGTCCGACACTCCGGGGCGCCGAGATTGCGGCACACACGTCGTGTCGGGCAGATCTCGTGACCGTCAGTGGGCAGAATTCATAACCGCCAACGGGCAGCTTCGTGACTGCTTCTGGGCATCTCTCGTGGCCGCCGACAGGCAATCTGTGGACGCCGAGTAGAACATTCGCCCGCCCTACCCCCAAAAGGGGATGTCGTCTCAGAGAGTGTGGTCGGATCAGGAACCCGCCAGGCCGACCACGAGGTTGACGGTACTGGCCAGGATCACCGTACCGAAGAGATACGAGAGGATGCCCTGGCGAAGGATCGCGACGCGGATCTGGCCGTCGGTGATGTCGGTGTCGGACACCTGATAGGTCATTCCGAGGGTGAACGCGACATAGGCGAAGTCGGCATAGCGCGGCGGCTGGTCGGAATTGAAGTCGATACCGCCGGGGGTGCCCGAGTAGTACAGCACCGCGTACCGGAGGGTGAAGAGGGTCTGCACCAGCAGCCAGGAGATGGCGACACTTCCCAGCGCGAGCGCGGCCAGCAAGGCCGCAGCCGCGCCATGCGCGTTGTTCGAGTCGACGATCACGTATGCCACGGCGGCCAGGCTGGCCAGATTGGCGACCAGCAGTAGCACGTCGCTGGTCCGTGCCGAGGGGTCTTCGCGTGCCGCGTGCGCTTCTGTGGCCGCCGCGTCCATCCGCCCGACCGCCAGCCACACCCAGACCTCGAACACCAACGCCGCCACGTCCCAACCGAGGATCGGCGCGTAGCTCCAGTGACCGGTTGCTGTCGTGACCCCCGCCGTGAGCAGTCCGGCAACAACCATCGCGGTCAGCCGTGTTCGGGCACTGGCGACACCCCAGCCGCGATCACGCTGCACACTTTCAGTAGAACACGGGAGCGGATCCGCATGCTGATCCGACAAGGCTGCAGCTGTGCGCTCCGCTCAGCGGCACCTCAGAAGACCGGAGAGGTGTCGCCGAGGTTGCACGGGTAGGGAACCCTTCGATGGATCCTCACGGTGCGGTTGGGTGTCGCCCGGGTCCATCCTTTGGGTCGCGAACCACGCAGATAACAGTGCCACCACCGACGAAGTTGAACGCGCCCGCCTCGCTCAACGGACGCGTTCGGAAGGCGGTCACCTGGGCGTCGAGATCGGCCGCGATCCTCGACACCTGGGACTTCGGCAAAAACTCCTGATCCCGCGCGTCACGACGGGTGTCGAGCCACAGCCTCGAGTTCCAGCTCGCGAGTGGTCGGCGGTGCTGCGTCAGCTGCGGCTCGGGCTGGGTGAGGACGTCGAGGCCGAGGTAACGGCGGCCTTCGGCGGAGTGTTGACGATGGAGGGTACTCGAGGACGGGCGGGTCGTGAACACGGTGGTGCTCGTTGCGACCGGGATCAACGCCGACAGGCATCGGGAGGTCCTCGGGCTATTCGGGGAAGTACGCCCCCTGCCGCAATTCCGGGATCGCGACGTCGATCGTGCCGGCCCGGGTGTCCAGGTCACCAGGTCACGACGGCGGTAACCGTTGCGCTGGCTGACCCGGTCCGGGGACCGCGTGCCGTACTCGGCATCGTGTCCGCTTAGGCCGACAACAACGGGTTGATCACCGTGCCCAGGTCGTCGAGGTCGGCTCCTCACTCCGCCGACTTCCGGCAATCGTCATCGCCGAATGGCAGATGCGGCCCACGCGCCCACCGATGCGAAGATGGAAGCGCAGCCACGGGTCAAACGCCGAGCCGTCGGGCCTGACCCGGTCGACGTCGTCACCGATCGAGGTGAGCGGCTCCAAATGCTTCTGTGGCGGCCGCAACGGAGCAAGCAGATGGGCGGTGACCGAGCGATGCCGCGTTGCGGCGGGCCGCCAACAGATGAGTCCAGGGACGTGGTCGCCCGCTACCTTGAGGTCGGATCGATCCGTGCCTTGATGAGACAAACCGAGGTCGATCGCAGCCGGCAACTCCCGACGGAAAGCCATCCGGAGCGCAAGTCCCAACCGTTCTCCGGGAGATCGTCGTCATCACCGTCCTCACGCCGAAGCCGACCGTGGCTCCGGGCTTAGATCTTGCTGCCTTTCTGCTGCGCGGCGGGAGTACACGCATGTTCGGCGCGGCCTGTGTCGGGTGGCGGTATGGAACCGGGTTCTACCGCCGGCACCGCTGCGGGGCGAGCAAAACGGTCAGGGGGAGAGTGGGCTCCGGTATGCTGCCCACCTCGGTCGTGAATGAAGAGGAGTTGTGGGTGCACGGGGCTGGGCCGTCGTTGTTCGGCAGGCCGCTCGCGTCGCCGGGTCGGAGACGGCGTAAACCCCATGGCGTGCCCAGGTTGGAACAGATGCGCCCAGGCCAACACGTGCCGAGCCGGGCCTCGGCCAGATCTGCGTTATTTGCGCTGACATCTCTCAGCCCGCGCGTTGGTCGGGTGAGCTACTCGTCGCCACGGGGTCGCGGGCGCCTCGCGGCTCCCTTCGTGCGGGACATTCATACAGTCAAGGCAGGTGGGTGTTGACATGAAGGCATCGGCTGGCGTCAGCCAGCTCTGGACTCCCGCTGACAGGAGCGAGTGCACCGGCGAGTTGGCGTCGTGCCAGGATGGGCCCCTGACAAGCGGGCCATGTCTCGGCTCAGCTTGACCTCAGTCGGTGTGGTCGAGGGTTCTGACAGAAGGTGTCGCCCTCTGGGAGGACCACACGCACAGCTCTCGCAAGTCGGCGTTCGACGGTGATCGCCCACGTACCGACCTCGGTCGTGGGACTTGACGGTGAGGCGGAGATCCTCACGTGCGGCGCCGCGGGTGCCGCTCGCGGAGGTTTGCCTGCTAACCTCGATCTTTCATCGCGGGCTTGTTGATCATGGTTCTGGCAGCTCGCGGGCGGTTGCCACTGATTTTGCTCGGGGGTGTGACAGTTCGCCGGGTGTCGCCTCGGTGGGCGCCGGTTCCAGGGCGGGCTGATGCTGATTCGGAATCGGTTGGGTGGATCCCGGGGTCAGCCGGAGGTGGCAAGTGCTCGGAGGCGGTGGATGCTGTTGGTGATCAGCTGGGTCCAGGGTGATCGGCTGGCCAGGTGGAGAAGGACTTGGCGGCCTGTCCGGGCCAGTTGCGCGGCGGTGCTGAAGATCCGGTAGCGGAGCCGTTTCGGTTCCCACCGCCGTGCCTCGTGGTCGGCGAGGGCGAGGAGTTGCATCCAGGCGATCAGTTCGCCGGCGAGGCCGACGAGGGCGCACCAGATCCGGTTCTGGTCGAAGTCGTGGAGTGGCAGGTTCGTCAGGCCGGTGCCTTTGAGTTCCGGATCCGGTCTTCGGCGCGGGCCCTCCGCCGGTGCCGCAACTCCAGGTCGGGGAGTTGTCCGGTGCGGGTGTTGGTCGCGAGGGCGGTGATCCGGTGCCCGTCGACGTCGGTCAGGCGGAGCTGGGCGCCGGGATGCGGTCTATCTTTTGCGGGCGATCACTCGCATCCCCACCGGCCAGTGCGACAGATCGAGCAGGTCGGTGAGTTCGGCGACCCAGGCGCCGTCGCGGACGGCTCCGTCGGCGTCGTAGGCCGGTGTCCATAGTCTGCGCCGGGATCTTCTCGAGAGTGTCGCTGATGTCGCCCAGGGTGAACCCAACCGAATAGGACAACCGTCGAGACGTCAACCAGTCCAGGAAAGCGTGGGTGCCGCCGGCCGAATCGGCGCGAATCAGGACCTTCCCGCCCGGCCGGGTTCCGGGTTGATGTCCGGGTACTGCTGGAGTGCCTTGCGGGTCACGGTGATGTGGTCGGCGGCGGTGTTGGAGCCGGCGTTGCCGGGTCGCACGCGAAGCTCGCCACCCACAGGCTGTGGGGGAGTTCCCACGTCGCCAGCCGCATCAGAAGGAAGGTGAACGCGGCTCAGCCGGCCAGGAGGTATGCGGTCATGGCGAGGGCAACTCCGCCGGCTCGCCCCAGCCGAGATGGGTGCCCAGCCGTTGGAAGCCGGTGATCAGCAGGGAAGAACCGACCGGTTCGTACGCGTCCCACAGATCGGTGCCGCGGGCGTAGGAGTAGCTGCGGAAGGTGTCGAAAACACGATCCCCGGCCAGCCGATCAGGCGTAGGGCGGCCGGGACACGACGAGGACGCCCATCACGACGGACAGGCCTGTCAACCGGCTGCGTCGGCCAGGGGAGCGGAGCGACGCGATCAGGCGGTCGACCTTCCGGCCTCGGTTTGTCAGCGTTCCGGTCTGTGGATCGCTGTATCGGTCGGCGGCGTGGACCAAGGCGGCCAAAGATGCGGCCGCCATCCACCCGGTGCCGAACCAGTGCACTATGACCCAGGCGATCCGGTCGGTGTTCAGCAGTGGCGCGACGAGGGCCCCATTGGTCCGAAGGGACAATCCAGCGAGTTGCACGGTCGCGATCAGGGAAGCGAGACATGTGGCCCAGCGCCAGGCCGAGCTGGACGCCCGTCGCGGGATCCATATGCCGGTCGCGGTGAACGCCGCGAAGACGGCGACCGAGGAAACGTTCGGGCTGTGCAGCGAGACGAGCAGCGGAGCGGGCACAGGACCGGCATAGATCGTCAGCACGCCGAGCAGTGCGCCGATACCCCGCGACTAACGGCAAGAACGGCTCACGGCGTCTGCCGGACGACTCCATCAGGGGACCGTAGATATGGAAGCCAAGAAGCAGATGTGCGGTCGTCACCGGTGCGGTCGCATGCGGATAGAGCGTGGCGTCGCGGCCGTTCACACCGGCGTCGCGAGCATGGCGGCGGCCCGAGCATGGCACAGGCAGCGCATGGGTAACCAGCGTCGCTGACGCCGCCGACGAGCCAGTGAGCCGACCTCGCTCTCAGCTGGGTGTAACCCGTGTGGTGTTGGGATGCCTATAGCGGCCGGTGTGCTGACCGGAGCGGTTGCTGATGTGTGGAAGGACGGTAGTGATGGATGTGCGTCTGGTGCTGGCGAACGGCGTTGTTGAGCATCGCGATCCCGGCGAGGTGCCGGAGTTGCTCCTACGCGAGGACGCCGTGGTCTGGGTCGACATTCCGGTGTGCGATCCGCCAGCGGCGGACTTCTTGTCCGATGTGTTCGGCTTCCACGCGGTGGCCGTTCGAGACTGTGTGCAGCGCAACCACATCTCACGGGTGCACGTCTACGCCGACCACGTGTTTGTCGTCCTGCACGCTCCCGAGGTGGGACCACGCGGACATGTTCATTACGTCGAGCTTGATCAGTTCATCGGCCGCAACTTCCTGGTTACGGTGCATGGCCCGCTCAACCCCGCCGTCGATCCCAGTGTCGCCGCGATCGACACCGACAATGTGTTGCTCCGGATCGAACATCGGCACCTGGAAGCGGCGACACCGTTTGCAATATCGCACGGGATCGTGTCGTCCATGATCCGGCGCGAACTGGACCTCGTCGCAAGGCTGGCCCAAGAGTCCGGCCGGCTGGAGCAGCAGGTCATGCTCAGCGAGGAGCGAGAGAACCCCGAGGAGTTCCTTGCCCAACTGTTCCAGGCCTGGTACATCCTGCTCGCCGTCCGCACGATGGCGACCCATAGCTCGGCCAGCTTTGACCGAATGGCACGCATGGTGACCTTCAGTCCCGACCGGGTGCCGCGGCTTCTTGCCGACATCGCCGACCAGTTCGGCATGGTACAGACCATGGCCGATGGGCAGCGGGAGTTCCTCCACGGGGTGATCGAGTTCTACCAGACGCTGATCTCGACCCACATGACCCTGGCCGCCGAGCAGACCGCGGAGATCGGGGTCCAGCAGAACGATGACATGCGCAAGATCAGCGCCTGGGTCGCCATCGTCGCCGTACCCACAGCCGTCACCGGGTTCTTCGGGCAGAACGTGCCCTACCCGGGATTCGGGACGGCGTCAGGCTTCGCGGTGTCCAGCGGGTTGATGATCGTGCTGGCACTTGTGCTGTTCGTGTTCTTCAAACGCAAACACTGGCTGTAGGACCGCCGTCGTACAGAGGTATTCAGTGAGAGTCGGCGGTTCGAGACGAGCTCAGCTCGGACATCGACGCCTGTCCGCCGACGATCAGCAGATGGTTCGGGGTGGAGTTGGTGCCGAACCCGGAGCAGTGGTTTTCACAGAACGCGCCGGTCTTGGCCAGCCACGAGTAGTAGGGCAGCACGGTGTCGGTGTCGAGCTGGGTGTGCGTGGGCCAGGCGACGGCCGCTTTGTTGGACGTGCAGCCACTTCGCATACGTGGCGCGGGTGTGGGCCTGATCGTGCAGGGGCGGGTTCGGCTGGGCAGGCCAGCCGGTGGCCACGTTCGCGCCCCAGGCCCGCATCGAGGTGAAGTAGTTGTCGGTGGTGTGGTTTTCCTGCGTGAACACGACAACGTCATCGACGACTCTGGCCATATGAGCATGCTGCCTCCGCGATCCGGCGGCGGCAACTGATGCGCGGTGAATCCGCGGCGTTCACACAGTCCGGTGGGGTCTGAGTCAGGTGACTACATTGGGTTTCTGTGAACATTCGGAGACAGTTGCAGCTCGCCAACGCGTCCATCAGCGCATACAACCTGGGTCTGGTCTTGATGGTGCAGTTGGGCTGGCGGTTGTGGCGTCACGTCGACGCAGAACACTTTCCCGCCTACCACCGGGCCTGGTGGTTCGGGCGTGGTGGTATCCAACCCATCCTGTGGCCGGGCGTGGCCCTGCAGGGCATCGGCTCGCTCGCTCAGCTGCGCTGGCGTCCAGCCGGTGTTCCGCGGTGGATGCCGGTCGCGGTGTTGGCGTTGCTGGCTGCCAACGGCGTCTTGACCGCAGGCTGGTGGGGTCGCCAGCAGGCCCGGCTCGAGCAGGTCAGGCAACCCGGCGGCGACCTCACCGAGGACTACTTGCGGCTGATGCGGACCCATTGGGGACGGGTCGCGATCATCGGTCTGGCTGCTGCAGTCCAGTACGTGATGGCGACTCGGTCCATCGCCGAGATCTCGGCTCGCAGCCGGCCGTCCTGACCGGCCCCGCGTCCACCGACCGCCATCAGCGACGAACCCTTTTTGCGAGCTGCTCGGGTCAAACCCGGTCGCCTGGTCAACCGGGACGTGTCAGCGAGACCACATCCGGTTCACGCCCACGCCCGGCAGTGGGTCGCGTGCGGAATGCCCCTGCTGGGCTCGACATCGGGCCGGGCCACGCTCACGGGCCCATCGCCTCGTTCACCCAGATGGGACGGCGGGAGAACGCGGAGCTGATTGCAAAGCGATGTGACTTGGTGGATAGGCAGCCTCAATAGCCGCTCGGGGTGAGAGGAGCCTTACCCCCGTCCGTCGTTCACCCGCTTTCGCCGCTCGCCGGCATCGCCATCGCTGCGCTGAACACCAGCGTCGCCTCGGCTGCAATACCTCAGAACGGAGTGTTCCACGGCTGCATCAACAGGGAGGGGGAGGTTCGGCTCATCGATCCGGCCAAGTCCGGCTCCGCCGGTCACTGCCTGAGGACGGAGCGGGCGGTGTCGTGGAGCCAGACGGGCCCGCGGGGACCTGCCGGACTCAAGGCCCCGCCGGACCTCGAGGCCCCGCCGTACCTCAAGGCCCTGCCGGGCCTCAGGGGCCAGCCGGGCCTGTTGGACCGCAGGGTGACAAGGGTGATACGGGACCTGCGGGACCGCAAGGTGCCACCGGCGACCATCGGTCCGGCCGGCCCGCCCGGGCGCAGGGCGACCGGGTCCCAAGGGCGACACCGGGGCAACCGGGCCGAAGGGCGACACCGGGAGGGCCCCGGGCCCAGCCGGACCGACCGGCCCGCAGGGTGCAACGGGGCCGCGCGGTGCTGCCGGACCGCAGTTCGTGATCAACGCCGTGGTCAACACCGACGGCACCCTGATCGCCAGCACGGTTCCCGCCGGCACCAGCCTGACGGTTTCCCCACCCGAGTACGGCTATAGCCGTAGCGGCTACCCGTCCGAGCGTCCGGGCGGTCGGCGACCCGCTGATACCGGCCCCGACCGACGCGCGCTCGGCGGGCTGCCGCCGACGCCGAACTCACCGAGCGGATACGCAAGGTCCACGATGACGACAACACCTGCGGAGCGCCGCGGATCACCGCCGAGCTGAACGACGGTGTTCCGGCTCGCGAACGGGTCAACCACAAACGGGTCGCGCGGGTGATGCGTGAGCAGGGCATCGCCGGCTACCGGCGTCGCCGTAAGGTCGTCACCACGATCCCGGAGCCGGCCGATCAGAAGCACCCCGACCTGATCAAACGCGACTTCACCGCGCCGGCGCCGAACCTGCGCTACGTCGGCGACATCACCTATCTCCCCCTCGCCGACGGGTCGAACCTCTACCTTGCGACGGTGATCGACTGCTACTCGCGTCGCCTCGTCGGCTGGTCGATCGCCGACCACATGCGTACCGACCTGGTCACCGACGCGCTCAAGGCCGCGCACGCCGCCCGGGGCAGTCTGTCCGGGGCGGTGTTCCACTCCGACCACGGCTCGGTCTACACCTCCAAGGTCTACGCCCGGCTCTGTGAAGCCCTTGGCGTCACTCAGTCGATGGGTGTCGTCGGGACGAGCGCTGACAACAGCCTCGCTGAGGCATTCAACGCGACGCTGAAACGCGAGATCCTTCAAGACTTCACCGCTTGGCCCGACCAGGCCACGTGCCGCCGCCAAGTCTTCCGCTGGCTGATCCGCTACAACACGCGCCGCCGGCACTCCTGGTGCCGCTACCAGTCCCCGACCACCTACGAAATCACCACCGCCGCTACGCTCCCGTCAGCGGCGTAATCCCACCCCGTGTCCAAGAACCGGGGACAAGGCCCG
>CAVPPP010000036.1:0-73113 GCA_963707005.1 uncultured Actinomycetota bacterium
GAAATCGTGTGCGTGTCGACCAGCCCGACGAACACCCATCGGGTCGCACCGAGGGCCCTCGAGCCACGACTCTGGAACACGTCGGAGACCGCCCCGGCAAGCCATGAGGCGTGACGTGTGAGCGGCGAGTGAAGGCATTCTTCACCCTCAGGAGCGAGATCGTGACGCCACCTGCCCGCCCACCGACCCCGTGGGACGCTTGGTTCGGACGCGTTCGGGCCGCACGCGTGCACGGGTGGAGACCAACGACGTCGACACCCGTCTCGCGAGAGAGGATGACGGTGCTATGTCGCGGAAGCAACGTTTGACCTGGACCGTCGTGCTTTGGCTCGCTGTCGTCGTCACAGGCTTCGCCGGCTTCGTCGTCGTCGGTGGCGGCACCGCGCTGTGGCTGGTCGAGGGTGAGCGGCCCGATGGGACCATCCGCTCCTGGGGTGATGCGCTGTGGTGGTCGCTGACCACCTTGACGACGGTCGGCTACGGCGACCACGTGCCTGTCACGACGACGGGTCGTTTGATAGCCGCCGGTGTGATGGTGGCGGGGGTGGCAGTCATCGGTGCCGTGGCGGCCATCGTCACGCTGGTGGTGGCTCTTCGAGTCGCGCGCGAGGAGGAGCTGGCATTCGAAGCAGCAGCCGAGACACTGGAGCAGCGCCTGGATGCGCGTCTTGCTCGGATCGAGGCGCAGCTGGCTGGTCTGGATGCGCGGCTGCAGAAGTGGTCCGATCGTCCCGGTTGATGACGATGGGCGCAGGGGACGAGATGATCAGTAGCCGATGGTCGATGCCCAAGCTCAACAGGTGGGGCCAGCGTGATCCGCTCCACGAAGCCAGGATCCACACAGGGCGCAGACGTTTATCCTAGATCAGTTCGCAGCCGTGGAGTGCGACCGCCCGAGCCTAGGGCCACGTAACGGAGTCAGGGACCTCTATGAGCGATGAATCAACCCCGATCGAGAACACGAAATCCGCTGGGGTGTCCCCATTGCGTCTGCGGGTTGGCGTGATTCTCATCCTCCTCTGGTGGACGCCATTGTGGTTGTTGGCGCCCTACATCGCGAATTCCCTCACTGGGCTCAGCAACCCTCCATCAGTCAGTGAGGTCACGACGGTCATCGTCGTGGTGCAGACCATCATCGGACTGATCGGGTTCTGGGTCGCCGGAACGGGAGTCAAGTCGATCATCAAAGGCTCCACCAAGAGGCAAGCACTCGCGGCCATCTGGTCCATATTCCTTCATGGCGAGATCCGAGGTCAGGCGGACGCCGGCGATGACCCGAACAAGCCGCGAGCCACACCGGAGGTCTAGCCCATCCGCGTCGCGGACCGGCCGCCGTACCGGAATGGAAAACTCGGATCAGGGATGGACTCATCGGGCTACGGGATGCATTGGTCCTGATGGCATGGCGTGCCACAAGGTCCACAAGACGACCCTGTACCTCCGCTTCGGCACGATGGCTCGGTGCCGCCTGCTGAGTGGGTCAGAGGGAAGGACCCGACGTCGTCCCGCTCAGTCGTCCCGCTCAGTCGTCCCACGGGGGCGTGTCGTCCATCTTCTTGTAGTACTTGGCAAGGTGGCTCTTCACCCGGTTCACGTCACCCGAGGGGATGTTGATCCCGCCGTGCGCACCCTGCATGATCCCGCCGGCGGCCATCACCGCCCGGGGAACAGCCACCAGGCGACCGTTCACAACATCGGCGATCAACAGCTTGTACGCGGTGAAGTTGTCCTTCTTGTCGGCGTCGTACCACACGTGCGCGTCGCGGTACTTCTCATTCGGCTCGTCGTCAGCACTCGCCCACTGCCGTACGCGCTTCTCTGCCGCCGCACCGTCCCAGTGTCGGTCGCGATCGGCCAGAGCCAGATCCTGGAAAGCAGTGACAGCCATTCCATTCCTCCTTCTCGAACTACGATGACCAGTTCCACGGCCAGGGACTGACGCAGCTCGCCGTCGCCTACGCTACGGTAGATCCGCATCGGGGCATGCGACTCGGCGCCGCTTCAGTCGCTGGGTCCTCCTAGACGTCGAGTCTGGTCTGGCCGCGCCATGTGAGGTGCGGTCGGCTCAACGCGTCGATGTCGAAGGCGATGAGGCCACGGAGGGCAAGCACCGCGACGGTCCACCCCACGCCCCGAGGGCGCGGCGAAGTGACCAGAGTCCGACTCGTAGCCGTTCTCCAGACCCTCCGGGCTGGACGACGGCCCCTCGGTCACGGCGAGCACACCGGGGATCGAGTCGATGAAGCCCCGGGCTGCGGGTCGCACGAGCTCTTCGGCGCGCGCGCCCGCCCCGCTCTTCCACGCGACCAGGACGATGTGAGTGACGGCGGGCATCGTGTTGCTCCTTGGTGGGTCGCTCGGAAGGGCTGACTGAGGTGACGACGTACTCGGTGCAGCAGGCGTGCGCTTGGGCAGAGAGCCTCTGTCCACGGAGATCGGCGTGGTCGTCGCCGACTCCGGCCGTCGACTCTCAGCCGCGAACGTACCCGAAGGCACCCGTCGTGGATCAGCCCTGAATCTCGATGATCACCCGGTTCAGCCACTCCCGCAGGAGTGCCCGCTCGCCGTCGGTGAGCGTCGGCATCGAGGGCACGGCTGCCGCGAACGTCACCACCAGCGCCGGGAGGTCGGTCGCCGCCGCGACCGGCGCGGACACGAGGATGCCGCCGAGAACGGCTTCGAGCGTGGCTTCCGCCAGACCCGGGTCGCGGTCGTGGGCGGGTTGACCCACCAGAGCCAGCACCACACCGCTGCCCGCGGCGTGGATCATGCCGACCGCACGGGCCGGTGTCACCCGCAGCAGCCCTGCCTCGGCCAGCCGGCCGACCCGCGCGGCCAGCACCTCGGCACCGACCGTCACTGCCGCAGAACGAGGACCGCGCCCCGGGGCGGCGAGCAGCATGAACAGATCGGGATTGGTGAGCCCGAAGTCGATGTGGGTACGCCAGGCGGCGCGGAGGTCCTCGACCGGATCGCCGCTCTCCGCAGCCGCCCGTGCCGCCTTGTCGGCGACGTAGGTCGCCATCACCTGCTCGGCCACCGCGTCCAGCAGCCCGGCCTTGTCGCCGAAGAGCCGGAAGATGGTCGGGGCCGGCAGGCCGGCCAGCTGGGCGACCGAACGGGTGGTCACCGCCTGCGCACCGCCGTCGCGCAGCAGCTGCGCGGCAGCGTCGACGATGGCGGATCGCGGGTCGGTGCGGGAGTCGAGCTCGGGCCTCGTCGTCATGGATCGACGATATCAAGTCTGCGCTATCAACGATTCGGATCGATGATAGCGTTGCGATCGAACCACCGATTCAAGGAGGAACGATGATCATCGTCACCGGGGCCAACGGACGGCTCGGCTCTCAGATCGTCCACCAGCTGCTGGAGCGGGTGCCCGCCGAGACCATCGGCGTGAGCGTGCGTGACGTGGCCAAGGCGCAGACGCTGGCGGTGCGAGGAGTCCGCGTACGGGCGGGAGACTTCAACGATCCGACCACTCTCGACCACGCCTTCGAGGGAGCCGACCAGGTGCTCGTCGTGTCCGCCGCGATCCGCGGTCCGGGCGCCGGCCTCGCCAACCAGCACGGCCATCGACGCGGCCGTACGGGCGGGCGCCACCCGCGTCCTCTACACCAGCCACCAGGCCGCCTCACCCGATTCGCTCTTCGCTCGCCCAGCCGCAGCACGCCGCCACGGAGCGGTATCTGGCCGGCCCGCACGTGGCCGGGCACGGGGATCGCGTACACGTCACTGCGCCACGGCTTCTACGCCAGCACTCTCGAGATCTATCTGCCGGAGGCGCTCCGCACCGGCGAGCTGAGGCTTCCCGAGGACGGTCCGGTGTCGTGGACGGCCCACGCGGATCTCGCCGAGGTCGATGCCATCGCCCTGACCCGGCCCGGCGCCCTCGACGGGATCTCCCCCGCTCTGACGGCGCCCCAGCTGCTGGACTTCGCGGGAGCGGCCGGGCTGCTCGGCGACCTGACCGGCCGGACGATCCGGCGGGTCGTCGTGGACGACGACGAGTGGAGAGCCGGGGCCATCGAGCGCGGCTTGCCGACGCCGGCGGCCGACTTCTCCCTCGGGATGTTCCGCGCGGCGCGACGCGGCGAGTTCGCCGTCACCGACCCGACCCTCGAGTCTCTGCTCGGCCGTCCGGCCACCCCGGTCGCCGCCGTCCTGGGCGACCTGCTGGCCACGAGTGCGGTTCGAGAGCGGTGACGAACAGCTGACACCGGCTGCGCGCGATGAGTTCCCCAACGGACGGAGGTCTGATGAGGACCTGCTGCCCGACAACGGAGGACAGATGACCGCCCCCACCACGGCCACCACCGCGAGCTCGCCCGTGATCACCCTCCTGACCTGGCTGCCGAGGGTCGCCCTGGCAGTGATCTTCGCCGCAGCGGGCTTCTCCAAGGTCGCCGGCGACCCGGCCATGATCGACCTGTTCAGCGACATCGGGGCCGGTCAGGGTCTGCGGTACGTGGTCGGAGTGCTCGAGATCGCCGGAGCGATCGGCGTCCTGGTGCCCCGGCTCTGCGGTCTTGCCGCGGCCGGTCTGGCGCTGCTGATGCTCGGCGCGACCATCACCAACATCGCGGTGCTGGGCTACAGCCCGATCGTCACGCTGTTCCTGCTCGCGATCGCCGCCTTCACCGTCTGGCTTCGGCGGCACCACCTCGATCCGCGGCAGCCACGCCGGTAGTCGTCGAAGCACGTCGTCGCGGTCCGCGGAGACACGCGGCCCTCGCAAACAACAAGGGCAAGGAGTCCACGGCTCCCTGCCACTTCCAACGTATAGCGCACCCCCGGGCTTGCGGCAAGGCCCCTGTCGACCTTCAGAATCAGGAGGTCGGCCTTGAGCATCAGGACGTCCGCCTTCGGGGTCGACCCGCGGCATCGTGTCTGGGCCGAGGAATCAGGGACCTGAGGAGCAGCGTTGTTCGACGTGATCGTGGCCGGGGGCGGACCGACCGGGGTGATGCTGGCCAGTGAGCTGCACCTCCAGGGAGTCCACGCGCTCGTGCTGGAGAAGGGGACCGAGCCGACGAGGATCGTCCGCGCCCTCGGCCTGCACGCCCGGAGCCTGGAGATCCTCGACCAGCGTGGACTGTTGGACCGCTTCCTCGCCCTCGGCCGGCAGTATCCCGTCGGCGGTTTCTTCGCCGGCATCCCCAAGCCGTCGCCGACGCGGTCTCGACACCGCCCACCCGTACGTCCTCGGCATCCCGCAGACCGTCACGGAGCGGCTGCTCCTCGAGCACGCGACCGAGCTCGGCGTCGAGGTCCGGTACGGCAGCGAGCTCGTGGGTCTCAGCCAGGACGGGGACGGGGTCACCGTCGAGCTGGCCGACGGCACCGAGCTGCGGGCGGCGTACCTCGTCGGCTGCGACGGCGGCCGCAGCACGGTCCGCAAGCTGCTGGGTGTCGACTTCCCCGGCGAACCCAGCCGGGTGGACACCCTGCTCGGCGAGACGGAGCTGACCGCGACACCGGAAGAGGTGGCCACCGTGGTGGCCGAGGTGCGCAAGACCCAGCTGCGGTTCGGCGCCATCCCGCTCGACGGCGGTGTCTACCGCATCGGCGTGCCGGCCGCCGGGGTGGCCGACGACCGCTCCGTCCCACCGACGCTGGAGGAGGTGAAGGGGCAGCTGATGGCCATCGCGGGCACCGACTTCGGGGTGCACTCACCCCGCTGGCTCTCGCGGTTCGGTGATGCCACCCGGCTGGCCGACCGCTATCGGGTCGAGCGCGTGCTGCTGGCCGGCGACGCCGCCCACATCCACCCGCCCAACGGAGGGCAGGGCCTGAACCTGGGGTTGCAGGACGCCTTCAACCTCGGTTGGAAGCTGGCCGCGGTGATCAACGGCTGGGCACCGACCGGCCTGCTGGACAGCTATCACGCCGAGCGCCACCCGGTGGCCGCCGACGTGCTCGACAACACCCGCGTCCAGATGGAGCTGACGTCCCTGGACCCGGGGCCGCAGGCCATCCGACGGCTGCTGTCGCAGCTGATGGACTTCGACGTCGTCAACCGGTACCTGATCGAGCAGGTCATCGCGGTCAGCGTCCGCTACGACTTCGGCGAGGGACCGGAGCTGCTCGGGCGCCGACTGCGCGACCTGCGGCTGCGCTCCGGCCGGCTGTACGAGCGCCTGCGCACCGGTCGCGGTCTGCTGCTGGACCAGACCGGACGGCTCTCGGTGCGCGGTTGGAGCGACCGGGTCGACGTGCATCGCCGAGCAGAGCGAGGAGCTGGACGAACCGGCGGTGCTGCTGCGGCCGGACGGTCACGTGGCCTGGATCGGCGAGGACCAGGACGAGCTGGTCGGACGACTGCCGAGGTGGTTCGGCGCGCCCGTCGACTGATGCCGCGAGCGGACCGGCCCTGGGCCGTGGTTCCGGTCGACCGTGTCCGCCGCCTATATCCTGCCGGAATGGTCGGGATTCGCCCGGCCGGATCGGGCGCGTCGGGTGCTGACGCACCTTCAGGGCCTGGTCGAGTCGAGTCGAGGTTGTGCCATGACACGTCGAGCCACGCGGGTGCTGCTGCTGGGGTTGAGCCTCCTGCTCGCCGGGCTGTTCGCGTCCTGCTCCGGTGCCGCACCCGAGACGACGCTGGAGCGGGTCCAGGACGCCGGCGTCCTGCGGGTCGGCACCGAGGGCACGTACTCACCCTTCAGCTACCACGACCCCACCACCAACGAGCTCACCGGCTACGACGTGGAGATCATCACCGCGGTCGCCCAGAAGATGGGCGTCAAGGCGGAGTTCGTGGAGGCTCCCTTCGACGCCATCTTCGCCAGCCTGCTGTCCGACCGGTTCGATGTGGTGGCCAACCAGGTGACCAAGAACCCGGAGCGGGAGGCGAGGTACGCGCTGTCGAAGCCCTATACGTTCTCCGACGGCGTGATCGTCACCCGCAGCGACGACACCTCGATCAGCTCGTTGGCCGATCTCAAGGGCAAGACCACAGCCCAGAGCTCCACCAGCAACTGGGCCAAGGTGGCCACCGATGCGGGCGCCAAGGTCGAAGCCGTCGAAGGTTTCACCCAGGCCATCACCCTGGTCAAGCAGGGGCGGGTGGACGCCACCGTGAACGACAACCTGGCGGTGCTGGAGTACGTCAAGACCACCCAGGACAAAGACGTCAAGATCGCCGCCGAGACCGGGGACACGAGCGAGCAGGTGTTCGCGTTGCGCCCCGAGGACGGCGCCCTGCGCGACGCGATCAACAAGTCCCTGGATGATCTTCGGGCCGACGGGACCCTGGCCCAGATCTCCCAGCGCTACTTCGACACCGACGTCTCGACCGGCACGGCGAGTGCGACCACGCCGGAGGACCAGGCCGCGGTCCAGAGCACCTGGGAGCTGATCAAGAGCTCGATCGGGCCGATGCTGCTGGCCACGATCAAGGGCACCATCCCCCTCACCCTCATCAGCTTCGTCTTCGGACTCGCGATCGCCCTGCTGGTGGCGCTGATGCGCCTGTCGTCGGTCAAGGTGGTGTCGCAGCTGGCCCGGTTCTACATCTCGATCATCCGGGGCACTCCCCTTCTGGTCCAGCTCTATCTGATCTTCTTCGCGCTGCCCCAGCTCGGTCTGTCCTTCAACTCCTTCACCGCCGCCATCATCGCCTTCAGCCTCAACGTCGGCGGCTACGCCGCGGAGGTGATCAGATCGGCGATCCTGTCGGTGCCCAGGGGTCAGTGGGAGGCGGCCCTGACCATCGGCATGGGCTACGCGACGACTCTTCGCCGGATCATCCTGCCCCAGGCGGCCCGCACGGCTGTCCCGCCGCTGTCCAACACCTTGATCTCGTTGGTCAAGGACACCTCGTTGGCCTCGGTGGTGCTGGTGACCGAGCTGCTCCGGGTGGCGCAGATCGCCGCCGCCCCGACGTTCCAGTTCTTCGCCCTGTACGGCGTCGCGGCGCTGATCTACTGGGTGATCTGTCTGGTCATGTCCTTCGTCCAGAGCAGACTCGAGACCCGACTGGAGAGGCACGTGGCCCGATGAGTGATGCGGTGAGCGAAGACGAGAACGACGAGCCGGCAACCGACGGGCCGGCGACCGACGGGGCGGCGACCGACGGGGCGGGCGTCCTGCTGCGCGCCGACGGTCTGCACAAGCGGTTCGACGAGCTGGAGGTGCTGAAAGGCATCGACCTGGAGGTGCGGTCCGGTTCGGTGGCGGTGCTGATCGGACCCTCGGGCTCGGGCAAGACCACCGTGCTCCGCTCCCTCAACGGGTTGGAGATCCCCGACGCCGGCACCGTCGCGATCGGCGACGTGCAGGTCGACTTCAGCGCGACACCGACCAAGCGACAGCTCGGGCAGCTGCGGGCGCAGAGCTCGATGGTGTTCCAGGCCCACAACCTGTTCCCGCACCTCAGTGTGCTGCAGAACGTGACCGAGGGTCCGCTCGTCGTGCAGAAGCGGCCCCGCGAGGAGGTCCGCGAGGAGGGTCTGGCCCTGCTCGACCGGGTCGGGCTGGCCAGCAAGGCGGAGCAGCATCCCTACCAGCTCTCCGGCGGGCAGCAACAACGCGTGGGCATCGCCCGGGCCCTGGCGATGCGACCCAAGCTGATGCTTTTCGACGAGCCGACGTCCGCCCTCGATCCGGAGCTGGTCGGAGAGGTGCTGTCGGTGATGAAGGATCTCGCGGCGGAGGGCTGGACGATGGTCGTGGTGACCCACGAGATCCGGTTCGCCCAGTCGGTCGCGGATCAGGTCCTGTTCATGGACGGCGGCGTCATCGTCGAGAGCGGTCCGCCCGACGCGGTGCTCACCGACCCCCGGCAGCCGCGGACGCGGACCTTCCTGCACCGGATCCTCGACCCGATCTAGGCCACACGCGGGCGCTCACCCTCGGACCGTGCCCACGGAATAGCCGTCCGCGCCCGGTGTTGTGGATGATCATGACTACTTTCGGCATCATCGGGGCAGGACACATCGGCGGGCAGGTCGCACGGGCGGCCATCGGCCAGGGCTACGACGTCGTCATCGCGAACTCGCGCGGTCCGGAGACGCTGGGCGACCTGGTCGCCGAGCTCGGCCCGAAGGCTCGGGCAGCGACCGCCGCCGAAGCCGCCGCGGCAGCCGACATCGCGGTCGTGACGGTTCCCCTGCGGGCTCTGAACGACGTGCCGGTCGAGCCTCTCGCCGGCAAGATCGTGCTCGACACCAACAACTACTACTGGGAGCGTGACGGTCACATCGACGTGCTGGACCGCGGCGAGGCGACCACGAGCGGCCTGCTGCAGGAGCACCTGCCCACCTCGAAGGTCGTCAAGGCCTTCAACCACATCGGGGCCCGCGACATCACCACCGACGGAGCTCCGGCCGGTTCGCCGAATCGTCGCGCCCTGGCCACGGCCAGCGATCATGCCGATGCGGTGGAGTTCGTCACCGACTTCTACGATCGCCTCGGCTTCGACACGGTGAACGTCGGTCCGCTCAGCGAGTCCTGGCGGGTCGAGCGTGACCGGCCGGCGTACGTGGTGCGACAGAACGCCGCCGAGCTGCGGGAGAACCTGGCCAAGGCGCCGCGCACGATCTGAGCTCCTGCGCGAAGGGCCGCGTGTCGCCCGCCGGTGGGTCAGGCAGGACACGGGTCGCCAGGTCGCGGAGTGCTCAGCGGCCTCGGCGGCGGCCCGCACCGGCGGCGGCGCAGGCCACGCACCTGCGGGTCTCCGGCCGGGCGAGCATCCTCTCGGGAGGAACAGCCCGGCCACACACCTCACACACGCCGTAGTCACCATCGGCCAGGCGCCGCTCGGCCTCGGCGAGCTCGGCCAGCGTCCGCTCGGTCTGCTCCAGGAGGGCGACGTCGCGGGCCTGGTCCAGCGAGGCCGTGCTGCCGTCCGGGTCGTGCTCGTCGTCGGCGAAGGTGAGACTCCGCGCGACCCGGGTCTCCTCGATGGCCGCCACCAGCTCGGCCCGCTGGGCCTCGGCCTGGGCGGCGCGCCGAGCCAGAGCCTCCGCGTACACCGCCTCCACGTCCGCCATCCCGTCATTCTGCCGTCAGCCCCCGACAGCTCCGGCGGCCCGGCTCCCGGGCCCAACGTGCCTCGTCCAGCGACGCCTCGAGGCTGTTGACATATGTTCGCGACCCGTAGTTCACTGCTGAACACCTAGTCGGCGTTCAGTGATGCGGCCGGAGCGAGCGCGGCCTCCCGACGACCGTCGACTCCCCCATCGAACACAGGAGTTCCGATGACCACCCCGATACGTCGCCGTAC
This sequence comes from uncultured Actinomycetota bacterium, assembly GCA_963707005.1. Lineage (GTDB taxonomy): Bacteria > Actinomycetota > Actinomycetes > Propionibacteriales > Propionibacteriaceae > Microlunatus. Next base: position 10,229 of record CAVPPP010000036.1, read on the forward strand.
GATCCTCGCCGCCGCCGGCGCGGCCGCCGCCGGTCTGTCCCTTCCCGGCGTCGCCGCCACGGCCGGTGAACGTCGTCCCGGCACCGTCCGCTTCACCCTCGACGCGGAGGTGCTGGACGGCGGCGAGCAGATCACCTCCGTCACCCTCGACGCCTCGCGCCTCGGCACGATCAACCCGGCCAGCCTGACCACCGGCACCTTCACCGTGCACGCCAAGGCCACCAGCCCGATCCTGTCGTCGCCCCCGACCTGATCTTCAGCGAGTACGACCTCGACCGCCAGGTGACCTCGGCACGAGTCAACCGACGCGGAGACATCGTGCTCGAGCTCGCCCACGGCGAGGGGAAGGTCGGCGGCGGCACCCTGGGCTACATCGTGAGCCGATCACGCAACGTCCAGCTCGACCTCGTCTACACGATCACCCAGAACGCCCCGCTCTCGGTGCGCGGTCGCGGTCCGGTCACCATCGAGCGTTTCGTCCAGGGAGCACTCTCGAGCCCGGAGGTGGACGCGTTCGCGTACGGGATCTCGCGCTCGGACATGAAGTACCGGCTCTACTCGCCCGGCGGTGGCCGGCACCGCTCGGGCGGACGCGGCAAGCGTCCGCTCATCGTCTGGCTGCACGGGGGCGGTGAGGGCGGTTCGCTGGCCGACGGCTACTACGACAACGAGACCACCCTGCGGGCCAACCGCGGTGCCCTCGGCTTCGCCACGGACGAGGCGCAGGAGATCTTCTCCGGCGCCTACGTGGTCGCTCCGCAGAGCACGTCGTTCTGGATGGAGGACGGCCCCCGGTTCGCGCCGTTGATCAAGGAGATCATCGACGAGGTCGCGCGGAAGCACCCGATCGACCGCGACCGGATCCATGTCGTGGGCTGCAGCAACGGCGGCTACATGACGATGAAGATGACCACGCTCTACCGGAACCTGTTCGCTTCCTCCGTACCGATCTGCGGTGTGGTGCAGCCGCTCACGGCCGGCGGCCCGCGGCTGATCACCGACGCCGAGCTGTCCGCGATCAGGACCCCGACCTGGCTGGTCGCCTCGCGCGACGACACCACCGTTCCCCCGAAGCCGAACACCGAGCTGGCCCACGATCTCATCCGGGACTCGGAGATGACGCTCTACGACAACGTGACCTGGAACGGCTACACGTTCAACGGTCACTGGTCGTGGATCTACGTCGCACACAACGACCCGCGCCTGCGGCGTACGCGCATCTGGCAGTGGATGGCCGGTCAGCGCAACTGAGGGTGAGGCACCGTCTGTCGTGTTTGAAGACAGACGACTGCTGACATCGGCGCGCCGGCGGAGGACGATGAGCGGATGGCCCGATCACTCGACGCCGTCCTGAGCGAGATGCTGCCCCAGCTGCGGTATCTGCCGACGATCAGACGGGTGCGCGTCCGCCTCGGCCCGGAGATCGTCGTCGACACGACCCGAGCAGCGCTGGTCTGGGAGCCCAGGCGGGTCGTCGCCTCCTACGCCGTCCCCGTGGAAGATCTCCGCGCCGAGCTGGTCCCGGCCGAGGTCGGGCCGCCGCCGCGCTACGCGACGGTGGGCTTCGGCGAGGACAGCCCGCCGCTGCTGGATCCCTCGGTGCCGTTCGTGGTGCACACCGCCGAGGGCCGTGCCCTGACCGTGGTGCTCGGTGCGGCGCGCGCCGAGTCGGCGGCGTACGCGCTGGACGACGTCGACCTGGCCGGCTACGTCATCCTCGACTTCGATGCGTTCGACTGGTTCGAGGAGGACCAGCCACTGCTGGGTCATCCCCGGGAGCCGCTGCACCGGATCGACGTCTGCCCGAGCTCGCGCACCGTCCGGATCGAGCACCGGGGCACGGTCCTGGCCGAGACCAACGAGGCCAGGCTGCTCTTCGAGGGCACGTTCCCGATGGCCCGCTACTACCTGCCGCGGGAGGCCGTACGCGTGCCGCTGGTGCCCGGTGCCCTGAAGACCACCTGCGCCTACAAGGGACACGCCACGCACTGGACGGTCGAGGCGGAGGCGCTCCGGCTGCCGGACATCGCCTGGAGCTATGAGCGGCCCGAACCCGACGCCGTCCCGGTCGCCGGCTACCTCAGCTTCTACACCGAGCGCCTGGACGTGTACGTCGACGGCGAGCTCGCCACCCGGGTCCGCACGCCCTGGTCGGACCAAGCGGTCGACGTGTCCGCCTCGACCGACCGGTGACGTCCGGCCGCCCAGTGCTGGAACTCGACCGGAGAGGCCGTGAGCACTCGAATAGGCCGGACCCCCCGACAGCAGCCGCCGCGCGGGAGGTTAGATGGTCCCGTCACAAGGGCGGACGGGACCACCAGGCAGTGCCTGGGAGGCAGGAGGACACGATGAAGCGCAGTTGGTTCACCCTGGCAGCGGCCGCGGCCGCGGCCCTGCTCTGCCTGCCGACAGTGGCGGCGGCCGACACGACGGTCAAGGCCGACCTGGTCGAGCTCAACGACAGCGGTGCGAGCGGCACCGTCGTCCTGACCACCACCGACGACGGCGGGCTGAAGGTGTCGATCCGGTCGAAGGGACTGGTGCCCGGCCAGCCGCACCCCCAGCACATCCACGGGTCCGCGGGCGGACACCACTTCATGTGCCCGACCGTCAAGGACAACGACCAGGACGGTGACGGGATCCTCACCAACGAGGAGGCCAGCGGCGAGTACGGCACCATCTTCATGGCGCTGACGACCCGCGGTGGTGCCACCCCGCAGGACGGCCTGGACGTCGCCCGGATGCCGGTCGCCGACAAGCAGGGCCGGCTCGACTACGACCGGACGTTCTCCGCGAAGCAGGTCCCCGACGGACTGCTGAAGAACCTCGGCTCGCTGCACGTCGTCCAGCACGGCATCGACGTCAACGGCAACGACGCCTACGACCTGGACGCCCTCGGGGAGTCGACGTTCGCCGCCAACCTCGGCGTGCCCAACGTGCCGGAGGAGGCGACGGACCCCGCCACGTGCGGTGTGGTCCGCGGTGCCAGCGCGGCGGAGCCTGCCCAGCACGGTCCTGAGATGGGCGGTACGCCGGTCTCCCGCGGGAACACGCCGCTCCTCGCCGCCGGAGCCGGCCTGCTGCTGCTGTCGGCAGCCGTGGCCCTCTCCACGATGGGCGTACGGCGCCGGTCGAGTGGCCGATGACATGAGATCGGACCGGCTCGTCCGGACTCCCGTCGCCGTCGGACTGGCGGTGACCGGGGTGGCGCTCATCGCGACCGGGCTGGCCGACCCAGCGGCTGGACGCGCGGCGGAACCGCCGGTGTCCGCTCCAGGAGCGCAGCTCCTCTGCTGTGACGGTCCAGGAGCGGAGCTCCCGACCTGGCGCTGAGCGATCCAGGAGCGGAGCTCGCCGGCTGGGATGGTGCGAACGTCACCTGCGCCCAGAGCGTCGGACCGGGGCGTGGCGACCACGCCGGCTGACGTGCGGGACCGCGTACGGGGGCCGGTGCTCCGCGAGTCCGACCCGGTGGCCGTGTCCATACCGAGCATCGGCGTGCGGTCGACGCTGGTCACGCTCGGACTCGACGCCGACGGGGAGATGGAGGTGCCCGGCGACCCCGCGCGCGCCGGCTGGTTCTCCCGAGGTCCCGCTCCCGGTGCCCTCGGCCCTGCGGTCATCGCCGGCCACGTCAGCTGGAACGGCACACCCGGCGTCTTTCAGCGCCTGGACGAGCTGCGGCGGGGCGACCGTCTCGCCGTGACCCGCAAGGACGGCACCACCGCCGTCTTCGTGGTCGAGGACGTGGCCCGGTACGACAAGACGCGGTTCCCCGTCCGGACCGTCTACGGAGCGATCGACCATGCCGGTCTGCGCCTCATCACCTGCGGCGGCACGTACGACTGGTCGCGCCACCGCTATCCGGACAACATCGTCGTCTTCGCCCGGCTCGCCTCGGTGCGCACCTGACCACCCCGATCTCGCTCCGCCGCCCCAACGGCAGCACGAGTCCGATCGAGGTCACGCGTCGCCGGCGTCGCCGATCACCAGCGTGACGGGCTGCGAGGCGACGCTGGTCTGGGGATCCCGCACCCGCAGCCGGTAGCTGCTCGGTCGTCCCAGCTCGACGTAGGCCGTGAACTCTCCCGACGCGTCGGTCTTCGCCGGCACCGGGAACGTCTGCCAGCGGCCGTTGCTCCACCACTGGACCTGCAGGAACCGGTGAGCTCCCCCGCCGTAGGTCCCGCGGATGCCCACGGTCTCGAACGGGTCGGCTGTGATCTCGGAGTCCGCGAGCCTGATCGTCTTCCCGGCCGGAACCGCGTCAGCCGTCTCGCGAGTGAGCGGGGCTTGCGTCGGTGTGCCGGCGGGACTCGGAGCGGCGGTCGTGGCCCGGGACGAGGGCGTCTCGAGGCCTGCGCCGGCGATCGCCGCGGTGGGGGCGCCCGACGAGGCGGGCTCGGCGATCAACCACGCTCCACCCGACGCGGCCAGCATGACCAGCGCCGCTGCCGTGGCCAGGATGCCGACGCGTCGCCGGGTCCGGGTTGGTGGCGGTTTCGACGTCGTCCGCGCGACGCGGCCCACCGCGGTGTCTCGCCAGACGCGGCGGGGACGATGCCGAGACCGGGCGTCCGCCCGGGTGCGATGCTCCGCCGCCCTTGCGCCGTCGAGGGCGGACGACGGTCGAGTCGGCGGGCCGTCGGCACCGTCGACAGTCGATCGCGGAACTCCGCGGCAGTCGGTCGAGCCGCGCCGTCGGTGCTCAGCGCGGTCATCAGCGTGTCCATCAGGAACCAGTTCACCCCGGGCAGCGGGGGGATCGGCGCAGCGGCACCCTCGACCAGGGACGGCAGATCCCCGGCCGCTTCGAGCTCGCGCGGAGGATGACCGGCCAGCAGGGCATACAGCGTGGCGGCCAGGGAGAACACGTCACCCGACTCGGTGGCTCCAGCCGAGGTGAACGCCTCCGGAGGTGCGTAGGCCGGGGTCATCCGCAGCGCGTCGGTCGGCGCCGCCTCGGCGCCGACGACGGCGGCCAAACCGAAGTCGGCCAGTCGGGGGCGGCCGAAGCCGTCGATCAGGATGTTGGCGGGTTTCACGTCACGGTGGAGGACGCCGCGGGCGTGCAGACCGGCCAGCGCATCGGCCACCCGCACCCCCACGCGCAGGATCTGATCCTCCGAGCGAACGTTCTCGGGATCCAACCACTGGGTCAACGACCCGCCGGCACACAGCTCCATGATCAGGTACGGTCTGGCATCCGGCAGCAGACCGGCGTCGTAGACGGTGACGACCCCGGGATGGTCGGAGAGCCGGCCGGCGACGCCCGCCTCTCGGGCGAAGGTCTCGTAGACGCCGGCGGCGAGCCCCGGACGATAGATCTTGACCGCCACCGGCCGGGAGAGCAGATCCTGGCGAGCCTCCCAGACCAGGGTGAAACCGCCCCGTGCGAGTGGGCTCCAGCCGCTCAGCCCACGGATCATCGGATGCTCCACGCGCAAACCCCCGTTTCACGCTGCGATGCGTACCCCCACGCACCGATCCCCACACTAAACCTGTGACCGGGGCAGGCTCCATACACCGGAGGAAATATTGTCGATCGTGATACGCGCGCATCGGCAGGCCGCCGGAACCCCCGAGCTGACGAGGTGGCCGGTCACCGAGGACCGAGGCCGGTGCGGCCGTCGAGCAGCTCTCGGCCGATGTCGAGGTGGCCGGCGTGCCGAGCGGTCTCCTCGATGAGGTGCAGGACGACCTCACGGACGTCCGCGACGGGCGTCGGGAGGTCGTGCCGACGCACCCCCGGCGGCCGGTCGTCGAGGTCGAGGCCGGACACGATGGCGTCGGTTCGCGCGCACTGGTCGGTGTAGAACGTCACCACGTCAGCCGTCCGGTGGTGGCTGACGAGCGCGGCCCCGGGGTCCCACTCCCCTTCCGGTTCGTCGGTCCACGGCAACGGTGAGACATCGCCCGCGAGCACTGCCTGCGCCCAGAACCGCTCGGCGTGCCCGAGGTGCTCCAGCAGGCCCAGGCACGTCCAGCCGCTGGGAACCACCGAGCGACGGAGCGACACCTCGTCGAGACCGTCGACGACCGCGAGGACAGCACCCCGCTGGGCGGCGAGCCAGCCCAGCAGAGCATCACGCTCCGCCGACCCGCCGGACACGCTGCGCCGCATCGGGCGGGTGATCATCGATCATCGTCATCGCGTCGCCGGCCGGTAGGAGGAGATGAGCTGCTGCCAGCGCTCGTGCCAGGGTGTGCGCACGATCCCGGTCAGGTGGGCACGCAGGTCCTCGATGTGAGCCTGCCAGCCTGCGGCGTAGTCGGGAGCGTCGTCCCTGGGCAGGCCACGTTCTTCGACGATCAGGCGGGTGCGATCTCCCTCGACCACCAAGCGCGCCTCGACCTCGGTCTGATCCGGTGCGCCCGGTTCCAGCGTGACCAGGAGCCGGGTCGGGACCTCGCAGACCTCCACCCGACCGCGACCTTCCCACGAGCTGGCGAACGAGGCGCTGAACTCGCCCCCGACCCGCAGATCACCGTCGACGACGCCGAGCCAGCCGGCGAGCCGGGCCGGAACGGTCACCGCCGCCCACAGGTCGTCGATGTCGGTGTCGTAGACGTCCTCGACGTGCACGGTCCCCGCTCCGCCGACCTCACGGACCCAGCCCAGCAGGGTGCCCGTGCGTACGGTCGTCACGACTCGCTCCTTCGGGCCCGCCGGCCCCGCGCGACCTCGGTGTGCAGAGCTCCCAGGCGCTGCGTCCACAGGCGGCGGCGTTCCTCGAGCCAGCCCTCGAGCTCGGTCAGGGACTCCGGCCGCAAGCTGTACAGACGGCGACGCCCCTCGGCCCGCACGTCCACGATCCCGGCGTCGCGCAGCACGGCGAGGTGGCGCGACACCCCTGGCTGAGCCACCGGCACCCGTTCGCCGAGCTCGCCGGCAGTCGCTTCACCGACGGACAGTCGCTCGACCATCAGGCGCCGGTGTGGATCGGCCAGAGCATGGAGGACTGCATTCATGGCGATAGCATACCCCTATTGATATATAACGCACAAGATATTCGTCATCCGCCTGAGCGGACGCCACGACGATCCTCAGATGCGTTCTCAAACCCGACTGGATCCGCGATCGCTGGAGTATCCTGGCACTCGTGCCGAAGATCAGGATCAAGGACGCCGCCGCCTACCTGAGTGTCAGCGACGACACCGTACGGCGATGGATCGACGCAGGTCTGCTCACGGCCGAGACCGACGCCAGCAACCGCAAGGTCGTCGACGGGTACGCCCTGGCGACGTTCGCCAAGAGCCAGGCCAACCCGATGGCCGACCCGTCGCAGGTCGTCCGGTCGGCCCGGAACCGGTTCGTCGGGCTGGTCACCGACATCGTCACCGACAAGGTGATGGCCCAGGTCGAGCTGCAGTGCGGTCCGTTCCGGGTCGTGTCGCTGATGAGCAGCGAGGCGGTCCGGGAGCTGGGCCTCGAGCTGGGCTCCGTCGCCGTCGCGGTCGTGAAGTCCACCACCGTGATCATCGAGACCCCGCGAGGCGAGTCGTGAACCGCGCCCCGGGCCTGGCCGCTGCCGCGGCCGCTCTGCTGCTGGGCGGGGCCGGCTGCAGCGCCGACGCGCAGCCTGCCGGCTCGTCGTCGGCACCGACCCGAACGCTGACCGTGTTCGCGGCCGCCTCACTGAAGGGCACGTTCACCACGCTCGGCCGGCAGTTCGAGAGGTCTCACGCCGGCACCGAGGTGACCTTCGGCTTCGGGGGCTCCTCCGACCTGGTCACCCAGCTGCAGCAGGGCGCCCCGGCGGACGTGTTCGCCTCGGCCGACACGAAGAACATGGACAAGGCGACCGCCGACAGCCTGGTGAAGGGCGACCCGGTGACCTTCGCCTCCAACAGCCTCGAGATCGCGGTGCCGCCGGACAACCCGGCCAAGATCACTTCCTTCGCCGATCTGGCCGAGCAGGGCGTCAAGGTCGTGATCTGCGCACCCCAGGTGCCGTGCGGTTCGGCGACGCAGAAGGTCGAGACGGCGACCGGCGTGACGCTGACACCGGTCAGCGAGGAGAACTCGGTCACCGACGTGCTGAACAAGGTGACGTCCGGTGAGGCCGACGCGGGGCTGGTCTACACGACCGACGTGCAGAGCGCGGGCGACAAGGTGCTGGGCGTGCCGTTCCCCGAGTCCGGCGAGGCGGTCAACGTCTACCCGATCGCCGTCCTGGCCGCCAGCAAGGACGCGAACCTGTCGCAGGAGTTCGTCGACCTGGTCACCGCGACCGAGGGTCAGCAGGTCCTCGCCGACGCCGGCTTCGGCAAGCCCTGACCCGCGGTAGCGTCCCGATCGTGGCAGACACGTCAGCGCGGGTCCGCGGGCCCCTGACGCGCACCCGCACCTACACCGGTCTCCCCCGCTGGATCTACCTGCCGGCGGGGATCGGCGCGGTGCTGGTGATCCTGCCCCTCGTGGCGATGATCAGCAGGGTCGACTGGCCCCGCTTCGTCGAGCTGATCACCAGCCCCTCGTCACTGGCCGCCCTGAAGCTGAGTCTGCAGACCTCGACCGTGTCCACGGCACTGTGTCTGGTGTTCGGCGTGCCGATGGCCCTGGTGCTCGCTCGCACCAGGTTCCCGGGCCAACGGCTGCTGCGCTCGCTGGTCCTGCTGCCGCTGGTGCTGCCGCCGGTGGTCGGCGGCATCGCCCTGCTCTACACGTTCGGCCGCCGCGGGCTGCTGGGTCAGAGCCTGGAGGTCCTCGGCCTCCAGATCGCGTTCACCACCACCGCCGTCGTCCTGGCCCAGACCTTCGTGTCACTGCCGTTCCTGGTCGTCGCCCTCGAGGGCACCCTGCGTACGGTCGGCAGTCGCTATGAGGTGGTGGCCGCCACGCTCGGCGCCCGCCCGACCACGGTGCTGCGGCGGGTCACCCTGCCGCTGGTGCTGCCGGGCCTCGTCTCGGGGGCGGTGCTGTCGTTCGCCAGGGCCCTCGGTGAGTTCGGCGCCACCCTGACGTTCGCCGGCAGCCTCGAGGGCGTCACCCGCACCCTGCCGCTGGAGATCTACCTGCAGCGCGAGACCGACGCCGACACCGCCGTCGCCCTGTCCCTCGTCCTGGTGGCCGTGGCGATCTTCGTGGTCGGGCTGTCCCAGGGTGGCCGCCGGACGCTGACGGTCTAGTGGCTGCGGGATCACCTCGATGAGCCTCACGCTGACGGCGCAGGTCGCCGACCGCGACTTCGACGTGGAGCTGGCGCTCGACACCGGGGACCGGCTCGCCGTCCTCGGACCGAACGGGTCCGGCAAGTCGACGCTGCTGGCGATTCTGGCCGGGACGCTGCGTCCCGATCGCGGCCGGGCCGAGCTGGACGGCGAGCTGCTGTTCGACATCGACGACCGGCATCACCGCTGGCAGCCGCCGCACGCCCGCCGGGTCGCGCTCCTGGCTCAGGACCCGTTGTTGTTCCCGAACCTGAGCGTCCTCGACAACGTCGCCTTCGGCCCCCGTGCTGCCCGCGTACCCCGCGCCATCGCCCAGGAGACCGCGGTGCACTGGCTGCAGGCGGTGGACGCCGAGCCGCTCCGCGACCGGCGACCCGGTCAGCTCTCCGGCGGACAGGCGCAACGCGTCGCGGTGGCCCGGGCGGTGGCCGCCGACCCCCGGCTGCTGCTGCTGGACGAGCCGCTGGCCGCCCTCGATGTCACGGTGGCTCCCCTGCTGCGCCGGGTCCTGCGCGACGTGCTCGCCGAGCGGTCGGTCATCGTCGTCACCCACGACCTCCTCGACGCGGTCCTGCTCAGCAACCGGGTCGTGGTCCTCGATGGTGGCCGGATCGTCGAGAGCGGCGCCACGGCCGAGGTGCTGCGCCATCCCACCAGCCCGTTCGCCGCCCGGCTCGCCGGGCTCAACCTGGTCGCAGGTACCGCTCACGCCGAAGGGCTGCAGCCGACCCGCAGCGGTCCGATCGTGGCCGGTGTGCCGCGGACGACGCTCGAGATCGGAGAGCCGACGACTGCCGTGTTCTCCCCCACCGCGGTCTCGGTCTACCTGGACGCGCCCCACGGGAGCCCCCGCAACGTCTTCCCGGTGACCGTCGCCGAGCTCGAGCCCCGCGACGACCAGGTCCGCGTACGGGCGATGACGACCGGCGGGGAGCCGCTGTCCGCCGACGTCACCGCGGCCGCGGTCGCCGACCTCGACCTGTATCCCGGTCGTGCCGCCTTCTTCACGGTCAAGGCCACGGCCGTGACGCTCTACCCCAGCTGAGCGCCTGTCCCAGGAGAGTGCGCCGCAGCCCGCATCCGGGCGAGGGGGACCTGGGCGAAGACGGCGAACACCGCCTCGTGCGCGGTGGCCCACAGCTGCGGCAACGACTCCGCGCCGACGGCATCGGTGCCCTCAGGTGGGCGACTGTCCACGACGGTGGGGGCGTCGACCGCCCAGATGACGTCCGCGAGTGTGATGTCGGCGGAGCCGCGCGCCAAGGACAGGCCGCCCTGCGGCCCACGGCGGACCCGGGCCAACCCGGCCTTCTTGAGCGGGTCGATGATGGTCATCAGGTACGGGTAGCTGATTCCCAGCTCATCGGCCAGAGCCGCCCCGGCGACCGGTGGTTCACACGGCTCCGGCAGCACCAGGGCCGCGCTGATGGCATGGTCGACGCGCGCCGCCACGTGCATCTCGTTCCCTCCTTCGTCGTCCCCGTCGTCGACTGCCGGAATCCTCGTCCGAAGGACGACCTCAGCAGGTGTCCGAAGGACGACCTCAGCCGGGCACGTCGGACACGGCCACCAGCTCGGACTCCGCCCGTACGCCGTCGGTGCTGGCGATCTGGGACGCTCCGGCCACGGCCTTGATCCACACCGGCTGCCCCTCGCCCAGCTGCTTCGCGGTGGCCTCCGCGCGGGTGAGGGTGACGAGCACGGGCGGCGCCTGGTGCTCACCCTCGAGACCGATCTCGAGCCGGACCTCGAAGCCGACCCGGCTGGTGCGGAGGATCCGCCCGGCGCGGGCGTCGGGGAACGGGACGGTGACCACCTCGATGTCGTGGGGACGGACGAGCAACCCGTCGAGCAGCGTCACCGGGCCGAGGAAGCTCATCACGAACTCCGAGGCCGGCGCATCGTAGAGCTCGTCGGGACTGCCGACCTGCTCGATCCGTCCGTTGTTGATCACCACGATCTGGTCGGCGACCTCGAGGGCCTCCTCCTGGTCGTGGGTGACGAACACCGTGGTCACGTGCACCTCGTCGTGCAGGCGGCGCAACCAGGCGCGCAGCTCCTTGCGGACCTTGGCGTCGAGCGCCCCGAAGGGCTCGTCGAGCAGCAGCACGGACGGCTCGATGGCCAGCGCCCGGGCCAGCGCCATCCGCTGCCGCTGACCGCCGGACAGCTGGGACGGCAGCCGGTTCGCGAACTGGGACAGGTGGACCAGGGACAACAGCTCGTCGACCTTGGCGGCGATCTCCCGCTTGGGGCGCTTCCTGATCTTGAGACCGAAGCCGACGTTGTCGGCCACGCTCATGTGCCGGAAGGCCGCGTAGTGCTGGAACACGAAGCCGACGTTGCGTTTCTGGGCCGGCAGTCGGGTCGCGTCGTTGCCCTCGATCTCGACGGTGCCCTCATCGGACAGCTCGAGACCCGCGATGATCCGCAGCAGCGTCGACTTGCCACCGCCGCTCGGGCCGAGCAGCGCGGTCAGCTGACCGGACGGGATCTCCAGGTCGATGTCGGACAGGGCGACGAAGTCGCCGAAGCGCTTGCCGACGCCACGAACCTTGATGCTCACTGTTCTACCTTCTTCATCGGGGGGAGTCCTCCTTGGGACGCAGGCTGGTCACGACCACCAGGGCGATGACGGCGATCAGGGCCAGGATGAACGCCGCGGTGTAGGCGGTGATGGTGTTCTGCGGGCCGAACTGCTGGTAGCGCTCCTCCACCAGCAGCGTGGCGGACTGGGTCCGCATGGCCACACCGCCGGAGACGATCTTGACCGCGCCGAACTCCCCCAGCGAACGAGCCAGGCTGAGCACCACGCCGTACAGCAGCGCCCACTTGATCGCCGGCAGCGTGATCTGCAGGAACGACTGCAGCGGTGACGCGCCGAGACTGCGGGCCGCCTGCTCGGCGTCGGTGCCGATCTCGGTCAGCACCGGTACGAGCTCCCGGATCACCAGCGGCAGGCTGACGAAGGCGGTGGCCAGGATCATCCCGGTCGGGGCGTAGATGATCTGGAAACCCGCGGACTCCAGGGACTCTCCGAGCCAGCCGGTGCGACCGCTGTAGACCAGCAGCAGGGCCAGACCGACGACGATCGGCGACACCGACAGCGGGAGGTCGATGAAGGCCGAGAGCGCGCGCCGACCGGGGAAGGTGTAGCGACTCAGCAGCAGCGAGATGATGATGCCGAAGATCGTGTTGATCAAGACCGCCCAGAAGGCGATGGACAGGGTGAGCTGGAAGGCGAAGATCACGTCGGGCTGACGCAGGGCATTCAGCACCGGCTCGAGACCCTGGGAGAAGGTCGCCTTGGCCACCAGCGCGACCGGCCAGATGACGAGGAAGAACAGGTAGCCGATCACCACCGCGCGCAGCACCCAGCGAAAGGGCGAGCGGCTGCGGACGGTGATCACCTTGCCGCGCGGTGCGGCGGCCTGGAGGGGCCGGACCTGGGTGTCAACCATGACGAGCCACCCTTCGCGAGATGACGTCCAGCGCGACGATCACGACCAGCGCCACGACGAGCAGGATCGAGGCCACCGCCGCCGCGTCGGTCAGCTTGTCGCCCTCGACGTAGGAGAGGATGCGCACCGAGGCGACCTCGGTCGAGTACGGGAGGTTGCCCGACAGCAGCACCAGCGACCCGTACTCACTGATGCCACGGGCGAAGCTGAGCGCCGCACCGGAGGTGATCGCCGGCGCCAACGCCGGGATGATCAAGGTCCGGAACGTGGTGAAGCGGGACGCACCGAGCGACGCCGCCGCCTCCTCCACCTCCGGCTCGAGCTCGGCCAGCACCGGCTGCACCGTCCGCACGACGAACGGCAGCGTGACGAAGAGGAACGCCAGGAAGACGGCCATCCGGGTGTTGGCCCAGTCCACCCCCAGGGGGCTGGACGGACCGTACAGGCTCAACAGCACCATGCCGGCGACGATCGTCGGCAGGGCGAACGGGATGTCGATCACGACCTCGAGGATCTGCTTGCCGCGAAACCGGTCGCGGACCAGCACCCAGGCGATCGCGGTGCCCATCACGATGTTCACCAGCGTCACCAGGAACGCCTGGGTGATGGTCAGTCGCAGCGCTGCGGCGGTCTGCTCGCTGGTCAGGGCCTGCCAGTACGCCGCCCAGCCCCCCTCGGAGGCCTGGACCAGGATGGCGGTCAGCGGGATCAGCACGAGCAGGCTGAACCAGATCATCGTCACACCGAGCCCGATCCCGGCCACCGGGGTCAAGGAGGTCGACGAGCGTCGTCTCCGTCGTCGACCGGCCGGCGGAGGGGTCTCCTCCGGCCGCTCGACCAGGGGGGTGAGGGCGGGCGCGGTCACTGCGACTTGCCCGTGGCCTTCTGCACCTCGGGAACGATGCCCGTCTTCTCCTCGAAGAACTTGGCGTTCACCGCTTCCCAGCCGCCGAGCTCGGCGATGGTGAACAGCTTGCTCGGCACCGGGAACGGGTTGGCCGGGTCGTTGGCGCCCTCCACCGTGCCGACAGGGGTATCCGCGTTGACCGACCGGAAGCCCTTCTTCACGAACTCCTCCTGGCCGGCGGTGCTCAGCACGAAGTCCAGGTAGGTCTTCGCCTTCGGGTTGGCGTCCTTCAGCACGGCGCCCGGGTTCTCGATCTTCAGGGTGGCGTCGGGCACGATGTAGTCGAAGTCCTCACCCGACTGGCGCGCCAGGATCGCCTCGTTCTCGTACGAGATGAGCACGTTGCCCGCCCCCTCGAGGAAGGCGTTGGTGGCGTCGCGCCCGCTGCCCGGCAGGGCTGCCACGTTGCCGAAGAACTTCGTCAGGTACGCCTTGGCGTCGGCCTCGGTGCCACCGTTGGCGATCACCTGCTGGTAGGCGGCCAGGATGTTCCAGCGAGCCGACCCCGACGAGGCGGGGTTCGGCGTGATGATCTTGACGCCGTCCTTGGTGAGGTCGTCCCAGCCCTTGATGCCCTGCGGATTGCCCTTGGGCACCACGATCACCACGACCGAGTCCGACACGATGCCCTTGGTGGCGCCGGCGTTCCAGTCGTCGGCGACCAGCCCGGCCTTGACCAGCCGGGTGACGTCACCCTCGAGCGAGAAGTTCACGTAGTCGGCCTTGAGCCCGTTGACCACCGCGCGGCTCTGGTCGCCGGAGGCGCCGTACGACTCCTCCCAGACGACGCCCTTGCCTTCGGGGGTCTCGGCGAACTTCTTCTGGATCGCGTTGTTCGCCTCCTTCGGCACGGCGAAGCCGACCAGGTGCAGCGTGGTCGTGTCCGAGCCTTCGCCGGCCGGCGCGGCGGAGCCGCCGACGCAGCCGCCGAGGGTGGAAACGACCCCCACCGCCACGAGACCGGCTGCGGCGCGCATCACCTGGCGGCGCGAGAGCGGAGTTGACATGACGTTCCCCCAAAATCTGTGCAGAGACCTGCGGCCTCTAATTCCTAGTAGTTCGCCAGAGAATAGAGACATCTAGCGGATTGATGAGACTCTGTCCCAGATGGCGAGACGGGAATAGGTCCGCCGGCGTTGCGGTTGGCGCCGGCATGGCTCACGCGATCGTGTACACCGCCCTCGGCGGACCCGAGGTCCTCCAGCTCATCGAGGTCCCGGACCCGACGCCAGGCGCGGACGAGCTGGTCGTGCGCGTCGAGGCGGCCGGGGTGAACCCGATCGACTGGAAGCTCCGATCAGGCCTCCGTCCCTCCGCCACCATCACCGAACCACGACGCGTCGGCTCCGACGCCGCGGGCGTGGTCACCGCTGTCGGGCCGGGCGTGGACGGCTTCGCCATCGGCGATCCGGTGGTCCTCAAGGGTGTCTCGGGTGCGTACGCCACCGATGTGGTGGTCTCGGCCGCGAACGCCTGGATCCGGCCGCCCCAGGTCACTGCCCTGCAGGGCGCTGCCCTCGGGGTGCCGGTCGGCACCGCGTACCAGACTCTCCGTTCGCTGGCCGTCGGCCCGGGCGACACGCTTCTGGTGCACGGCGGATCCGGCGCGGTGGGACAGGCGATCATCCAGTACGCCGTCCTCTGGGGCGCGACCGTGGTCGCGACCGCCTCACCCGCCCGGTTCGCCCGGGTTCGCGAGCTCGGAGCGACTCCGGTCGCCTACGGACCGGGACTGGCCGAACGGGTCCGGGCGCTCACCGCGACCGGCGTCAGTGTGGCGATCGACTCAGCGGGCACCGACGAGGCCTTGCAGACCTCTGTCGAGCTGGTGGCCGACAGGACCCGGATCGCGACCCTCGTCCGTGGCCGCGACGCTCCGGGCTACGGCATCCGCGCGTTCAGCGGTGGCAGCCCGGAGCCGTTGACCACCCAGCAGAACGCCTGGCGGACGGAGGCGATCCCGGTCACCCTGGCGCTGCTGGCGGTCGGATCGTTCTCGATCGAGGACGGTCCGACCTTCCCCCTCGCCGACGCCGCCGAGGCGCACCGGCTGGGGCAGGCGGGCACCCGCGGGAAGATCGTCCTGCTGACATGACCTCGATGATCGGGCCTCAGCTCCGACCTGGTCGACGAGGGTCCGATCCGATCCGGCGAGGCTCACTCAGTCCCGGCGGACGATGTCGACCGAGATCTCGACCACCGGCACCGTGCCCCCCTGGTGATCGTGGTCGAGAATCCTCCGTCACCGGATCCGTCGGGGGCAGCCGATCGTTCGAGCCTGACGCGCACTCGGGGGCCCGCCGGAACCGGGTTGCTGCCGCTATGCTGTCCAGCGAAACAATCCTCGGGAGGGAAAGGATCTGACGTTGCCCCCGAGACTCTGGGACTCGCCCTCCCCACCGCGGCGAGGTCTCGGGTGACCATGAGCGCCACGGCCGTTCTGCAGATCGCGACCATCGAGTCCCTGCGCCACCAGCTCGGCGATCAGGGCGGTGACATCGTGCGCGGACTCATCGATCTCTACCTGGTCGCAGGCGGCCGGTCTCGTCGACCAGATCTCCGCGGCCGGGGCCGCGGCCGATCTCGAGCAGCTGAGAGCGTCGGCCCACAAGCTGAGGGGCAGCACCGCCACCTTGGGCGGGGACCGGCTGGCCGGTGTCTGCCGACAGCTCGAAGACACTTCCCCCACCGAGCTCGACGTCGGCCGCGTCACCGAGGAGCTGCGACGACAGCTCGCCCAGCTGGCCGCCGAGCTCGCCGGCTACCGCTCGACGCTGGCCGCACACAGCAGCGCAGAAGCGGGCTGATCCATGTCGGGTCCGCCGAGCGCGGCCGCACCCCCGCCGATCCCCTCCGACCTGGCCCCGTCGTTGTACCGCCAGATCGTCGAGTCCGGCTACGAAGGCATCTGGGTCTTCGATCTCGACGGCACGACCGCGTACGTCAACGCCCGGATGGCCGCCATGCTGGGCTACACCGTCGCGGAGATGGCGTCGATCTCGCTGCTCGACGTCCTGGACGACGAGGGCAGGGAGCAGGGTGCCGCCTTCCTCGCCCGGCAGCGCGAGGCGGGCGGCACGACCGAGTCGGCGGAGTGCCTGCTGCTGCGGCGCGACGGGGAACCGGTCTGGACCGTCATCAGCCACAGTCCCTGGCAGGACCGGGACGGCGCGTACCTGGGGTTGATCGCCTTCGTCAACGACATCACCGAGCGTCGACGCCTGAGCGAGGAGCTGCGCCGCCGCGAGGAACAGCTCGCCGAGGCCCAGCGGGTGGGCCATCTCGGCAGCTGGGAGTGGGATGTCGGTGCGGACGAGCTCCAGTGGTCCGACGAGCTGTATCGCATCTTCGGGCTGCCGCCGGGTGGGTTCGACGGCACGTTCGCGGGCTATCTGGCTCTGCTGCACCCCGAGGACCGTGAGATGACGGCCGCGATCGTGGCCGCGTGCCTGGACGGTCTCCCCGGGTTCGAGTTCGATCAGCGGATCGCGGGCCGGCCCGGTCAGAAGCCGGTCTGGGTGCGGGCCTCCGGCGAGGTGCTGCGGGATGACGTCGGGCGCCCCCGGCTGATGCGTGGCACCGCCCTCAACATCACGCCGTACAAGGAGGCGGAGAAGGAGCTCGAGAAAGCCAGGGACACAGCGTTGGCGGGGTTACGGGCCAAGTCAGCCTTCCTGGCCACCATGAGTCACGAGATCCGGACCCCGATGAACGGCGTGATCGGTCTCGCCGACCTGCTGATGGCCACCGACCTGGATGAGCGTCAGCGTCAGTACGTCGCGGGGGTCCAGACGGCGGGAGAGGCACTGCTGGCGATCATCAACGACGTGCTGGACTTCTCCAAGATCGAAGCCGGGCGGATCGAGCTCGAGGTGATCGATCTCGACGTCACCCAGGTGATCGAGGAGGTCGCGGGTCTGCTCGCCCGGCAGGCTCACGCGAAGGGGATCGAGCTCATCACCCGGGGATGCCTGGGGCTGTCGACCCCGCTGCGCGGTGACCCGTCCCGACTCCGTCAGGTGCTGCTGAACCTCACCGCCAACGCGGTCAAGTTCACCGACGCCGGGGAGGTCGTCCTGTCCGCGCAGCTGGGCGCCGCCGACGACGACGCCGTCGACCTCGTGTTCGAGGTCTCCGACACCGGGATCGGCATCGCCCCCGCAGACCTCCAGCACATCTTCCAGCCGTTCTCCCAGGTGGATGCCTCGACCACTCGACGTTTCGGGGGCACCGGGTTGGGGCTGGCCATCTCCCGGCAGCTGGTCGAGACCATGGGCGGCGACCTCACCGTCGAGAGCCGGCTCGGGGCCGGGAGCGTGTTCCGCTTCACGGTGCGGCTCCCCCGGGGTCGGGCCCGGCCCGTGGCGGAGCGCGGGTCGAGGGCGCCGCTGCCGGAGGGTCTGGCCGTGCTCGTCGTGGACGACAACGCGACGAACAGGTTGATCCTGCACGAGCAGCTGATCGCCTGGCAGCTCCGGCCCCAGCTCGCCGACAGCGGCGCCACGGCACTGCGACTGCTGCACGAGGCGGCCGCGGCCGGCACCCCGTTCGCGATCGCCCTGCTGGACGTCAACATGCCGGCGATGGACGGCTTCCAGCTCGCTCGCCGGATCAAGGACTCCCCGGAGCTGTCGGGCACCCGCCTGGTGGTGCTGACCTCGACCGACGTCACCACCGCAGAGCTCGACGACGCACACGTCTCCGCCCACCTGAACAAGCCGGTGCGATCCGCACAGCTGCACGAGCTCCTGCTCCGGGTGCTGCAGCCGGCCGTCCACGGGCCGGACCCGGGATCAGCGCCCCCCTCGGCCCGTCAACCGGGTCGAGGTCGCGTCCTGGTGGTGGAGGACAACGCGATCAACCAGCTCGTGGCGCGCGGCCTGCTCGACCGGCTCGGCTTCGTCGCCGATCTCGCGGGCAACGGACACGAGGCGCTCGCCGCGCTCGAACGGAACGGGTACGCCGCGGTGCTGATGGACTGCCAGATGCCCGAGATGGACGGCTACACGGCCACGGCGGAGATCCGTCGACGCGAGGGCCGGACAGCAGCACATCCCGATCATCGCCATGACGGCCGGGGCCCTCGCCGGCGACGAGGAGCGATGCCTGGCCGCCGGCATGGACGCGTACCTGCCGAAGCCGATCAACAGCACCCAGCTCGAGTCACTTCTCGTTCGCTGGGTGGCCGAATCCGCGCCGTAGGCGTCCCGAGGATCCTGGGTCACGGCGGCCGTCCCCGCGGATTCCTCTCGATCTCCGGAATACCGACCGTTCTCGGGAATACCGACCGGCGGGGCGGGTTGCTGTCTTCATGACGACTGTGGATTTCTGGTTCGACCCTCTCTGCCCGTTCGCCTGGATCACGTCCCGCACGGTGCTCGAGGTGGAGAAGGTCCGCGACATCCAGGTGACCTGGCGCATCATGAGCCTGGCCTACCTGAACGAGGACAAGGACATCTCCGATGACTACCGCGAGGCCCTGAAGGACGCCTGGCGCCCGGTGCGGCTCTGCATGGCCGTCGAGCAGCAGTACGGCCAGCAGAAGGTGGCGGAGCTCTACACCGCGCTCGGCACCCGCAAGCACACGCGTGGCAGCGAGAAGTTCGACGAGCAGCTGATCACCGACGCGCTCGAGGAGGCCGGCCTGCCGAGCTCGCTGGTCGACGCGCTGGACGACCCGTCGCTCGACGACGCCATCCGCAAGTCCCACCACGAGGGCATGGACCAGGTCGGCTACGACGTCGGCACGCCGACGATCGCGATCGACGGCCAGGCCTTCTTCGGACCGGTGCTGACCCGGATCCCGAGGGGCGAGGACGCCGGCCGGATCTGGGACGGCGCCGTCGCCCTGGCCTCGTTCCCCTACTTCGCGGAGCTGAAGAGGACGCGGCAGAGCGACCTCCATTTCGACTGAGACCGAGTCAACGGCGCACCGCATAGCGCAGGTGCAGGACTCGATCTCCCTGCATGACCACGTCGGGATCCTCCAGCAGGTGCTGGCCGTCGACGTCACCGAAGTAGCGCTTGCCCCGACCGAAGACGACCGGCACCACGTCCATCGCCACGACGTCGACGAGGCCGAGGGCCAAGGCCCGACCACCGACGTCGCCGGCACAGAGCGCCACGACTCCGTCGCCGGCCAGTCGCCTCGCCTCCCCCACCGCGTCGGCCACGTCGGTGAAGAACGGCACGTCTGCCTCGGGGTGCCAGCCCTCGGGCTTCGGCCGATGGGACACGACGATGAGGTGCTCGCCGGCGGGTGGCTTGGCCTCCCACCCGTTGGTCAGGTCGAACAGGTGTCGACCCTGGATCATCACCCGGATGCTGGACCAGAACGGACGGACATAGGACTGCGAGATCGCTGACACTCGGAACGGCGAGTGGAGCTGCTCCGCGGGCTCGTCCACGAGCGGCTCGGTGCCGTTGAAGTACCAGTCGAACAGGGGTCCGACCTCGTCGTTCTCATCGGCGATGTAACCATCGACGGAGACCACGGCGTGCATCACCACGGTGCTCATAGCTGCTCCTCGTGTGTCGGCCCAGGAAAGTCATCTCTATCGCTGTGACCCAGCGAGCCGTGGGATCTCACCGGCCTCCTCAGGAACCCCAACCCCGCGCGATGCCGCTACTGCGCGATGCGCACTCCCGAGAGAATCAGGCCACGCGGATCGAACTCCTCGATCACCGGGGCGTCCGGCGGCAGTCCCGCGGCGATCTCGGCCGCGAGCGGCCAGACGATCTCGCGATTGCAGCGCTCGAACTGATCCCTGGTCTCCCAGATCTCGACGATCTGGAAGCCGTCGCCGGTCTGGCGGGCCAGATGGAGCAGCATGCCGTCCAGGACGCCACCGGTCCGTTGCAGGAGTGCCCGGTGAAGTCGGTCGTAGGCGTCGATCTCGCCGACGATGGTGGTGATCACTCCAAAGGTCATGATCGCTGCTCTCCTGTCATCTCGACCTTCCTTCATCTCGAGGTGTCGTGCTCAGTCGTCATACGGTGCCGCACTGACTCGGCTCCCGGTCCGCGAAGATCATCGAGGAGGGCGCCCCGGCCGGTCATCAGCAGCAGGAGCTGCGCCGCGGTGCCGCCCACCGCAGGTCCGCTCCCGGCTGACCAGCCGCAGTCGTCGGCACGCAGCGTCAGGTCGCCGAATCGCCGTCGAGCCTGGAAGGGCCAGCCCATGGACCAGATGCGAGTCAGCGCGATCGCCCCGGCGGCTACGGAGATCGGCCGGGTGATCCCCAACGGGACACAGATGTCCTGACCGTGGATGAGGAGATCCGGCAGGATGTTGTCGTCCACCACGAACACGGGCTTCGTGCGAGAGGCCGCGTCCCGGCGGAGTCCGGCCACCAGCTCGTGCGTCGGTTTCGCTGCGTACGCGGTGGCCACGTCGCGGCCGGCCGGCCAGAGCCGTCCACGGTTCGCCACGAGTGCCCGGAGCATCGTCGTGACGCTGGGCGCGCCCGTGGGGGTCATGGCCAGGTGGGCCGCCACGTCGCGTACCCGCCACTCCGTGCACAACGAGGTCGTCGCCCATTGCTCGGGCGTGAGGGTCTCCAGCAGGTCGGCCAGTGTCCGGCGCTCTGTCTCGATCAGCGTCCAGGTCGTGTCGTCCACGCCACTCACCCCAAAAGTAGTAATAAACTTTGACCAGTTTGAGGCAGATCGGTGTTGATGGCAAGGGGGTTCTGGGTGGAGGGCGGACAGCCGGAGGGTGTCGACGACCCGGGACCGAGTCTGGGGGTGCTGCTGTTCATTCCCTACCGCCACATGGAGCAGCGGATCCTCGACGCCGTCGTCGCCGCCGGCCACCCGATCACCCTCGTCCAGGCTCGTCTGTTCCAACGCATCGATCCCGGCGGATCACGGCTCACCACGCTGGCGGCAGCGGCCCAGATCACCAAGCAGGCAGCCAAGTTCCTCGTCGACCAGCTCGAGAACGGTGGGTACGTGGAGCGCGTCCCGGACCCCGGCGACGGTCGTGCCCGGCTGGTGCGCATCACGCGTCGCGGATACGACGTGATCGAGGTGGCCACCGTCGTCGAGCGGCGGATCGAGCAGGAGTGGAGAAGCCATCTCGGCCCGCGAGAGACCGACGAGCTGACGGCGACGCTGCTGCGGCTGCGAGAGATCACGGATCCTTTCGCCTGACCCAGCGGACGTCGGCGCGCCCCCTCCCCCGCCCTCTCGACGCGCAGGTTGACCCGACACGGTTTCGGCGGCCCGGCATGATGGAGGCATGGATCCCGGTGCGCACTCCGTGGCCTTCCCCCGCCGCTGGTGGTATCCGGTGGCCCAGTCCTCCGAGCTGCGAGGTCGACCGCTGGCGGTGACCCTGATGGACACCCCACTCGTGGTCTTCCGTGACAGGCAAGGGATCCCGGCCGTCGTGCTCGACCGGTGCGCGCACCGCAACTACCCGCTGTCGCTCGGTCGGGTCACCGACGACGGACTGCTCGAGTGCGGCTACCACGGCTGGCGCTACGACGGCGGCGGGCGCTGCCGGGCCATCCCCGGCCTGCGCGAGGGCCGTACGCAGTCGACCTGGCACGTCCCCGCCCACGCGACGGTCGAGCAGGACGGTTTCGTGTGGGCCTGGGGCGAACCGGACGCGGAGCCGACCCGGGCGCCCTTCACGCTCCCCGTGGTCGCGGGCCCGGGCGTCGGCCGTACGGTGTTCCGCTGCGACCTCGAAGCGACGCTGCGGGCCGCCAGCGAGAACGCGCTGGACGTCCCGCACACCGCCTTCCTGCACCGGGGCCTCTTCCGGGGTGGCGCCCGTCGCACGATCACGGCGGTGCGCCGCCCGATCGAGAGCGGTGTGGAGGTGCAGTACCTCGGCGAGCCGGTCGGCATGGGACCGATCCGCCTGGGCAGGGCCTCGGACCGGACCTTCGACCACTGGGACCGCTTCCTGCTCCCCTCGATCGCGCAGGTCGAGTACGCCGTCGAGGGCTGGTTCCGGATCGTCAACACCATCCTGCAGCTGCCGCTGTCGGCGTTCCGCACCCGGGCCTGGTTCGTGGTCCAGTTCTCCAGCCGGGTCCCGGCGCCGCTGGTGCGCACCGTCGTACGGCAGCAGGGGAAGCACATCCTGCGCCAGGACGCCGTCGGGTTGGCGCGGCAGACCGAGCAGACCCAGCGCTTCGGAGGCGAGCGGTATGCCTCGACCGAGATCGACCTGCTGGGCACAGCGATCTGGCGCCTGCTGCGGCAGGCCGAGCGGGCCGAGCAACCGGACGGCAGCACCCTGCCGCTGACGACGATCAGCGAGCGCACCGTGGTGTTCGATGCCTGACCCGGTGGCGCCAGCAGCGCGTGTGACGTGACGATCGAGGACGCCGAGCGGCTGCATCGGGACGCGTTCGTGTTCGACCTGCACGCGCACGGTCCGGGGTTCCTACCGCAGCCGTTCCGCGCGGCCTGGCGGGCAGCGGCGGGCGCCCCACCCGAGGACGGGTTCGACGCCCTGCGCAGCGGCGGCGTCGACGCCGCGATCGCCGGTGCCGTGGGTGATCCGATCGTCACCCGCTGCTACCTCGGGCGGAGCCCCTGGGCCGCGGTGGCGGCGCAGCTGACACGGATCGAGCGGCAGGTCGCCGACGCCGGTGCCGTCGTCGCCACCTCGATCCAGACCCTGGCCGCGGCCCGGAGCTCGCGGACGCCAGCCGTCGTCCTCGGCATCGAGGGCGCCGACGCGCTCGGCCACGACGTCGATCTCGTCGATGCCTGGCACCAGCGGGGGGTTCGCCTGATCGGCCTGGTGCATCTCGGCGACAACACCCTCGGGACCACCTGCCTGCCGTGGCAGGCCTATGCCGGCCCGCTGCCCGTACGGCGCCGCACCGAGACCGGCCTCACCGCGCTGGGACGGCGGGTGGTGGCCCGGATGAACCAGCTCGGCGTGGTGGTGGATGTCGCCCACAGCGACCGAGCCACCGTGCTGGACGCCGCCGCGCTGGCCACGGCCCCGATCGTGTCCTCCCACACCGGTGCCCGCGCACTGCAGGACTTCGCCCGCTACCTGACCGACGACGAGCTGAGGGCGATCGCCGGGACCGGTGGCCTGGTCGGGCTCTGGCCCTACCGGAACCGGCGGCTGGGGGTGCGCGACATCGCCGACCTGGTGGCCCACGCTCGCCACCTCGCCGACACCATCGGTCCCGAGCACCTGGCGCTGGGCACCGACATGAACGGCCTACCCGGTGCGATGGCCGGGTTCGGCGGCGAGGCCGATCTGCCGAAGGTGACCGGCGCCCTGCTGGACGCCGGCTTCGACCGCGCCGAGGTGATCGGGATCGTGGGCGGCAACGCTCTCCGGGTGCTCGACCTCGTCGAACGGCACGCCCGCTCGACGCCGTCCTGACGGTTGCCGGGACGACCGAGCGCGCGAGAACTCAGGACAGCGCAGGCTCCGCGATCCGGTGCCGCGAGACCTTCTGCAGCAGCTCCTCGTAGCGGTCGACCATGATCATCGCGTCGAAGTCCGCGGCCCGGGCCCGAACGGCGACCCGGTCGAGCTGCCGGGCCGCCTCGACGGCGACGGCCAGTGCCTCGGCGGTCTCGGCGGCGGCCAGCACCCCCGCAGCTGACGTCACGATCTCGGGCGCAGCACCGTTCGCGAAGGCGGCCACCGGGGTGCCGCAGGACATCGCCTCGACCAGGGTGAGTCCGAACGGCTCGGCCCACACCGAGGACGACACGAACACCGCCCCGCGAGCGAGCTGACGGGCCAGGTCCTCGTGGCCGAGATGGCCGACGTGGCTGACCCCCGCCCCGAGCCGGGGCGCGATCTCGGTGTCGAAATAGGCCCGGTCGGCGATCGGTCCGCTGAACTCCAGGCGCAGCTCGGTGCGGCGGATGGCGTCGATGGCCAGATGCAGCCCCTTCTCCGGGGTGATCCGCGCCGCCCAGACCGCCAGGTCGGGCTCGGCCACGCCCGGGTCGGGCCACCTGTCGAGCCGGATGCCGTTCGGGACGCAGGTGACTTCTGGGAGCACCTCTCGCCAAGCCGCCGAGTTCACCTCCGACACGCTCACGTAGGCGTGCCGAGGGTCGGGCGCCCAGCCGGGAGCGGTGATCACCGCCAGCACCTTCTCCAACGTGGGCGGGGTGTGCAGGATCGTGATCATCGGCTGATCGGCCAGCGCCGTGTACGGCTGCGGGCCCAGGGAGTTGTTCAGGACCACGTCGTAGCCGTCCGCACGGATGCTCGCGATGGCGGAGCCGACGGCTGCCGTGAGGATCGCCCCCGACCGGTCCCCGTCCGGGCCGGGCATCCGCCCGAAGGTGAAGTCCTCGCCGACCAACGGAACCAGCCGGGCCGCTGTGCGGCTGCCCGCCTTGGCGAACAGCGTCACGTCGTGACCGCGCCGGGTCAGCTCGTCGGCCACCAGTGCGGTGTGCATCTCGGTCCCGCCGCTGAAGGGCTCGGCGATCGGATGGTGCAGATGGGCCAGCACCGCGATCTTCATCGATGTCCGCTCAGCGCGAGGTCTTCGTTCAGGTCGGCGGCAGTCCGCACGTAGGTCTCCTTCGTCTCGTCCCAGCAGATGAGTCCTTGCTCCTGCGAAGGCCTCCAGCCAGCCCTCCATCGGCCACCAGCCCCACCGCCGGGCGAAGATCTGACCGTTGCGGAGGATGTCGTCGAGGTGCTGCACGCGGCGGGGACTGCGTCGGATGCCACTGGTGGTACGCCGTCGCTCCACCGACCCAGGTCACGCCGACGCCCGCTGCCTCGGCCCGGAAGCCGAAGTCGGTGTCTTCGGCGCCGTAGCCGACGAACTCCTCGTCGAAGCCGCCGATCCGCCGCCAGGTCGTGGCCGTGAGAGCGAACGACAGCGACCAGAACAGACGGGGGTCGCCGTCGGTCTGCTGCTCCCCCGGGGCGGGCGCCGGCCGGCCGGGGTGCGGGGTGAACTCCGCCAGCCGCTGGAGGTCGTAGCCCTCGGGGCCCGGCGGTGGCAGATAGGCCACGGGTCCACACAGCAGCGAGGCCGCGGTAGCGGGGTCCTGGGCCGCTTCCCGATAGGCCGTCACCAGCCCTTCGTCGGGCAGGCAGTCGACGTCGAGGAAGATCAGCAGCTCGGCGCCGCGGGCCATCGCGGCGGCCGCTCCGGTGTTGCGGGCCACCGCGAGCGGGAGTCCGCGCGGGTCGGCCGGAACAGAGATCACCGAGGTCCGTGGGGCGGTGAGCAGCCGCTCGGTGACGGCCGGATCGTCCATGGCGACGACGATGTGGTGGTCGACGACCGACGCGGACCGGGCGATCAGCCGGCGTTGCCGCTCCAGGTGGTCGTGCCGACCGTGGACGATCGTGATGATCATGGTCTTCACGCCGACACCGCCCGCGCAGGCTCCAGCCCCAGCAGCAGGTCCGCCATCCGGGCGGCACCGTGACCGTCGTTCCACGACGACCAGCGGGAGCCGTCGAGCCGGCCCAGTCGGTCGAGCAGCTCGGGCCACTCCGCGGGCGTCGGCCAGGCGTCCCTGACCACGGCGGGCAGCCCGGCGGCTTCCAGCGCCGACGCCATCGCCAGCTGCTCGTCGAAGGGTCGGTCCTGGGGCAGCAGCAGAGCTGGGCGGCGGGCCGCCGCGATCTCGGCGATCAGGTTCTGGCCGGCGTGACTGACCACCACCGACGCCGAGCACAGCAACGGCCACGGGTCGTCGACCCAGGTGCCGTGCGCCCGGTCGAGATGGACCCACTCCCACCCCGGGGTGGCCAGACGGGCCGCGGCGACGTCGGCGGCCGAGCTGCCCCGGCCGCCCGTCCCGTTCACCACCACCACCCGGCGTACGGACGCAGCCGGCCGGGCGACGCCCAGAGCGACGTCAGGTCTGTCGACAGATCTGTCGGCAGGGCTGTCCGCAGGGGCGAAGCGACTGATCCCGCCCACGAACCGGGTCTTGGCCAGATCCTCCGGGGTCGCCCCCCACAGGCCCCCCAGCTGCTGGGGCCACGGCGCGACGATGGTGGACGCGACGTCGTACGCGAGTCGGTGTGCGGCGTCTCCCCGCCGACCGGGCTGTGCGACGACGACGACCGGCAGGCCGTGCAAGCGGGCCAGCAGCGCGACCTCGACGGAGACGTCGACCACCATCGCGTGCGGCCGGGCGGTCTCGATCCAGGCGGAGATCATCGCCATCCGCGCCGAGAGCCCCCGGGAGTAGAGCGGCACGTAGTGCAGGCGGTCGTGTGCGGTGACGTCCTGCTCGGGACCGCTGCCGGCATCGTCCGGGAGATCGACCCAGCCTCCGAGCCAGTCCGCCGGACGCGGGGCGGTGGACAGACCCGTGATCTCGACCTCGGCGAGGCTCTGGACACAGAGTGCCCGGTGCCGATGGCCCGATCCTTGGTGGTGGATGTAGTAGCCGATCATCCCCGGGGTGCTGCGGTTTCGGCCATGGTCATCGATCTCCCTCGTGCGAGCCTGCTGACGCCCGATTGCGGGATCATGCGACCGAGTGGCGGCATCTTACAACGTAAACCGCCTCTTTTTCTCCGTGGCGGCGACAGGCGCCCAGCGTCGCCCGGTCACGCGCGTGACCCGGATCACAGAGTTCTACCCCATCGGCCCGTGACGAAACAGCACGCCGCGTTGTCCTGACCTTCGTACTCACCGACGCTCGGAACTCACAGTCCGGGCGCTCGGTCCACTATCGAAGGAGTCTTCATGACCGACACCACCCAGCTGCCCGTGACCACCGAGGAGAGCCGGGCCCGCGAGGCGCGCGAGCAGGCCCAGGCCCCCGAGCCCAAGGTCATCGACGCCCTGCACACCGAGCACGGCGACACCACCATCGCCGACCAGGTGGTCGAGAAGCTGGCCGGCATCGCGACCCGCGAGGTCGTGGGCGTCTACGCGATGGGCTCCGCCGCCGGGCGGGCCATCAGCAGCCTCACCCAGCGGATCCCCGGCCAGAAGCAGGCCGTCTCCGGTGGCGTGAGCATCGAGAAGGGCGAGCGGCAGACCGCCGTCGACGTCTCGATCGTGATCGAGTACGGCGCCGCCATCGTCGACGTGGCCGACAACATCCGCGAGAACGTCATCCGCGCGGTCGAGTACGCCACCGGCCTCGAGGTCGTCTCGGTCGACGTCAACGTCACCGACGTGCACCTGCCCGAGGACGAGAGCGCCGACACCGACTCGCAGGGCTCCGACCAGCTGCAGTGACCGCTTCCCGGCCCGGCCCACAACCGGCCGGGCCGGGGTCGGCCCACCACCTCGCCGGCCGCTCCGATCGACACCCGACACTTCGCTCCAGAGAGATGAACCTCATGTCCACAACCCAAACCGCCCTCTTCGTCGGTCTCGTCCTGGGGATCGTCGCCACCTTCGGTGGCTTCGGCTCCTTCCTGGTCGTTCTCGTGTTCGGCGCCATCGGCCTGGTCGTGGGTCGCGTGATGGAGGGCAAGCTCGACCTCCGCTCGCTGACCGGCCAGTCGAGCGCCAAGCTCTGACATGACCGTCATCGACAACACGCTCGTCGCGCCGCCGGGTGATCGGGTCGCACCACGGCAGCGGGGTCAGCTCGTGCTGGCCAAGCAGGTGGTCGAGAAGATCGCCGGCCAGGTCGCCAGCGAGATCGGCGCCGCCGGCGGACGCTCCGGGGGGTTCCTCGGCATCGGCGCGCACTCCGACCTGTCGGCTCGACCGCAGGTCGACGTCGAGCTCGCCGGACGCACCGCAACCCTGGCGATCGACCTGGCGATCGCCTACCCGGTCTCCATCCGCCAGGCCACCGACCGCGTCCGCGAGCAGGTCACCCGCCGGGTCCACGCCCTGACCGGTGTCGAGGTCACCCGCGTCGACATCACCGTGGTGGCGCTGCACGGCGGCCGGACGACATCCACCGAGGAGCTGAAGTGAGCCGCCACGACGCCCGTACGACGTCGCTGCGTCGACGTCCGGCGCGGACCATCCCCGCCACCGTGACCGCCCTGGTGCTGCTGGGCATCGGCGCCGCACTCGTCTGGGCCGCCGTCGAGCGGCTGGCCCGGGGATCCTGGCCCCCGTTCGCCGACCAGACCGCGGCCTGGGTCGCCGCCTGGACCTGGGGGTCGGTGGTGGTGCTCATCGCCTCCATCGCCGTCGCCGTGATCGGGTTGGTGCTGCTGATCGCGGCCGTCAAGCCCGGGCCGGCGACCGCGCTGACCCTGCACGACGGTTCCTCCGACGGGGCCGGCATCCCGGCCGAGGTCGTGATGACCCGGCGCTCCGTGGCCAAGCTGGCCACTGCACGCGCCGGCCAGGTCGACGGGGTGGACAGCGTGTCCACCGTCGTCGGGTCCCGACGGGTCACCGTGACCGTGAAGACGCCGTCCCAGCGGGGCCAGGCGATCGAGCAGCAAGTTCGTGAGCGCGTCGCCGGTGCTCTGCAGGGGGCCGGACTGACCCCGATGCCGGCCATCGTCATCCGAGCCCGGACGCAGTCACTGTGACCGGCTCACACCAGAAGGAGAAGTGAGGACATGAGGCAACTCGCAGGAGGGCTCAACCGCGGCTGGCTCGCCCTGATCGGCGTGCTGCTGCTGGTCGTCGGCATCGCCGGCGCCCTCGCCACCACCGGTGTGCTCGGTCAGCTGCTGGCCGCCACCGGGACCGGCCTGCCCGCACCCGCCGCGGGGAGTCCGGTGGTCGACGCCGGGGCCACCGGTCTGCTGGCCCAGCCGGTGGTGATCGTGGCCGTGGCCGTGGTCGGCGTGATCCTCGCCGTGCTGGGTCTGGCCTGGCTGCTCGCGCAGATCCCGCGGACCAACGCGGCCCAGCCGTACCGGCTGCACGATGACGCCGTCTCGGGTCTGACGGTGTGCCCGCCCGACGTCCTCGCCACCGCGGTCGCCGACGACATCAAGACGTACGCGGGAGTGAACGCGGCGAGTGCCGTGCTCCGGGGCACCTCGGGGGCACCCGAGCTCACCGTCAAGGTCAGTGCCGACGACCGCACCGATCTTCGTAGTCTGTTGACGGCGATTCGCACCGATGCCGCAGCAAACCTGTCGACCGCGCTGGACGCGCCGCTGGCCCACCTGGGTGTCCAGCTCGACATCGACCGCGGCAAGCGCACCACCAGCAGCGTCACGCTCTGACGCGAACCGTCACCGGTCAGCCGACCGGGACATCCACCGAAGAAGGAGAACAGCATGGGTATCGGAGACAAGATCAGCAACAAGGCCGAGGAGCTCGCCGGCAAGGCCAAGGAAGCCGTCGGCGACGCCACGGACAACGAGAAGCTGCAGGCCGAGGGCAAGGCCGATCAGGCCTCCGCCGGTGCGAAGCAGGCCGGCGAGCACGCCAAGGACGCCGTGAAGGACGTCCGCGACGCGCTCTGAGCAACGTGTCGGTGCCTGCCTCCGGGGTGCGCCCCGGGGCAGGCACCGTCGTGTCGCTCCCGTCGACCTCAGCTGCCCGTCTCATGGCGAAGGAGTTCCGCATGCCGTCGTGTGTGCACCGTGTCCGTCGACGACGGGGCCCGATCCGAGGTCCCCGCCGGTGACCCAGTCAGTTCCCCCCACCTCCCCTCCCCCCACTCCAACTCGCTCCGTCCCCCCGCCTTCAGCGGAGACCCCCCGACTGAGTGAGACCGCGTGGGTCGCCCGGGCCCAGGACGGGGACGCCGGCGCGTTCGAGCACCTGGTCCGCGCGTACGAGGGCGAGCTCTTCCGCCTCGGCTACCGGATGCTCGGTGACCGCGGCGAGGCCGAGGACGCTGTTCAGGAGACCTTCGTGGTGGTCTGGCGGCAGCTGCCCACCCTGGACGATCCGCAGGCGTTCCGCGCCTGGATCTACCACATCGCGACCCGCCGGTGTCTGAACGTCCTGCGGCGACGCCGCAGCCGGCGCACCGACGTCACCCACAGCGAGGACTTCGAGGCCGAGACCGGGAGCCAGGCGTGGCTGCACGATCGCGGGGACGACCCCGAAGCAGCGGCTCAGACCAGCGCCGTCCGGCAGAGTCTCGAAGAAGTTCTGGCCACCCTGCCGCCTGAACAGCGGGCCAGCTGGGTACTGAACGAGCTGCACGACATGACGTACCCGGAGATCGCCTACGCCGTCGGCGTGCCCCTCAGCACGGTACGCGGGCGCATCGCCCGAGCCCGGCAGAACCTAGCGAAAGGCATGGCGTCATGGCGCTAGCCAACAGCACGACCCGACTCGGCTGCGGCCGAGAGATCGACGAGGTGTGGGCGAACGCCGACGCCCCGCCGAACGCCCACGAGAGGGAGTGCCCCGACTGTCGGGCCGCTCGCGCGAGCCTCACCGAGCTCACCACCGCCACCCGGGAGCTGCGGTCCCACGATCGAGAGGATCCGGACCTGCGCCTGAGTGCCGACCTGGTCTCCAAGATCAGCTCGATCGCCCGGGCCGAGGTGCGGCGCGGACGACGCATTCCCCTGCAGCCCAGCCCGCCCGGCATCGAGGAGGCGGATCTGACGGTCAGCGAGCAGGCCATCGCCACCGTCATCCGCGACACCTGCGACCGTCTTCCCGACATCGAGGCCCGCCGCTGCAGCGTCGAGGTCGTCGGCGAAGGCACCGACGCCGACAGTGACTCGGTCGCCATCCGGGTCCACCTGCGGATCAGTGTCTCGGCGTTGACTGCCAGCCCTGGCCGGATCGAAGACCTCCGCCAGGAGATCATCGCCGCGGTCGAGGACCAGGTCGGCGTCACCGCGCGGATCGTCGACATCGATGTAGAGGACGTGCACGATGCCTGAGCCCATGGACGTCCCCCCGACGTTGACCGCGGACCCCCGCGGAACCGTCGACGACCGGGCCCTGGTGTCACTGATCGGGGTCGGTGTGCTCGCCGTGGACGGCGTCGCTCGACTGGAACCCTCCGTGAAGAGCCTGCTCCGCAACAGGATCCTCGGCGGGACCAGCGGTCCAGGCAGTCCCGACGGCATCACGGCGACCAGCTTCGGCTTGATCACCGACGTCACGGTGGACCTCGCCACCACCGCCCGGCACCAGTCCAAGGCGGTCGCCGACTCCGTCCAGCGCGTCGTCGCTGACCTGCTCGAGGCCCAGGGTCGCGAGCCCGGCCGGATCAGGGTCAACGTGTTGGCCATCGACCAGAGCATCGCGTCCGCCGACTGAACCGAGTCGACTCCCCCACCACATCATCGACGAGAGCGAGTTTCCCCGTGTTGTTGTTCTTCACCAGTCGGCTCCGCCAGTGGCTCCTGTTCGCCGTGGCCGTGCCCATGCTGCTGATCCTGGTCCGTCTCGTGCGTCAGACGCTGGAGCGGCGGTCCGGCGACACCCGGCTGACGGGCGCCCTGCGGCGCGTCGAAGAGCTCGGTCAACGCCGCCGGAACCGCCCCCGGCGGTGATCCCCGGGTGCTGTGATTCCCGGGTGCTGTGATCTCTGGGTCAGGGTGCGGCGCGTAGGCCGAGCAGCTCCCGTCGCCAGGCCCGTCCCGGATGATCCGGCCGCGTCGTGATCTCGGCGACGGCGATGGCGGGGCTCACCCGGCTCGGGCACCGGGCCGCCCACGCTCCGCCGGGTGCGATGACGCCGGCCGCCGCGTACGGAGCCTTGTCGCTCGGCACCGCGTAACCGATCCAGAGACCGTTCTGCAGGGCGTGGGTACGCACCGACGACGCCAGGGTGTCCGCCTCGGTCGCGTCCCCCGGCCCGGCGGTGGAGAACAGGACGCAGTCGACGTCCTGGCTCTCGTAGTCACTGAAGACCTGGGGGAACAACGCCTCCAGGCCCGACGCCAGACCGAGTCGCACGCCGTGGACGTCGATGACCACGCCCGCGGCGCCGGCCGCGTACAGGTACGCCTGCTTGCTGCGGGACAGAAGTCGTTCGTCGTAGCGGGCGCTGACCGTCCCGCCGGGATCGATCACCAGGAGGCTGCTCGACGGTCGCGCCGCCGGATCTGACGGGTGTCGTTGCTGGGCGCCCAGGACGGTCCACAACCGGAGCGACCGGGCGGTGGCCCGGATCTCCTCGACCGCGCTCTCCGCGGACGCCCAGTCGAACCTGCTCCAGTCGGCTTCGGTCAGCCGGTCGCGCTCCCGCGACAGCGACCACTTGTCGGGGAAGCAGAGCGTCGCCTCGGGGAGCTGGAGGACATCGGCGCCGGCGGCGTGCGCGTCGCGCATCAGCCGACGGACCTCAGCACCGGCCTCCTGGAACGCCCGGGCGTCACCGGGGTCGGTCCGGAAGGTGGTCTGGGCCACGGCCAGGCGCAGCCGGGCGGGTGAGTCTGTGGTCGGCACGGTCTCTCCTCCGGGGATCGGAGTGCCGGAGGGCAGCCGTGTAGGACTCGCCGGTGCGTCGGGCGCGGGCACGCACCCGCTGCTTCAGCGCTCGATCTGCGTCATCCGAACTCCCACGCCTCGACCCGGTTCCCCAGCAGCACGGCCCGAGACGCTACGGGTGTGTGGTGACAGCGACCTGAGACCGGGTCCCTTTGCCTCGATGGTGCGGAGCGATCCGCGTGGTCCGTGCTGGGGACGGACCGTGGAGGTTCGGCGTAGATCTCGCCTCCACCGACTCTAGACCAGAGCCCCCGGTAGCCAGAGATCACCGAGGGGGTGTGTCTTCCTGCGTCCAGTGGAGCGGCGCGGCGGCGCGGTCGCGTCCTGCGATGATGGCCGCGTGGAGGCAGGGATCGAGGAGCGACCGCGCGAGCAGCGACGACCGACCCTCACGCTGTTCTGCGGGCTGCCGGGAGCCGGCAAGTCCACCCTGGCCCGGCGCCTGGAGCACCACGGCGCAGGGGTGCGCCTCTGCACCGACGACTGGCAGGCGGCACTGGGTGTCGGCCACGCCGACACCGGCTTCCACGAGCGGCTCCAGGTCCACCTCTACCGGCACGGGCTGACCCTGCTCCGAGCCGGCACGGACGTCATCCTCGAGGACGGCTTGTGGATGAAGGCCGAACGGACCGAGAAGTTCGCCGATGCCCGGGCCTGTGGCGCCGAGATCCGGCTGCACGTCTTCGAGGTGGCGTACGAGACGCTCTGGTCGCGTCTGCAGGCCCGGGCCGCGACCGCCGATCCGGGGGCCTACCCGATGACCGAGCACGAGCTCCGCTGGGCCTGGGACCTGTTCGAGCCGCCGACCGCGGAGGAGCTGGCGACGGTTGACACGTTCGAGATCCACGGTGGTGGCGAGACCCCCGGTGATGGTCAGGGCAACGGGACCGACTGCGGGAACGAGAACACGTCGGACGGGTCGTAGCGCTTCTTGATCATGCTCAACCGTGGCAGGTTCGGGCCCCAGTAGGCGGTCGCGTAGTCGGCCAGCGTGCGGTCCGCGTAGTTGACGTAGGCGGAGTCACCCAGCCAGGGGCGGAGAGCCGCGCGCTCGGACCGGACGAAGTCGTCGAAGGGTGCCGGATCCGAGCCGGCACGCGCGTACGGCCAGGTCGCCGTGTACTGCACGTCGGCCAGTGCCGATCGCCACGGGAACGCCGTCGCGTCGGCCGCGACGTCGCCGATCGCGCCGCCGAAGGCGTCGAACGAGACACCACCCTCCACCAGGCCCGGCACCTGAAGACCGAGACCGGCCGCCCCGACGATCGCCGCGATCGCCTTGTCCGGCAGGGCTTTCGACAGGATGGCGGAGGTCGCGGCGAACGGCTGCCGGTTCGCCGGGGTCAGTGCCTCGGCGATGCAGGTGTCGGCCGACTCACCCGAGCAGCCGGCTTCGGCGAGCATCGTCTGGCCGTAGCTGCCACCCCCGTCGTCGGCCATCGCCGGTGCAGGGGTCGACCGGAGCAGGGCGCTCAGCCGCGCCTTCGGCGATCCCGAGCCGACCCAGGTTCCGGCCACCAGCACTCGCGCGCCCTTTCCCGGGTCGGCCAGCAGCTTGCAGGTGCTCCACAGCTCGCGGGGCGCGTCCGCGATCCAGTCCTGCCAGGCCGCGAGCACGTCCGCCGCAGCCGACCACGGCCACTGCAGGAAGAACGTCGCCACCCGCGGTGCCGCCCGAACCGCGAAGGTCAGCTCGGTCACGGCTCCGAAGCTGCCGCCCCCACCACGCAGCGCCCAGAAGAGGTCGGCGTCGGTGTCCGTGTCGGCCGTGCGGGCCGTCCCGTCCGCCGTCACCACCCGCACCGAGGTGAGCTGGTCGCAGGCGAGCCCGTACGTCCGGGCCAGCACCCCGACCCCACCGCCGAGCGTCAGCCCGGTGACCCCGACCGTCGCGCACGAGCCACCGCCGATCGAGACCCCACGTGCGCCGAGCGCGCTGTAGACGTCCGCCAGCAGTGCGCCGGCACCGATCGTGGCGGTCATCGCCGCGGTGTCGACCCTGACCCGGTTCAGCTTGGCGAGATCGACCACCAGGCCCGGGCCCGACGACCAGCCGCCGTACGAGTGCCCGCCGTTGCGGATCCGCAGGGGCGCTCCCCCGTCGGCGGCGAAGCGGACGCAGGCGGCCACGTCGGCGGCGCTCTCGACGTGGGCGATCGCCTGCGGTGCCGGTTGGGAGAAGAAGCGGGGGTTGTAGAGCAGGGTCTTCGGCCGGTAACCGCTCTGCCCTGGGCGTGCCAGGTCGCCGGTCAGCTGCTTCTGCAGCTGGGCGTAGGTCGGCACGGAGGTCGGTGCGGAGGCGGAGGTGGCTGCGGGCGTCGGCTGCGCCGATCCACCGGGCGTCGGGGTCGGGGCCGGCGCCGGACCCGCACAGCCACCGACCACCGCACCCAAGCCGGCCAACCCGGCCAGGCGGACGACGTCTCGACGCCCGATGAGGTCCGTCACGCAGACATCATCCCTCCAGGACGTCTGCGGCCGGCTCGGCCGGCCGTTCGGGCCGACGGCTCAGATGATGTGGATCTCGTGGATCGGCGATCCTCGGCCACCGAACCGATCGGCACTGAACGGTCGCGGGTCGAGGAACGGCTCGCGCTCGAGATAGAGGTCTCTGACGACCTCCCCCACCGCCGGGCCCTGGAGGAACCCGTGACCGGAGAACCCGGTGGCGTAGAGGACTCCGGAGACCTCGGCCCGGCCGATCAGGGCGTTGTGATCCGGGGTGTTCTCGTACAGCCCCGCCCACCCGCCGACCAACGCCCGACCGGCCAGGGTGGGGGCGACCACGCGCGCGGCCTCGTCGAAGGCGCGGGTCCAGCCGTGGCTGAACTCCCGACCCAGGCCCGGCTCCTCATCGGCGTCGGAGATGCCGAGCAGCAGACCGTTGCGGTGGTTGTGGAAGTAGAGGGTGGTGGACAGGTCGAGGGTGAACGGCACCGTGGGATGCGCTGTCGTCTGCTGGGCGGTGAACCCGATCTGGCGTCGTACGGGCTGGACGGGCAGGTGGACGCCGAACATCGCGCCGATCCTGGTCGACCAGGCCCCCGCGGCGATCACCACGGTGTCGGCGCGGACCCCGCCGTGCTGGGTGCGGAGGTGGTGGCCACCGCCGGCGACCGGGTCAGCGTCGAGCACCTCGGTGTGCTCGGCGAACGTCACGCCCAGCCGCCGGGCCGCCGCCGCGTAGCCCGCGACCACCCGGGCCGGCTCGGCATAGCCGTCCCGCGGCGAGAACGACGCCCCCAGCAGGCAGCTCGGGTCGAGGAACGGATTCAGCGCGTACGCCGCCTCGGGGCCGATCATCCGGCTGTCACCGCCGAGCGCGTTCTGGAGCCGCGCGCTCGCCTCGACCGCTGCCAGCTCGGCGGGGGTGCGGCACAGGAACAGGTAGCCCACCTGGTGCAGACCGATACCCACGCCGAAACGCTCCTCGAAGTCCTCGAACGCCGCCAGACTCCGCTGCCCGAGCAGCACGTTGTTTGCATCGGAGAAGGTCGCCCGAACCCCGCCGAGGGGCTTGGCCGAGGAGCCGGACCCCAGATGGTCCCGCTCGATCACCAGCACGTCGCGGACGCCGGCCTCGGCCAGGTGGTAGGCGATGCTCGTCCCGATGATGCCGCCGCCGATCACCGCCACGTCGACGCGGGCCCGTGGCGGTGCGGGGGCGACCAGCGACACCACCTGGTCGAAGCCCGAGATCGGGTCGTCGGCCTGATCGGTCGGCATCCGCGTGCTCCCGTCGGTGCCGTCCCGTCCCCGCCCGCTCATGTCTGTCCGCGCCGATGGCGGCGCCGCCAGAACGCGCTCGCGGGCCATCGCTGTTCCAGGGCGTAGCGATCATGAGCCAGGACCAGGTACTGCGCCAGGGTGCGATCGAGCAGACGGGCGTGGTCGAGCAGCGCCTCGCGGCGTCCGGCCAGGTGATCGGCGACCGCCGCCGCAGCGTGGAAACCCTCCCCCAGGGCCGCCGCGATGCCGTACGACGCGAGCGGGTCGAAGGCCACCGCCGCGTCACCGACCGCCAGCCAGCCCGGACCGGTGACGGCCGTCAGACGGGCGGAGTGGGCGGGCCGGACGACGGCCGGCGAGCGCGTCAGGTCGGCGCCGGCGGCCAGCACCCGGGCCCGGGTGACCGGTGCCCCGTCGAGCAGGGAGTGCAGGACTCCCGCTCGACGGGCTCGGGCGGTGTCGAGGAGATCGGCATCGGTCATGAAGGCCACGACCAGACGGTCGCCGGGCAGCGCCAGGGAGTACCACCAACCGTCGGCCACCGCCTCGACCAGGACGGCCGAGTCGCAGCGGTCAGCACGATCAGGAGACGCATCTCCGTACGCGATCACTCCCACCAGCCGGTCGTAGCGGACCCGTCGGACTCCGAGGAGCCGCGCGACCCGGGCCGCTCGACCGGAGGCGTCGACCACCACCTCGGCCTGGAGCGTGTGCGGACCGGTCCCGTCGACGAGTCGCAGCGTCCAGCCCCGCGGCTCCCGCCGGGAGCAGCCGACCAGCCGGGTGCCCCAGCGCCAGTCCACCCCGGCCTGGATGGCCGCCGAGGCCAGCTCCTCCTCGAACCGGACCCGGTCCACCCGCCATCCGGTGCCGGTCGTTCCGAAGACGAAGTCCTGCTCGACCGGCACGGTCGAGCCCCACACCGACCGGTTGGCGTAGGAGGGCAGGGCCGCGCGCGACATCCGTTGCGTGAGGCCGAGGTGATCCAGCACCGGGTTGGCGCTCGGGGGGATGCTCTCGCCGACCTTCGCCGAGGGCCCCGACGCGGCCTCGATCAGGATCGGGCGCAGTCCGAGCCGGACCAGCGAGATCGCGGTGGCCGCGCCCGCCGGACCACCGCCGACCACCACCACCCCGTCGACCACCGCCCCGTCGATGCGCCCGCCCCGCTAGAGCTCGTCGCGGCCGAGCAGCCGCCGATGCGCCTCCGGCGGGAGCTCCTCGTGCTCGGCGGCCAGGG
Organism: uncultured Actinomycetota bacterium; assembly: GCA_963707005.1. GTDB lineage: Bacteria > Actinomycetota > Actinomycetes > Propionibacteriales > Propionibacteriaceae > Microlunatus. Next base: position 48,023 of record CAVPPP010000036.1, read on the forward strand.
TCAGGCCGGCCTGGTCAGCCAGCAGCAGGGCGTCGGCGGCGGGCAGCCCGACGATCCGCTCGGCGATCTTGACCTGCTCCCAGGTGGCGTCGGACGCGGTCAGCGTGGCGGCCAGACCGGTCTCCACCCAGAGGCGGTCGGGAATCCCCTGTGCACCGAGGTCAGCGGGTCCGGGCCGCGGCGCGATGATCCCCAGCTGGTGCCACCGGGCGATGTTGTCGTTGAGCCGGGTGAGCCGGTCCGGTCCGAAGAAGCGCAGCCAGTCGAGCCGGTGGAAGAGGTGCTTCAACCGTTGGGTGGTGGGCAGACCGCTGTCCATCAGTCGTTCGTACGACCGCTCGCTCAGCACCTGGTTGGGGACGCGCGCCGCCCAGAACGAGGGCAGCGGAAGGTAGGTGCCGACCTCGTAGCCCGAGAGGCAGCTGGCCTCGTCGGTCTGCCAGGGGACCCCCATCCACCAGGTCAGCGTGCCCGGCGCGGTGGCCGACACGACACCGCCCGCACCCAGGGCCTCCGCCGGCGTCAACGTGACGCCGTAGTCCATCTTCGGTGCGACACCCTCGGCGAGCACGTTGAGCCGGAAGGGTGCCTTCCACATCGACGCGACCCGCAGCGTCCAGGTCAGCTCGATGCCGGGGTGGAACGGGCCGCCCAGGCAGCTCTCCAGGTTGGCCTCGTCGAGCGCCCTCGGCTGGTCGGCGAGGGGGTAGGCGGCCAGCGTGGCCGGACGCTGCCGCAGGGACGGGTCGGGGTCGAAGTCACCGGCGGCCCACTGCTGCAGCCAGTGGTACTGGGTCGCGGTCACCGCGAGGTCATCCAGACCCAGACCCCGGTAGTCGCCGAAAGCGTCGCCGTAGAAGGGCGGCAGCTTCGCCGGCGTCTGGGCGGCGGTCTTGGCGGCCGGATCGCGGAACCAGCTCGCGTACGCGGTCCGGAGTGCCCGGTGCTCCGGAGCGGGATCGGCCAGCTGGGCCAGCAGACCGGGCGTGGTCAGGTGACTCGGGCTGCCCGGCCCGAAGAGCACGTCGACGCCGCTGTTGACCCAGCCGGTGTCGACGAGTCGGGACAGCATCGGGTGGATGTGGCGCCAGAACGAGGGTCGCGCCGGCGGGTCCAGGGCGAACTTCGGGTCGCGGCAGAACAGGTCGTAGACGACGTCGTACATGGTCACCACGCCGTACAGACCCGGCCCGAAGTTCGGCGGGGTGACGGCGACGGCCGCCGGCTCGGCCTCCAGCTTCTTCCCGCCGATGGTCACCGTGGCGCGGACCACGCCGTCGGAGGTGTCGTCGTGCCAGCCGTCGTTGTTGGCGAAGGTGGTGGCCGGCTTCTTCAGGTAGGAAGCGGAGCTGCCGAACCCGCCGAGCACGATCAGCCGGCCCTGGTCGTCGGTCCGCAGCTCACCCAGCGGGACCTTGGTTCCCATGAACGTGCCGCTGTCGAAGCGGTACGCAGCACCCTGCGTGCTGCGACCGGTGATCGCCCGCGGACCGGGATCGATCACCAGCTCCCTTGCGCGCCGTGCCGGTGACGGCGGCGTTGCGGCGTCCCGGGGTCTTCGCGTACTTCGCACCGAGATCCATGGCGTTGAGGAACTGGTACCAGCCCGACTTCCGATTGGCCAGGTGGACCCGCCAGGCCACCTGCCCCACGTCGGCGGTGACCTCACCGACCACGTGACCGGCGCTGTCCAGGCCGTACACCCGGAACCGGGCCCCCTGCCGCTTGATGCGTCCGGCCGGGTCCTTGAAACCGCCCGCCGGATCCGGTGACACGCCAGGTGCCTCGGGTCCGATGACGTAGGCGTCCGGGGAGTTCCCCAGCCGGGCGATGCCCAGTCCGGGAGAGATGACGCAACGCACGATCTCGGTCATGATCGCCAGTCCTTCGAACGTCCCGAGCAGCTGGACCCACCTGCTCGTGATCATAGGGTCAACCGCAGCGCGCCGACAGTCCCCCGTCGACCGGCAGGCAGACGGCGTTGACGTACGCCGCTTCGTCGGAGGCCAGGAAAGCCGCAGCGTGCGCGACGTCCCACGGCGTGCCCGACCGTCCGGTGGGACTGGCCTCGTCGCGGGCGCCCGCTTCGCCGGGAGCCAGGTGGGCAGCGAGCGGTGTGTCGATCAGTCCCGGCAGCACGGCGTTCACCCGCACACCATCTGCGGCGTAGCGCAGGGCGAGCGCCACCGTCAGCTGGTTGACGGCCGATTTCGCTGCCATGTAGGCAGGATAGGGATACCCGGTCGAGCGGATGCCGGCGATCGACGACACGTTGACGACCGCACCGTGACCGGCGGCGACCATGATCGGGATGGTGTGCTTGCAGGCGAGGAAGACCCCTCCGAGGTTGATCGCGAAGGATCGGTCCCAGTCCGCCACGTCGAGCTCGGTGATGTCCCCGCTGAGGCTGACCCCCACGTTGTTGTGCAGCACCGACGGCGCGCCCAGCTGCTCGTTGCACCGACCGAGCGCAGCCACCACCTCGACCTCGCTGGTGACGTCGGCGGTGAGGGCGATCGCCCGGCCGCCCTCGGCGATGATCATGGCTGCGGTGCGCTCCGCCTGGTCGGGATCGCGGTCGACGGCGGCCACCCGGGCACCCTCACGCGCGAACACGATCGCGGCCGCCCGTCCGTTGCTCATCGCCTCGCCCGACGAGCCGGCGCCGAAGACCAGCGCAACCCTCTCCTCCAGTCGACCGGCCACGGCACCATCGTCCTGCTCCGACGCCCCTGGTGCCCACCTCCGGTCGTGGGGCTTCCTGGTCCTGCTTCCTCGTTCTGTAGGAAGATGACCACGATCGAGCACAGGGACGATCGATCATCGAGGGGGCGGGATGCGTCAGCTGGCGGTGCTGGGGGCGCTCCAGTCGATGGTCGACGAGCTCGCCGAGACCCTCACCCGCTCGGTGGTGGTCGACGATCCGCAGGTCCTGATGATCTGCTCCAGCCGACACTTCGGCGACGAGGATCCCGTCCGGGTACGGGCCGTGCTGCAACGGGCCGTGGACCCGGACGTGGCCCGCTTCGTGCTCGCGCAGCACCCGGGACGCTGGACCGGGCCCGGCCAGCTCGCCGCCTCGGCGGAGCTCGAGCTGAAGGCACGCCTGTGCGTGCCGCTGCGGGAGCAGGGGGTGCTGCTCGGTCTGCTGATGGTGATCGACGCCGACCGCTCACTGCGGCCGACGGAGATCGAGATGATCACCCGGGCCGCCGGCCGGATGAGCGCGCTGATGTACGCCGACCACGTGGCTGCGGACGCCACCCGGCTCCGGCTGGCCTCCCTGGTCGGCGACCTGCTGGGAGAGAGTCCTGAGAGCCGCTCCGCCGCCCGCGACACCCTCCACGACGAGGGTCAGCTCCGCGCTGACCACGTCGTCGTGTCGGTGCTCGCCGGCACGGAGTCAGTCCCACCACGACCCGCCGCCCCCGTTCTGTGCGAGGCCGTGGCCGGGGTGACAGCAGTGGCCGGGACCAGTCTGGTCGCCACCGTCGACGAGCTGACCTGCGTCGTCAGCGGCCACCTCACAGCACCCACCGGCAGCAGCCTGCACCGCTGGGCCGCCGGCCTCACGGCGGCGGTGAGCCGGCGGCTCCCGGGCAAACCGCTCATCCAGATCGGTGTGGGCAACCCCCAGCCGGGTCTGGCCGACGCCCACCGCTCCGCGCACCAGGCCCGAACCGCCCTGCGCACCGTCCGCCAGGTCCGGGAGCTCGACGGTGTCGGCGTGTGGAGCGAGCTGGGCGAGTACGCCGTGCTGGCCCAGCTGCCTCCGGAAGCCCTCGCGGACTCACCCGTCGACGAGCCGATCGAGCGGCTGACCGAGGGGGATCCCAGCGGGCGCCTGCGGCAGACGCTGCTGACCTTCCTCGATCACGCCGGCTCCATCCCCCGGACCGCCGACTCGCTGCACCTGCACCGGACCTCCCTGTACTACCGGCTGAACCAGATCTCGCTCCTGACCGGCGTCGATCTCGACGACGGCCGGAACCGGTTCCGGCTGCAGCTCGCCCTGCGCCTGGCCGAGCTCCGACGAACCCAGCACTGAGGGTCGCTCCGGCGTCTTCCTACAGACCGTGGAAGGGGTCCGTCGAAGTCGCGACGCGATGCCGACGATCCACCCGCCCGGCCACGTTGATCATGGAACCCACACGACGACGTGGACCAGGAGGTCGGCATGGGCGAGTTCACCACCGGAGACGGCGTGACGCTGCACTACCGCGACAGTGGCGGCGACGGGTTCCCGCTGGTCATGCTGCACGGTTGGGGCCAGACCCAGGCGATGTTCCGGCACCAGCTCGAGGGCCTGCCCGCCCGGGTGATCACCGTCGACTTCCGGGGTCACGGCGTCTCCGAGAAACCCCACCACGGCTATCGCATCGCCCGGTTCGCCCAGGACGTGGCCGAGCTCCTCGATCACCTGGGGCTCACCCAGGTCGACGCGCTCGGCTGGTCGATGGGCGTCTCCGTCTGGTGGAGCTTCATCGACCAGCACGGGACCGGCCGGATCCGACGCTTCGTCGCCGTCGACCAACCGGCCGCGGTGGCCGCCGTGCCGTGGATGGACCCCATCGAGCAGGTCGAGTCCGGCGCGATCTTCGACGTCGCCGGCCTCCTCGACCTGGGTGCCGGGCTCTGGGGTCCGGAGTCGGCCGAGGTCCGGAAAGGCTTCGTGCACAGCATGTTCTCCGGGGACACCGACCCGGACCTGCTGGCCTTCGTCGACGAGGAGACCGAGGCCACCCCGCCGTACGCGGGTGTCCCGCTGCTGTTCGATCACTGTGCGCAGGACTGGCGCGACGTGCTCCCCCGGATCAAGGTCCCCACCCTGGTGCTCGGGTGCGACGGCAGCCACGTCAGCCCGGCCTCCCAGGCCTACATCGCCGAACGGATCCCCGGTGCCGCACTGCACATCTTTCCCACCAGCGTGGCCAGCTCGCACTTCGTCTTCCTGGAGAACCCCGGCGCCTTCAACGACGTGGTCGCGTCCTTCCTGGCCTGAAGCCACCGCCGCTGCGCCACGACGACAGGATCGGCGTACGGTGTCCGGTCAGGTCTGCGCACCGATCAGCTCCACCTCCGACGGCGTACGCCACGTCTTCCGCCAGGAGGTGGTCTCCGCCGTCAGCGGCTCGCCACAGTGACTGCACAGGTCGGCGGTCAACGACTCGTGATCACAGCTGCGGTGGACGATGTCCATCCGCACCCCGGGGTCGGGATGCGGCCGGTGGCGTTCGCCCCACTGGGCCAGTGCGGTGATCACCGGCAGCGTGTCCGCGCCGGCGTCGGTGAGCACGTACTCGTGGCGGGTGCGCCGATCGTCGAGGTAGGGCACCCGGCGCAGCAGACCGGCGTCGACCAGGCCGGACAGGCGAGCGCTGAGCACGTTGTCCGCGATCCCCAGCTCGGTGCGGAACCGGTCGAACCGCCGCACCCCGGAGAAGGCCTGACGCAGCACCAGCACCGTCCACGGGTCCCCCAGCACCTGCAGCGATCTGGCGATCGGGCAGTACCTCGGTCGTCCAGTCCGAACGCAGTGGCATCGTCGTCCTCCAGCAGGTGTTCGAGAAGTCGAGTGCGAGACGTCGGCTTCGAGACGTCAAGGGGTGAGATCGGCGGCCGACTCGGCCACGGTGCTGCGGTCACGGTCGGTGACGACCGGCCGGTCGGGCGGTTGACGCCGCAAGCTGACCGACAGCAGCGCGGCGACGGCGCACAGGGCCGCCCCGCCGAACCAGGCGTAGGTGTAGGTGCCGAACGCGTCGCGGACGATGCCGGCGGCGAGAGCTGCCGCCGCGGCGCCGAGCTGGTGGGACGCGAAGACCCAGCCGAACACGATGGTGCCGCGGGCGCCGAAGATGCGTCGGCACAGGGCCACCGTGGGCGGCACCGTGGCCACCCAGTCCAGTCCGTACACGATGATGAAGATGATCATGCTCGGGTGCACGGAGTCGGCCAGCAGCCACGGCAGCAGCACCAGACCCACACCACGGAAGGTGTAGTAGACCAGCAGCAGCGTGCGCGGATCGATCCGATCGGTCAACCAGCCCGAGGCGACGGTGCCGACGATGTCGAAGATCCCGACCACCATCAGCAGACCGGCGGCCGTGGTGGTCGCCATCCCGTGATCATGGGCTGAAGGGATGAAGTGGATGCCGATCAGCCCGTTCGTGGTGGCGCCGCAGATCGCAAAGGCACCGGCCAGGGCCCAGAACGCACGCGTGCCGGCCGCCTCGCGCAGCGCACCGAGGGCGAGTCCGGCGACGCTGCGCCCGGCCGACGTCGCGGGGGGCACCAACTCCGTCGCACCGTACGGAGGCAGACCGACGTCGAACGGCCGGTCACGGAGCAGCAGCGCGGCCACCGGGATCACCGCCAGGGCCGCGGCCGCGATCACCAGGGAGGCCGCCTTCCAGGAGGTGGCCTCGGCCAGGAACGCCACCAGCGGCAGGAACACCAGCTGCCCCGCGGCCCCACCCGCGGTGAGGATCCCCATCACCAGCCCGCGCCGCCGGACGAACCACGCGTTGGCCACGGTGGCGGCGAACACCAGCGCCATCGACCCCGTGCCGAGACCGATCAGGACACCCCAGGTGAGCACCAGCTGCCACGCCGCCTGGGCGAACACCGACAGGCCCGGCCCCGGCGGCGATCATCAGCAGGCCGACGACGGTGACCCGACGCAGACCGAACCGCTCCATCAGAGCTGCGGCGAACGGGGCCGTCAGACCGTAGAGGACGAGGTTCACGCTGACCGCTGCCGACATCGTGACGATCGACCAGCCGAGGTCCTCGTGCAGCGGCACCATCAGCGGCCCCGGGGCCGCCCGGAACGCGGCGGCCGCCACCAGGGTCGCGAAGGCGGCTCCGGCCACCACCCAGGCGTAGTGCACACGTGCCACGTCGACTCCCCATCACGGAACTGGCGGCAGCCTAACTTTCTTCAAGCAAGTCTGCAAGCACCACGCGAGGACGGATCGGGCGTGCGTGGTCGAAGGCCGGGCGTCAGTGCCAGTCGCTGATCTGGACGTCGTCGGGCGCCGGCGCACCGCGCCCGCTCTCGGCGTACGCCTTGAGGCTCAGCAGGAACGTCGCCCACTTGGTGCTGCAGTGGTGGAGGAACTCGACCGGCTCCCGCCATCCCTCGTGGGCGAAGTTGACGATCGTGTACTCACCGTCCTGCCGCAGCGCCCAGGAGATCTGGGTACCGACCCACTCGGGCGGTCCGTCGGTCACCGACCACCGCACCCGGCCCTCGGGATCGAGCTCCAGCACCTCCAGGTCGAAGCCCCCGAGATCGCCGAAGCGGGTGACGACAGTCTCCCCGACCTCGCTCGTCCCCGTGGTCTCTCTCGTCCACCAGCCGGCGATCCCTTCCGGTGTCGCCACCGCCGCGTACACGGTCTCGAGCGGCGCCACGGCGCCGACCCGGTGCAGGATGTCCACCATCAGATTCTCCTTGTGTCGTTGGGCTCTGGCTGATCCGTGACTGCTGTTCGGTCGTGCTCGTCCTGGCGCCTCTGGATGGCCTCCGCGATCCGCTGGATCCGGCGCAGCCGGGCGTCCCAGGTGGCGCCGACCGAGGACAGCTGGGCGACGGCCCGCGCGAGCTGCGCCTCGTCGACGTGATACCGGCGTTCGCCGGCCCGACGGGGACCCGTGCACGAGCCCGACCCGGTCGAGAACCCCCAGGTGCTTGGCGACCGCCTGTCGGGTGACCGGCAGGTGGTCGCTCAGCGACGTGGCCGTGCCGCCTCCGACGGCCAGCAGCTGGTCGAGCATCCGCCGTCGGGTGGGATCGCCGATCGCCGACCAGAGGTCGTCGTCGACGGCGACCTCGATCGCCGCGGTCATCGTGCGGACACCAGTCGGTCGACGTAGACGCCCAGACGCGGAACGAAGTGATCCCAGCCCTCGATGTGCTCGCGGTAGTGCTCCTCGAGCACCGCGGCCTCCCACCCCAGCTCACGGAAGCCGGACTCGGTCAGCCGGATCAGGGTCCCGTCCCCGACCGGTGTCAGCTCGAAAGTGACCAGCAGCGACTCGCCCTGACGGACGTCTCCGTCGCTGTAGCACCACCGGAAGGAGAAGCGCCGCGGCTCCTCGACCTCGACCACCGTGTAGGCGACCGACTCCGTCCGGCCGGTCTCCCGATCGCGCCAGATCAGCTCCCCCGGAGCTCCGACGACAGCCTCCCCCACCGCGTCGTCGGGCCACCACTCCTTGAGGTGCTCCGGTCGGCTCACGACGGCGAACGCGACCTCGGGAGAGGCCTGGACCTGGATCTCACGCTCGATGGTGCCGTACTCCATGTCGATCCTTTCGCAACGTTTGGTTGCGCACTACGGTAGCGGCCGCGTCCGACACACGCAACCATCCGTTGCGCGTCCATGACGCCGCTCGGACGTCACGCGCGGCTGCCCGGCGAGCCGACCCTCGCGCGGCCGCGCTCGGGCCCCCGACCGCCCGGCCCGCACACCGCTCGCTCTCCCGCGCTCGTGCTGCCATGATCATGGTCGAGCCCACCGCCGCCGCGAGGAGAGACAGATGAAGAAACGAGTGCTGAACTCGCTGACCGAGCTGGAACGCAACCTCGTCGCCGAGACCGAGAAGAAGGCCATGGCCGACCTCGACGAGGATGCGCTGCTGGAGCTGCACACGCGGATCCGCCGGGCCCGCACCAAGTACGTCAAGCTCTACCGCCGGCAGGCGAGTGCCCGGGTCGAGCCCCAGGGCGGTCGCGGCAAGGCGTTCCCGGCGAACCAGCGCAACCGCGACCGGGCCGAGATCTTCGAGCTGGCGCTCGCCCGGGTCAGCCGACGGGTCGACGTCGTGGCCCAGCAGTCCGCCGCCGAGCTCAAGGCCGAGCGGTTGGCCGCGGCTCGACGCACGACGTCTGGCCCGTCAGCCGACGGGACCGCGGCCGGACCGGATCGGAGAGCGGTCCGTCGAGCCACCACGACCAAGACGACCGGCGGGAAGAAGCGCGACGCCTCCACCCGGGCCAAGGGCGCCCGCCGCCAGGCCAAGCGCGACAGCAGGTGACCGCTCAGCGGTGCGCCACCGACCGGTCGTAGACCCAGGCTCCGTCGACCCGGACGAACGCACTGTTCTCCCGTTGCTCCCCGGCCCGTCCGTCGCGAACGAACTGCGCGCAGAACTCGACAGTGCCCACGGTGTGGAAGGCACTGCCTCCGGTGCGACCGAGGATCTCCAGACCGGTCCAGCGAAAGGTCGTCGTCGAACAGCACCTCGGGTGGTCGACGCGCCGGCGCCCAGGTGGTCAGCAGATACGCCGCATCACGCACCACGAAGGCGCTGTAGCGGGCACGCATGACCTGCTCGGCGGTCGTGGCGACCGCGCGACCGCCGTGGAAGCCGCCGCAGCAGTCGGCGTACGAAGCCGTGAGACCGCACGGACATGGTCGAACGCCGGGCCGGACCACGGCCGGGCGGGTGGGTCGTCTGGTCACCTGCCGATTGTCTCGGATCCAGCCCAGCGCCTATTATCTAGCGGTCTACTAGGCTTCAGGGGATTTGATGAACCCAACGCTCACCACCGGCACGACGCCACCACTCCTGCGTCCCCGTCCCTCGCTCTTCGCGTTCCCGCACCCGGTGAACGACAACGCGGCCCGGGTCGTTGCTGCGGGGGTGGCGATCCTCGCGCTGACCGCCCTCGTCACCGGGTGGCTGTGGCTGATCCCACTGCTCGCCGTGGGTTTCGCGGCCCGGGTCCTGAGCGGGCCGCGGTTCAGCCTGATCGGGCGCGTCGCCACCCAGGTGATCGCGCCGCGACTGGGGCCGGCGGTGCCGGTGCCCGGACCGCCCAAGCGGTTCGCCCAGGCGATCGGTCTCACGCTCACGACCGTGGCCACGGTGGCGGCGTACGCCTTCGGTGCCGACCGACTCGCCCTCGCTCTGGTCGCCGTCCTGCTCGTCTTCGCCTCCCTCGAGTCGATCCTCGGGCTCTGCGCCGGTTGCTGGCTGTTCGGGGTCCTGATGCGGGCCGGCGTCATCCCCGACGACGTCTGCGAGGAGTGCAACAACCTCCGGAGCCGCTACGCCCGGACCGACGCCACCGAGGAACCCTCGGCTCGCTGACGTGGGGAGCCCACGAACCACGCGGGCCAGCAGAATCCGAGACGCCCGACACCGGACAGGACGCGGACAACCGACGCCGGGAGCATCAGCGTCGCCGGGTCCGGCTGGCATCCACGACACCTGCCGACGCCGACCAGCGTCCTCGGTCTGCACCGGGTGCTGCGCGTGCCCGGCGATCCGCGCCCCCACCTGGTGCTCGAGCGACACGGCTCGCTGCCCGCGGACCTGGTCCGCCAGGTGCTCGCGGACCTCGGCTACGGAGTCGTGCTGGGTCCGCGAGCCAGGACCCGGCTCCTGCTGCGCGACTACACCGAGCGGCTGAGCGACCGCTGACGGCCAGGCTGGGTCGGGGTTGGACTCGCCGAGTCGTCGGGTCGGGTGCGGCTCATGAATCCGAGCGGGCATATTGGGGGCAGACAGCCCGCACCTGAGCCGCTGGGAGGCAGACCGCCGTGACCGAGAACCCCGAGGGCCGCGCCGATCCGGGCTCCGGGCGACTGTTCGAGGACTTCCGTCCGGGCGAGGTGATCTACCACCCGTTCGGGAAGACCGTCACCGAGGCGGACAACCAGACGTTCACGTTGATGACCCAGAACGTGGCTCGGATCCACCTGGACAAGCACTTCGCGGCGCGGACCGAGTTCGGCCGACCGCTGGTCAACTCGACCTTCACCCTCGCCCTGGTGACCGGTCAGTCGACCGTCGACCTCTCGACCAACGTGTTCGCCAACCTGGGCTGGGACGAGGTCCGCACCCCCCACCCGGTGTTCGAGGGCGACACGATCTACTCCCGGTCCAAGGTGCTCAGCACGCGAGAGTCCGCGTCGCGGCCCGCGGTCGGGGTGGTCACCGTGGCCACCGAGGGGTTCAACCAGGACGGGGTGGTCGTGATCAGCTACCGCCGGACCCTGCTGGTCTACCGGCGAGGCCACCAGCCCGCCATCACGCTCATCCGCCCGGACGAGTCCAGCCTCCCCCCGTCGTCCCTGACCTCGTCGACGGTGACCCCCTCGCCTCTGACCCGGTCGACGGTGGCCCGATCGGCGGTGACGGATGAGTGTCGAGGTCGCGGAGGCGGTCACGGCGCTGTTCGTGCCGGGGGATCGCCCGGACCGCTACGGCAAGGCGATGGCCAGTGGCGCCGACGTCGTGATCATCGATCTCGAGGACGCCGTCGCCCCGCCGGACAAGGGGGTGGCCCGCGACGCCGTGGCGACCGCGCTCCGTCCCGGACCCGACCGGCGGGCCGGGTCCAAGCTGCGGACCCTGGTGCGGATCAACGACCCGGAGTCAGCGCTGGGAGTCGCGGACCTGTCCATGCTGGTGGACCTGGCCGGCGAGCCCGGTCACGGCCTGATCGGCGTGGTGGTGCCCAAGGCCGCGCAGGTGGACGCCCTCGCCGCGGTGATCGAGGCCGTGGCGACGGTCGGCGGTGCCGGCCCGCGATCCGAGCGACTCGCGGTCGTCGCGCTGATCGAGTCAGCGCTCGGGGTGGCCGACGCGCGTGCCCTGGCGACCCTGCCCGGGCTCAGCCGGCTGGCGTTCGGTGCCCTCGACTTCGGCCTCGACGTGGGCGCCGAGGTGGACGCCCTGACCGGGCAGGTCGCCCGGGTCGAGGTGGTCATCGCCTCGAGGGCGGCCGGCCTGCCGGCGCCGTGGGAGTCGCCGTCGACGAGTCTGTCCGACACGACGTCGATCGAGGCCTCGAGCCGCGCCGCCCGAGCGCTCGGTTTCGGCGGCCGGCTGTGCGTCCACCCGGCCCAGCTCGCCGCCGTACGGGCCGGGTTCGCCCCGACCGCCGACGACGTCGCCTGGGCTCAGCGGATCACGGGCGCCGGCGACTCGGTCGTCCGGGTGGGCTCCGAGATGGTCGACCGACCCGTCATCGAGCGGGCGCGCTCCATCTTGCGCCGGGCGTCCTCGTCCTGAGGCGCGGCGGTTCAGAAGCTGCCGATGCCCTTGCCGAGCAGGGTGACGCCGATCACCAGCAGCAGGACCGACATCACTGTCGCGTTGTTGTGGGTCAACCAGCCGCGTAGAGCCTCGAGCGTCGGGCCCAGGGACCCGGACGCGATCAGGTAGCCGATCACCGGCACGGCGACCGAGGCGGCCGCGATCACGGTGAACACGACCACGACGACCACGACGTCGGCGCGGGCCAGCTGGGCCGATCCGATCACGACGCCGGCACCTGCCGCCATCAGCAGGTTCTTCGGGTTGACCGCCGACAGCAGGAAGCCGAGCCCGAGGCCCTTGGCCGCGGTGAGCTGGTCGACGGCCGACATCCAGGTCGGCAGCGCCGGCTCCTCGCCCGCCCTCGGCCGGCTGCGCCACTGCTTGACCGCGAGCAGCAGCATCAGCAGACCCAGCACGATCTTGATCACCCCGGCCACCGGTTGCGCCTGATCCGCGGCGGCCTGGGGGATGACCGAGGCCAGCAGGATGAAGACGGTGAGCGCGACGACGATGCCGACGACCCAACCCACCAGGAACCCGACGCTCGTGCCCTTGGCCTTCGGCGACAAGAGCATCAGGATGGCAGCGATGATGGGGATCGGGCTGATCATGATGCCGAGGGCCAGGGGCAGGATGTCGCCGATCACCGCACCCACGTGAGCACCCCTGACCGGCTGTCGCCCAACGACCGTGCCCGGTCACCCCGCGGCGCCGGACGCGCGTCAGCCTACGACACGACGAGTCGGCGAGGGTTCACGCCGTGAAGTGGGCCGCGATCAGCGACTGCGCCCGTTCGCGCTGGCGGGTGTTGACGCCGTCGGCGTCCTCTTCCCAACCGAACACGCAGCTGGAGATCACGCCGTCGAAGCCGACGGAGGCCAGCGCGGCGAACACCTCGTCGTAGTCCACCTCGCCACGCCCCATCTCCATGTGCTGGTGCACCCGGGCGGTGTTGCCCGGCGGGTTGGAGATGTACCGCAACCCGTGGGAGGTGAGATGGTTCCAGGCATCGGCCAGGTGCACGTAGCGGACCTTCTCCGCCCCCGCGGTGATGATCTCGGTGGCGCTGTGGCCTTGGTGGAACGCGTGCGGGGTGCAGTAGAGGAACCCGATCCAGTCCCGGTTGAGACCACGGACCATCTCCAGCGCCTCGATGCCGTCCTCGATGAAGTCGTCGGGGTGCGGCTCCAAGATCAGCTCGACGCCCTCCCGCTCGAAGATCGGCAGCAGCTCGTCCATGGAGCGCAGGAACATCGCCTCGGCCGTCTCCGCGGCTTCGGGTCGGCCGTTGAACTCGGAGTTCATCACGGTGACGCCGAGATCGACGGCGATCTGGATGGCCCGCTTCCAGGCGCGCACCGCTGCCTGTCGCTGGTCCTCATCCGGTCCGGACCAGCGCAGCACCGGGAGCAGGGAGGCGATGCCGACGCCGGCGTCGGCGGCGACCTTCTTCAGCTTCCGGACACCGGCGTCGTCGATCCGCGGGTACTTGAAGAACGGCACCAGATCAGCCTTGGGCGACAGCTCCATCCACTCATAACCCAACCGGGCGACGTGGTCGGGCAGCTGGTGGACGGTGCTGGTGGCGTAGTACATCTGAGGATCCAGAGCCAGCTTCATCGCGGCGCCGCCGACTCGGCCGAGGCATCGACGGCCGCAGCCGCCGGTCGTTCACCGAGACGCACCGGGACCTTCAGTCCCGACCGGACGGCTTCCACCCCCGCCTCGCACACCGCGACCGCGGCGTAGCCGTCCCAGACCCCCGGCCCGTCGATGGTGCCGCGGCTCGCAGCGTCCGCCCAGCGCTGCAGCTCGACCCGGTACGCCGGTCCGAACCGCTCGACGAAACCCGGGGTGATCCGACCGCCCCAGCGCCCGTCGGTCGACTTCATCGTCAGGTTCTGGTCGAGTCCGATCAGCGCGCTCCCCCGCTCGCCGACGGCCTCGGTCCGCACCTCGTACGCCACTGCGCTCCGGACGTAGATCTCGTCGGTGACCAACGCGCCAGCAGCGGTCTCGAAGACCACCAGCATCGGGTCGTACGTCCCCTCCGGGGCGGCCTCGGTGGCCGCGCCGGCGAGCACCTGCACGCTGGTGATCTCGCTGTCCAGCAGGAACCGGGTCACGTCGACCTCGTGCACGACCGAGTCCCTGATCATGAACTCGGAGTTGAAGTGGTCGGGCACGGACGGGTTGCGATGGGTGCAGTGCAGCTGCAGCACGCGGCCGAGACCACCGGAGACGATCAGCTCCTTGAGTGCGACGTACTCGGTGTCGTACCGGCGCATGAAGCCCACCTGCACCAGCGGCCGCCCCAGCGCCGCCTCCTTCTGCACCAGCTCGTACGACGTCGCGATGTCGGTCGTGAGCGGCTTCTCACACAACACCGGCTTGCCGGCGTCCAGGCAGGCAGACACCTGCTCGAAGTGGGTGCTGCCCGGGGTCGCCAGCAGGACGGCATCGACCTCGGGATCGTTGATCGCCTCGATCGGGTCCGCCACCACCCGCGCACCGATGCTCGCGGCCACGCCCTCGGCCTTGGCCGTCACGAAGTCGTTGACCACGCTGACGGTGGCCCCCTTGATCGACGTGGTGAGCAGGTCGACGTGGAAGGCGCCCATCATCCCGAGACCGAGGACGGCGACACGAAGGTCACTCATGCCCTGTTCTCCTGGGTGGTGGTGCTGCGGAAGGGCGACACGTTGGACCTCTCTGTGGTCTGGAGGGGAAGGGGTGGTGTGGGCGGAGCATGCCGACTCGGCGACCGGCGGTCCCCCGGACCGGCCCGCATCGCCACCGAGGCTGCGCCGGTGGCGTGCGGGCCCGACATCGCGGGGAGCGCGCTCACTCGCTCAGCGTTGGAGCTCGTGGCTGAGCTCGGTGAGCTCGTCACCGCCGGCCATCTGGCGGGTGAGCTCGTCGAGGGTGACCTCGGACCGCTTGTTGTCCAGCACGGCCTGGCCGAGCTTCAGGATGATGAAGTGGTTGCCGACCAGGTAGGCGTGGTGCGGGTTGTGGGTGATGAACACGACCCCCAGTCCGGCGTCGCGGGCGGCGGCGGTGTACTTCAGCACCACCCCGGACTGCTTCACGCCGAGCGCGGCGGTCGGCTCGTCCAGGATCAGCACCCGGGCTCCGAAGTAGACGGCCCGGGCGATGGCCACGCACTGCCGTTGACCACCGGACAGGGTGCCGATGGGCTGGTCGATGTCCTTGACCACGATGCCCATCTTGCGCAGCTCCTCGTCGGCGATCCGCTTCATGTCGCGGATCTTCATGCCGGCCAGCGGGAACTTGGAGCCGACCATCTCGGAGCCGAGGAAGAAGTTGCGCCACACCTCCATCAGCGACACCACGGCCAGGTCCTGGTAGACCGTCGCGATGCCGTGGGACAGGGCCTCACGGGGCGAGGTGAAGGACTGCTCCTGCCCGTCGACCAGCAGGGTGCCCTCGTTGTGGGGATGGAGCCCGGCCATGATCTTGATCAGGGTCGACTTGCCGGCGCCGTTGTCACCGAGCACGCACGACACCTCGCCGGCGTTCACGGTCAGGTTGATGCCCTTCAGCGCCCGGATCGCCCCGTACGTCTTGCCGACGTCGATCATCTGGATCAGCGACTCGCCCTTGTGCAGGGTCTCGTCGGCGTGCTCGGCGATCGTGTCGGTCATGGACGGAGCCTCTCGGGAGTGCAGGAGCGATTCTGGGCGACACGCTCTTCGTCGCACGGAATCGTGACGAACGAGCGAGAACCCGCGGAGTTCATGACCGCGGAGCGCGGAGCGCGACCATCGGACACAGTCATCAGTCGACCCACTTCCGCGTGGTGGAGAGCTTCTTCACGTACAGGTTGACCAGCACCGCGAGCAGCAACATCACTCCGAGGAAGGCGCGGAACCAGTTGGGGTCCCAGCCGGCGTAGACGATGCCCAGGGAGGTCATGCCGAAGATGAAGGCGCCGATCGCCACGCCGATCGCGTTGCCGTAGCCACCGGTCATCAACGTGCCACCCACGACGGCGGCGATGATGTAGAGGAACTCGTTACCGACGCCGTTGCCGGCCTGCAGCGTGTTGAACCGGTAGAGGGTGTGCATGCCGACGAACCAGCCGAGGAACGACACCGTCATGAACAGGCCGATCTTGACCCGGATGACCGGGACACCGACCGCCCGGGCGGAGGCGGCGTTGCCACCGACGGCGTAGATCCAGTTCCCGATCCGGGTCCGGGTCAGGATCCAGCTGGACAGCGCGACGAACGCGAACCACCAGATGACGGTGTTCCACACCGTCACACCGCCGATCTTGAACGAGCCGGCGAAGATCGTGGACAACAGGTCGTAGCCCGCCATCTGGTTGATGTTCGGGCTGGACACCGCCCCCGACACGATCTTGGTGATGCCCAGGTTCGCGCCCTGCAGCACGAAGAACGATCCCAGCGTGATCAGGAACGACGGGATGCCGGTGCGCATCACCATGTAGCCGTTGAAGAAGCCGATCGCCAGGCAGAACACCAGGGACAGGACCGCCCCCACGATCAGGTTGATGCCGAGGTAGTAGCAGAAGAGGGCGTTGAACAAGCCGGCGGTGGTCACGATGACGCCCGCGGACAGGTCGAACTCGCCGCCGATCATCAACATGCCCACGCCGACCGCGACGATCCCGATCGTCGACGCCTGGTACAGCACGGTGAAGAACGACTCCGGCGACCGGAACGCCGGCGCCACGATCAGGAAGAAGACCAAGATGATCACCGCCGCCACCGCGGCACCGATCTCCGGGCGGGCCAACAGCCGGTTCGACAACCCCAGCTTCACCCGGTTCGACGCCTCCGCCGGCGCACCGGCAGGCGCCGGTTTCAGTGTCTGGCTCATGAGAACTCCTGTGTTCTGAGGGACGGGTTGTCGGGTGCCGGCCCCACAGGGCCGGCACCCACCGCAACGCTTAGCGCGTGTTGTTCTTGGTGAACGGAAGGATCTTGTCGATGTTGCTGGAGTCGACGAACGAGGGACCGGTCAGCACGGCCTTGCCGCCACCGATGTCGTTGCCGTTCTTGATGTTGAGGTAGAGCGAGGTGACCGCCAGGTAGCCCTGCACGTAGGGCTGTTGATCGATCGAGAACTCGATCTTCCCGTCCTTGATGGCCTGGGCCGCATCGGCGTTCAGGTCGAAGGTGATCAGCTTGGCCTTGCTGGAGGCCTGCTCCTGCGCCTTGAGCGCGTCGAGCGCGATCGGGGCGCCGAGGGTGACGATGTAGTCGATCGAGGGATCCTGCTGCAGCTTGGCCTGCAGGCTGGCCACCACCGCGGAGTCGTCCGCGCCGTTGACCTGGATGTTCTCCGTGGCGGGGACCTTGCTCTTGACACCGGCGCACCGAGCCTCCAGCGCCACCGAACCGGCCGCCTGGATCACGCACAACGGCTTCTTGCCGCCGGCAGCGGCGATCTTCTCGCCGGCTGTCGCGCCCGCCAGGTTCTCGTCGGAGCCGAAGTACATCAGCGCTCCGAGCTGCTTGTACTGGTCGATACCGGAGTTGAACCCGACCAGCGGGATCCCCGCGTCGGTGGCGGACTTCACGGCACCGGCAAGGGCATCGGGGGTGACCAGGGTGGTGGCGATGCCGTCCACCTTGGAGTCGACCGCCGTCTGGATCAGCTGGGCCTGCTTGTCGGCCGCCGGATCGTTGGAGTACTGCAGCTTCGATCCGGTGTCCTTGGCGGCCTGCTGGGCGCCGGCCCGGATCTTGTCCCAGAAGGAGTCGCCCGGGGTCTCGTGGGTGATCATGGCGATCGTGTAGCCCGAGTCGCCGCCACCACCGCCGGAGGTGTCGGTGGTGGTCGGTGCCGCGCCGCCGCCACTGCAGGCGGACACGGCGAGGACGAGAGCCGCCGCGGAGCCCATGGCGAGCGCACGAAATCGGCGAGGGATCATCAGTGATTCCTTTCGTTGTCCGAGCAGCCGCTCGCGACATGAATGGCGTGCGTGGGTGCAGACGGAACCGGTCTCCGAACGGGCCACGACGTGTGGTGTGGATCACTAGCGCGCACTAAGTGATAGGGAGTAATCAACACCCGCTCGCCATCTTTGTCAATACATACGTTCAATCTGTCGACAAGTGGTGATCACGTCGCCGGTGAGCGCGGCGGAGCCGTGCTGGCCCGGACCTGCAGCTCGGCGGGCAGCACGATCTCCCGGTCGGTGATCCGCCGCTGCTCCGCCCGCGCCACCATCCGCTCCACGGCCAGCCGGCCCAGCTCGTCGGGGCGCTGGGCGACGCTGGTCAGGGCAACCGGCAACAGCTGGGCCATGCTGCTGTCGTCGTAGCCGACCACGGAGATTCCCCCCGGCACCGCGATGCCGTGCTGGGCGAAGACGCTGATCGCGGCGACGGCGATGTCGTCGTTGTAGGCCACCAGCCCCGTCGGCGGTCGCTCGGCGGCGCACAGGCGTCGGGCGCCGGCGAGGCCGTCGATCTGGCCCTGCCCGCCGGGCTCCACCCGGGCCAGCGCCGACAGGCCGTGGTGTTCCATGGCGGCGAGGTAGGCGGATCGCCGCGCGTCAGCGATCATGGTCTCGCCGCCGTCGATGTGGGCGATGTCGCGATGTCCCAGGGCGACCAGGTGGTCGACGGCGGATCGGACGCCCTGCTCGTCGTCGGTCCGCACGACGTCGACCTGGGGATGCTCGACGTGCCAGCCCACCACGGCCAGGGGGATCCGACCGGCCAGCTGCGGGTGCGCGGTCGGGGGGCTGAGCATGATCAGCGCGTCGAACCGGAAACCCTGCAACGAGCGGGCCGCGGTGCCCTCGTCCCGGCTCTTGGTCAGGGGCGAGATGATCAGGTTGTGGCCGTGGCTCTCCGCCGCCGCGAACAGCCCGTCCAGCAGCTCGAAGTGGAAGGCGCCGACCGTCACGCCGAACATCACCCCGATCACCCGTGACCGCTGTCCGGCCAGCGACTGGGCTCGGACGTCGGGGCGGTAGCCGAGCTCTGCTGCGGCGACGAGCACGCGGCGGCGCTTCTCCTCGCTGGCGCCGGGCGCGTCGCGCATCACGATCGACACCAGGGCCCGAGACACCCCGGCGCGGCGGGCCACATCGCCCATCGTCACGCGCTGACGCGAGCCGAAGCTCTCCTCGCTCAGGACCGCCACACCCCTCTCGACTTCAGGCTGCACCTCAACATACGCACCCGACGACGGGCGGTGGGGCCATCGGCCTCGCGATCGTACCGACAGGCAGCCCGACCTCAGCCGGGCCAGCTGATCGCCTCGAGCTGAGCGCGGAGTCGGCGCCCGCGTACGGCGTTGACCGACTCGACCCAGCCCACCTGGCCCTCGAGATGATCGCGGAAGTGCGGCAGGCCTGCCCGGTTGGCCGCTGCCGGGCCGTTGACCGCGGCATCATGCAGCACGGCCCGTAGCCGGTCGTGGTAGTGCCGGGGGACCCCCAACCGGTCGCCGCTGACCACCAGTCCGGTGACGGTGCGTCGTCGGCTCGGTTGCTGGGCCCGTGTCTTGCGGGTGTTGATCGCGAAGCCCTCGTCCCGGGCGATCTCGGTGACCGCCCGGATGAGGCGCGGCGCCGCCACCTCCGGGCCGGAGAAGGTCAGGTCGTCGGCATACCGGCTGTAGATCAGTCCGGCCGCCGCGGCGTAACCGGCCAGCCGGCGATCAAGGTTGAAGGCCGCCAGATTGGCCAACGCGGGCGACGTGGGCGCTCCCTGAGGCAGGTGACGGTCTCCCAGCCCGGCGCGCAGGCGGTGCCGAGCGGTGCTGTCACCGCCCGGTGGCATCCCGCGCAGGACGTGGACCGGCGTCTGGTGACTGCACAACGCGGTGAGGGTCCAGGCCACGGGTTCCGAGTAGCCCATGCCCCGGAACAGACCGTTGACCCGCGCGGCCGTGATGGCAGCGAAGAACGTCTGCAGGTCCAGGCAGACCACCGGCTCGACACCGAGGTGTCGGCGTGCGTTGGTCAGGGCGCTTCGCCCCCGGACGAACCCGTGGGCGGCCGGATGCAGAGGCACCCAGCACAGGATCCGGTCGAGGACCCGGCGCAGGACGGCGCGCAGCAACGGCCTGGTTCAGCTGAGGTCGAGGGGGTCCTGCGGGTTCCAGTTGCTGGCGGTGATGCGTGGGTTCAGGATCGGTCGTCGTTGTCGGTCGATCCACTTCGGTGGGATCCAGACGGGCAGACCGTCCCCGTTGAGTCGGCAGGTCCAGCCGCCCTGCTCGAAGTGGCGGTGGTGATAACGGCAGAGCAGGGTCAAGTTGTCCAGATTCGTATCTCCGCCGACCTGCCACGGCAGGATGTGATGGCGCTCGCACCACTGCGGCGCGGTGTCGCAGCCGGGGAAGCTGCAGCCCCCGTCGCGGGCGATCAGCGCGAGCGTCTGGGCAGGCGACGCGATTCGCCGGGTCCGGAACAGATCCAGCACCGCCCCTTTCGCGTCCTTGACGCACCATGCCAGATCCGCCTGGTCGGCCAGCCGCAAGGCGTTCGGCACCGAGAGCGGACTGCCGTCGGCGTAGTGCGCGACCCCCTGCCCGGCCAGGTAGTCGGCGTAGGACATCACGATCAACAACGTCGTCGGGATCCCCCCGGACTCGGGCAGGTCGCCGCCACGGAGCAGCCGATCGACCATCGCCTCCAGCGCGTCGTGACGACGCTGCCCGTGGGTCCGCAGATCCGCCTCGACCTGCCGCTTGGCGTCGTCGCCCTCGCCGGTGGCGTAGCGGGTGGTCTGAGGGGCCGACAACGGACCCAGCAACGCGTGGAGCTTCTGACCGAGCTCCGGCGTGAGCCGGAAGTCGCCGGCCCAGGACCCGTCTCCGCGATGCTTCAGGTGGAAGAAGCGACGCTCCTGGTGCTCCCGCTCATCCGCGGGCTGGACCCCGTCGGGATCGATCGCGTCCACCACCCTCGCCGCGACCACCGCGAGCTCCTTCGGGCCGAGCTTGCCCGCAGCGTCGACCAACAGGTGCTCTCCCGCTGTGACAGCCGCCGGATCGCAGTGATCGACCTTCCGCAACGCGCCGTCGATCAGAGCGACCTGCTCCGGCGACACGACCCCCTCCGCCTGCGCGGCCGCCAGCTCCGGCCGGAACGCACCCAGGGGCTCACCGGTCATCGACCGGCGCTCCGCGGTGTGCTCCGCGCTTCTCACCCGCCGGTACGCCTCCCCGGCGGACAAGCGCAGTCCCGACATCAGAACCCGCGCCATCGACCTTTCCGTCAAGACCCCCGGCACGCCCTGCTCGATCCCGTACGGATCGCAGCCCGGTCGATCACCGGCATCGTGTTGCGGACCTGCTCGAACTCGGCCAGGAAACCGACCAGACCCGGCGCGCCCAGATCGGTCAGCGCACCGTCCTCGACGACCTTGATCAGATGCCCCAGGGCGGTGCGGACACCGTCCACCGCGGCCTCCAGCGCCGTCGCTGCCGGCTCTGAGAGGAGATCGGGGTCCATGGACAAACTCTACTCGAACACACGTTCTAATACAAGCCCTCGGCACACGATCACGACTGCCTCTCGATCTGCGGCATCGGACCGGGAGACGGGACCGACACGATCCGAGCATCGAGGTCGTGGAGTGCGGCCGTGCTGCATCATTCGACCCATGTCGGCCGGCAGTCCCGCGGCCACGTCTGCTCGACGAAGGGAACTGGTGATGTCCTCCCCCGCTGCTGCCCCGGCGCGCTACCACCTGACGCCCATGCGACCACGGGACCCTCACGAACCCGGCCGGACCGCCTCCTCGCTCGAGCTCTTCTTCGACCTCGTCTTCGTGGTGGCGGTGAGCATCGCCGCCGTGCAGCTGCACCATGCCCTCACCGAGGCGCACGTGGTCGAGGGAGTGCTCAGCTACGGGATGGTGTTCTTCGCCATCTGGTGGGCCTGGATGAACTTCACCTGGTTCGCCACCTCCTTCGCCACCGACGACTGGCTCTACCGGGTCCTCACCATCGTGCAGATGGCCGGCGTCCTGGTGCTGGCGTCCGGCATCGAGGCCGCCTTCGTGGATCGCGACTTCTCGGTGGTCATCCTCGGCTACGTCGTGATGCGGATCGCGATGGTCGCCCAGTGGCTGCGTGCCTCTCGGCACGCCGGTCCGAGTCGGCGAGCGTGCCAGGCGTACGCGCTCGGCATCGCTGTCGTCCAGGTCCTCTGGCTGTCGCTGCTGGTGCTGCCGGCGTCCGTCGTGGCGGTGGCGTTCGTCCTGCTCGCCGCCGCCGAGCTGGCAGTGCCGGTCATCGCCGAACGCCGAGGGATGACACCGTGGCACCCACACCACATCACCGAGCGCTACGGCCTGTTCACCCTCATCCTGCTCGGTGAGAGCCTGCTCGCCTCGACCAACGCGATCATCGAGGCCCTGCACGACGACGCAGCGCTGGGTCCGCTCCTCTCGATCGCCTTCCTCACCCTGATCGTGACGGCCGCCCTCTGGTGGATCTACTTCTGGCCACCGCACCACACCGCCGTCTCGTCACTCGCCGGCTCCCTGCAGTACGGCTACGTGCACTACTTCGTGTTCGCCGCGGCCGGCGCCTTCTCGGCCGGGATCGAGGTCGAGATCGACGTGCTGTCCCACCACAGCGAGCTGAGCGAGGTGGCCGCCTCGTTCACCGTCACCGTGCCGATCGCGATCTTCGTCCTCGGCGTCTGGTGGCTGGCCATCCGTCGCAACGCCGACCGGGTCGTCAACATCGTCGTGCCCGCAGGAGCCATCCTGGTCCTGCTCGACCCGATCGTCCCGATCCCGATCACCCTGACGGCGCTGATCATGATCGCGGTGGTCGTCGTCTTGGTCCTGCGACCACCGGTGGCCGCACCCCCGGCGGTGCAATAGCCTCGCCCTGAGTCAGGCCGCAGCGCCGTCAGGCACGTGGTCGATAACGCCGGACAGGGAGGACCGAGGTGAGCGAGACCGCGAACGTCGCACTGGGGATCGATGTGGGGGGCACCGGGATCAAGGGGGCGCTGGTCGATCTGGAGACCGGCCAGCTGGTCAGTGACCGGTTCCGCCTCGACACCCCCCAACCCGCCCGCCCCGCCGACGTGGCCGATGCGATCGTGGCCGTGGCCGACCACTTCGAGTTCGACGGAGCGACCGGGGTCGCCTTCCCGGGCGTGGTGCTGGACGGCGTCGTGCACACCGCCGCCAACCTGCACCCGGACTGGATCGGTCTCTCGCTGGCCGACCTGGTCGGGCCGCGGCTGCGCGGACCGAGCACGTATCTCAACGACGCCGACGCAGCCGGACTGGCGGAGTCCCACTTCGGCGGCCGCGAAGGGCACCGACGGCGTGGTCCTCCTGGTCACGCTCGGCACCGGGATCGGGGTGGCCATGATCAGCGACGGGCGGCTGGTCGCCAACTCCGAGCTCGGTCACCTCGAGCTCGACGGGGTCGACGCCGAGACGTACGCGGCGGCGTCGGCCCGCGAGCGCAACGGCCACAGCTGGGAGGAGTGGGGGGCGCACGCCAACCACTATCTGAAGCACCTGGAGGGTCTGGTGTGGCCCAAGCTGTTCGTGCTGGGTGGGGGGATCACCAAGAACCCGGAGAAGTGGCTGCAGTACCTGCACCCGCGGACCCCGATCGTGCTGGCTCAGCACATCAACAACGCCGGCATCGTCGGCGCTGCCGACGCCACCCGACAGGACAGCGGCGCCTCACACGTCACCGGGGGCTGACCGTAG
Source organism: uncultured Actinomycetota bacterium (assembly GCA_963707005.1). GTDB lineage: Bacteria > Actinomycetota > Actinomycetes > Propionibacteriales > Propionibacteriaceae > Microlunatus. Next base: position 71,788 of record CAVPPP010000036.1, read on the forward strand.
CTCCGGGTGGGTCTCGACCCAGCTCAGCTGAGGTACGGATCCGCCCAGGCGCTGATGATCCGGCCCGCTCGCTTGGCCTGGTCACCCTTGGTGAGCAGGTGATCGGCACCCTCGAGCGACACGAAGCTCCGTGGGTGACGGGCGGCGCGGAAGATCTGGCTGGCGTTGGTGATGCCGACCGTGTTGTCCGTCGGCGAGTGCATCACCAGAAGGGCGCGGCGCAGGGTGCGGATGCGCTCGTGCAGGTCGGCCTGACGGACGTCCTCGATGAAGTGCCGCCGCAGGGTCAGCGCCTTGCCGCCGATCAGGAACGGCGCTTCCCCCTCCTCCACGATCCGCTCCAGCAGCGCGTCGTAGTTGTGCTCGACGTGGGCCGGCTCGTACGGGGCAGCCACGCTCGCCACCGCCTTGATCCCGTCGAGGAGGTGCGCAGCGGCGATGACCGCGGCCCCACCGAACGAGTGGCCCACCAGCAGCCTCACGTCGTGACCGGCTTCCTCCATGAACCGCACCGCCTGAGCCGTGTCCTCGACCTTGTGGGAGAAGGAGCCGTTCCCCCAGTCACCCTCGGAGTCACCGAGGCCGAGGTTGTCGAAACGCAGCATGCCGATGCCCTCGCGAGCGAGCTGCTTGCAGATCCGACTCGCGGCTGGGGTGTCCTTGCCCAGGGTGAAACCGTGGGCGAAGACACCCCACCCACGGACGCGACCCTCCGGATGATCGATCAGGCCGGCGAGACGCGGCCCGCTCGTGCTCGTGAACCACACGCGTTCTGCCACGCGGACATCGTGGCAGAACCCGAGTGGTCGCGGCGACCGACTGACTAACCGTGGGCGAGCAGCTCGAGCAGCACCACGGCGATGCCGAGCACGAACTCGGCGAACAGCACGATCAGTCGCTGGCCCAGCGGCAGCCGTACCCGTCGAACGGCCAGATAGCCGATGCCCACCAGCGAGACGATCAACGCGATGGTGCTCGCCCGGAGTGCGGTGGCGACCTCCCACACCCCGACCCCGGCCAGGCCGACGAAGATCATCGGGAGCACGATCACCGCCAGCGCCCGGGTCGACACCGAGATCATGTGAGCCAGCTCCGCGCGATCCGGCAACGCTGTGTGGACGGCGATGTGGGCGACCAGATCGGCGACGAAGACGGCCAGCAGGGTGCCGACGACCGCGATCAGAAGCGTCACGGCCGCGGAGCCGGGAGTCAGCTCGTCGGCGTGCGAGCTCAACGCCATCACCACGGCCAGGCTGGTGAAGGTGACGTAGATCCGTTCCTTCAGCACCTCGGCTCGCTGCTCGGGGGTGATCGCGCCAGTTGCCA